>JAJEDN010000012.1 GCA_022821495.1 Candidatus Poribacteria bacterium
TGCTGATAAATGTGGACTGAAAACAGTAAATAATGATACAATCTCTAACATGGGTAAACATCCTTTTAAGTTTGGTTTGTTCACCTATAACTTTAGGATATTTACCCTATTTCGTCAATCTTTTTGGCGAAGGTATTGTATTATAGAAAGAAAGTTTTTTAAATATTGGGTTTTTGCTCCGATTTGTCCGATGTCCAAATCGGGTTCTGATGAAAATTAGCACCAAAAACCGTAGTCCGTAATGTAATGGTTCTTATTGGGAAGCAGGATTACGCCTGACCGAACCGCAAGGAAAGTTAAAAAATATGCATCCACTTGTTGAATTGAAGGTGCCGGATGGTTCTATCGCTATCCATTGGTTTGAACAGAGCAGTTTTGCGTTGAAAGATTCTGACGGCACTATTGTCCTAATTGACCCCTATTTTCCGTTGGAACGATCTGCGGCGAGTTTTATCCATACTGAGTCACCACTCGATGAATCAACACTTCCAACGGACTTTGTTCTCTTGACACACGCACACGGAGATCACACCTGTCCAGAATCGATACGCCGCATCTGGGAGACTTCCAACACAACGCGGTTTGTAGGACCTGAAGAGAGTGTACGCCAAATCTCCGCAGAAACAGAGGTTGCCTCAGCGAACATCTCAGAGATCCGTGCTGGAGAATCAACCGCGCTTAACGGGCTTACCGTTCATGCTGTCTATGCGAAACCGCCCGAAGGCGACGCATCTGCTGACATCGCACCGCCTGATGTCACACACTTAGGCTACGTGATTGTTAGCAACGGTGTAGTGCTTTACTTCAGTGGCGATCCGATCAACAATTTCGCAGAACACGACGCACTCATTTCAGCGATAGCGGTACATAAACCGGACATCGGTTTCTTGACGAACCATCCGACTGAGGGGGAGTTCCCGTTCTACGATGGATGTGTGAAAATGGCGACACGCATCGGATTGAAGCATGCGGTGCCGGTGCATCGCGCTTGTTTCGTCACCCGTGATTACGATCCGAACGAGTGGGCAGCACAATTTCCGTCAGGCGGTCCCGAACCCTTGATTATTGAGAGAAATTCACATATTATTTTTAGTTAATAGTTAATAGTTGTTAGTTATAAGTTAAGATGTGTCGGGATTATCAAAAATCTCTTGTAACTTATAACTTATAACTTATAACTTATAACTATTTCAAAACGAGGTACAGATACAGATATGTCGTTACAAGAACAAAAGACTCCTCTTGTTGGTATTGTGATGGGGAGTGATTCTGATTTGGAAAAAATGGCGGAAGCCGCAAAGGTTTTAGAGGAATTTGAAGTTCCATTTGAGATAACAATCTCCTCGGCGCATCGTTCGCCGGAACGGACACTGGCATGGACAGAAAAGATTAAAGCAGAAGGTGGCAAGGTCATCATTGCTGGTGCTGGACGTGCAGCACATCTTGCGGGTGTCATCGCTGCGCATACGACGCTACCCGTTATCGGTGTGCCGATTGACGGTGGTCCCCTTAATGGCGTGGACGCGCTCTATGCAACGGTCCAGATGCCTCCGGGCATTCCTGTCGGAACAATGGCGATCGGTTCGGGTGGTGCAAGAAATGCTGGGTTATTCGCTGTCCAAATTCTGGCACTCCAATTTCCCGAATTGGAGTCAAAACTGTTGGCATATAAAGCGAAATTGAGTGACGGTGTTGCCGAGAAAGCAGCCCGTCTCCAAGAAGTCGGCTACGAGAATTATTGATTTTGGGGTACTTGGGCTGCACGCTATTACGCGCAGACGCTTGATGGATTTCAGCAGCCCGTAACGAAGTGGAGGGCGGATATACGGAAAGGTACGCTAAGACTCAGACTCGCCTTACCGAACCGCAAGGTAAAATTAAAAAGTGGGATAACGATACAGAACTGTTTGATATGATGAAAGAGCAGTTATACGCTGCTGTGATTTCGGATGCACTTGATGCAGCGGGTTACCGTGAACAGGCACTGCGACACACCATCCGCCCGCTTCACCCGGAGACAGTTGTGGTGGGTCGTGCGATGCCAGTGCTCTGTGTAGAGGTGTATGAGATTCCAGATGAACCGTATCAGCAGGAAATCGCGGCGGTGGATAGCCTCAAACAGGATGATGTTCTTGTTTGCTCGACGAACGGGAGTACCCGCATCTGCTTTTGGGGTGAACTCCTCTCAACGGCGGCGTTCGCGCGCGGTGCGCGCGGTGCTGTCATTGACGGATTTATCCGGGATGCGCGCCAAATCCTGGCGATGGGGTTCCCAATCTTTACGACAGGATTGTCGCCTGTTGACTCTAACGGACGCGGCGATGTCGTCGCATATAACGTTCCGATTGAATGTGGCGGTGTCACGGTTAATCCTGGGGATATCGTGTTCGGTGACGCGGATGGGGTTGTTGTTATCCCGAAAGCCGTGGAAACAACAGTGATTGAAGCCGCGTTGGAAAAGGTGAGCGGCGAGAACCGCACTCGCGACGAGCTCCGAGCCGGTGCGACGCTGCGCGAAGTTTATGACAAATACGGGATTCTGTGAGGAATAGATTAGAATGGCTAACTTGTCTCAATGAGCTGCAGGGAACTTAAATTCTTTAGAGAAAGCGCGTAAGCCCAACTAACGGGCCGGGCTGGATATACGGATTAGAAGTTAACAGTTAACAGTCGCCAGTGCCCAGTTAAGAGGTGGGCGGATAACACAATATCTCTTTTCTGGTAACTGTTAACTGGAAAGCGAAGCGCTGTCGTTTAAAACTGGTAACTTCAATTTACCGAACCGCAAGGAAAAGTAAAAAGATGATTTATGAATTACGGACGTATCAAGTTGTACCCGGGAAGATGAAGAGCCTGAATGACCGATTTGCCAATATCACCGTTCCGCTGTTTGAGAAGCACGGTATGAAGGTTATCGGGTTTTGGGAGACCGCCATTGGTGAGGCAACGACGACAGAGCTTATCTATATGCTTGCGTTTGAGGATCTGGGGCACTATCAGCGTGCGTGGGATGCCTTTATCGCCGATCCAGAGTGGCAAGCGGCGAAACGCCTGACAGAAGTCGGCGGTCCACTGGTAAATGTGGCGGGTTCCAAGATTATCGAACCGACAGATTACTCACCTTTACAGTAGAATAGTTGTCAGTTATCAGTACGGATTTTTTTTCAAAAAATCCTTTCGGTTGTCAGTTAAGAGAAAGACTTTGTAGATCAAGTTTCCCTCTTAACCGATAACTGATAACCGAGAACCGATAACCATCTCAACGTAAAATAGCGAGTTTTCCCACCTGTTGTATTTTTTTCTCTTCCGTGTGGGCAATGACGCGATAGAGATATACACCATTGGCACACCGTATCCCGCCTTCATCTCTGCCATCCCAACCGGTTTCGTTGGTGCCACGATTTGCACTGGCATCATTAAGCGTCCGGAGAAGTCTACCATTGACACTATAAATTTTGATCGTGACAGTATCCGGTGCCTGCGCGAGGTGATAGGTGAAAAAGGTTTTTCCATCATACGTCGGGTTGGGGACATTGAATACCTCACTGAGCGTGACTTTCTCATTTAAGGTGAAAGAGGTAACAAGTTCGCCTATATTCCCACTGGTATCTGCAGCGGTAATCTGGAGTTGATATTCCCCGTTGGCGAGGTTCGGGGCATACGCGATAGCGGCGTTCTCGGGGGCATTCGGATCGAAAGTTGCGGTGTAGCTACTTGGATCTAAAAGTTCAGGTGTATCAAACACGTTCCCAAAATTGAATTGAAAAGTGGTTTCATCAAGCGCACTATCATCTGTAAGGATAACCTTGAATTTAGGTTGTTCTGTGAGTACTGCGCCGTTTGTTAAAGACGCATCAAGTTGTCCGTTTGCATCATCTGTGATCTCGATCTCAATAGTGGGTGGTGTAACGTCAGGTTCCTCAATAACAAAGAACCGATAACTGACAGTTCCAGTATCGCCGCCGATAGTGTTCCGGTTGAAATCTTGTGCCCCGATATTGAAAGTATACTCGCCTGGGAAGAGGATCGGTCGGTAGTCAATTGGTACTGTTTCAATACCACTCTGTGTGCGGAGTTCATAGTCAGTGATAGGTTCAAAAGGTCCGTCATTTTTGCGTTTATCAAAAGTAAAAAATGCTGCATCAACACCGTTTGCATCTTGTAGAACAATAGAGACTTCGGGCCTCGGTGGAATGACGCTGCCGGTCTGTGGTTGGATACCGTCTACCCAGAGGTTAAAGGTAGGTGGCTCGGTATCAGTGCTACGCATGAGGGCAAATCGTGTGAGTTCATCGGCTTCCGCTGTAATCGTAGCGACCTGAGCACTGCTGAACTTAACTTTATCGCCGAACCCAAATTTTTCGGAACTCGCGGTGATGGTGATTTCAAAACCGAGATGGCTAAGGAAAAGCGGTTCGTTTACCCGCCCATGGACTTTGACGCCGTTAGGGAAATGGACAGGTTCATTTGTTGCATCACGAAGTTCATAGTGCGTCGAGTCAATAAAGAAGGCAAACCAGTCGCCTGTTTCAAATTCCGCTTTGGGCCCGAGCCTGCTATTCACGGTTGCGGTGCCGTTGCCGAGATTTGCATTCCATGTGTCCTTAAGGATGACATCGCCCTGTGGATTATAGTCGGTCTTAAAAGCGAGTATATCGGCAAATTCAAATGCATAATTAACATCAGCTGATGGGTTTTCTTGACGCGGAATCCGCAATTCCAAGCCGTACACCTCCACTCTAAACGGGTTGTCGAGTTGTCCGGTTTGATCAAGTTTTTCGATTTCAGTCCGTTGCTCACCTTTCCGTTTGAGAAAGACCTCATATTCATGAGCATCAAGAAATATGATAATCCAAGTGCCTGCAGGGGTGAGATTCGAGTTGATGGTTATAGCATCGGTTTCTAATTTTTGCTTGCTTGCATTTTCCATCTGTGTGGGTGTGACATAATTTTCGAGCAGAAAATCGCCTTCAGGGGTATAGTCAATTTGTGAAGGCAGGCGCCGCCAGGCAGACAGATTAACAGCTGCTTCAGTAGGTGCGGACGTGGCATCTTGTTTCGCACGTGGTGCCAAATTTGTCTGCCACGCATAAATTGCTACCTGGTTTGTGACCTCATTAAATTCATATTCAAATGCAGGATTGTCAGGTTGAATTTCGGTTTCTTCCCGCACGATGTCTTGCAAAGCACTCACATCAAAACGCAGTTTGATCTTGACGGGTTTCTTGAGGACTGCAGTATCTGTGCGAAACGCGGTTTCATAGTATTGTGCAACTGCTGTTCCTTGTCGAATGAGTCCGCGCCGAAGTGCAGCGACACGGGGAATAGGAGCAAATTGAAGATCAGGTTGAGTCGGATCTATAGGAGATTGCGAGGTAACAGAGAGTGGGATACCTGCCCTATTTTGGGTTTCAGTTCCAAGCGCGTTTGCTGGGAAATGGATGTCGAACACCCTATCTAAGCTGAAGGCTGTCAACGCTTCCTGTGATTTGTAGTTGAAATCGTTGACAATAAAAGAGACATGTTGCTTGTTATCAAAGAGACGTGCTTCTTCGACCTTCCCATCACCAATTTCGTCGTCAATAGTCGGATCTTCGGGGTCTGCGAGGACATAAATCTTGTGGACACCTGTCTTAAGCGGGGCATCGAGTTCCAAGATAGCCGTTGCGCGTTGCCACACGTACGTTCCCTCCGCCCAGTCAGTGGTTTTGATGGTCACGGTCCCAAGGAGATTCACATCCTCATCAACTACAAGGTCCCCATCTGGATCGGGGTTTCCTGCGGCGAATACAACCTCAATATCAGCAATGACGGGACGACCACCATTATTGATTAACTCAGCGACGAGTTGGAAACCGTTTTTCTTTTCATCAAAAACATATCGAATTGGGGCTCTGTCTATCTTGTCTGTACCGATCGCAATATTCGGTCCTTCGGGTGCCCGAACAATGTTGCGTTCGAGTTTTGAGGGAATAACGACCTCGTGTCCTGTACTATCAGTGATGAAAATCCGGTAGCGTATCTGTCTGCCACCTTTAGGGAGAAGGATAGGCGTTTCAATTTCATACCACTGCCCACCCGGTGGAACATCACCAAGTGGCGTGCGTGCTGGAACCATGGGAGTTGTTACCTCGACAAAGTCGTCAGTATTATCCCATATAGCCCTGATGTTGCGTATACCGCCCGGTCCTTTGTCATCAAGGACAAGGGCACTGATATTGAGGGTATCTGTAATTTTCGTGTCCAGCGTTTCTCGGAGGTCGTATAGGACAGGTGTGTCTATCCAGAACTGTGTGCCTCCGATAGCGGCGTGGGTATCATCGAAAGCAAAGATTCGGGCAATACCCTTCCCCGGCTGTGCGTTGTTTGGAATATCAATCCGAACAGTGCCGTACTCGCCTTGCCAAACTCTACCGCCGGTGCGTCGCGTAATATCATTGCGTAGATTGTCATCAAAATTATTTGAAAAAATTGCGAAAGCAGAGAACGCTTCTGTACTAAAATCTGCTATACGCGTGAAACTTAGGCTGTTAGGGTTTCCAGCTTCTGATTTAAACGACAGCACTTCGTTTTCTCGGACGACGCCTACCTCATTTGCCTTCATAACGATCTGGTGTTTACTGCTGAGTGCAACGCGCTCCAACTCGACCTTTACGTTGAGCTGCGGACGCGCAAGGCGGGATGCGGGGTCGCCAAAAAGTGTGTATTGTTCGGTACCAGGAATCCAACTCAGATTGCGAATCCGGTTGATAAAACTTATTTTTGCTTCAGCAATAATGTGTCCTATCGTTGGGGATAAGGGGATACTTTTGTTTGCGATTTCTGGCGATGCCTGCGCTACACGGAAAAAGGCTTCAAAGAAGTCTTTATCAAACTCAGCATTCGCTGCGCCGTAGGTTAACCGAGTTGCAGAGAGTGTTGCGATCGCACCGTATTTTCCGAACAAAAATTGCTCGCTGAGGCAAAAATTTCCAGTTTGTTGTGGTTTATCAAACTGCCCATTGAGACAGGTCGTTGTGATGACAAAAGGCAAGTGTTGGTTTCGCAAATTGACGACATCTTCAATGCGGAAAATAGACTCATCCGCCCAGGTCTGGATGCCACCGTGCCCCGCGTACTCAATCGCAAGTGCCCCTTTATTGATTGCGGACCGGATCGTTGAACGTGTGAGTTCAGGACTTTTAATCTTTCGGAGGTAGATTTGGCGAGTGTCATATCCGAAAGGTATAATCGCTTCTTCTACCAGCTCGTCACGTGATTCCTCAAAGACGCCATCAGACGGTTTATCTGTATTGTCGTCTGCTACTTGGATTAAAGTGCCTTGCCACAATCCTGTCTGAAGGTTCTTTTCATAGTTGATAATTTTTTCAACTATCCCGTCAAGGGCTTCAGAGGTTTGCACCGAGAGCCTTCCGATAAGCATGTCGGGCAATGCGTCGTCTCCACTCACATTGACAAAACGCTGGTCCATAGCAGTTTCACCACTTTCCGGTGACCACCCATGGTACGTCGGTACGAAGATCGGATAAAGGTTATAGATGGTGCCAAACTCTCGCCGGTGAGTCTCTACTGTGGCTCTTTTGTAATCGTAGTGCGCATCACCCACAAGGAGAACATAGGTCGGTGCGGGCTGCTGCCAATTGTTATAGGCATACCGTAGGAACTTTTGGATTGCGAAAGGATTGAAGAGACCGTCGCTAAATTCATTGTAAATGTCATCAATATCAACAATCATAGTTGTTAAGCCTTGCGAGCGCCGGAATTCGACGAGCGGTTCAATACTCTCAGCGAAGTTCGAGTGTGTAATGGCGATATAGTCGACTTGGTTAGCGGGGTTTCTTAAAGGGGTGGGTGGTACTGAGACGAGCGCGTTGATGCTACGATAGGCGCCACGACTGAGTACAAAATAGCGCGTATGCTGATTGACGGTATCTTCAAAGCGTATCTGATGACTGGCACCGGTTCTGGAAACTTTCCCACCAATGAGTTTGCTGTTAATGCCATTTTCATCCAGCTGATAGACGTCTATTGTTTCACTAAAAATATTTTCGACTCGGTACTGAACTTGACCACGGTTGCGCGGTTCAGTGTTAGTATTAAATTCAAGGCGGTTTGCCTCTGCCCGAAAGTCCCGCCAATAATCAAGTTCATACCAATCGAGATAAAAGTCGTAGGATCCTGGGGGTGTATTGTTTATATCAAGTGCCCGAATGACCATAAGGTTCTTGTGGTCGTTAAAGATACGATCGTGTGAGATATCGCGGGTTACAAGGTGAGAAGTTTGACGTTTCCACTCCTCAGCTCTACCGAGTTGGAAGTTGTTGAAGCTGATACTTACTTTGTGGCGCGCGTTGCCCTTGCGAGAGGCACCTTGAAATTTGATACGCAAGGTTGCCTTGCCGTCAATTTGAAGCCGCGGCGCTGCATTAGGCAGTTCTATATCAAAATTTTTAATCTCTCTGCCACGGAAGGCAGCAGCGAAATAGTGGTCTGCGAGTTCCGATTTAACGTCATTGCCGTCCAAGACATCATGATGGCGATTCTCTTCAAAACGGGTGCGTGTTAAAAAGGCTTTGGGTGTCACCAAATTTTTCACTGGTGTTACGTCTCGTGTCTCTACACGGGATGCTTCAAGCCCTACAGCCGGTTCTCCAACCAAGCCGAAACGCAGCCAGTAGACGTTTGTGTCGGTAAACTTGTTGTCTGCTAACGCGCGCCCGTAAAAGATAATTTGTTCGCCAGGGTCAAGCGTATTGTTCTCATTCTCATCAAAAATGTAGATGCCCTGTTTCTTTCCGCCGCTCTTCAATTGAAGCGTGTCAAGATTTATACTTTCTGGTTCAATGCCGGTGTAAGCCCTGATGTTGTTATAGGTGATACTATATAAGCCTGTTTTGATGATAGAAATTTTAAAGCGGCGCGTGTTGGCCGTTATTGGTGTTGGTGCTCCGGGTGCCCGGTTTCCGTCCATAATACCGCCGTAAAGCGTTTGACGCTGTTTCCGCCACGGCTTTGCTTGCTCGTAATTCCACAATGTTCCTTGGAATAGGTCCTCAAAAACGCGCGATGACTCTCGGAAAGAGGAGGGTGCAGCAGGAATAGTGCCACCAGCAGTTGCAGCACCCGGAAAGTGGACTTGAAACGTCACAGATGCGAAGATTTTTAATTGCTTTGTTGATGGATTATATTGCACCGGGTTGATTTGTAGACTGCCGATACGCTGATCTCTTACAAAGCCGCGAGGAATAGCCTCTACAAGTTGTGTGGGATAGAATTTTTGTAAGCGCGGGGCGTTCGCTGAGACCTGCGTTGGAAAAATCGGATCATCAGGTGTGACACGCACATTTTCAATCGTCTTGGTTTCCGAACGCGCTTGAATGATCGTAACAACTGGTGTCCCGACTGTAGGGATGCCAATGCGTTGTGTATAGATCGGCAGGCGCGGTTTGCCTACGTCAAGGGTCCAATCCGCGCCCGCAAAATGAATCTCGATTCCTATATCTATAGTATTGTCCGCTGTAGCATCAGAAAGCGAAGCGCTGTCGTTTAAATGGGTCGTTATCTTAAGTTCTGGCAGGGTGAAGCGTGCTGTAAAAGCATCTGCTGTCGTCGTAAGCACCTGGAGCGGTGACTGCTCGTTTGCAGTAACGGAGGAGATTCCCGGATATGTTTGACCCACAGCAGTCAGTGTTGGCAGAATAGGGAGTATAAGGGTTAAAAATAAAAAAATGTGCCTCTTTTTCATTTTTTGCATTTCCTTGCGGTTAATCAGGCGGATCTGTTCTTTTCAAGTAACCAGTTTCCAGTACGGCGAGTACGCCTTCCAGTTTCCAGTTAAGAGAAAGACCTAATAGATCAGATTTCCCTCTTAACTGGTTACTGGTTACTGGTTACTGACAACTATCTATAAATATAAAAACCCAATTTTCAAAAAATTGCGAGCTGGGAAGCACAGTTTAGTGCCGCCATCAGACTGGTTTCGTTAGCGATCCCTTTACCGGCTATATCAAATGCTGTGCCATGGTCTACGCTGGTACGGATTATTGGTAAGCCTAAGGTAACATTTACAAGTTCTCCAAAGCTGAGAAGTTTTATTGGGATATTACCTTGGTCGTGATACATAGCGATAACAGCATGCCATTCGCCTTGATTCGCTTTGGCAAAAAGCACATCAGCAGGAAGCGGACCCTCTATTGGCAACTCTGTTTGTGCTTGTGCTTGTGTGATGGCAGGACAGATAAAACGCGCCTCTTCTTCCCCGAACATACCCTCTTCACCCGCATGAGGATTCAATCCAGCAACAACGAGTCGAGGTTCAGAGATACCACAGCGGATCAATGCTTGTTGCGTGATACGGATAACTTTCATAATCCTTTGGACAGAGAGGTGTTTTGGCACGTCAGCCAATGGAATGTGATTGGTCACAAAAGAGACTGCGAAAGCGGCGCTGTTATTGTTAATTTTAAACGACAGTGCTTCGCTTTTAAACGACAGCATTTCGCTTTCGGGGGTCAATGCCTCACGTGTACAAAGCATCATCACTGCGTCAGGCGTGTTGGTAAATGCGGCGAGCATTTCCGTGTGTCCCGGATACGGGGTTCCCGCTCGATTTATGGCAGCTTTACATATTGGTGCAGTCGTGATGGCATCAAGTTCACCGTGCATCGCGAGACGTGTGGCTACCTTTATCGCTTTGACAGCAGCAGCACCGGCGTGAAGATCTATGGTGCCTAAGGAAATATCTTCAGGGGAGACTGAAGATATTTCAAGTACATCAATTGTTCCATGTATTGCCTTTGCTTGCCCCAAGGTCTTGATGGTATTAATTTTTAGCTGCGGTGCATTGGAGGGTATAAACTGACAAGCATCCTGAAGAATAGCAGGACTCCCGATCACAATCGGCTGGCACATTGAATATATGCTTTCGTGTGTCAGTGCCTTGATAATGATTTCGGGACCGATGCCCGCTGCATCCCCCATCGTTATACCAATTTTCGGTCTATTTTCAACAATTGTAGTACCTGATCGGGGCATGGCATCTCTGCATTGGGTCTGGAACTCTTTGCGGGTCATTTTTTAAATTACTTTGCAGTTCGGTTAGGTAGAGTGGTGGTTTTCACGTTTAAACGCAGCACTTAGTTTTCAACGTCGTAGATTTCTCTACGGCTGCTTCGCAGTGAGAAAGCAAAGCGCTGTCGTTTAAATACAGGCTGTGTTTCTTCATCAGAAACTTGATTCGGAAAAATTGAACGGATGCGATCCCGATTGGGAAAGCGAAGCGCTGTCGTTTAAATGGCTACCGGTTTAGTTGACGGTAAAGCGTTGGAGCCCGCGCGCGTGAAACGTTTCCGGTGGGTAGTTCAAGAACCTCATACTCAGCCTCAGGAGGATCCTCAAGACCTGTTGAAAGCAAAGCGCTGTCGTTTAAATGCTCAGCCTTAGGTGTTGATGTTCCGGGCATGCGAATCACATCGCCTATGGAAAGCATCTTCCCGGCTTTTGCGACGTGTCCATTGACACTCACTGCGCCTTTCCCACAAAGGGTGTTCGCAATCGTTCGCCGCTTTACGAGGCGGCTGATCTGCAGGAATTTGTCTAATCGCATTTTTTAAGGTTATAAGTTAAGAGGTTATAAGTTATAAGTAAAGTGTGCTAAAGTCACGAATGCCTCACAGTGAGAGTAACTTTACGGACTTCTTAACCTACCACTTATAACTTATAACTATTCTACACAGCTGGTTGGGAGGCGACTGGCATTTCTACAGGAACTTCGGGATCCACGATCGGTTCTGTCAGTGCCAATTCCAATACCTCCATCATATCATTGACTTTATGGAAACGAATCCCTTCACGAATCTCTGTAGGGATGTCAACTTCATCTTTCTCGTTGTCGACAGGAATGATGATGTCAAAGATACCGTTCCGGTAAGCCGCGAGTGCTTTCTCTTTTAAACCGCCGATCGGCAGGACTCTACCACGGAGCGTAATTTCGCCAGTCATAGCGATGTCTTTCCGAACAGATTTACCTGTTAACGTAGAGAGGATCGCAGTTGCGACGGTAATTCCGGCGGACGGACCGTCTTTCGGAACTGCGCCTTCTGGAATGTGGATATGAATATCCTGCTGCTCGAACTGCTTGTCAGGAAGCCCGAAGAATTCAGCACGGGAACGGATATAGGCAACACCGGTCTGGACAGATTCACGCATAACTTCCTGAAGTTGTCCAGTCATATTCAGTTTACCTTCTCCCTGCATCGTCGTTGCTTCAACGGAAACGATGTCGCCCCCGATTTGCGTCCATACCATCCCTGTAGCGACACCGATTTCATCGCGCTCTTCGGCTTTAGTGCGCGTCCACTTCGCGGGTCCAAGATAGTCGCTTAAATTCTCCGGTGTCACTTCAATATTGAGATCTGGTGTCTCTTCAGTAACAATCTCTCTGGCGATCTTCCGCATGACAGTAGTGATTGTGCGTTCTAAGTTTCGCACCCCCGCCTCGCGCGTATATTTATGTATCATCTCGTAGATGGCTTCATCTGTGAAGGTAATATTGTCGTCTGACAGCCCATGGCGTTCGAGCTGCTTGGGGATGAGTCCATTCGGCGTAAAGGTCATGATATTATGCTTCTCGAAATCGGTATATCCCGGCAATTCAATGATTTCCATTCTGTCTTGGAGTGCAGGTGGGATCGTAACGCGCGTGTTAGCGGTTGTGATAAACATGACATCGGAGAGGTCGAAGGCAATATCCATGTAATGGTCGCGGAACGTGGAATTCTGCTCAGGGTCTAAGACCTCAAGAAGTGCAGAGGCGGGATCGCCTCGGAAATCCGAGCTGAGTTTATCGATCTCATCAAGCAGGAAGAGCGGGTTTTTCGATTTCACGTCGCGGAGTCCTTGGATGATCCGTCCGGGAATTGAGCCAATATAGGTACGTCTGTGTCCACGGATTTCTGCTTCATCACGAACGCCGCCAAGCGACATTCTGACGAATTTTCTACCTGTTGCGCGAGCGATCGATTTGCCGAGAGATGTTTTTCCTACGCCCGGCGGTCCGACGAGACAGATAATGGGTCCCTTAAGATGTTTGACGAGTTGTAAAACAGCGAGGTATTCGAGGACATTCTCTTTTGGTTTTTCCAAACCGTAGTGGTCTTCGTCAAGTATTCGCTGGGCTTCGGGAAGCTGGAGTTGATGCTCGGTACTCTCTTTCCAAGGGAGTGAGAGTATCCAATCAACATAGGTACGGATGACGCCAGATTCAGCGGATTGCGGGGGTATTTGTGCGAGTCGATCCAGTTCCTTGAGAGCCTTTTCTTCCGCCTCTTCAGACATTTCCGCATTTTTTACCTGTTCTCGGAGTTCATCAACTTCGGCGATCTCATCTCTACCGAGTTCCTTCTGTATGACCTTCATCTGTTCCTGAAGGTAGAATTCACGATGTGTTTTTTGGACGGATTCACGAACTTGGTTGTGAATATCATCTCGAAGTTCGTTCTGCTCCAACGCCTCGTTCAAAAGTTGGATGACAAGTTGCAGCCGTTTAATAGGGTTAAATTCGTCAATAACACCTTGGCGTTCTGTAACATTGAGGTCAAGAAATCCAGCGATGATATCCGCGAGGGGACCAGGTTCATCCTGCTCTTTAATAGCCCGTTTGACTTCTTCCAAGGTCAAAACATGCGGTTGTTGTGAGCTGCGTCCTTGCTCCTTTTGCCGTGTTTTTGCGTACTCATTGAAAAGTTTCTTTGCTTCTTTAACGAGAGATCCAGCGGCATCTGCTAACCCGATCTCCTCATGGACAATTTGCACGTCTGCTTGCAAAAAATTGGCAGCCTTTGTATAGCGGAGGACAATCGCGCGGTGTTCTACAGCAACGGCGATGCGGATAGTGTCGTCACCCGGTTCATACGATTCGATAATATGTGCGACAGCACCAATGGTGTGTAGATGTTCAGGTGAAACATCTTCTCCCTCCTCTAACGCCACGTTTTGGTGGAGGAGGAGTATCCGCTGATTTGACTCGAGTGCGGCATGAGTCGCCTGGATTCCCATCTTACGGGTGGCAATTAAAAAAGATTTCGTCTTTGGGAAAGGCGAATACCTATCGAAATCCAGAGGCAAATCAATGACTGGCAAACTTACGGTTCCGTGTTCTTTTGTTGCTGTCGAATTCATAGTTTTGGTTCCAGTGCCAGGCATCAAATCCCGGCATTTTTAGATTTCAATGTGCTGTGAAAATCTGCATTGCTGTTCACAAGGGATTTAAAACTACCCCTAAAGAAAATGCAGACAGCACCTTCTATCTGGGAATCGAATGTATTGATTTTGCCAAAGAGGCAAACGGCTCATTTACAAATATGTGGCTAAGCAGTCTTAAGTTCTTCAGATTTTCTATAAGTGAGTTCTGGTGGTTCACTGTTGCGCACGGAATCCTCAGTAATCTGGCATGTTTCAACATCGTCAAGCGATGGAAGCCGATAGAGAGTTTCGAGCATAATCTTTTCAAAGACGGCTCTTAATCCGCGCGCGCCTGTTTCGCGTTCAATGACTTCGTCTGCAATAGCAACTAAGGCTGCGTCGGTCGCTTGGAATTGTACGCCTTCATAAGCCAAAAGATGTTGATATTGTTTGACGAGGGCGTTTTTCGGTTCTGTGAGGATACGGACCAGTGCGGACGCGTCTAATTCATGTAGCGTTGTAACGACAGGGAGTCGTCCGATTAACTCTGGTATAAATCCGTATTTAATGAGATCTTTTGGTGTTACCTGTGCAAGGATTTCGTGAATTTTTGTCTCGCTTTTCGGTTGAATAGGCGAACCGAAACCGATACTCTGCTTTCCGAGTCTATCTTTAATCGCTTTATCTAAGCTAATAAAGGTTCCACCACAGATGAATAATACCTTTTTAGTATTTACCTCAATCATCTCTTGATGCGGGTGTTTCCTGCCGCCACGTGGCGGAACGTTTGCTGTTGTTCCTTCAAGAATTTTGAGCAACGCCTGCTGAACACCTTCGCCAGATACATCGCGAGTAATGGATGGATTTTCGGATTTCCGCGTAATTTTATCGATTTCATCAATATAGATAATACCTTTTTCAGCACGTGCGACATCGCCATCCGCTGCTTGCACCAGTTTCAAGATAATATTTTCGACATCTTCACCGACATATCCTGCTTCGGTCAACGTTGTAGCGTCGGTGATAGCGAAAGGGACATCCAAAACCTTAGCGAGTGTTTGGGCGAGGAGTGTTTTTCCTGTGCCTGTGGGACCGATGAGTAGTATGTTGCTCTTGTCTAATTCAACATCATCAGTTGTGTCCCCATGATGCAAACGTTTGTAGTGTGTATAGACGGCGACAGATAATGTCTTTTTGGCGTGTTCTTGACCTATTACATATTCATCAAGTTTTGCTTTAATCTCTTCCGGTGAAGGCGGCTCAGCGAGTGTCCTACTATCATCTTTTGCTTCCGGGTTTGCTGTGCTTCTTTCGGTCCCCGTTTGTCCACGATCATTCTGTGCGCGCGTCTGCTGCGGTTTCCGTTGGCCTCCTTCAAGTTTAGACTGTTCCTGTGAACCCTCCGTTTCCTCAAAGGCTTCCAGGGAGAAATCAAGGCTACCATCTGGGTTGCGATTAAGAATGTCATTACAAAGATCAATACATTCAGAGAGACACCTCTCACAGATATTTGCCTCAAGTCCATTAAAAAGTTTCTCAATGTGAGTATTATCACGCCGACAAAATGTGCATGTAGCAGTATCCGCTGTAGATGCTGATAGGCGGACAATACATTCAACACAAATATTTGCCTCCCTACCCTGAAGGAGTCGGAGGCGGACTTGTGTGCTGTCCTGCTGACAGAAAGAACAGGACACTTCCCTATGGGCAGATTCTGACATAGCGGCTTCTCCTTTTTTGGTAG
The DNA here is from genome assembly GCA_022821495.1 of Candidatus Poribacteria bacterium. Classification (GTDB taxonomy): domain Bacteria; phylum Poribacteria; class WGA-4E; order WGA-4E; family WGA-3G; genus WGA-3G. Next base: position 15,926 of record JAJEDN010000012.1, read on the forward strand.
TTATCGGCTATCAATTTTCAGTCAAGCACCTATCTGTGGCAGTCCAGTTAATTGTTTTTCCGCAACGCCCTCAACTGATAATTCTAACGCTGATAACGCTCTACTCTGTGGCACGTTGTGCGACAACATGGTCAACAAGACCATATTCCAATGCTTCGTCGGCAGTCATATAAAAATCACGATCCGCATCGGTAGCAATTTTTTCAATATCCTGATCGGTGTGTTCGGCTAAAATAGCATAAAGCCGATCCCGCTCGTGTAAAATTTCTTTGGCATGAATGCTAATATCGGAAGCTTGGCCGCCAATACCACTTGCCATCGGTTGGTGGATAAGAGCTTTTGCATGCGGCAACGCGTAACGTTTGCCTTGCGCGCCGGCAGCGAGCAAGATTGCCCCCATACTATACGCTCTCCCTAAACACCAAGTCTGCACATCTGCTTTGATGTACCGCATTGTATCGTAGATTGCCAAACCGGCGGAAACAGACCCTCCGGGTGTGTTAAGATAGAGGATAATATCTGCATCCGGGTCCTTCCCCTCAAGAAAGAGCATCTGTGCTGTTACAATATTCGCAGTAATATCATCATCAATCGGTGTTCCGATCATGATAATCCGATCTTCGAGTAGACGAGAATAAATATCGTATGACCGTTCACCTCGGCTGGTTTGTTCAACGACGATAGGTACAAGATTCATAGTTTTTCAGTTACCAGTAACCAGTGGCCAGTTACCAGAAAAGAGGCTTTGGAGAATCAGAACACTCTCTTAACTGGAAACTGTTAACTTCTCTTCAGGTAATTATGAGTGATTGTTTAGCAGATGCACGCTGAATGAGGAACTGATAGATTTTTTCTTGTTGGAGTTGGCCGCGAAAATCTTCCAATCGATTGCTCGATTTCAAGAGCTTAGCATATTTTTGAGCGTCTCGATTTTGCTGTTCAGCGGCACGGCGGATTTCATATTCCAATTCATCGTCAGATACATAGATATTTTCTGCCTCAGCAATAGTATCGAAGATCCATGACTGCTTCGTTTGCTGGACAACATCTCGCCGCAGCTCATCAGGCAGGGTCTCCATATCAATTCCAGCGGCTTCAGGTGTTTTCTGCTCGTTTGCCAATTGCTGTTTAACGTTCTGAAGTGTCTGTTGTACGTATTGATCGACCAACGGTTCGGGGATGGCAATATCGGTTTTTTCAATGAGTTGTTCCAACAATTCTGCCTTCTGCTTATCAACTTGTATACTTGTCTCTTCCTCAACGAGATTGTTCCATATCACACCGAAAAGTTGAGAATAGTTTTCATACCCCAAGTCTTTTGCAAACTCATCATCTAAGGGCGGAAGATGCTTCTGCGTAATTGCGTGCAATGTGACTTCATATTGAACGGATTGCCCGGTAAGTTCGGTGTTCGGGTGTTCTTGTGGAAAATCGATATCCACGGATTTTGTCTCGCCAATTTGCATGCCAATCAATACCTGTTCAAGTTTCTCATGTAAAGCCTTAATGCCGAGTTCCACATCGACATCTTTTCTTGATTCATCATCAATGCGTTCACCATTGCGTAAACATTCCCAATCCACACGGACACAATCTTTCTCTTCAACAGGACGTTCAACGTCAAGCGGTTCATAGGTTGCTGATTGCGCCTGCAGTCGTGTAATATAGACGTCAACATCTTCGCGCGGCACATCAACCGGATTTTTATCGGTTTCAAGTTCTTCGTAAGATGGGAGGCTTATGTTGGGTCGTATATCAACTGTAGCTGAAAACAGGAGGGGTTCGTTTTCCTTAACTTGCAATTCGTTGAGAGGCGGTGCAAAGGTTGGTTGGGAGAGTGGGTTGAGTTTTTCTCTTTGAATGGCGTCTTCATAGGCAGGGGCGATGAGATAACGGGCAGCCTCACTATTGAGGTAATCCGGGAATCTTGATTTCAGGATTGTTACAGGTACACGTCCCTTCCGGAACCCCGGGATGGAGACTTGGGTGCGCAATGCGTCATAAGTTTCCTCTAATGCTGCATTAACGTCTTCAGCAGGAACCTCTATGTCCAGACGGACTCTCGTGGTGTCTAACCTTTCGATTTGAACTCTCAAACTTTTATCCTCATGCTGGGTATCCAAAACAAGGATACCTTACATCTGATTTTCGTTAGGGCAATCAATTTTACTGGTCCCTACTCCCCTTGAAGTACGACTATGGGCGAGGAGGGACTTGAACCCTCACGAGGCGTAACCCCAATAGATCCTAAGTCTATCCTGTCTACCAATTCCAGCACCCGCCCAAATTCTGTGTATCATATTATTGATGCGCCGTGAAGGAATCGAACCTTCAACCGCCTGATTAAGAGTCAGATGCTCTGCCGATTGAGCTAACGGCGCGTTGCTCGTCGCCCTGAATTGTAGATGAGTCTTGTCAGCACCCACTCGCTAATTGCCGTTGCGCGCCCTAAGCCACGCATTCAATATGCCAGAGATATACGCGTCCGGAGGGATTCGAACCCCCAACTTATAGTTCCGAAGACTATTGCTCTATCCATTGAACTACGGACGCTCATGAGGGTGGATGATGGGATTTGAACCCACGCCCTCTTGATCCACAGTCAAGCGCTCTGCCCCTGAGCTACATCCACCAGATTGATTTTGCCGTGCGTCAGATATAAAAAGTACGCCTAGCAGGAGTCGAACCTGCAACCTACGGATTAGAAGTCCGTTGCTCTATCCAATTGAGCTATAGGCGCGTGTGTTACGATTCTTTTTTGGATCGGGGCGAGAGGATTCGAACCTCCGACCTTCTGCTCCCAAAGCAGACGCGCTAGCCGGGCTGCGCTACGCCCCGAAAGGCATACGTGGTATAGATTGACAAGCAGTTCGGCGGCTGTTAGAAACGCCAGCAAAAGGTATAATACGCGCCCCCAAAATGCTCTTTAAATACCACTTTTTAGTTTTTAAATTATACATCATTTTTTCGCGCATGTCAAATTAAATATGAAAAATTCTTGCGTTTTTTTGACACGCTGTGCTACACTATTGACCTAATTATAAGCCGAGATTTTCGCACCTTCTTTACCAGTTTCTCTGCTATCCCGAATACTTGTAACGATGCTTCTTACACCACAATTCCTGAAACAACTTGACCCTTTCTATATTCGTGCAAAACATGCGTTCCGCGGGAAATTCAGAGGCGAACGGCGAAGTCTCAATCGCGGTGCTGGTATGGAATTTGCCGATTATCGTGTTTACGAACCCGGCGATGACCTGCGACATGTTGATTGGAATATTTATGCCCGTTTAGATAGACTTTTCATCAAACTTTTCCATACTGATGAAGGGCTCCCCCTCGTACTTCTTATTGATAATAGCGGTTCCATGGAATTCGGTTCTCCCACTAAATTGATATGTGCGAAACAGATTGCCGCCGCATTAGGTTACATCGCCTTGGCACATGCTGACAGCGTTGCAGTCTACACTTGCAGCGAACGCCTTTTGCCAATACTGCCACCGACATCAGGTAAATCTCAGTTCCAACGTTTGACGAAAGCACTTGACGGAATCGCTGCATCCGGACAAACACGGTTGAAGGAATGTTTCAAGCAGCTCCCGATGTACCAACGACGCCCGAGTATGGTTGTTATACTTTCAGATTTTTTGGAACTGGGCGGTTACGCGAATGGCTTCAAATTACTCTCGGGACGCGGGTTCTCTATCACAGCCATCCATTTGATAAGTCCAGAAGAAATGGATCCACAAACACACTTGGAAAGCACAATTGCGGGTGGCGATTGGTTGGTGGAAGATGCTGAAACAGGTGAAACGAAAGCCGTCACAATTAATGCTGAAACCCTTGCGCAATACCAAGCACAACAGCAGATATTTTGTGAGACCTTGCAACGCTTCTGTACCGACCAAGCGATTAACTATGCCCAACTCAAAAGTGATACGCCCGTAGAATCTTTTATTTTACAAGAACTCCACAAGGCGGGTTTCATTCAGAGAAATCGGTAAAGATCAGGAGATCGTTTATGAAAACACAGATACGACAAACAGACTTGGAACTGATACAAGGCGATATAACCAAAGCCGATGTTGATGCTATCGTAAATGCGGCGAATAGCCAACTTATCGGCGGCGGTGGCGTAGATGGGGCAATACGGCGTGCTGGCGGTGATCAAATAGAACAAGCCTGCGCGGAAATCCGCAAACGCGAGGGAGGTTGTCCTACCGGTAAAGCGGTCATTACCACTGGTGGTAACCTACCTGCGAAGTATGTGATTCACACAGCCGGACCCGTGTGGGAAGGCGGCAATTCAGGTGAAGCGGAACTGCTTGCGAGTTGTTATCAATCAAGCCTTCGGCTTGCTGTAGAAAACAGTATTCAGAGCGTTGCGTTTCCATCTATTAGCACCGGTATCTATGGCTACCCAACAGAGAAAGCGGCAGTTGTTGCACTGACTGCGATTGAAGCATTTGTGGAACAGACCGACGCTGCGCTAGCAATTATTCAGTTCATATTGTTTGATGATGCTACCTATACATGCTATGAGGATGCCCTGTCCTCTGTCTTCAAAAAATAAAGCGTGCTAAAAAGTTATCTGCGCTGAAAGTTGTCCAAAATTGAATACACGCAAATTTAGCCGAGTCTCGCTGATTCTTCCTATCTATATTCCTGCGTTTCTATTGGCAACAGGAGGCGGTATTGTTTCCCCAACGCTCTCGATTTACGTCAAATCGTTTGAGTTATCCTATACATTGACAACAGTTGTTCTCGCTGTGGGTGTGCTCGGAAATGTACCGGCGGGTATTTTGGTGGAGCGACTCGGTCGCAAGCCCTCGATGTTGCTCGGTCTGGTGATGATAGGGTTGTCAACCGTTGGTATGGGGATGGCGAGCAGTTTCGTTCAACTCATCGGTGCACAACTGATTGGCGGTGTCGGAAATGCGTTGTGGATGCTTGCACGGCATGCCTACATGACGGATGTCATTCCGATGGCGAATCGCGGGAGAGCGATCGCGCTGTTTGGCGGTGTAAACCGGATGGGGACGTTTGCAGGGCAGTTTTGTTCTATCTTCCTCGGCGTGAACCTCCGGCTTCCCTTTTTTATCTATGCTGGTATTGTGGTACTGAACTTCTTTCTTTGTATCTTTTTTATTCCTGAGACGCGTCGCGGTACGCGTCAAACGGCTGATAGGAAAGTTCCCTACCTGAAACACCTACTTCAGATATCGCGCCAACATGCACGACTGCTCGCTACAGCAGGGGTAGGGCAGGTATGTGTCCAAACGCTGCGCCGCGGGTGTCATATCATTATCCCACTCTATGCTGATGAGATTGTAGGATTAAGCACACAGCAAGTCCGATCGGTCGTCATGATATCCTCAGCGGTAGACATGTCGATGTTTCCAATTGCTGGATTTATGATGGATCGGTTCGGTCGGCGATTTGCGACTGTCCCTGGGATTTGCATTTTTGCGACTGGCATGGTGTTGATGCCGTTTACAGGATCATTTACGTGGCTGTTGCTGGCAGCGATTTTGATGCGACTCGGCAACGGGATCGCTTCGGGGACAATGATGACACTCGGTGCCGATTTAGCACCACGAGAGGGGACGGGTGAATTCTTAGGTCTGTGGCGGCTCACAGGTGATTTCGGGGGTTCGGCGGGCCCGGTTGTCGTCGGGAATCTTGCTGATCTGTTTGGGTTAAGTTATTCCGGTTTCGCGTTGGGGGGTATCGGTTATCTCGCGGTGGGGATTTTCTTGTGGTTGGTCCCGGAGACGTTAAAAAAAGAGGAAAATAAATAGGCGCGCTCGAAAGCGTGCCTATGTAGTATTTTTACTGATGCCGGGAAAGGGGCTCGAACCCTTACGCGCATAATGCACACTAGACCCTGAACCTAGCCTGTCTACCAAATTCCAGCATCCCGGCAAGCAATTATAGTATACGCTAATTTCTGTCCTTTGTCAAATTATATTTGGTTTCTCAAACTTCAAATCTGGTGGTTTGTAGTAGGGCAATTTTGCGGCGTAATCGCCCTGCTACAAATGCATTTACGCTTAGTTCGGAAATCGGATTAAACTTGTAATGCACTTGGCAAGTCTAATGTAATTAAGGTGTCAATCACACTTCTACTAATAGGGCGGTTTGTGGTCGTGATATTTTAGTGTACAGCAAAAAAGGAGTGTAAATTTCATGAAAGTAATAATATTTGTCTGCGCGATACTCGCGCTAAGTCTCGTTGTTGGTTACAGTCAAGCCGAGATTGATCCGGACAAGATTGTCGGTATCTGGTTATTGGACGAAGGCAAGGGGGATACCGCTGAAGACGCATCCGAAAACGGGCGTAAAGGCACAATTACCAACAGCAAATGGGTGGACGGGAAGGTCGATGGTGCCCTTGAAATCAAGAAGGGTGGAACCGTTACCATTCCGCTTGGGAAAGGTATAATTGACGATAAAGTAACCTTCACACTCTGGATAAACTTTACCGACATCGCGGGGCAACAGAACTACTTCTCTATATGGGATCAGAGCAACAACCGCTATGTCCCTTACAAAGAGGGGGCAAATGTCCTCCGTAGTTGGACGAACACTTGGAATGTTACCAGCGGTGTGACCGTCAAGGCAGGGACCTGGTATCATGTCGCCAATGTCTACGATGGAGACACTTGTAGAATCTATGTTAACGGCGAAGAGAAAGTGGCACAAAAGGTGCCGAAGTTCCAACTCCAAGATCAAGATCAGACGGCGTGGCTTGCTACGGATAGAGGGACGGGTTTCCTCTCCGCCGTTATTATGGATGAGGTCGGCATCTTCAACGATGGACTCACCGAAGATGAAGTTCAAGGTATTATGAATGACGGTATCCTTTTCACCGCCTTCGCTGTGGACCCGTCGGAAAAATTGCCTGTGTTATGGGGTAAACTGAAGGCACAGTAATAGTAATTTTGCGGTCTCTGTGTTTTGCTGGGGGCCGCTTTTACAGAAGGAGGGTGCCGATGCAATACTTTGCGTATGGGTCCAACATGAATGTTTCTCAGACGCAACAACGGTGCCCCGGTATCACGCGTATAGGGACATTTCAACTTGAAGGCTTCCGTCTCGTCTTTAACTACCACGCCGATATTGTCCCCGCGGAGGGGTGTATTGTGCACGGCGGACTCTGGAATATCACAGAAGACCACGAAGTGGCACTGGATACATACGAAGGCTATCCTACGTACTACGACAAGTATTTCCAAAATGATGTCATGTTTTATAGGATGACAGAAGCGTCTGAGGATTTGCTGCCCCCGGCAAAATGGTACTTAAAAACCGTTATCCAAGGATACAAGGATTTTGGGTTAACACAAGAAAACTTTGAAGAGAGTCTCGGCGTCCAACAACTTGGGTTGACGCAAACAGAGCTTGAAGAGAGACTCGGCGTATCAATGGATGAACTCGAACAATTATTCTCCCGCTTGGCAACTTTTCCCGTTTATCGGTGAGCTTCGCTCTTAGACCACCCGTTTCACATACACATAATATGCCCCAATTGCCAGTTCACCTGATTCGTCTGTGAACTCGGTGTGCATGCGTGTCTGACCAGTGGTAAGGTTGAACGTAAACGTCACACCTTTCGCATTGGGTGGAATCGCTTGTGTCGCTATCTGCTCTCCAACTCGAATTTGGGCGGTTGTTAACGCCAAGGCATTTCCACCGTTGTAAAGATCAATATGTTCACCCGGAATGCCATCCGTTATCGCTCTGTCTTCGGCGAGGGGCCATCGACGGAGCTCAAAACTGTACTGCCCATCTTCTGGTACCTCAATCGCCCAATACCCGTTACACGCCATGCCGCGGCGAATCATCCCCTGATTCCACGCGTGTGCTTCCCCGTGCCAATCGTGGGTTGTGATACAGGTAATAGGTTCGTTCTGCGTGCCGATGACAATCGGGCAGTCTTCATCAAACCGCTCTGAAACCAGTTTCCACCACGCTTCATAATGCTCACGGAGTTCAGCGACAACTTCTGGATGTGCATCAGCGACATCGTTCTGTTGGCCGGGATCGGCTTGAATATCGTAGAGTTCTTTGCCGTTGATGAGCCGCCACTGTTGCGACATCGTCGCGCTGTCTTTCCACTTAATCGGATTTTCGACGCGCTGCGAATCCGTGACGATAACGCGTTCTTCCCACGCCTCTGCCTCATTCTTCAATAGTGGGGCAATACTGGTACCGTGGAAAGTCGTATTTTCGGAGATTTCGAGATCACAAAGGTCTATCAATGTAGGGAGCAGGTCAATATTGGCGGTCAGTTCATGAACCACTTGCTTTTCGGTGAACCCACCACCTGGCCAATGCATAAACAGCGGCACACGGTGCCCACCTTCGTAAGGGGATCCTTTTTTACCGCGCATTCCAGCGTTGTATCCGTCTTGAACGAACTGCTGGGCATCCAGATTACATCCCATTGCGGAACCGTTATCGGTCATGAAGATTAGGATGGTGTTTTCCTCAAGTCCCAGCACTCGGAGGTGATGCCGTAGCCTCGCCATATTGTCGTCAATATTGGTTATCATGCCATAGAAGTTGGCACGTTCTCCCGGCACATCTTTCCTTCGGTAGACTTCGCTATAGGCATCGGGAACACGGAACGGACCGTGTGGCGCGTTCGTCGAGAGATAGCAGAGAAATGGGCGGTTCTGGTCACCTTCAGCCTGTCGCTCAATAAACGCCATCGCCTCCTGAAACCAGACATCGGTGCAGTAACCCTCAAAGGGCTGTTCGGAACCGTTGCGGAAATAGGTATCGTCGAAATAGTCGTTGCCCCAATAGTCCGGGGTTTGACTGATACCACCGCCGCCGTGGTAGAGTGCCTCATCAAAGCCTCTATCGTGTGGACGGAACGGGTAGTTATCGCCGAGGTGCCACTTGCCGAACATAGCCGTCTTATAGCCGTTGCGTCGGAAGATATCTGCCATGGTAACCTCATCGCTGCGGAGGAGCGAGCGTCCGCCGATGGTATGCCATACGCCTGTGGAGTTGCAGTAGTGTCCCGTCATGATGCCCGCGCGTGTCGGTGAGCAGGTGGGACCGACGTGCAGGTTCTGCAGTTGCACACTCTCATTAGCAAGTGCGTCGAGATTCGGCGTATTGATAACGGGGTTCCCGGTGCTTCCTAAATCGCCGTAGCCTTGGTCATCTGTGATGACGAAAACGAGGTTTGGTGTTGTCTGTTCTGCCACGATTCATATCTCCTGTATGTGATTAAAAGGCACGCCTACCAGTTATCTGGCGGCGCGCCTAAATGTGTGCAACGTTCACAATACTATAAGCCGGGATTGATAAGGTTTATGCCAATGCATTTTTAATCCGATCTAACCCGCGATTGATTTCTGTTAATGAGGTGGCAAAAGAGAGTCGCAGATGGTTATCAGCACCGAATCCGTTGCCCGGCACAACGCCGACACCCGCCGAATTGAGAAGGTAATCGGTGATATCCATCGAATCTTCAATCTTCTGTCCATCAATTGTTCTGCCATAATGTTCAGAGAAATCTGGGAAAATGTAGAACGCGCCTTGCGGTTTAACGTAACTGACCCCATTGATCTCGTCAAAGCGTTGACAGATGACATCTCGGCGTTCTTCAAACGCTTTCCGCATCTCTTCAACAGCGTCTTGTGGTTCGTTAAGGGCAACGACAGCGGCTTTCTGCGCGATGGATGTCGGGTTTGAAGTGCTATGTGATTGGATACGCGACATCGCTGAGATTGCATCTTCGGGACCGGCAGTATACCCAATCCGCCACCCTGTCATTGAGTAGGCTTTAGAGACACCGTTGACAACAAAGGTAATCGCTTTCGTCTCTTCGTTGAAGGAAGCCGGACTCTGATGCGTCGCACCGTCATAAAGCAGTGCCTCGTAAATTTCATCGGAAATAAGGTAGACCTGATGTTTGACGGCGAGTGCAGCAATCGCTTTCAGCGTGTCCAGATCGTAGGTGGTACCAGTGGGATTGCTCGGACTGTTAACGAGGATCGCCTTCGTCTTTGGGGTTATCGCTGCTTCGACCTGATCGGGTGCCATGCAGAAGTTTTGCACTGGTGTCGTTTCGATGACGCGTGGTACTGCGCCTGCGAGTTTAATCTGTTCTGGGTAGCTTACCCAATACGGCGCGGCAAAGATAACCTCGTCGCCCGGATCGCAGATCGCTTGCAAGATGTTATAGATGGTATGCTTGGCACCGCAAGAGACGATGACTTCCGAGGTTTGATAACTCAATCCGTTATCCCGTTTGAACTTCTCGGTGATTGCCTCGCGGAGTTCGGGGGTACCGGGGACAGGGGTGTACTTCGTGAACCCTGCATCGAGTGCAGCGATTGCGGCGGCTTTGATATAATCCGGTGTATCAAAATCGGGTTCGCCTGCCCCGAATTTGACGACATCTACGCCATCAGCGATCAACGCGTTAATCTTCGCGGTGATCGCCAAAGTGGATGATGGCGTTACGTTTTGACTCCGTTGTGATAATGAGATCATTTATTCTCCTTTGAAAATTGGTTTTTGCGTTTAATCATGATAGCAGTGTGAATTACGCTTGTCCAATGTTGTTTCTCTACTTTTTATTTTCTGAGGCTATTCAAGAAATTTTAGTCTTTTTCATCAATTTCTTTCCTACCGCATCAAGAAGCACAATATCAGGTCTGCGACTATCTGCCCTCATTTGAATTTCACGTTCTGTCTCTATAGAAAACTCCCGAAATTCAGGTTTAGAGAAATAGTTGACAACTGCCTCTACTACTATAGCTTCACGTGGTGCTTCCGAACGACAATCAGGGTACAATGTAAAGCGCGGATATCGCCGTTGATGCCGCGAGTGATAATGGCATAATACTGTTTCCAAGTCTCTCATAATATCTACGAAAGTTTGGGCAATTTTTGGACATAGCACTCCGCTGGAGTGCCTTTACCGGAACTTCTTGCCTCTATAGACATATTACGCCGCTGGCGTGAAGAAACTTCAACCTATTCAGCAGTCTCTTTGCTCCAGCGGAGCAATATTGTCTCGCAGGGAAAGTAGCAGTTAATCATAATTCCCGCGTCCTCCAGATAATCTTTCAATACAATCTCAATCTCGATACGATTCCCTTTAATAGAGAATAGAGAGCGTTCCGTGCAAGCAGGGATACGTATTTCTCTTACGCAGATTCAACTTCCATTTGATGCCAAAAGGTGTTTGAATTCATCAAGGCTACTTACCTGCAACACTGCGCGTCGCAAATCTTTGAGACGCTGCAACTCTTCAATGGATTCAAGCATCGGCTTTAATGTTTGCGCATCAATCTCGTCGAATTGAATCTCTAATGCCTCAAGAATACCTTCAATGGTACTTTCTCGTGCCCCTTGTTCAATGCCTTGTTCAATGCCTTGTTCAATGCCTTGTTCAATGCCTTGTTCAATGCCTTGCTGTAGGATGTATCGGTAAGTTGATGATTCTAACATAGGTCCCTCCAACAGATGGCGAATTTCGGCAGGATCGACGATCAAACCGCTCAAAATCTATTGCTATATCAATAAATTATAGGGTCTTATCGAGTTCTTTCAGTAGATTCCGCTGTTTTCGTGACAGCGATTTCGGAATTTCCACGACTAACCGTACCCGCAAATCACCTTTCCGTCCAGAGGCATCTGCTGCGCCTTGTCCGCGTAAGCGGAGTTGTTGCCCTGGTTGCGCACCTGCTGGGACTTTCAGATCTACATCACCTGTTAGCGTTTGGACTCGAATGGAACCGCCTAATGCCGCTGTTGTCATAGAGATATTTGCATCTGTCAACAGATCGGCACCCTCACGTGTCAATGTCGGATGTGGCTGTATGGAGACTGTTACCAGTAGATCACCAGAATTGCCAACACCAAGGGTTTCGCCGTGCCCACGAATGCGTAAGGTTTGCCCGTCTTGAATGCCGGATGGGATCGTGAGGGTAATACGTTTTCCTTCGACATTGACCTCCTGTTTACTCCCTAACACCGCATCCGCAAAAGGGATATTGAGGTTCATACGGATGTCGCGTCCACGGGTAGGCCCCGTTGTACGTCGCTGTCCGAATGCATCGCCAAATGCATCGTCGAATCTACCGAACCCACCGAATCCGCCGAACCCGCGCCCGAAAATATCGTCCAAGTTTATATGCGTGAAAATATCGTCCATAGTTCGGTAGCCTTCAAATCCCATCCCGTGGACACCCGCATGCCCACGGGTATCATAGACCCGTCGTTTATCGGGATCGGAGAGTACCGAATACGCGTTTGATGCCTCTTTGAACTTCTCTTCTGCTGCTTTGTCGCCAGGATTCTTGTCTGGATGATACTGGACTGCGAGTTTACGATAGGCTTTCTTGATTTCTTCAGGAGTAGCCCCTCGATCTACACCGAGGATTTCATAGTAGTCTCTCATAGTATTTTCTAAAGTCGGTAGGATGTATACTGATTTTACAGCATCGCTATGACTGACGCGATATCAGGCAAAGATTGGTGCTGTTTGACAAGTGTTGTTCCGAATTGAAGAGCTGCCTTTTCTACGCTTATTTTTCGAGAAATATCAACAATATTTTCTATATCTTTGACGTGTGCGGCACCGATGAGACGACGCAGCACTTCCAGTCCGGCAAATCCGATAGCATAGCGGAAAACATTTTGTAATGTCTCCGCTTTCAATCCGCTATCAGTTAATTTGAATTCGGCTGTATAGGTATACCATGTTTGCATAATCGCTGTCTTAAGTTCGGATTGCACATGCGAAGTATCTTGATGCGAAAAAAAGGACAAGAAGTAGTTCGCCCAATATAATCCGATGTCGAATCCAACGGGACCGTAAAAGGCAAATTCGGCATCAATAACTTTGGCTGTATTGTCTTGAACGAGAACGCTGCCTGTATGTAGGTCTCCGTGGGTTACGCCTTGTTGTGCCGTTAGAAAAATGTGCTTGAGATGTGCCGTTTGCTGCAAAAAGTCTGTGTCTGCTTTTAACTGCTGAACATCGGGTTCCAATCCGGGCGTCCAGAAGTTTGTCTCATGTTCAGTGAACGGGAAAGTGAACACGTAATCGGCAGTTATCGACTGCATAGTCGTGTTCGCAAATTGCTGTCTATAGTGCTGTGCGGTTGCTTCTGGAACGTTATTGACATAGGTTTGGCTATGTACGATACCCATAAACCGCCCGACCTGCTCGGCGACGGCGGTATCTACACTGCCAGAAATTAGATCATCCCTTAGCACGCTTGCGTCTCGAAGGTCCTCCATCGCTATGACTGCCCTCTCTTCATCAAAATCGTACTGTGCAGGCACGGTGCCGCTCACCAACTGATTGTAAATCTCAAGTGCGCGCGATTCATAAGTTAAGCGTTCTGTGGACAATGGGTAGTCGGGCCCTAATATTTTGATATAGGGCGGTGCGTGTTTCAAGACAAGCGAACGCTCTGGACGGGCTGCATCCGAGACGCGGTAAACTGTATTGAGGTTCCCATCACCGATCTCTTCTATACGGAGTTGGGTTTCCGGTTTGAATATGCGGATTTCTTCATGTCGTCGATGCAGATAGTCCGGCAGCGTGGCAAGATTGAGTTCCATATATTCTTAGCAGCGTTACAGCAGGTTTTCGGCTATCTGGATAGCATTCAAGGCAGCACCTTTGCGGAGGTTATCCGCAACGACCCAGAGATTCAAACCGTTTTCTATGGATGCATCATCTCGAATCCGGCCTACGTAAACGTCATCTTTACCAGCGACATCAACAGCGAGCGGATACTCCTGATTGCTCGGGTCGTCCAGAAGTTTTATACCTGGTGCATTCGCGAGACACTCTCTGGCTTCTGCTGCGGTGAGTTTCTTGTGTGTTTCAACGTTTATTGATTCGGAATGTGCGAAAAAGACTGGAACTCGAACGGTTGTTGCAGAAACACCAATTGTATCGTCTTTGAGTATTTTCCGTGTCTCATTGATCATTTTGACTTCTTCTTCGTTATCGCCACTGTCTAAGAAGGGCCAATCAAATGCGACATTGAATGCCATCTGGTGCGGGAATTTATCTAAAGTGACTGGTTTCCCTTCAAGGGCTTCGGTGGTTTGTTGGACGAGTTCCATGACGGCACGTCCACTCTTACCAGAGACACTTTGATAAGTGGAAACAACGATCCGTTTGATGCCAGCGGCATCGTAAATCGGTTTAAGTGCCACCATCATTTGGATAGTAGAGCAATTGGGGTTAGCAATGAGCCCATTGTGGGTACGGGCAGCGTCCATATTGACTTCCGGGACGACTAACGGTGTCGTCTCGTCCATACGGAATGCACTGGTATTATCAATGACAAGCGCGCCTTTTTCTACAGCTGTAGGGATGAATTCGCGGCTGACGGATGCACCTGCTGATGAAAACACGACATCCACATCTTCAAACGAGTCGTGTGTTAATTCCTCGATGACAATGGGGTCATTTTTAAATGACAGAATTTCACCTGCAGAGCGGTGCGATGCCAGAAGTTTCAGGGAGGCAGCAGGAAACGATCGCTCTTCGAGAAGCTGCAACATTGTATTGCCAACAGCACCTGTCGCGCCGACAACCGCTACACGATAACTCTCACGCATTTCTGATATTTTCCTCTATTCTGCTATTCAAGCAGAATCGTTGTAAGATTTAATTTATAATTTTACCACAAATATGCCCTTTAAAGCAAATATTTCGGTAGAACCTGACATGATGCGTAAAAAATTCGCTATTTTACAAGAAATACTTGACAAATTGCCTGATATATGGTATTAATTTTAACACTATTCCGTCAAATCCGCATGCTTTAGCGTGAGGGATGTAGACGGAACCAACACCGTCAAATCATCAATATGTGCGGGGTAACACAAACTGCCCAGCGAAAGTGGATTAGAACCCATCGCTATAACACTAAAGTTGGAGGATAGCGTCCTTATCAAGCCAATGCGGTAAAATGCAGACTGGAATGCGTGAGCGGGTATGCGGAAAACCGTATCCCCCGAAGTCTACGGACTTGCCGCGCGGCGTGCATGGTAGAAAGTGCAGCTGTAAAATGGGTGGAAACAGAGCCAACCCACGACGTTAGCGGAAAATAGATCAAAACGGGCAGGCTTAGCTGCCCGAAGTGGAGCGGTCGTAAGACGGTGGACTCTTAGAGAGAACCGCAAACTGTGAGGAAACACAAGCCCCAACCTTTGGGTTGTGGGTACTATGGCTAATTTTGGGTGATTTTTAGCATTAGTTCAGATTTTTCTTGACATATCTATATCTGTATAGTATAATATAATTACTATTAGTTTTTTGTTAAATCCATTTTGAGTCTGATGGGCGAGAACCTTGGTTTCCGAATTGTGTCGGAAATCTCAGTGTTTTCGGATTCGGGCTACAAATTAGAGGAACATTTGACATGGCAAAATTAATGAAAGGCGATGTGGTTGACAGTATCGTTGAACAAACGGGGCTTAGCAAGAAAGATGCAAACGCCGCTGTTGATGCTTTTTCTGCGACTATCTGTGCAGCTTTGGGTAAAGGCGACTCTGTTGGGCTAATCGGTTTTGGCACATTTGAAGCCAAGGAACGCCCAGCGCGTACAGGACGCAATCCGCAGACGGGCGCGCCACTTCAAATTCCGGCGAAGACAGTCCCTGTCTTTAAAGCTGGTAAGAAACTTCGCGACGCTACTGGCTAAATTGGTAGTGCTTTCGTTCAGTTTCTGGAAAAGCCGCCGGGCTGTACCTCGTTTCTAAATTAGAGGACAGCAGC
This sequence comes from Candidatus Poribacteria bacterium, assembly GCA_022821495.1. Classification (GTDB taxonomy): domain Bacteria; phylum Poribacteria; class WGA-4E; order WGA-4E; family WGA-3G; genus WGA-3G. The sequence goes on from JAJEDN010000012.1 coordinate 31,707, forward strand.
GGCTTTTCCATGTTACGCCTATTGGTAAAAGTCTCTGTGAGTTTCTTCCAGATTGGCTACCTTTACAATATATTCTGACATTATGCTATCATCTGCAGTTATTGAGACAATTACGATCCGTATTGCTTGTAGGTGCTCTTTCCTTCTTGATCCGTATCTCTTCTGTGCACGCTTTCTGAGCGCGTTGGTTAAAAACTGATGTCAGGAGACTCATCATGTTAATCCGAACGAGAGCGCCAGTCCGCATTGACTTCGCCGGCGGCTGGAGCGATGTCGCCCTCTTTACCGAACATTCAAAAGGGCTTGTCGTTAATGGGGCTATCAACCGATACGCTTACGCGACCCTCCGTTGTGAGCGCCAGATAATACGGGATGATTCCGTTGAACTTCAACGGGTTTTAGATAAAAGTATACGTATCTACTCTGCGGATTTCGACACTTTTATCGAAGCAGACGATGTGCGCCAGCTCGAGTATGACGGGAACATCGACTTGGTGAAAGCCGCTGTGCGGCGGATGTCGATACAGATCGGAGGCTTCGACCTGATTACGCAGTCCACAGCACCACCGGGTAGCGGATTAGGGACTTCGGCATCAATGGGTGTGGCGCTCGTCGGTGCGCTTGGCGCGCTTAAAGAGGCGACCTATCTTCCATACGAGTATGCTGAACTCGCGAGCACTATCGAACGTCATGAACTCGGAATACTCGGCGGAAAACAGGACCATTACGCAAGCGCGATAGGTGGAATCCACTTTATGGAGTTTCAGGGCGAAGAGGTGAAAACCTCGCCATTGAGATTTCCGGCATCCATCCGTTACGAACTTGAAAAGAATCTTGTCCTCTGTTATACCGGAAAATCTCGACTTTCTGGTAATATCCATCAAAATGTTACCGATGCCTATAAAAGTGGTAAACCGAGTGTGCGTGAAGCATTAGAGAGCCTCAAATCGACTGCCGAAGCAACGAAGACGGCACTAATGCGTGGTCGCCTGACTGAATTTGGTGAGCTCCTCACCGAAAATTGGCACAACCAGAAAAAGTTGCATCCCTCTGTTACAAATGAACAGATCGAATCTCTCTTCAAGATTGCAATGGCTCACGGCGCGATTGGGGGGAAAGCTTGTGGGGCAGGTGGTGGTGGATGTCTCTTGTTTTACTGCGAACCGACACGTGAACACAACGTTCGTCAGAAACTCGAAGATGCTGGTGCGCGGGTTATTGATGTCAACTTTGATTTCGATGGACTTCAAATGTGGAAAGTTTCAAACGATTAAATTAAAATATGGAAAATAATACACAGACCTCGCAAGTCACCACTGATATGGAAGCGGCTGAAACTCTGAAAACGGCAAAAGAAAATATTTTAGAGGAACTTAAAAAGCGGATTATCGGACAAAACGAGGTAATAGAACAACTCCTCATTGCACTTTTCTCACAGGGACATTGTTTACTGGTAGGTGTACCGGGGTTAGCGAAGACGCTCCTAATTAGTACGTTTGCCCAGATTCTCGAACTCCCTTTCAACCGCATCCAATTTACGCCGGACCTGATGCCATCTGACATCATCGGGACCGATATTATTGAGGATGGTGAGGCTGGAAAACGGGCCTTCCGTTTTATTAAGGGACCGGTATTTGCGAATATTGTTCTCGCTGATGAGATCAACCGAACGCCCCCTAAAACACAAGCCGCGCTCCTACAAGCTATGCAGGAATACAAGGTCACCGCAGGTGGTAGAACATACGATTTGGAACGTCCTTTTTTTGTATTAGCGACGCAGAACCCCATTGAGCAAGAAGGGACATATCCTCTACCTGAAGCGCAACTTGATCGGTTTATGTTCCATATCACAATTGATTATCCTGATAAAGATGCCGAAAAAGAGATCGTAATGACGACAACTGCTGCTTATGAACCAGAGATAAAAGCCGTTATCACCGGCGAGGAAGTGCTACAAATACAACAGACAGTCCGAAAAGTCCCGATTGCGGAGGCGGTTGTGGACTACGCTGTAGAATTGAACCGTCAGACGCGTCCGACTGCGGAGGCGCTTGATTTTATCCAAGATTGGGTGCAATGGGGGGCAGGACCGAGAGCATCGCAATATCTTGTGCTCGGTGCAAAGGCGCGTGCGATTCTCCATGGACGCTATCATGTCGCTTATGAAGATATCAAAGCTGTTGCTGTACCCGTCCTACGCCACCGGATTTTGACGAACTTCAACGCGGAAGCCGATGGTATTACAAGCTTGGATATTATCAATAGACTGTTGGAGAAGGTTGAACCACCGGCGGTGCAATAGGTAGATGGGGTATAAAAACAATGCGTACAATTGACACTTTTAGCATGGATAAGGAAGCGTTCTCTGTACTTTCCTCTTTTGAAGAAGCCGATGCAGCTGACAAAGCGTATTGGCATTCTAAAAGCCCACAAGCACGTATGGAAGCCCTCGAATTGATGCGGCAGATTAACTATGGCTACGATCCAACTACCGAACGACTTCAAAGAGTTCTTGAAATTGCTGAATTCACACCAAGTTGAGTATCTTCTCATCGGGGGGTACGCTGTTAGTTACCATGGGCATCCACGGGCAACCGCTGACATGGATATCTGGATTGCAATTCAGAAAGAGAATGCCGAAAAAATGGTTACTGTTTTGAAAGCATTTGGTTTTGACGCACCGCAATTAACCGCTGACCTCTTTTTGAAACAGAATCAAATTGTCCGAATGGGGACTCCTCCAATGAGAGTTGAACTTTTAACAACAATCTCTGGTGTCCATTTTGAAGAATGTTATTCGGAGCGGATTGTTGGTGTCATAGATGATGTTGAGGTTCAGATTATCAATCTTGAACACTTGAAACGCAACAAACAAGCCAGCGGAAGGCAGAAGGATTTGGATGATTTAGAGCATCTTTGAAACTCAAATCCTGAAAGCGAACCACGGAAGGAGTACGGCTCGTCTCCCCTTGTTTTAAGACTTGGTGTTCGCGGGTCATTTTTGATGAAAATCGCAATTATAGGGACAGGCTACGTTGGTTTGACCACGGCTGTGGTACTCGCCTATCTTAATCATGATGTTGCTGCAGTGGATAAGGACGAAAGCAAACTCACGCTTCTGCACGAAGGGAAAAGCCCGATCCATGAACCCGGCATCCAGAACCTTCTTGATGAAGTGTGGCACACGATCCGTTTCACACCGAGCGCGTCTGAAGTCGTTCCAGAGGCGGAACTCATTCTAATTGCTGTCGGCACACCACCGAAGCAGAACGGTGAAGCGGATACACGACATGTTGAACAAGCCGCGGGGGAAGTTGCAGAGGTCTGCCTGCCCGATAGACATTATACCCTGGTTGTCAAATCTACGGTTCCAATAGGCACGAATCAGCGTGTTGTTGAAGTTGTGGAAGATGTCTTTTCGGCGCGTGGAATTCGCGGGAACGTCTCCGTTGCTTCAAATCCTGAGTTCTTGCAGGAAGGCTTGGCACTACAAGGTGCATTCTACCCAGATCGAATTGTCGTCGGTGCAAACAGCGATGCAGCGATTGATACATTACGCCGTCTCTATCAACCTATCCTTGAACAGACATTTGACCCACCAAGTGAGTTTCCACGACCATCCACCTACCATCTACCACCGTTGATGACAACGGATCCGAACAGTGCCGAGATGATTAAATACGCCGCGAACACCTTTCTTTCGCTTAAAATCAGTTTTATCAATGAAATTGCGGGGCTTTGTGAGGAGGTTGGGGCAGACGTGACAGAAGTCGCACGCGGGATCGGGCTTGACGCGCGTATCGGACAGCAATTCCTACGCGCCGGACTTGGCTGGGGTGGCAGCTGCTATCCCAAGGACACTGCTGCGCTTTTAGGGGTCGCGGCGCAATCTGGATACGAGATGCCGATCACGGAAGCTGCACGGACTGTCAACTTCCGTCAACGGGAACGTATCGTTGAAAAGGTACGAGACACTCTCGGAACGCTCAAAGGCAAAACTATCGGCGTTTTGGGGCTTGCGTTCAAGCCAAATACCGATGACGTTCGCGAAGCACCTGCGCTCGACATTATCCGAGAATTGCTCGCTGAAGGGTCGATTGTTCATGCGCACGACCCGATCGCTATCGCGAATGCCCGCCAAGTCTTAAACGAAAATGACGAAATAGACAACAATAGACTGCGCTTCATCGAAGATGTTGACGAACTTTCGTACGACACGGATGCCTTGCTGCTTGTCACGGAATGGGAATCCTATCATAAACTCGAACTCCGAAGGATCGCCAAGCAGATGAAGACACCTGTACTTATTGACGGTCGCAACATCTATTCGCCAGAAGAAGCGCGCGCTGCAGGTTTTCATTATATAGGTGTTGGCAGAACATAGCGTTAAACATCAAAAACGTTAGCCCGTAACGGAGTGGAGGGCGGGTTTAAGGAACGTGCTTGATAATCCAAACGCACGTTGTTTAACCGCAAGGAAAAATTAAAAAACAGCCTGAACCTTTTGATACCAATTGGGATCGGTATTGCCCACAAAAACCGTTTCCGCCGTACCGCCATATACCCGGTGTAACACCGCATCCGATTCGGGACCCACTTGGACATAGTTACGGGCTGGAAGAGGCACACGATGCTGAACCGCTACCCCCGGAACTCTGGCGACAAAATGAGGATTATCTCTACGGTGTGGATCTCTACAATTTCGCTTATTGGTGGGAGGCACATGAAGCATGGGAAGGGTTATGGCATCAAGCAGAAGATACATATCGCTTGTTTCTTCAAGGATTAATTCAGGTATCGGCATCTTTGATTAAGTATCACATGCAGATGTTGCGTCCGTTGCGTACACTTTCTACGGCAGGGCGCGATAAATTACGGCAGGTTGTGGCTGAATGCGAGGATACAGATGGGAATTACATGGGACTCAATCTACCAGATTTTTTGAACACTGCTGACGCGTTTTTCGCCCCTTTCTTCGCCGCCACCGTTACGGAAACCACCTATCATCAGGATTCGGTTAAACCGCTAATATTGCTGAAAGGTTAACGCATATTTTGAGGAAAGCAATATGCCAACACTCTTGCCTTTTCTCATTTTTAGTTGTGTATGTGTTTTCATTATAGTGCTGTTGTTTGTCCTGTTTAAGATAGGCGCGTATTTTGGCAGGAGCGATGCCGATGAATTTCGCGCTGTTCGGTGTCCGCAATGTCAAACCCGACGAAAGCCCGAAAAAACAGGAACTGTCAGAAACCTCGTTGAACTTGAGATGCGATGTCCACGTTGTGGATACATCTCATGGGATGTCCCACCGAAAACAAATCTTTCTACGCGACCCACAGACCAAGACAACACGACATAATCCGCTGCTCTCAGAAGTGCGATTAGAAATCCGCGAAAGCCCCATCCTCTGAATGCCAGAACATCCCACGCAACCGAAATGTCTCGTCCCGAACTGCTTCGATAGCCGCGTCGTCCATATCCACACCGAGTCCGGGAGTCGTCGGCAGTTCAATGAATCCGTCCTTGAATACCAGAGGTGTAGAAAATAGCCCTTCGCCTCGCTGGTGTCCACCCTCACAGATTAGCAAATTCGGCACGGTTGCCATGACATGTACCGATGCAGCGACCCCGATGGGACCCGCAGCGTTGTGCGGAGCGATCGCTATATTGTGGATTTCTGCCATTGCTGAGATCTTTTTCAGTTCCAATATCCCACCGCAGTGTCGGATGTCAGGTTGCAAAATCGCGCACATCTCACGTTCAATTATTTCTCGAAAACCCCAGCGTGTCAGATGCCGCTCCCCAGTTGCGATGGGTACGGTTGTTGATTGAGATAGTGCCAGCAGCGGTTCGTTGTTTTCTGGATGGCATGGCTCTTCAGCAAACAGGAGTCGAAACGGTTCTAATGCTTTCACTAAAATCGCTGCCATCGTTGGACTTAATCGCCGATGCAAATCAACCGCAATATCTACTTCATCGCCCACCGCTTCGCGCACTGCAGCGACTCGCGCTATCATTGCGTCGATAACTTTCGGTGTATCTACAAATCGTACAGGTTGAGGCGAAGCACCCATTTTCACTGCACGGAATCCGGCTGCAACTGCTTTTTTCCCACGCTCAGCACATTCATCAGGTGTTGTGCCACCTATGCCCGTATAGACGCGAATCCGGTTTCGCACGGAGCCTCCAAGCAACTTCCAGACGGGTAGACCGACAACTTTGCCGAATACGTCCCACATCGCCATTTCGATACCGCTCAGCGCACCGACCAGCACAGGCATATTCCGACTATAACTTGACCGGTACATCGCCTGCCAGTGGTCTTCGATTTGTAGTGGGTCTTTGCCGATAAGGTATTCCGCCATATCGTCCACGGCTTGGGCGACAATGCGCCAATGCTCGTAGTTCATCGGTTCGCCATAACCGATGATTCCTGCGTCGGTGAACATTTTCAGGATCATTGCGCGCCCTTGGATTGGTATTGTTTTGAATCCAGTAATTTTCATGGTATCTTCCTAAACTGGTTGCCACCGGATGATGCAGAAGTGCGAGTTTCCTGTGGCGTTCTCCCATTTGCTGACATCGCCGTAGCAGGAACCGATGAAGGTTAGTATCTCTTCTCCGTCTAAACTAACGTGTCGTGGGAAACCAGCGACATGTCCGTGACAGAGATAATAGACCTCGTCTGACCAACTTTTGCCATTGTCGTTGCTTACCATTGCTCTACCGCTACCGAGTTCGCGTGGATAACGGTGGTCGTATGCCACGACAGCACGGTTATTTGAGAGTCCGACCGCCGCACCGTGGCACTGTCCATGAACACTTGTTAGTTGCCGTAGGTTCGTCCATGTGATGCCGTTGTCGACCGAGTCAGCAAGGAAAACGGTCTTGTTCGTCTGCGGTTCGTCTGGCGGTCCAGGTTGGTAACGGATAACCGCAAGCAGCCTGCCGGTGAAGAGTTCTGCAATGTTAACTTCGTTGCCATAATCTGATAAGAAAAAGCGATTTGAAAAGGTATGCCCGTCATCATAGGAAACGAAGACATACGTCGGATTTGTACCTTCTTCAAACGGATCATCACGTTTTTTGATTGGTAGGAGAAGTGTGCCATCACTGAGGCGTGTCAGGCTTGAACCCGCGACGGTTTTCCGAAACGGTGCAACATCTATTTCACTCGTCTGTTCCCATGTCTCACCTTCATCATCGGATAACCAGACAGTGGTTGGCTGTTCTTCACCATTCTGACTCACGTTGATAAGCTGCCCGTGACGGTTGGCTTGCAGCAACCATCCGTTGAAACCAAATGCGGACGGATCTCTATTGAGGTGTTCCCAAGTCCGACCGCCATCTGTAGACTTAGAGGTGATGGTATGTTGGACAGCATAGATAGTGCCATTGGAAGCCAGAACGAGGTTCAATCCTTGATAGTGTGCTTGGTGATCCAAGGGCATACGAACTTTTTCCACTGGGACTTTATTCAACACCCCATCACGGGCGTGTAAGATATAGTCATTCGCTTGCATTTCGCTTAATTGGCTTGACGTGATGACAACACCGCCCATGTTTTCAGTTGATAGCATTTGCGGACTCCTTCCACAACAAATTTTCTCTTGTCTAACCTGATGAATTATAGTAAAATGCTTGGTATATTCTGTTCTGCTAATTTACACGATAGCACCTTTTGAAGGCAAGCGATATTTGAAGGAAAATTGGATATGAATGTATTTGAGGCAACTCGGAAACATTACAATGCAGCTGGCGTCCACCCAACAACGGATCCTGATGATCCGAGATCACAGTTTGCCGTTGACAGATACAAAGACCATTTGTCGAAGCTCATAAAACCCGGCATGCGCGCATTAGACTTAGGCTGCAACGCAGGACGGTTTACCTTTGCCATGGAAGACATAGGCGCGGTAGCAACAGGTATTGACTTCGCAGAAATTCCACTCCTCCACGCCAAAAAGGTGGCAGAGAAAAGAGAGAGTCAATGCCAGTTTAATATCGGCGATATGGCTGCGCTACCTTACAAAGCGAATTCTTTCGATCTCGCGTTCCTCCCGCAAAACGGTGGCTATTTATCATATCAGATGCTGGAGAGTTTAACCGTTCAACTGAAACGGATTCTATCGGATAACGGTATTTTCGTCGTAATTATGCACGATGAATTGGTCAAAAGAGCCGGAGAAGAAACCCTTCCAGAGCGATACGATGTCCAGACCGGTTTGATAGGAGGAAGTCGTACAATTCCAGACAAAGGCACGTACGCGTCGCCATGGTACTTTTGGACAGTCGCTTTTGCTAAGCACATCATTGAAAAGCATCTGCCTTTGGAAGAGATAGAGCAAATAGAAGCAAATAGATTTATGTTGGTATTCTGTAATAAAAACGGAAATGGAGGTCTATAAGTGCCACAACAAGACGCAATCGCGCATCTCGAAACATTCGGTTATTGCTTGATTGAGGATGCGATCCCGGCAGCGCAAGCAGACACGATGGCAGAGAGATACTTCCAACTTCATCGCAATCCAGCGAATCGTCCGGCTTTTCAGGACCCGAGTGATGATTTGTATCAAACGCTTTTCGGCGTAATTAACCTCGACGAGATGTGCTGGGAATGTATTGCACATCCAGAGGTGCTACAGGTCGTCCGCCATTTTCTTGGCGATAGCGCAAGACTGGGTGAGGCGTGTACGAAATGGGTTAAACCGAGAGCACCACAAGGAGGTATCCATTCCGATTCAACGCACGATCTACCCGCGCGCTTGCCTGAAATACCGTGGATGATTAATTCGATCTGGATGATAACGGATTTTACCGTTGAGAACGGGGCAACGCTTGTCGTGCCATTTAGCCATCGCGCACGGCGTAGACCGTCGGCATCCGATATTGCTGAGAGTCATCCGGTCCCGGTCTGTGGACGGCGGGGTTCTGTGCTGTTGTGGCATGGCGGAACGTGGCACGGGCAAGGCGCGAACACCACCGATGATCAGCATCGTATGGCACTAAATATCGCTTATTACCCTGCGTGGTGGAATTTGATGCGTGAAGGTGGACACCAACCCGTTTTTCCCGAAACCTTCGCAAAAATGCCGGAAGACCTTCAAGCACTCGTTCGACATAAGGTCGCAAAACGGCGTGAAGACATCTACGAGTTTTGACTTGCGTTATTGCTGTGGGGCAGTCTTGAGAACTGCCTTAGTCGCGTCTGAGATGTTAAGCCTTGTGAACGCCGCGTCGGACAACGCGACCCAATAGTATGCTTGATGTTCACTGGGACTGAGTTTGATCTCTCCTTCTTTAACCTCAACAAGAAAGTTGAAATGTCTCGTCTTTTTGTCGGAACTGGACCTATAATCAAAGGATCCGAGATATTCAAGGACTGCTGTTACGAGAAGTCCCGTCTCTTCTTGCACTTCCCGTGCGAGTGCTGTGAGTAGATTTTCCCCCGCCTCCACGGTACCACTCGGAATTTCAACAAATCCACCCATGAAGTCAGATGGAACTCGCTCTATGAGCAAGAATTTGTTATTTATACAGATTACCGCGCCCACAACCAATTTTTGCACGCCATCTTTTCGCGCATCAGTCAATAACTGCTGAATGAGAGTATGGTCAATATTTGACCCCATATTGTGGTTCATTTCACCCGTTGCCCCGCTTGAAATACTGCGGTTACTCGGCTAACCGCATCTACATCGTTCGTTGGATCGCCCTCGAAAGCGACAATATCCGCGATTTTGCCGGGGGCAATGGTCCCAATCTCGTCCGCCATTCCGATTGCCTCGGCGGAAATACGGGTCGCTGAGAGGAGTGCCTCTGCCGGTGTAAATCCGACTTGGACAAGCAGTTGTAAATCGTAGTCGAGATGTCCAAACGCGAGATTACCAACGCCTGAATCGGTGCCGGGGACAATTCGGTCTCGAAGGTCATAATCGAGCATACGGCGCATCACATCTAAGCGGACTTCTGCGCGTGCCTCAAGTTGTTCCAACTCAGTCCGCTCATCGGCAGAAATTGTTCCGATGTCCTGTTTTCCACGGAGTTCGACGATGCGTGGGTAGCCTGTCCACGCTTGGAGGGTCGGACTAATCCAGATGCCAGATTCCGCCATCATCTCAGCGATTTTAGGGTCAAAACGGAGTGCGCCATCTGGGTCGAGAAACTCGGCATGTTCCATCAAGTCGATGCCTGCTTCAACGGCACGCACCATGGATTCCTTCGCGCGGCAATGTGCCACCGTGAGCCGGTGGAAGTGGTGTGCTTCGTGGACAGCGGCGTGCAACTCAGCGACGGAATAACTGGCGCGCCCGGGTATCGTTCCAGCAGTACCACCGCCTGATGCCATAATCTTGATATAATCTGCGCCTTCATGAACCAGTCGCCGGACAGAACGTCGCATCTCAGCCTCGCCATCCGCCGTTTCATTACACATGTGGAAATGTCCACCTGTGCAAGTGATCGGTCGTCCGCTCACTAAAGCACGGGGACCTGGAATATAACCGCGTTCAAGTCCTTCTTTGAGCGTAAATCCGACCTTGTTTCTGGCACCATGTTCGCGGATCGTCGTAATCCCTGCGACGAGATGGCGCTGCAGGTTCATCGCACCGGTCAGCACCATCATCTCATCGGTTTCAGAGAACATCTCGATGTAGTTCCGTCCGTCACCCGCGAGGCTCAAGTGCGTATGTCCGTCAATAAGTCCAGGCGCAAGGCATGCATCACCGAGATCAATAATTTGTGCATCCGGCGGTGTCTGTTTCGTAATCTCTTCCTGATGCCCGACGGTATCAATCCTGCCATCCGATACAAGGATTGCCTGATCGGTCTTAGTGGACGGGCTTATCCCATCTACAAGCAGCGCTGCACGGATCTGAACGGTTTTACTTCGCATGAATCCAACTCCTTTAGTGGCTATTGGCTGTCGGCTATCAGCCATCAGAGGAAGAGACGTTAGGTTAACCGAGAGAGAGCCTCTTTGCTGACCACTGATAACTGACGGCTGATTTCAGACTTTCACAACGAATTCGCACCCTTGCTGAAACCATTCTCGAAGGATTGTGTCTTCAGTGTAAGTCCGTTTTGCCTGAGAACCTGACGCTTTTGAGATGTCTATTGTTGCCGAAACGATGGTGTCCCCGAAAAATCCAGCCTCTGTGATGACGTTACCATCCGGATGCACAATCTTTGAGTTGCCGTGTGATGACCCGGGTGACCGAAAATCGTCAGGATTTGCAGGTGTATTCGCCATCGCAAGGTAAATCCCGTTCTCCGTCGCCCGTGAGATCGGCATTGCACGATACGCGGACAACTTATATTCCGATAACAAACCTGACTCACACGAGCAGAAAATGCAGAGTTGCGCGCCCATCGCCGCGGGTAGTTTGACCAACTCTGGGTAGCGGACATCGTGGCAGATGATAAAACAACAGTCAACACCTGCAAGCTGTACGATCGGTAGTTTACCACGATTGTTAATACACCACTTCTCTCCGGCGAGGAAAGTCTTACCGTACCGGTATTTCAGGCTCCCTTGTTGATCGAAGATCGCTAAATCGTTGTGCCAATTCTCGCCATCGTGGTGTGCGGAACCGACGACAACAGCCATGGAGTGCCGACGCGCAGCCTCGGCAATCTTCGCTTCGGCTTCTTTGAACACCTGTGGCGAAATGCGTTCCCAATAATCTGTCCGGCAACAGTAGCCGAACAGGCACCCTTCCGGGAACACCGCAATCTGGATCTCCATCTCCGCACACATTTCAATCTGTTGAAGTACTTTCGCGGTACTTGCAGAAACATCTTCGCTTGTGAGCAACTGACACGCCGCCACTTTAATCTGGTTATCAGCCATCTGAATGTCCCCCTTCACGTTTTTGGTATTGTAGCACATCTGCCCGTTTGATTCAAGCATTGAAGGTATCTGGTAAATGCAGAAACCTGTTGACATGCGCCATGCAATTTGATATAAGAGTTAGGTATTTACTATGAAGTCAGCGCAGGAGAATAGATTATGAAAATTACTGACATCAAACCTTATCCGGTTTGGGTAGGACACAGAAATCAACACATTGGTCATAGGTACCCACAACCTGAAGGTTGGGGCTTGTGCTTCCTCGCGACTGCGGTTTTCTCTAAGAGTCCACCGTCTGACTGTCGCTCCACTTTAGGCAGCCAAGCCTGCCCGTTTGATATTCATCGCAGCGTTGACGTCTCTGTCGTGGTGGGAACCACAT
>JAJEDN010000014.1 GCA_022821495.1 Candidatus Poribacteria bacterium
TGCTGATAAATGTGGACTGAAAACAGTAAATAATGATACAATCTCTAACATGGGTAAACATCCTTTTAAGTTTGGTTTGTTCACCTATAACTTTAGGATATTTACCCTATTTCGTCAATCTTTTTGGCGAAGGTATTGTATGAATTATAGCACAATTGAAATATTGAGACCCATAAGTTAATTTATCTTTTTTCGCGTTTGTCAGTCCCATATTTTCCATTGCGTGCGAATTTTGAAACTGAAATCTCGTTTGCATCGTTTTACTTCTTGACTGAACATTTTGAAAAAGGATCGGCGGTTTCCGTGAATAAATTTGGCACCTTACCTGAATATAGTGCGCAAGAAGCCTTTTTGTATTCTTAACCACAGGTGACCCGGACAAAAAAAAATGCAATTTGCAGTAAAAACAGATACAGGTAAGCTTCGCGATAGGAACGAAGATATATACTATTTCGATGCGCAGCTCCAACTGTTTGTTATCGCCGATGGTATGGGTGGACACGAGCACGGCGACATCGCGAGTCGTATTGCTCTTGAAGTTATTCAAGAGTGGGCGGAAACCCAAGCGTCTCCGCAGAGCGACTTAGGTCCGATGAAACGCCTTGGTGTTTTAAGCGAACTTGCGGAGGCAGCGAATCAGCGTATCTATACTTCCACTGAGAGTCAAGGTAAGGGTCGCGGCATGGGTACGACCCTCATTGCGGGTTTCGTTACTTTCAGTTACCTTGCTTATGTTCACGTTGGGGATAGTAGGCTCTACGTTTTACGCGATGAGACACTCACACAAATAACGACAGACGACTCCTTTGTACAAAAAATGGTCGAAAAAGGTGAAATCACGCCAGAAGAGGGACGGGTCCACGAAAAACGGAACATTATAACACAGGCGATCGGTTTGAAGCCGACAGTTGCTGTCAATGCGGATGCCTATCCACTCGTCCCCGGGGACATTGTGCTTGCCTGTACAGATGGTTTACACGACTTAATTATCGACGACAGCGAGATTGCTGACATTATCTTGGCTGCCTCAGATATTGAAGAGGCGTGTGAAAATCTTGTGAATAAGGCACTCGATTATGGCGGCACCGATAATGTGACTGTGCTACTTGTAGCTGTTGATTGACCCCCCGATCTACAGTTCTTTCCCTCAAATTTTCAGGGCAGGTTTTGGAAGCCTGTCAGGCTCCCCGCAGCAAAATCACACCTCTGAAGGACTTTCCTTTTGGTCTCCGAAGACTAACGCGCCATCTGGGTCTACTTCCTCTTCTTCCACTGTTTCGAGATGTGCAGGCATTGTTAATTCCGGCAATTCAATACGTGCAGCTTCAGCCCACAAGCGTTCGAGATTATAATAGGCACGTCTTTCGGAAAGGAAAACATGGACAACAAAATCGACATAATCCAATAAAATCCAATCCGCTTTGCGTTCCCCTTCCTGATGCCAAGGTTTCTGTTCCCAATTGGTTTCAAGTTCCTCAAGAACAGCTTGTGAAATACCTTCTACCTGAATATCAGAGTTCCCGCTGAAGATTGCAAAAAAGTCTGTGAAGCCGTCGAGTTCGCGTAGGTCGAGGATAACGCCATCTTGTGCCCGTCGGCTGACCGCTGCTGAAGCTGCGGCTTTTACGACATCTAATGTATTTTTTTTTGTTTCCATTGTAGCTCCCTTTAATTTTCAACACGCTTCAACGTACTGTTGTAGGTATGAAGCGTATTTGGATGAATCATGACCCCTTTTTCGAGAAGATGCTCAATTTTCGAGCGAGCGACGTAATGCACAGCCCGGGCCAAATCTGTGTATGCCAACTCCCGTACGACATGCACTGCCTCATGTGTCCGTGTCGGCTCCGCAAAATCAGCAACGTATAACACTTGTGAGAGAGCTCCCATAGATGGGCTGCCAGTCGTATGGTTCCGAACGGCTTCAAGTACCTCTAACTGAGTTATCCCAAACTTCTCTATTGCCAGTTTTACACCGATGATCGGATGTAGAAGCGAAGGGTTTAGTTCTTCCACAGGATCAAGGCGAATATCATAGCGACGTACTGCGCTATATAATGCCGGAGCGTCCATCCATTTCGCGCTGTCATGTAAAAGTGCGGCAAGATTCGCGTGCCAAACATCTACTTCATGAACGCACGCGAGATCAATCGCCATCTCTTGTACGGAGAGCACATGCTGAAGCCGTTTCTCGCTCAGTTTGTTGGAGAGATATTGTTGAATTTCAATCGACTTTGGATGCGTCCGAAGTTCTTGGAGTGTAATATCCATCTGATCGTATGTGCTCGTTTTTTACGCTTTCTCATCCTCAATGCGAAGCCCTAATTCGGCTAATTCCGCAAGAAGTTCTCGTTCGGTGTCCGACAAAATTGTTTCTGGTAACGGGGTATTAATCGCGTATTCTTCATTAATCCATTTCGACAGATCCGTTGCCTTACACCGAGCACTACAGAATGGGAAGTTTTTCGGTAGCGGCGTTCCCTCTTTCCATACGAAGTCGTAAGTTGTTCCGCACATACTGCATGTGTGTTCCACGTTTTTAAGTCCTTATCTTAGATTTCGGTGTCTCAATTTTTATAGTGAATTTTCCCGAACCCCCCTAACCCCCCTTATCAGGGGGGAACTTGGAAGCTTGCTCAACCCCCCTAACCCCCCTTATCAGGGGGGAACTTGGGATACGGACACTTTTACTTATTGATACAACCGATATTGCTGGATATAAGCCTCTACTGTTTCTGGGACGAGATACCGGATTGAAAGTCCTTTCCGAATCCGTTCACGAATGGCTGTAGCCGATATATCGACGCCCGTTACCGGAAACGTTGTAACCCGTTTGCGGACTTCCAGCGGCACTCGGTTCAGGTCATAATTCGGACGTGTTGTTGCGATCATAACGCATCGCGCCAAAACCTCGTCAAAGTCTCTCCAGACCTTATACTCAATAAGCGAATCCGCCCCGATGATCCATGCCAGTTCTGCCGTTTCTCCGTAAAGTTTTCGCAGAGATTTCAGGGTCTCAATGGTATATGACGGACCTGCGCGCTCTAATTCAATCCGCGACACCTCGAAACCAGGATTCCCTGCGATCGCCAAAAGTGCCATCTGATATCGGTGTTCGGGTTCGATAATATCGGTATCTGCGACTTTATGCGGGGGTCTGGCAGATGGAATAAATAAAATATTATCGTAGCCCAATCCAATCCGGACCTGTTCAGCACTGAGTAGATGCGCGTAGTGAATCGGGTTGAATGTCCCGCCCATCACAGCGATTCTTTTGGTTATTTTCAGCATCAGCATGTCCAGCAGACGCGAGCTTGCTATAGCGAACCTTTGTACTTCTTGATACCTTTTAAAGTATATAGATTTATATGAGAAAAGTCAATGTAAAAATCGAGATGCGTTAACTGCTGTGTACACGCGCTTTGTAATCGTCATAAGCCCGTTCAATCTGCTTCGCGGATTCTTCGGGACCGAGAAAATGCGCGCCTGTTAATACAACGGGCGGCTTCCCGCGTTCTGTCAGAAGTTCGGCGACGCGGCATTTAATTGCATTCACAATCGAGAGCGTTCCGATGCTTGACGTAGGTCCCACTGGATATGCCAAATTTGGGATCTCTACGACAGCATCCCCGGGTGGATTGCAGTTGTCAATGGTTAGGTCCGCGATTTCAAAGAGCCGTTTGCCAGAGGTGTGCTTTGAAGTAGATGAACGGCTGTGTGCGACAGACGTCACCGCTATGACCGGTAGCCCTTGCGCCTTCGCGCCTATTGCCATTTCAACGGGTAGGATATTCGTTCCAGAATTGGAAAATATCATCATACAGTCGTGGGGACCGAAAGTGAAGTTCCGTAAAATCACTTCTGCATATCCCGAAATATTTTCAAGAAAAAGTGCTTGGCGTTGACCGTTGCAACCGACGACTTGATTGTGAAACGTAACCGCCAACTCCACAATAGGAAAGAAGCCCGGAAAACTGCCGTAACGCGGAAAAATTTCCTCGACTGCCATGCGGGAATGTCCTGATCCAAAAAGGTAGACGAGTCCCCCTTCTGCTATTGTTTCAGCGCATATATCAGAGGCTTGTGCAATCGCATCGGTTTGCGTCGCCTCAATCTGTTTCAAAATGTCTTGTGCAGTATGTAAATAGCGTAGATAAGAAATGCTCATAATAGTGTTGTTTGCTGAACCTCAATCGCTTGGTTTCTGAATTTTAAGGGTGTAGCCTATAAGTCCGTATTGCTACAGGACTGTTACCTATTCTATCACTATTCTGACATATTCACAACGCTTTTCTGTCCACTTCCCAAGGGCATTTAGTTTTAGATAAATTATCGGATTCTCTAAATTTTTGAATCTGCCTTCTCAAACCCGATGCGGTTCCAAACCGCACCTACGGTACCTGGGGGTTCCAAAATCGGTTTTCTGTTGGTTGTATAGATAAATCGGGATGCCGAAAAATGGTGTAAATTTCATAGCAAATCGAGAAAGCTATGAATTTTATGAAGTGCCGTCCACCTAATCCACGGCTGGGTTTTTGGCGGTTTTAGTAGCAGGATCGTTAAAGGCTGCTATGAAATTTGCTATGAAAACTGTGAAATTTTTGTGATTTTATTTTTGCTGTCATTTTACACAGATGCCCTCCGCACCGGACTGAAAACGTGGAACCCCAAACACACACAAAAAATCCGCGCAACTGTGACTTCACCGAATAAATTTGACGATTTTGCTTAAATTTTGTAAAATATAGCATTAATAAAATAAAATATATTTATTTTATTATAAATAATTTGATTAAATCAGTATAAATACCATTTTTTTACAAAATTCCAAATTTGAATCTACTTATTTTGTGAAATTTTTGAGATTCTTTTATCAAATCTTCTGCTACAAAACCCAATCCTTTAGGTTTAGGATGTAGTAGCGGCTAATCGGTTGACATATCACAAAAATAATATATTTTACCAATGCTTGCGAGCATTCCACCTAATGTTTCTGTAACAAGCGTAATCGGTAAAAGTAAAGGATATACAGCCAAGATACTTCGCAACGAGTTTCCAACATTGAAACGCCGACTGCCTTGCCTGTGGAGACGTTCAAAGTTTGTTGCGAGTGTGGGTAGCGTCACACTTGAAATCCTGAAGCAATATATTGAGAACCCAAAAGGTGTCTGAATGCCAAGTTTCTACCGAACTCAAACACTAAAAATAGAAGAACAACCGATATTCTCTGCAGTCAATGCTGCGTCTGCTAACGTTTGGAATGACTGTTGCTATCAAATGGATATGTACCAGTGGCACCGTGGCTATCCACACGCTCATAATCACTTCTATTTCGGTAAGGATTGCGAAGGTTGGATAGACGAAAAACTATCTAATCCGTTATTGCATTCGCAAAGTAGGCAAGCGGTTCGGGAGCGTTACTTCAAGTCTTGGAAATCCTACTCCGCTGTAAAAAAGAGCGGTGGTGTTCAGACCCCGAAACCTCCTAATAAAGAAAAAAACTACCTGACGACACGTTTCAAAAAGTCTGCTATCCGATTCGTTGAAGGGCGACTGTTTGGCAAACGTGTTGAACTCTCTTTGGCAAAAGGTCAACCGAAAATAGATATACCTTTGCCAAGTAACTTTGATATGTCTAAAGCCGAACATATCGCAACGATTGATTTGTGCTATAACTACGGGCACTGGACCCTCCATTTCTCGTATAAGTATGAAACCGAAACAACCGAAACAGGGCAAGAAGTTGTAGGCGTTGATATAGGCGAAATACACCCGATTGTCTCTCACGACGGGCAGGACACGCGTATCTACAATGGACGGTATATTCGCTCACTATACCGCTATAGAAACAAGGTGCTTGCCGAATTTAGTCAGACGATGAGTCGTTGTAAACGCCATTCAAAACGCTGGTGGAAACTCACGCGTCGGAAATGGAAGCGTATCCGAAAGATTGATAACCAAATCAAAGACGCACTCCATAAACAGACGACGAAGTTCGTGAAATACTGCCAAAACAAAGGCATTGGCACGATAGTTCTTGGTGACCTCACAGGTATCCGAAACACTATCAACTATGGCAAACGTGCGAACCAGAAACTCCACCAATGGGCTTTCGGTAAGATAGCGGAGTTGATAACCTACAAAGCAAAATGTTTAGGTATCAAGGTTGAAACGATTGACGAATCCTACACTTCACAAACCTGCCCCAAATGTGGCAACCGAAAGAAACCAACAAACCGAAACTACACTTGCAGCTGTGGATTCAAATATCACCGCGACGGTGTCGGTGCAATCAATATAAGACGAAAGTATCTGGGTCACTTCGGTGATCCCGTAGTGGCGGAAATGGACTCTGTCCGCATGACACCGCCCTTGGGCTTTCGCTTGGAAGTCCTTGTTGCCTCGTCTTAAACACGAGGAATGTTTCTACAAGGAACAAAAGAACCCCTGGTCTCCTTTAGGCTTGGGAGTATGTCAGATGGCTACAAATATTAATCCAAAGACGATATTCACGGGTGATAATCTACCTATAATGCGTGGGATAAATAGTAAATCGGTGGATTTAATCTACCTTGACCCACCCTTTAACAGCAATGCCAACTACGCAGCACCTATAGGTTCAGAGGCTGCGGGTGCTGAATTCAAAGATACATGGACGCTTGATGATGTTGATAATGCTTGGCTTGATCTAATTGAGGCAAAATATCCCGCCTTGAACCGAGTTATCCATGCTGCTATGACAAACAGCGATAAATCTTACCTCATTTACATGGCTGCTCGATTACTAGAAATGAAGCGTATTCTAAAAGACACGGGGTCAATCTACCTTCACTGCGACCCGACGATGAGCCATTATCTCAAGTTGATTATGGATACCACTTTTGGGAAACAGAACTTTAGGTCTGAAATTACATGGAAGCGGGCAACGTCTACACAGAAAGGATCGCAACATCGTAGTTTGCGATGGGGCAACAACGTTGATATTCTGTTGTTTTACGCATCGTCCTTATCGACATCATTATCTCCAGAACGAGAGTTGACAGAACCAGAAATCAAAGAGAAATTTGATCGTGTCGATGAGAATGGTCAGCGGTATTATGACGACTCATCTCATATTTGGAGAACTCCAAATATGGGTGATCGTCCAAACCTTTGTTATGAATGGCGTGGTTTTGTGAATCCACATCTGTCTGGATGGAGATTGAGTAAAGAACGCTTGGAGGAGGAGTATCAAAAGGGAAATATCGTTATTCGCCCTGACGGGAAATTAGAACGTAGAAAGTATTCTGAGGCGGTTGTTATTTCTTAAATTGACGCTTATGGTGTTAGTAGGCGTGGTGCCTATTTCTACCGCCCTCCTGACTACTATTCGTGCAGCATTTGCTCAAAGGCTTCAATATTTTGCACCCTCGCAGCGGCGACTAGCAATTGCTTAAGTTTTTGCAAATCGTTTATACTGCGAAGTTCAGGTGTTAAGGCATTCACTGCCTCTGCCTGGAATTGATCCTCCAGCAAAGCCAAAGTGTTTTCGATAGTGGTCTCTCTGGCGGCTCTTTCCATTTGGCGTTGGTAAAACTTAGATTCTCGCATAAGTTCCTCCGGTATGAGTCGTTCGTACAACTCGGAGTTATGGACTATACAGCCGAAGAGAGAAGTAGCGTACAGTAAATCCGCTTGGGTTTCCTGATCGACAGTTACAGCCATTGTTATGTCAACACATTCTTGAACCCAACGTTCAAGGTCCATCCTTGCAGGCGGTTGCATCAACGGTGTAAACGGAAGCAGACCGGGTGCTTGCCTTTCTAAAACCGATTGCCCCTCTATCTCAATGAGCCGAATTACTTTATAGCGATTGGTGTGTTCGTAACCGCCCCAATTATAGGTGTATCCGCCTGGGTCGTTCCTGCCGGCGTTTGGGTGAAAGTAGATGACATTTGAGTAGACTGGCATCTGGTGTTCACCGACGAGGTATCCCTGATATTGTGCGTTTCTTGCCCACATCGGTGTGTTTGTACTATCGCGGAGTTGCAATTCGACATGGAGAATGGCTTCGTGACCGTTGATGTGGATCCGCTTTATGATGTCAGTTTCTCGCTCAATAATCTGCTGCTCGGTGCCTAAGTCAGCCAGCACTTCAACATCGTCTGTGTCCAGTACGAATCGCGAAAGGTCTTCGGCGTGGTCTGCCCATAATTTTTTTCCTATATTGTCGTAGTCTTGTGCCATAGATATAATATACTTGAAACAGTGGAAAAATGTCAAACAAATACGCAATAATCGCAATATTTTCTGGGGCCTCATCAGGGTCATTGAATTTTAGGAAATTATTGAGTTTCACGGCTTTTTCCAAGGATCCGGTTCGGTTAGGAAACCGAACCTACCGGCCCTGAGGTGAAAATTCGATCGAAAAATGGACAATTGAATGTCCTTAAAGATCAGGAGATCGCTTCTATAGTAAGTATCGTTAAGTCCAACATTGGCCCTATAGGAGAGTTGAACGCCTCTAGCTCTAAAATATTTTCTTCTGGATTTTAGATTAGAAGTCTGCTATAATTTTCATGTATTCCTATGGTGGGCTCAATAAATTATAGAGGGCAGGACTTGTATGCCCGTTTAAGAATAAGGACACAGTTTGTAAATGAAACACATAAAGATTCCCGGCATCAGCAAAGACATCTCACACCTGATTCTGGGTACCATGATGTTTTCTCCCACGAGATTTGACTACAGCACTGAAATGCTTGACGCGTTTTTTGAGGCAGGCGGAAATGCACTGGACACCGCACACGGCTATGGAGGCGGTGATAGCGAGATGCTCATCGGGCTCTGGATGCGGCAACGTGGGAACCGAGACGATGTTTTTCTTATTGATAAAGGTGGACACCCACAAGGTAGAGTGCCACGCCCGCGTCTCTCTCCTGAAGAACTCAAAGCCGATCTCGATGAGAGTCTTGCAAGGCTTCGTGTCGGTTATATTGACCTTTACATGCTCCATCGCGATGATCCGGCAATCCCCGCCAGCACGATTATCGATTATTTGAACACAGAAATAGGGGCTGGACGTATCCGAGCGATTGCTGCCTCTAACTGGCAACCGGAGCGTATTATTGAGGCTAACACGTATGCCGACGAAAATGGGCTTGCAGGGTTTGTCTCTTGTAGCAACAATATTAGCCTTGCTGTGCCTATGGAGCCGATGTGGTGGGGTTGTGTCTGTGTAGATGATGCCGCACGCGCATGGCATCAGGAGAGCCAATTTCCGTTGATGCCGTGGTCATCGCAAGCCCGGGGCTTCTTTAGCGGTGCGTTTACACCGGAGAACCGAGATAATGGAGATATGGTGCGTGTCTATTACAATGACGAAAACTTTGAAAGACTCACACGTGCAAAGCAATTAGGAGAAAAATACGGTTATACGCCGATTCAAGTTTCTCTCGCTTACTGCTTGAATATTTCGTTCCCAGTTTTTCCGATTGTTGGGCCGGCGACTTTAGATGAAATGGATTCCTCGCTCGGTGCGATGGCACTTGACCTCACCGATGCTGAAATGAAATGGCTCAACTTGGAAACGGAGGATACCCCGCTATGATGATTCGGATCCTCTCTGTCCTGTTCAGTCTGCAATTCATCTTTCTCGCGCTCGGCTTTGCGCAAGACAGTTGAGGTGCCTGAAGCAATCCCGCCATTCCACGCGGTGGGATCGGTGAAGTCAGTTTGACTTCAGGGGAAACGAAGAAATTCCAAAGTACTTTCAGTATAATGCGATGGTTTGATGCCGAAGGCGGCCATTTTGAAACAAAAGGGATTTCTCCAGGCGGAGAAGTCATAGATGTTCCACAGCACCGCCATCAGGTTAGGCTAAATGTTTTTCGCGTTGATGTCGGCTTGAAATATCACCTCAATTCTCAGTGGGTGCTGGAGGCAAATATACCGTACGAGACCAAAACGCAAGAGGCAACGATTGAAGAGCTTCCTAAGTATCCGCTCACCTCTTTAGAGCTGGAAGCAGTTGAGCACAATCGTGACATTCATCATCGGAATGAAACTTACATAGGTCTCGCCGATTTCGATATTCTCTTAGGCTATAGAACACAAGGAGTGCTGGTAGCAAACGATTTTTTGATGGCACGTATCGGGACAACCCTTCCCTTTGGTAAGACGGAAGAGGACCCATGGAAGTTAGGAGATGCTGGGCTTGAGCATCTTCACATCCAGTTCGGTACAGGTACTTTCAATCCAATTACTGATCTGCTTTACAGTCTCCGCCTCTATAAAGGTTTGGGTGCGAATGCCAGTATTCGCGGGAAATTCCCATTCTATGAAAACAGCAAAACTTATCGCGGTTCAAGAGAGCTTACATACACAGGCGTTCTGAATTATGGTCTTACCAATTGGCTTTCGTTCCAAGCAGGCTACCTCGGTATTTATCAATCTTTTGCTTATTGGGCAGGGGAGATAGACAAAAATACAGGGCTTCTGTTCGGTATGGCATCGTTTGGGGCATCCGTTAGGACACCTTATAACATCCCTTTGTCTCTGACTGTAACACTTCCGTTACATCAAAAAACACTTTATGACGATAGTGATGCGCTGCAGGATGGTGTCTACGAGGAGAGCGATGCTTTTAAATTCGGTCCTCTGGTATCATTGACAACTTTGTATGCGTTTTAGGTGTTGGTTTCACCAAAAAGGTGAGAAGATGATAAAACTATTGAAGAACCACTGCACGACACATCGGATCAATTTTGGGGCATCGGTTTCAAGCAGGTGTTCTATAGTGCTGATGGTCCTGATTTTTTTTCTTAGCTGCGGCATCCCGAATAATCCGTATCCGAAATCCGAACAGGACGCGGAAATCTACTACAGTACCTTTGATGAAGAACCGAAACACTTTGACCCTGCGGTGTCCTATAGTTCGGACGAATACAGGTTTATCCAACAGATTTATGAACCGCCGCTACAATATCATTATCTGAAAAGACCCTACGAATTGATTCCGTTAACGGCAGAGACGGTTCCGCAGCCCCGATATTTTGATGCGACCGGACAGAAACTACCACAAGGCGCGCCGGCGGCATCTGTTACCCGCGCTGTGTACGAGATCCGTATCCGCCCCGGTATCATGTTCCAGCCACATCCGTGTTTCGCGAAGACCGAAGATGGAACATTGCGGTATCATAACTTGACCAAAACCGATGTGAAAGGTTTTAGCGAGATTAAAGATTTCCGGATGACGGGGACGCGTGAGTTGACGGCAGCGGATTACGTCTATCAAATTAAACGGATGGCGGATCCGCGTCTCTCCTGTCCGATTCTCAGCACATTGCAGGATTATATCCTCGGCATGGAAGCGTATTCCGTTGCCCTTGCGAATGGACAGACCGATGCCCCGTTTCCTGGGGTAGAGGTCGTGGATCGGTACACGTATCAAGTCACCCTAAAGGCGAAGTATCCACAGTTCGTTTATTGGTTGGCGATGCCGTTCTTTTCACCGATGCCTGAAGAGGCGATCAGTTTCTATAATCAACCCGCTATCAAAGCGCGCAATATTACGATCGATAGGTTTCCTGTCGGAACAGGTGCCTATCGGATGGAAACCCTTATTGCCCATAAAGAGATCGTGCTTGTGAAAAATGAGAATTTTCGGGTGGAACGCTATCCGTCAAGCGGTGAACCCGGGGATAGAGAAGCCGGACTTTTGGACGACGCGTGGGAAATCATTCCGTTTATCCCGAAGGTTATCTATAAGTTAGAAAAAGAATATATTCCGCGTTGGAATAAGTTCTTGCAAGGCTATTACGATAGTTCGAGCCTCTCATCAGATACGTTTGACAGCGCGGTTGTCTTTAACGATACAGGCGATCCGGCAGCAAGTGAAGCACTGAAAGCGAAGGATATAGTCTTGCGCACCAGTGTTCGACCCACAACTTATTATCTCGCTTTCAACATGTTAGACGATACTGTCGGTGGATACACCCCGGAACAACAGAAACTCCGCCAAGCCATCTCAATAGCCTTAGATTACGAGGAGTTTACTGAAATTTTTCTCAACGGACGCGGCGTTGTGTCCCATAGTCCGCTGCCGCCGGGTATCTTCGGTTATGAATCGGGCGAGCAAGGCATTAACCCTTACATGTACGATTGGGATGCAGCCACAGACCGTCCAGTGCGCAAATCCATAGAAGAAGCGCGGCAACTCCTTGCAGAAGCGGGCTATCCGGGTGGACAGGATCGCAAAGGAAATCCGTTAATCATCTCTTTTGATAATACGTGGAATTCGGCAGGCGCGACGGCACGTCTGACGTGGATGCGGAAGAAATTAGAACAACTCGGTATTACGATGGAGAGCCGTACCACCGATTACAACCGTTTTCGGGACAAGGTAAAAAACGGGAATTTCCAATTCATATTTTGGGGCTGGAATGCTGACTATCCTGATGCGGAAAATTTTTTGTTCCTGCTCTACGGTCCGAACGGTAAAGTCCGACACGATGGCGAAAATGCTGCGAACTACGATAACCCGGCGTATAATCAACTTTTTGAAGAGATGAAAAATATGGAGAATTCCGCAGAACGGCTGGCACGCATTCGTGAGATGAATCGCTTAATACAGCGTGATGCGCCGTGGGTTTTCACGTTTCACCCGGTCAGTTTCGGTTTATCGCATCAATGGGTGCAAAACAGTAAACCCAATGCCTTGGGCGGCGGGACGCTGAAATATCTTCGGGTCGATGCCAAAAGGCGGTCGGAAAATCGTCAAGCGTGGAACCGGCCTGTCGTTTGGCCGCTCTGGATGTGCCTCGGTGTGTTTATCTTAGGGACGATTCCGGCTGTCATCACAATTTGGAAGCGGGAACGAAAGCCGCAATAGATTTTGTTAGAAATAGAGGTCGGTGTTTTAACCCCCTATAGAAGAAATACCCAAGCAAAAACACCCCCTTATCAGCGGGACTTTGAGAGGTGTGTTATTAAGAAGTGATTACCTATATTATCCGACGCATTCTTTATGCGATCCCTATTTTAATAGGCGTGAATCTCATCGTTTTTTTACTCTTTTTTGTCGTCAACTCACCTGACCAGATGGCGCGGAAGATTCTCGGTGAGAAGAATGTTACGCAGCAAGATGTCGAGAATTGGAAAAAACAGAACGGTTATCATCTGCCGCTGTGGTTCAATACAGAAGCATCTGGCATCTCACACTTTACAGAGACGATCTTCTATCAGAAATCGGTGAAACTTTTCGTATTCGATTTTGGGACTTCAGATGCCAATAATATCAACATCACCTCACAGGTCGCCCAGCGAATGTGGCCGAGTCTCGCTATTACTATACCAACACTGTTAATCGGGCTGATGGTGAACATAACAGTTTCAATGATTGTGGCTTACTACCGAGCGACCTACGTCGATTTCTGGGGGACGATTGTTGCCGTGATCGTTATGTCTGTTTCCCAACTGTTCTATATTATTGGGGGTCAATGGGTATTCGGAAAAATATTGCGACTTTTCCCTATTTCAGGCTATGATACGGGTACGGATATGCTGAAGTTTGTAATCCTACCTGTAGTCATCGGTGTCATCGCCGGTATTGGGGGTGGCATCCGCTTTTACCGAACGATATTCCTTGAAGAGGTAAATCGTGACTATGTGCGCACCGCACGTGCGAAAGGTGTGAGCGAAACGGGTGTCCTCTTCAAACACGCGCTGAAGAATGCGATGATCCCAATTCTAACGAACGTCGTTTTGTCGATTCCGTTTCTCATTATGGGCGGTTTGGTGATGGAGGCGTTTTTCGCGATTCCGGGTTTGGGGAGTTTTATAATTGAAGCGATTCAAGCCCAAGATTTTGCGATTGTGCGCAGTATGGTTTATCTGGTTTCTGTCCTGTATATTATCGGTTTGTTACTTACCGACATTAGCTACACTTTAGTTGATCCGCGTATCCGATTTGAATAGGACTTACGCATTTTCCCATGATAACAGACTGCAGTCGGGGTTTGAAACCCCGACTGCAATGGGGCTGCTTTAGTTGATCCGCGTATCCGATTTGAATAAGAAAGTAGAAAGTCAGTGACCCAACCCTAAAGGATTGGGCTTGTGCAAAGCCTATACCAAAGGTTCACTTCACAAGTTAAAACGTTGACTACAGTAAAATATCGTAATATCTTGGCATGGTAGCCAATCCTATGTTTCGGATACTCCCCTCGTCTGATTCCACTTCGATATTGCGATCTGGAAGGGGCAATACAAACTCCATTGGAGATTTACAAACTATGTTTGTTCCTGTTGTTGATCAGCACCAAAAACCACTTATGCCTACTAAGCCTTCGCGGGCAAGGAAGTGGATGAGAGATAAGAAAGCGACACCCTTTTTCAAGAATGGCGTATTTTGTCTGCGTCTCAACGTTGATCCTTCTGATAGGTATTTTCAAGAGATTGCTGTCGG
>JAJEDN010000110.1 GCA_022821495.1 Candidatus Poribacteria bacterium
CTTATCAGGGGGACTTGTTGAGTATCTAATGATCGTGCCCGTGAAAGGATTGCTTACCGAAGAAACCCCCTAAATCCCCCTTATCAGGGGGACTTGTCGAGTATCTAATGATCGTGTCCGTGATCTGATTCTGGATCGTCGCCGTATGCTGGTTCTTTCGCTGATCGAACGACCCATTCTTCAAAGACAGATTTGAAGGATTTCGCCCTCTCTCCGAAGTGGAGATACTGGATACTGTCTACTGGTACCGATACCTCTCCGTAGATTGAGGAGCGTCCCAACAGTTTCCCGTCTTTGATTTCAAGAGGCTCAAAAATGAAAATTGGATTATCCGTCAAGGTAACACGGACCTCAGACTGTCCAGTTGTCAGTTTCGGTAAAAGAGGTTTCCGCTCATCAGATACGCTTTTCTCGGTTGGTGATGATTGGTTGTCTCTATTGGTGACTTCAACGACGCGTGCTACCCGATCTATAGGAACGGTGAGTTTCCGCAATTTTGAATCAAACTGAATTGTCTGTTTATTGATACCCAACAGTTTTCCGCGTTTCAAATCACCGTTGTTAGCGACGAGAATGTAGTTCGGTGGATTATCACGACTGAAACGTGGAACGGTTAACGCCCGTTTTAATTTTGCGTCCAACCGTCTACCTCTTGTTTCAAGGGGATCAAAGATGAGTTCAACACCTCGCTTAAGGGCAACGGCATCGTTGACAGCGAAGTTTCCTTCAACCTTAACCCATTTCGGCTGCTCTTCCCGCTTGTCTGAAAGTATAATTACTTCGACTGATCCGTCTTTAGCTCTGCGCGTCACAGCATTCAAAACCCGTCCATCTTCAAGTATGACGCGATGCTTATCTTTTCCGCCTGTGATCGTAATGGGATTCCGATTTTCCGTTCTCGTCTGCGTTTTTCCGCCAAAAAATTCAATCCCTTTTACATACTCCGATGCCATCTGCTGTACACGGATAAAGGGCGACGAAAAATCGACGTTTTTTTCATCATACGCCGAAATTTGACATGGAATAACTTCCCCGTTCTTCAGATGCAACAGATGGGGAAACTTATCTATGTCAAAACGTTTTTGCTTTAGGACACGTTTCAAAGATCTTTCTACACGAGCCCCACGGGCGTTCGCCAACGAAGCCGCTTCAGATGCCCCGACAAGCTGCCATTGAAGATTAGCGGTGTCTTTACTACCAAATAACATACGACCGCGGAGACTCCCTGACTCATAAAACAATTTATCATAATCTTCAGCGGGTACTTGTGTCTCGGTTGTCGACTCGAACTTAAGTACCGAAGCCCCAGCGAGCGAGCAAGTTATCGGTTTGTCGGTGAAGGCAGTCTGTAGCAGCACACTATCGGGATTCAAATGCGTAACCCGTCCACGCAAAACAGCACCATAGATATATGTCAATGCTAAAGGCTGAGTTGTCGACTTCAACGTAATACTCGGTTGAACGATGCGATCAATCTGCTGTAAATCGATATCGTGTTGCGTTCCATCTGGACCAAGCACATAACTTCGGTTTCCTTCAACAAATAACTTACCGGGAATCAACGCGCCGTTCATCATGTGGATCCGGGGTTTGGACGGATCGGTTTGTTGGTTCGTAACCTCAGTAGGTTGCCGATAGATCCTTAACCGTCGCACGGTTAGATCTTGGCCCCGGTTATAAATGTAGATCCCAGATGCCTCGACCGTCGGCTTAACACCCTCTAATTCCAATAGCACATTACCGTTCAAGTCAAGGACCTTCAGGACACCACTCTTTTCATCACCTGTATTTTCATGATAGGCGATTCGGAGCCGGAAATCCCGTCGGTCAGGTTGAATCGTCAACACAGGTTCAAACAGGGTCCCTTGAACAACGACGAGTTCGTTAACCCAAGTCTCCAATCGGACTGTTTCGTACAGGTTCTTTCCGAGTGCGAAAACAAAACTGGGGGGGCGGGCGGTAGATGCCAACTCCAGATCAATCTCAAAACGCTTGGGCCAGTCAAGCGCGTAGAAGATATTCGCCTTGGCGGTACTTGTCTGCGGATTGCCCCCGCGATCCGCATGCCAACTCGGTTGCGCTTCCTCTGGGAACAGAACCGCCTTTTCGTCTTTACCTTGCTCAGGTAGTTTCCAAGCCGTGAGTTGGGAGCCGTCAAAGAGAAGATTGGCGTGCTCCCGATTCTCAAACGTATAGACCATGTTCCGATTTACTCGAAACTGACCGTGCTGTTTGCTGGAAAAGAGGAACGTGTTATCATCTGAACCGATAAGGTCAGCCATCCAGATATCGCCGGATACCGTACCGACGCGAAAAGTCTCCGTTGCTGGTGCCGATTGTTTCGGGAAAACAATTGCGTCCAATACATTAGCATCGATAACAAGGGTATCGGAAAAATGTGGCGATGCCCAGCGAATTTTTCCCGCTTCCCCTGGTTCGCTTTCCAAGAGTTGACCGGGAAGGGTATCACCATTTTTCCAATGCAATAGTGCCTCTGTTTCTTCAGCCTGTATTGTGGGGATCCACAACAGCATCAGTCCCGCGATTGCGGCGAGTATATTTTTTTGATTTAAACGACAGCACTTCGCTTTCCACTCCATTGCTTTGCTCCTGTTTTAGTTATCAGTTTTTCAAGTAACCAGTTTCCAGTACGGCGAGTACGCCTTCCAGTTCCCGTAGGGGTTAGGTAACCTAACCCTTACGGAGAAAGACCTAATAGATCAGATTCCCCTCTTAACTGGTAACTGGTAACTGGTAACTGATACATTTATCGCTCGTAAATGGGCAACAGGCGGTAGTTCAACGCCAAAGTGAGAACAGCCATTCCAGTAGCGTAGGCAGTGCCGTAGCTGCTCGTGAAACTACCGTCTTCTTGCTGCATCCCTTGGAGTCGCTCAATGATCCGTCGATTCCAAGCTTGCCATGCTTCAAAGTCGCTTTGGAAGAGTGCCTGCGCCATGTAGTACAGATTATAGAAGGCGTACCCGCTGTGTATATTTTGATCCATTCGACGCTTGATGTACTCAGAAGCGGACTTGTATTCCGGGGTATCTTTCCGCTTTCCGATTGCATAAACGAGTGTACCGATCGCTGTCCGAGTGACGCCGTCGCCATGGCTGCTCATAGGCTGATAAGAGACACCGCCGCCTCGCATTGTGCAGGTTTGAAAAAAGGTCAACGCCTTATCAACGGCTTCATTGGGGACCTCAATACCCGCATTTCGTGCCCCGAGTAATCCCATCAGGACAGTTCCAGAGACAGTCGTATCGGCATCCTGAGATTCCGGCGAGTACCGCCAAGCTCCCCAAGGATTCTTTTTTTGTGCTGTCAATGCACACCGCACCGCGAGTTCTAGTGCCTTCCCTATCGTACGCCGTCGATTCGCAGGGACCTTACTTTCTTTCCAGAGCAGTTCTTCGCTGACTGCACCGTACGCTTCGGAGAGTGCTAACATCGCGAAACCGTGATGGTACATTGACCCGCGCCCATATCCTGTCATGTACCCTGTTTTAGGATTCTGATTCATAATCATATTTTGCAAGGCTTTACGGATATGTGTGGCATAAGGACCGTAATCTGGGTCTTCACCGCTTGCCATAAATGCCATGACACAAATCCCAGTAATCCCTGCGCCGTTCTGTCCACCTGCCCAGCTGCCATCCTCGAGTTGCGTGTTAGCGAGATACCGTAAACTGCGGTCATTGATGCTTCTGGCGGCTGCCGGGACACCGGTGCCGTAGCGGATTGTAGGATCTTGGGCGTAAGCGGGTGCAATGGCAAATGTGCCAACCAACATCAAGCAAATGGAAAATCCGATAATGGGTGTGTGTTTATTCATCAGGAAACCTCCAACCTTCTTTGTATCCCTGCATGATTATCTTTGTTTTATCCGATCGCCGAATTCACGTTCAAAACCAGTGTGCATAAATGTCAACGTTTCCTGCTGCCAAGGACTCAACATCTCGTGATTTGTCCGTTGGAGAAGTTGGTAGAACATGTCCAGTGCGGCATCCGTTTTCAATCGGTCAACGGTCAAATCTGCTGCTGTTGTTTCTAACTGTTTTCGCTGCGTATCGTCCAAAATCAGCTGCGTATCCATGCACGCCACTACCAAATCACGCAGCACCTGTTGATACCAAACTTTCCTTTCCGCTTGGTACGTGCTATACTGCACAAACGCCTCTTCAGAAAGCACATCTTTGATCGCTTGTTGGTACATCGGATGCTCCGTAATGTCGATACCCGTCTCTTCATCTTCCGACAATTCATCCATCGCGTCGTGAGTTTTGTCTCGGGCTTCAGTGTACTGTTGTGCCACACCTTTAGCGACGAGTGCCAAACGCCGAGCGGCGCGTTCGGTGAGTGGACCTAACAACTCAGTATGCGCAACGAGTTTGGCTTCGGCAAGTTGCATCATTTGCGCTTGAGATTCCGCAGTGTCTGCGTTAAGCTCAACCCAAGGTGGCAGTCTCCCCGGTGGGTCAATCGCTACTTCATTAATCACTACGTTAACTTCTTTCTCTATCTTAACAGGCTTGACTGCTGCCTTGCGGATAAACGCACGCTTTTTGTTTGGATCCACAATTTCACCTACATCTATCTTTTTATCCGCGACGACAACCTTAACCTCGGCTTCTGGCATGAGGACAGCGAAACGGTCTCTGTTCGCGTTCGTGTTAACCAACCCATGCCAAACCTTGGATTGTGCTTCGCTCAAGATATTATCCAGAGAGATTTTCAATCTATAGTGCACCAAATGTCCCGCTTTCTGTGAACTGATCCCTAAGACGCTCATTGAGGTCAGAAAGGCCCGATTCCACACTGCGCCATGCAGCAACCCTACAATCTTTTCGCGTTGATCTGCTGTCAAACTGAGTTCTCTGTCAAGTGCGGCGGTTATCCAACGAGCGACGGCTTGTTGATCGAGCTGTTGCCGCGCTTCTGTGAAGTTTACATAATCTTGAAGGTGTGCCTCGCTCAAGTGCTTAGCAAACAACACTTTACAGTCAAGACGCGACAATAGCACTTTGAGCAGCCCTACACTACCACCCTCTACCGCTTTTGCGAAGAGATGTATACTTCCATCTCGCTTTAGTGCAATTTCAACGGCTTCCAGAATTGACAAACGAAGTGTGTCGACAGCTGCAGTGTCCAAATCATAACGTCTGCTGACACTTTCGGCGATGCCTTGAAGTAAGGACCCAACTCGTGGCTTGATTTCCTGTTTGATGGCAATGTCCTTTCTTTTTTGTTGCACTTCAAAGAACGGCTCAATATTGCCTTTTTGTGCCATTTTGAGTGGAACGAAGTGTTCACCACCATCAACAATAGTAACAGATTTGTTGCCAACCAGCCTGTCGTATCCGTCCTTAGATATGCTAATCAGGTAGCGTCCGGCGGGAAGCCCAGCATGTTTGTAATTCCCGTCCGCATCTGTCTTTGTTGTCCATTCCTTGCCGCCATCTTGGGCAACAATCTTGACCTCAACGCCTTCAATCGGGTTCTGCCTTAGCGTTATGTCAGTAATCTGTCCACGGAGCGTCCCACCACTTGTAGCATCTTCTTGGGCAAAGCCAACATCAGTAAACATACTGACGCAAGCCGCTGATATCAACATGAAAATAAAACGAGTCATCCGTTCAACCCTCCTTTAATTTTCTTGGATGGTAGCCAAACCCGTCTGCCATTCTTGTCCCTTCTTGCCAGCATAGAGCATGACATAGGTATCACCGATTTCAAAGATCTGACCTGTCAACACACCATCGCAGTCAAACGCATCAGGATCGTCTGAGGGTGTAAATACAGGGTTGTCCGGATTCGGCTCGAAGGTTTGGAAATCGCGAGTCCGCACGTGTCCGATTCGCCAGATTTCGCCATCGAATCCACCATAGAGAATATGGAAGTACTGCGGTCCTTTAAACAATTCGGTTTCACGAACGGATTTACTATCCCACGCTTCTCCACTCCCTGTGAAAACAGGGTTAGTGGGGTTTTTTGTGACCAATGCTGGGTCGCTTGTCGGTGCGGTCGCGTGACACATCGTGAGTCCCTCCCCGAAAGATCGTGTCGCTTTCCCTGTATAAACGATGTGAATCGTGTCGCCTTCTATCGCCACTGAAGGATGCGTTGAACCGTGCCGTTCGTGGTCGGTATCCGCAGGAATGACAGGCGTGCGCTGAACGCGTCGCCACACACCGAGGTCTCCATCGCTCACAAGCAATCCTGTCTGTTCAGGTGTTGTTTCTCCCTTGCCTCGATAGTACATGTAGAACTTGTTATCAGCGGGATTTAGGAACGGAAAAGGGTACTCAACGGATGCATTATCGAAATCGTCTGCTGAAGGTTCAAGGATCGGGTTCCGCGCGTCCTGTGTGATGTCGGTCAGATCACTCATAGGTGCCGTTGCGTGCATAATCAACCAACGGATACCATGGTCGCGTTTACACCAGATGTAGTGTACCGTCTCGTTAACAATAATAGCATGCGTTGCTGCTGCCCAGAGCGGTGGCGGCAGCGAAATGATCGGATTGCCTACCTCTATCCTCTTAAAACTGGCGAACACCTCAAAGGGGATAGCATCTTTTTTAAAGTTCCTTGCGGTTCGGTGAGGCAGGTTTGCTGTTTCAAATGCCACTTCGTAATCCGTCCTCCATTTCATTACGGACTATGTTTTTGGTTTTCCATCAGAAATCGGAGCAGAAACCCAATATTTAAAAAAATGTGTATCTACTGCCTTCCCTCTAAAGTGTTGAAGTAAGCATCCAACCCTTGGCGAAATTCCTCCGGCAAGACGCGCCCGGCTTTACCTGTAGCTTGCCCGGGTGCCCGATTTTCGATGAAGGCACCGCTGCTATCGTCGCCAAGTCCCATGAGTCTCAACGCAGCAGCTGTCGCGGGTGGTGCTGTCGTTATCATAGGTGTATTCGGGAGTCGGCAGGTTTGGAGCAAGATTTCAATCACTTCCGTTATTGCGGCAATCGCTTTCGGACCTGTATCGGGTTCAGCGAGGATGTCCTCTACCTCATCCATAACCTCAGCAGCTCCGAGTACCTTGGCGAGTTGCTGTCGGATTCGAGGTTCCTGAGCGTTAGGCAAGAGGCTGATTTGCGCTGCGATCTCGCGGGTATCCTCAGTGAGCGTAATTTGCGTATCATACAAGTCAATACTGCGCTCACTATATTTATCCGCGGTCAGTGCTTCCTTCGCCTGCTCAAGTTCGCGCGTCTCTTCCCGCAACGTAATCTCACGATCAATGATACGCAACACCTCCAAGACGATTTCCGGCGGTAGATTCGGCAATTCGATCATGTCACCCTCTGGTGGTGGTCCATCGGGGCGCGGATCTACCAACTGCTCAGCCCATCGGTCAAGCGTATCCGCCCAGAATTCTGCCTCAATAGTGGATTGTCCGACAAAATTCTTGTTAATCGCTTTTGCTATGTCTTCCATCTGGTTCGATACAAGCGCGTCCTGCATCTCAGCGAGAACGCGTAAGTAATTGGGTGAAGGTCGTCGATCAGCATAAGCCACCATGTCTTGTATAATCGTAGACACTGCACCAGACTCGTTGGTCTCTCGTTCCGCCAAACGTTTCCGACGGGCTTGATTGTTTTGGGCTGCAGTGCGTTCAAGCCCGAAACTATCAAGAGCGTTTAGGTCTACTGCGATGTCAATCTGTTTTCGTGAGGCGGCTTTCAAGCGTTTCACGAACGTACTGTTTTCAAAACTGACGAGCAACCTGCCCATCTCATCTGCGAGTTTGGCAAAAGCATCCAACAACTCCTGCTGTTCCTCGAAGGCTTCGAGGACGAGGTCTGCTGCCTGAGGTGCCGATGGCTCTTCGGCATCTTCTTCGTCTTTTTTCTCTCTACCGCTTCCCTTGAGCATAGTTGTAGGGATACCGAGCCCACCGACGATCTGTGGTGCCTGTCCTTCCGCACTTTCACTTTCGTTGAATCCAGATTCGACATCCGAGACAGTAGGTGTCGGATTCGCAGGCGCGTAACCGGGTTTACCGTCTGGTTGTTTGCTCCGATTAACGCTGACACCTTTGCCCGGCGTGTTTGGATCTTCTGGTGCTTCTTCGTCTAACCCTTCAGGCGGCACTATACTGTCAGGTCCGTACTTCTCCATCTTTTCTGAGTCATCGGGTTCACCGCGAGAAAGCGAGGGGGGACCTTGTGCTGACTGCGCTCCCTGCTGCCCAGGATTATTATCCGTAGGTTCACCAGCAGCAGTGGCTTCAGCGGGGCTTCCGGGTGCCTCAGCGGCACGGGCAAGTAGGTCAGCAACGGAGGGCATTCTCTGTCGAGCGATTTCCTCCAACTGCTCCAATACTTCTCCCCATGATTCAAGTTGCTCTGCATCAAACTCCTCATTCTTCGCTGCTTCTTGAACCAACGCTTCACCCGTTTCGATCAAACTGTCGAGTCTTGCGGCGTTTGCGCGTTCAGCGGCAGCTTGATTTTGGATTTTCTTGCGCTGCGCTGGATCGTCCAATGCTTCTGGGGGTAGGTCGCGTAGTTCGCGGTTGACTTGGTGCAGCTGCAACTCTTTGTCGTGGACATCCTTTGCGGCACCTGCCCAGAGCTGCATCTGTCCAACCAACCACCTGAAATGTTCCGCCGGTGTAAGCACATGGAGGACAAGGTAGGGTGAATAGACACGCTCACGATCGGGTAGATAATCCTCAACATATGCACGCAACCGGAGACTCTGTGGCTTTATATTTTGACGTTTGGCAGAAAATGTGGCAGCGACGGTCAAGGTATCTGCTGTCGGCGTACCTGCCGACACAATTTTCTCACCGTTTGTGGGTTCAGGATTGTGGACTGGGTTGGCGATTCCTGCCCATTCCAAGCCGATCCGCTTTACGCCAAAATCGTCCGCCGCTTGAATTTCAAAGGGGAGGACCTCATCAGAAATGAGTACCTGATTGCTCTTTAATTTATTTAACGCAACCGTTGGTGCCTCATCATCAAGTGCCTCGAATCTTAGGGTTTGTGGTTCACGAGCGGAGAGCCCAAACCGATCGCGCCACGTCAGTTGCATTTCCGTTGTCGTCTCTACAGATATGGGTTCAGTTGTCAGGCGCGCGCTATCCACTTTTTGCGGACGATTGTTTAGTGTGGCTTCTGACAGTTCTCGGGTAGTGGAAGCCTCTAAAATGGCGGTGCTGCCCTTCACTAAATTCACGATCCCGCCGCGGACATCATCTATTCGGGGTTCTTGGTGCTGTAAATAGTCCGGCAATTGGACTTTGGCAGTAAGTTCCTTTAGCGCGGGACGCAATTTGGGTTCAATAGGAATAGAACGCTGCGCGTCTCCGACCCGTAGTTTGACGCTCCCGTCGGCTGTTTGCGGCGGCAATTGAAATTTGTAGGCTGCGCCGTCCCGTTCGGCAACTATGGGTGTCTGATCTGCGTATTGTGCCTCCGCTGATTCAGGCTTCCAGGGTGAATCGTCTTTGAGTCGGGCTTCCACATCAAAGGGTTCTGCATAAGCGACGACCCGAAGCCCGGTTTCGCCTTCCAGCTGTGCAAAGGTGTAACGCTCCACAGCCCGCCACGGTGTTAGCCATCGCGCCAGCGTGTTCCGACTCGTTGCGGGGATCACAATTATCCCAATCACAACCAATATTAAGGGGATCCCTGCCACCCATGCCCAACGACGATGGCGTGGGTTCGGCACCGCGTCTGCGAGATTATGTTTCACCACCTCGTCGTCAACCTGACGCATCGCTGCCTCAACCAAAGCGGGACTTGCCGATCTATCTGATCTATTGGACGCGAGTTCCACAATGCCGAGTACGTGATCACCGAAACGTGGAAATTTATGTTGCAACAGTCGGGCAATTCCTTCTAACTGTCGATGCTTCCACACCCAATTATAATACTTCAGGGGCAAAAAGAACACCATTCCGAGCATCCCAGTCAGCAGGATGAGTACCCGTAAAAGCGTAGGTGTATCAAACATTCGATCTAAGCCAAACACGATAAGATACGAAACCATGATACCGAAGATTGCCGCCAGAGTTCCTTCAACGAGTTTGATGATCCATACCCGTTTTTGGTACTGTTCAAGTGCCGCCTTCATACGAGGTGGCAAGTTGACTTTTTGCTGCTGATGTCCACTGTCGCGTGGTTTTTTTTCTGTTTGTTGCATTTTTTTATATTTCCTTGCGGTTCGGTTAGGCAGGTTTGGGTTTGAAAATGCCATTCCGTAGATCCGCCTGCGTCCGTTGTAGCAGGCTACGGTTACGGATAACAGATTATGCTAC
This sequence comes from Candidatus Poribacteria bacterium, assembly GCA_022821495.1. GTDB lineage: Bacteria > Poribacteria > WGA-4E > WGA-4E > WGA-3G > WGA-3G. The sequence continues at coordinate 10,280 of JAJEDN010000110.1, forward strand.
AAGCTACCAGAAACCTGCGCGTAATGTAATGGAGCGCAGTCAGGAGGCCATATTTAAAAAGTCTAAATCTATACCCATCCATCATCAATCATCAATGTTAGTGGCGATTCCATCTCTTCGAGTGGCAGATGAATCCGCTGCCGTTTCCGAGACGACTCATAAATCGCCATAAGAAGTTCTAAAGAAGCGTATCCCTGATAACCACTTGATCGGTGTTCCCGATCCTCGTCGATCGCTGCAATCAGGTCTTGTACCGGACTAATTTCTGAAGGTAACTCCGGCGTTACCCATGCGCCATCGGAGTGCTGGTTGCGGATACGGAGTGCTGGTCCACCTGGGGCACTCAACTCAATTTCGCCTTCCGTCCCGTAGCAGTAAATATGGTGATAACCGGGTGCGGTATCGCTCCCCGATTCAATGATGCCACGGACATTGTCATCAAATTTGAAGTACCCAATCGCGAAATCTTCAGAGTGTAGATCATATTTGGTCGGTGTCCCGATCCGTTCAATCTGCCCCATTACCCAACTGATAGGACGATCCCCGTAAATGAATCGCATCAGATCGACAGTATGCGTCGCATTGTCCTTCAGGTCGCCGCCGCCGCAGATACCGTGGATTCGGAAAATTTCGCCAATCTGCCCGTCAGCAATCATCTGCTTCGCGACGACATAGGGCGCGTTAAACCGTAGTTGATGGTCAATCGCTAATTTCACATTGTGCTGTGAACACGTCTCAAGCATCTCACGCGCCTGCCCGAGATTTTCCGCCATCGGTTTTTCAGAAAGGATTCCTTTTACACCGTGTTTTGCGACACCAATTACGAGCGGTGCGTGCAGTTTCGGGCGCGTACACACCGAAACAATATCAATCTCCTCTGTTTCGAGCATCTCAACATAATCGGTATACTGTTTTTCGATGCCGTACTGTTCACCATAGGCCTTCATACGCTCTTGATCAACATCGGCGAGTGCGGTCAACACTGCTCTTGGTTCATTGACATACCATCCGGTGTGCATGTGAGAAATTCCACCGCAACCGACTATTGCCACTTTATAATTTTTGCTCATTATAAAAATTCCTTCTGGCTCAGAATTGGTCGTTGATTATCGGTTTGGTTTGATGTTCACGCCTTAATGGTATATAATATCATGTTTTACCAAAGGTGTCCATTTGCTTTTGACTTTGCGTAGCGGCATTTATGGTAGATTTTAGAATTACTTGAACACTCTTAATGCAAAGTCAACCCCCTAAAAAATCAGAATCAGAATCAACGGTATGAATGCCTTATGGGCATTCACCGGGTATGAATGCGAATCAACGGTATGAATGCCTTATGGGCATTCACCGTATGGGCATTCACCGCCCCTTATCA
>JAJEDN010000131.1 GCA_022821495.1 Candidatus Poribacteria bacterium
AGAATCAGAATCAACGGTATGAAGCCCGTATGGGCTTCCCCGGGTATGAATGCCTTATGGGCATTCACCGGGTATGAATGCGAATCAACGGTATGAATGCCTTATGGGCATTCACCGTATGGGCATTCACCGCCCCTTATCAGGGGGACTTTGAGAGGAAATGCGGAAGTCCCATTAAAATGGGTGTTGTAAGTGCGACGAAAAGCCGCACTTTGTTAACTTATTTTTCCGTCTCATCTTCCGACACCTCTCCACTTTTCAACGCTTTAAGGCTCCGTTGGACGTTCCGGTTGTACTGGTTATTCGCCAGAAAACTTTCCCAGAGGGTTATCGCATCGTCGTTATAACCTTGTGAGACATAGTAGTCTCCGAGTGCGATCACTGGGATGTCAGCGTGTGGGTTTTTCTCAATTGACGCTTTGAATTCAGCAACAGCGGTTTCCGTATCGCCGCTGAGAAGTGCCAATTCGCCTCTACCGTAAGGGATTAGCGCATGCTCTGGATATTCTGTCGCTAACTCGTCTATGATCTTCTGTGCATCTTCGGGTTTATCGCGCTGATAGGTCGCACGTGCAGCGAGAATGGTTGCATAGACGACTTGATTGCGGAGTTCTCGTTTTTCTGCGTCCCCCTCTGCCTTATTGAGCAACCGTTTCGCGGTTCGAGCGGCGGCTTTATATCTGGCATTGGCTTGCATGTAATTTCCATATTTATAGGTGAGATCCCCGAGTGTTTTGGCACCTATGTAGGTATCACCTTTCTGATCAACCAAATCTTGGAAGATTACAGCTGCTTTCCGATCCTTTAACCGGTAGTGGAGAACCTCAGCGAGGCTTTGCAACGCATCTGTATTCTGCGTGTTCGCGGCGACGGCACGTTCAAGTGCTTCCCGTTCTTTCTCTGGTTCGCCGAGTTTTTTGTGTGCCAACGAAATTAGCCAGTAAACCTCCGAATCTTTGCTTCGGCTCATGCCAATGACAGAATTGTAGGTTTCTATCGCTTGCTCATAGGATTCGGAAGTGTAGTGATTTCGACCGGTATTGATAACAGCCTCAATAACTTCACCATCTCGACTCGCGGCTTTTCTGAGTACCTCTTTCGCGCGTTGATGCATCCCGACTTTTCGGTAACAAATTGAAAGCTTGAGATAGGTGTAGGGATCAATTTTTATTTTCTCGGCTTCCGCACGTGCGATCGCATCAAAATATAACGCGCCCGCGTCTCGATAACTTTCATCGCCGTAGAAAAAGTTGGCAATCATGAGTTCTGCATCGTGATAACTTCCCTGATCATCACCTGCGATCCCGCCCTGTCCACCGAAATTCCGCATAACGTCTGCCGCACTAATTCCGAATCCAGAATCTGGGATTGAAGCCTCTGCCTTACCCATTGCTGGGCTTCTTTCAACACCGCCGCGCGGTCGGTCGCGTTCGCGTCGGGCTTCAAACTGTGCCAACGCTCTGCCTTGCTGTGTTGCCAGTGGATCATCGGGTTCAGGGATAGTAGCGTTGAAATCTCTGAGTTCTTGCTTCGCTTTTTCGACGGATTCTTGCGCGCCTTCAACCTTCCCATATCTTTTAACGAGCATTTGGTTCGTGCGTTTCGCTTCCTCTTCGTCCTTGAGATGTTGGCGTTGGATTCGCGCCTTATTCTCAAGTGCTAATGCCGCACGATTGCTGCGTGGATTGCGGTTGGCGAAATTATCGAAAGCTTCTGCTGCCTGCTCAAAATTCTTCGCTTCCTCGTAACTCTTCGCTAACATCAGATGCGCATTGTGGCTCAGTTCGAGTTGCGGGTACTTATTGACGATTGCGTCAAATTGGGTTTGTGCTGACTTGAAATCTTTTTCCCTAAAATAGTGCATACCGAGCTCGTAGTAGGCTTCAGCGGCTTTATCGCTTTCAGGTGCAGCCGCGATGACCGCTTCATAAGCCTTGACACCTTCTGCCGGCCGGTTCATCTGTTTAATAGACAGTTCAGCTATAGCGAGTTGTGCTTGAAGTGCGTCCGGTGTGCCGGGTTGGGTATCTACAATACTTTGGTAAGCCTCAACCGCACCATAGTAATCTTTGTTCTGCGCCAGTTTTTCTGCGTTGCTTAAGGCACCACCGGATAAGCATCCGATTTGCGATGCGGCTACCAATAGAATAGCAGTAAATACGAAACACTTCATACTTTTAACAGCGAGTCGTGCTAAAAATTTCACGATTTTTCTCCTTTCTTCATAACGAACCCACGGGAACGGACAGCCGCCCCTTAGTAGCACGATTTGGACGCGCTTTCATCAATCAGTGCTACGACCTCTTGCCGGGTATACCCCTCTTTTTCGATGAGTTCGTCGCAATCCACTCTATTTTTTGCGTCGGGACCTCTGCCTGCTTCAAGGACTGAATTTGTCAGCCAACTGGTGCGTACGCCGTTGATACCGGAGGTATAGTTCGCCTCGTACTCACCTTTCGCTAAACCGACGAGTTGATCGACTTTGTTGCGCGGGTATCCTTCTGGTCGCGGGTAAGCAAGCGGTTCTGCCTCGCCGCCCTTCGGTGTATAGCGGATCCCACCTTTGATTTCAATCGTGCCTTCGTCGCCCTCAAGAATGACCCATTCCTCAAACCCGACACGTGTATTACCGAGGATCGTGATTGTCCCTTCAGCACCGTTATCTAAGGTTACATCGGAGTAGGAATTAATTTCGACGAACTTCGGAACGAGATTTCCGTCATCGTCTTCAAACTTCATGTCAGTTGTTCCGTAGACTTCCGCTGGCAATGCGCCGGTCATCCACAAAAATATATCTTGAAGATGGCTGCCGGAGTCATTGGGTTGCCCACCGCCTGAGAAACGCGGATCTCCACGCCATCCACCTGCGCCCCATCGCTGTGCCATGTAGACCTCAAATTTTTGAAGGTTTCCGATACGTCCTTCAGCGATTGCGCGTCTACCTGCCATATAGGTATCTTCGTAATGCCGTTGATACCCACCGACGAGATGTAACCCGCTGCCCATCGCAATTTTGGTGATTGAGATTGCATCGCCGACAATGTTCGCCATCGGTTTTTCAACGATGACGTGACACCCAGCACGGAGGGCATATTTCACGTGAATATCGTGCAGAGAGTGTGGTGAGAAAACGCCAACGATATCCAAATCTTCGTGATTGAGCATTTCGATGAATTCATAGTCGCCGAGGTAGCGATTAAAACTGTTCGCTTTATAGCCTTCAACGCGTTCTTGGAATGCCTTCTCTAAAGCGTCTAAACTGCCTTCGTGTGTATCCGCTGCGGCGACAACCTCAGCATCGGGACGGGTTGCAAAACCGAGTGTGTTCCCACGTCCTGCACCCCCTGGTCCAATCACGCCGACTCTCAAAATATCATTTTTACTGGTTGCCATGATTCTAATATCTCCGAAGTAGGTAAAGTCATATACAGGCAAGGTAGGTAAAGTCTACCACAAATTTTCAGGAAAGTCAATCCATTTTTCATTGATCCGAAGCGTCATTCAATTGCCCATGTTTCGATCAAATTTTCACCCCGGTCCGGTAGGTTCGGTTTCCTAGAGGAAATCCGCAGAAACACCCAAGCAAAAACACCGAACCGGATCCTACGCGGAAACCTTGAAGACTTCAAAAACCTCTTGAATCCCGTAGGGATGGTATCTCTGTAGCAGCGTTTTCAAGCAAAAACCCAAGTCCCGTAGGGGCGGCATCTGTGTAGAAACGCGTTTGCCCCAATTCTTTGGTTTCCCCATAGGGGCGGCATCTGTATCGCTACATTAAATCTCGGTATCCTCTTCAACCGGATCAAAAATGTATCTTTCGTTGTAATTGACATTAAAACGTTCCAGAATCTCAAGGTATTCCTCTCTAAACGTCTTGCCCATGTGATGCTTTTCTTGATTTTTGATATACTTCACGAGGGCATCTAAGTGAGATCTTGAATACGAAAACGCACCAAACCCAACTTGCCATTCAAATCTTCCCATAACCCACCGCTTTTGATTGATATAGTAAATCCCATAATTACCTATACACCAACGGGAAGGCGAGGTTACAAACCTCGCCAGCGGTGGGAGGGCGTTTGTTCCCTGATGAAATGTAAACTTATTTTCGGATTTTACTATAAATTTTGATGAATTCGCTTTGATATCTCTCACCAAGTTAGATACAGGGGTGTCCGGTGTTATCCCGACAAGGATGTGAATATGGTCGGGCATTGAATTGATTTGAATGACCGTCTGTTTTTTCTTTTTTATAATGCCCATGATGTATCCGTGGAGTTCGGTTTTATGTTCTTTTGGAATAAGGTTTTGTCTACCTTTGACGGCAAAGACGATATGTATGTAAATTTGGGTGTAGGTGTTGGACATATTTTACCTGACATGTTATACAGATGCCGCCCCTACGGGGCTTGAATCTTTGGGTTTCAAACGTACTACACAAATGCCGTCCCTACGGGACTCAAGAAAGATTTTCGAGTATGTAAGTTTTGTCTCTAAAGACCAGAGCGATTTCAAACCACGCCTACTCAGTCTGGAACCGAGACTATTCCTTTTCTAAACTTGACACTTATGGTGCGGTTTTGCGGCATACGCGAAGAAACACCCAAGCAAAAACCCCAAATGCGATCTGCATTCCTAAACGAACCGGATCCTACGCGGAAACCTTGAAGACTTCAAAAACCTCTTGAATCCCGTAGGGATGGTATCTCTGTAGAAACATGTTTGACCGAGAACCTTTAGCCCCGTAGGGGTGGCATCTACAGAGACCTTTGATTAGAATCGCCTGTTAGAGGTTAAGCGGTTTTTCTTTCGCTAAGGCATTGATACCGCAAAAGCATAAGTTGTGATGCTTCTAATGTTTCTAAAGCATATGTTTGCCCTCTGACATCGACAAACTCAACTTCAAATACGCCCGATTCATATTCTTCAACAATAGTGCCAACCTGTCCGCGGTATAAGTTGCGCATTGGCCTATCTTCCAAAAGCGCGACAGTATCAAGTAGTTTCATCACGTCCTTCCTTAACTGAAATGACCTGTCATTCATCCGAGCAACATGTTTAGCGACTAAAGACGCGGAAGAGTTTTTTGATCGGATCGTAGAACTCATCAACCACGCGTTCTTTGAGCGGTATGATAGCGTTATCCGTAATTGTGATATGCTCTGGACATACCTTCGTGCAACACTTGGTGATATTACAGTACCCGATACCGTCTGAGTCTTTCAGTTCCTCCAACCGGTTTTCGGTGTCGATTGGGTGCATTTCCAGAGATGCCGCATAGACGAAAAATCGGGGTCCGATAAATTCGTCGTGGAGATCGTGTTCGCGAAGGACATGACAGACATCTTGGCAGAGGAAACACTCGATGCACTTCCGAAACTCTTGGACGTGGTCGATGTCTTCCTGCTCCATCCGCCATGTACCGTCTTCAGCATCGGGTGGACGCGGTGTAAAAGGTTTCATCTTCTCTTTGACTTTGAAGTTCCACGACACGTCTGTAACAAGGTCTTTGATGATCGGAAACGCGCGCATCGGTTCAACTGTAACGGGTTCGTCGAGCGGTAGGTCGTTGAGGCGCGTCATGCACATCAATTTCGGTTGTCCATTAACTTCGGCGGAACAGGAACCACATTTGCCTGCTTTGCAGTTCCATCGAACAGCCATATCATTCGCCTGTTCAGCTTGGATACGGTGAACGGCATCTAAAACCACCATACCTTCAGAGACCTCGGTGTCGTAATCGACAAATTCGGCTCCCTCTGCGTTGCCACGCCAAATTCTAAAAGTTGCTGTCGCCATAATAGTTACTGGTTGTCGGTTGTCGGTTATTGGTTACGTCTGTTGTGCCGCGACCATCCCCTGACAAGCATCAACTACTGTCCTCCCTTTTCCCGTTTAGGTTATCGTCATCAGACACCTCTTTAACCAACAACTGATAACTGATAACCGAAAACTATTTATCCTATTTCGTCTATGATTTCCTGCAGGTCAGAACGGAGTTCTTCAACCGGCTCCCGACGGATTCCCATCGTGCCATCGTCCGCCTTTCTGACAATGGTATTGTATTTGCCTGCACCCGGTTCCTCTTTCTCAGGATGATCGTCTCGTGAATGCGCACCGATGCTTGCTTTACGCTCTAATGCCGCAAGCGCGATCGCTTCGGAGACCGTCAGTAGACAGTCGAGGTCTAACGCGGTATGCCATCCAGCATTGTATTCGCGGTTGCCGACGGCGTGAACGTCCTCCGCTTTTTCACGCAAGTTTTGGATCTCCTCTAAGGCTTGCGTGAGACTCTCTTGGCTTCGGGCAATTCCGACGAGCGCCTGCATCTTATCTTGGAGTTGTGCCTGAATGTCATAGGGTCCCAATTGTTCACCATTGCCGTTGTTCGGCGGGTTCTCAAACGGTTTGAGTGTATGCTCAGCGATTGTATCAAGTTCTGCTTCGTCAAGCGGTACAGCCTCGTTTTCTTCTGCAAACTGCGCAGCATATTCACCCGCACGCTTACCAAAGACGAGCAGATCGGATAGTGAATTACCCCCAAGCCTGTTTGCACCGTGTAGCCCTGCAGCGCATTCGCCTGCAGCGAAGAGTCCGGGAACTGCTGTCATCTGCGAGTCGGCATCAACGCGGATGCCGCCCATGATGTAGTGCGTTGTGGGACCGACTTCCATCGGTTCTTGTGTAATGTCGATGTCAGCAAGTTCTTTGAATTGATGGTACATGCTCGGCAGCTTCCTACGGATATGCTCAGATGCATTCGGAAGTTTTTCCTTAATCCATGCTATATCCAAGAAAACGCCACCGTGTGGGCTGCCCCTGCCTTCTTGTACTTCTCGGACGATGCAGCGTGCAACGTGATCGCGTGTGAGGAGTTCCGGTGGACGGCGTGCCTCTCGGTCACCTTGCGTATACAGCCATCCTTCTTCGGGATTATCCGCTGTCTGATCCACATAGAGTTCGGGGATGTCGTCAAACATGAAACGGTTGCCTTCGCTGTTTGTGAGGATACCGCCTTCACCCCGCACACCCTCTGTAACCAAAATCCCTCGGACACTGGGGGGCCATACCATACCTGTGGGATGGAATTGGACAAACTCCATGTCAATGAGTTCCGCCCCAGCGTGGTATGCGAGAGAGTGTCCATCACCGGTATATTCCCAACTATTACTCGTAATTTTGTACGCCTTTCCGACACCACCTGTCGCTAAGACAATAGCTTTTGCGGAAAAGATTTTAAAGCGTCCTTTTTCACGTTCATAACCGAAGGCACCCGAGACTCTGTCGCCCGTTTTCAGGAGTGAAACAACGGTATTTTCCATGTGCACTTCGATGCCTTGGTGGATACCGTGATCCTGTAGCGCACGGATCATTTCCAATCCCGTCCGGTCACCGACGTGTGCGAGGCGCGGGTATTGGTGTCCACCAAAGTTCCGCTGGAGGATACCCCCTTCTTGTGTCCGGTCAAAGAGTGCGCCCCACGCTTCCAGTTCGCGGACACGATCAGGTGATTCCTGGGCATGGAGTTCAGCCATGCGTGCGCTGGAGAGATACTGTCCGCCGCGCATTGTGTCAGCAAAATGGACGCGCCAACTGTCTCTTTCATCGACATTTGCTAAAGCAGCGGCGACACCACCTTCTGCCATAACGGTGTGTGCTTTGCCGAGCAGGGATTTGCAGACAAGTCCTACCTTGAGATCGCCTACAGCGGCTTCAATGGCAGCACGAAGTCCAGCACCACCGGCTCCGATTATTAATACATCATATTCGTGAGTTTCGTAAGATGCCACGCTGAAAATTTCCTCTCTCTAAAATATTTCTTAAAATGTAATCCAGTCTTGACCCACCGCTGGTGCTATAAAACGGACATATACATCAGAAAACCCGACCCAACAGAGACTCAACCACGCCCAGAGCATGTGCCGACGGTTCAAGCAACTCACACAGTTATACACGTTTCGGCGTACTGGTGCTTTCGAGAGCAGATCGACGACCCCACCGACCAAGTGCCGTAAAGAATGACACCCGAATGTATACCCCCCTAAAAGCACGACATTGCCTGCCAAAACGATAGTGCCTATGCCGATACCGAAGGTTGTCCCACCGTTACCATCGTCAAACCAGAGTGCTTTCCATGTATCGTAAGCGAGAATCCCCACAATAATGATTGCGACATAAAGAAAATATCTGTGGATATTCTGTATAATCAATGGAAACGAGTGTTCACCCCTGTAATTATTACGGGGTTCTGACACTGTGCAAGAGGGCGGATCTGCCCAAAACGCTTTGTAATATGCACCGCGGTAGTAGTAACAGGTAAAGCGGAATCCAAGCGGTGCCCATAAAATGAGTACCGCCGGTGTAATAAAACTATTTTTCAACCAGTCTGGCTGCATGCCGAACCAACTGTGGGCAACACTATGTGTATCGGTACCAAAAAGAAGGGGTGAATAGAAAGGTGATAGATAAGGACCGTGGATGAAATGGTTACCTTCAAAAACCCGGAAAGTTGCGTAAACAATGAAAGCACCCAGCCCAAGAAATACGGCTAAAGGTTGCAACCACCATGTATCTTTACGCTGCGTTTGGAAAGCACGACGGTCTGTTGTTAAAGAGAGTTCGGGATGTTGTGTCATAGACGATTTTCCTTACCTTACATTAAAATTTCTCATATCAAGAATATTCAGAAATCATGTCATAAATAGTTTGTGGCATCTTTTGTCCTGATACCTCGTACAACGATAGCATATTGTATGAAAGATGTTTGGATTATTTTGTACCATTCTTTAGTTTTGTGGGGAACAGAAACCTTACCTGTCGGGTGAATCGGGCAGAAACTGTGTCCGGCTAAAAATCTCTATGTGAGTGGATTAGTCCTTTTTATTTTCCTCGTTTCGAGCTGGCGGTGGTGGAAGATACTTCCAACCGAGGGCTTTAAATTTTTTTTGTTCTGCCTTCAAGTAATTGTAGAGTTCCTCCATGGAGTTGAATTTGGCAGCAAATGCTTCTTTCATCCGATAGCACTCTTCTAAGATGGGATCCGTGCGTGTATCCGGTTTTTCTTTCACTTGAATTTCCTCAATTAGTTCGATAGGTGTGCAGAGAGTTGTAGGCTGAAATCCAGCGTCGCTACAGACTTGATTTATTAATTTTCGTTTGGTTTCATTCACAATATGCCTATAGTTCCAAGAAATTAAGTATTCAATACTATTCACAGCGGCAATAGCAATATGTTGTGCGTCCGGTCTCAAATTTCGTGGTACGGCATCAGCATCTATCAAATTCTGTGCGAGAGCATTCGCTTCCGGTGGTATATCCAACACTGTTAGTCCAACTAGCACTTCAAGTCGACGCTGGACTGCCATTGCATCACCCTCGCTGACTTCGGTAAGTACTATATCTGAAACCACAAACTCAAAGTGATCGGAATATTCCTCCCACAACTGTCGGGTTGCTTGTTGCCGAGCGGCTAACGTCACATCGTGGCTCGGTCTTGCAGCTAAATAACTGACTACAGTTGTTTCGACGTAAACTTTCGGTTTAGTCGCATTATATAGTATCATACGATTAGATTTTTGTCAAATTACGGATTTATCATTTATCGAGTATTAACGCAGCCCCCACAGCAGTACCGTACTATCATCTGGTGCTGTCACCACTTGCACTCGCGATCGTCCTTCCGTCGGGGCTGAAGGATACACTGAAAATCCCATCTGTGCGTCCTATGAGTGCTGTCTTATGCACACCTGTGACCCTATCCCATAGGTGAATGTCGCCTTTACCACTCCCAATCGCAAAAGTACGTCCATCGGGACTCAGTGCCATGCAGGAAATTCCATCTGTCCCCTCAGTGAACAGGGCGGCTTCTTGAAGGGTCCTTCGCGATCCGTTCCTTTTCACACACGCGTATGGGTCAGCGGTTCCCAACCGAGTAGGCGTTTCGCTTTTGAGAGGTTAATCTCCTTCTGTTCATGGTCGCCAGCAATAAAGAAAGCGTCAAAACCCTCGTGTTCAACCGAGATGGCAGCGAGATAGGCAGTCGCTAAGTCTTCTTCATCTGTCCACCAGATATGTACTGACGCATCTTTCGGTTGGTTGTAACGTTCAAGCCACTGTTCACGTGTGGAGGGACCCGTAATTCGCAAGGCGATAAGCGACATACCGTATTCCCGCGAGAAGTATTCGCAGACCTGTTCGCCGAAGCCTTTGGTGAGTCCGTAGACACCGGGGTTATCACGAGGCACGACATCTTCGTACGGAAAATTATTGCGCGTCCGCTCATGCACGGTGAAAGTGCTTGTGTAGACAGCGTGTTGGATGCCAGCCTCTTTCGCAGCGTGTAGCACGATGTGCAGCCCCTTGGCGTTTACTTCATAGTTTGCAACAATGTCGCTGAAATCCGCGACAGAGGATCGGTCGCTCGTCGGTTGCAGCATCACCATATAAACAAACGTATCCATCCCTTTCAACGCTTCTTGAACGACATCAGGGTCAGTAACGGAGCCTTGGATATAATCTACAGAGGTATCTTTAGGTGGATTGACATCCAGTACTCGGAAATTGTGGTGGTTCTTCATGTATGGGAGCGTCATTGTTCCGACGTGTCCCGAACCGCCTATCAGCAGAACGTTCATTGCTTAGTCTCCACTGGCTACGGCACAACGGCGTGTGCCTACTACTTTATTGATGGGCATACGCGCGATGCTGGATCCGCAGATCAAAATCGTCGTTTGGATCCCATGTTGGCATGTCTGACGGCACTTCGTAAGGAAATTGTTCTGTGTCCGACGCGTAAGGATTCGTGCGGCGTTCATGAAGCGCGCGTTGATACATTTTGCAGCGTTGCGTCAGGAATTCGTTTTGCCACCATTTATACCGCTCGTTCCACCGCGGTGTCCGTTGATCAAAATAGATAACCCGCCGGAGTGTGTCGCTCGTGTTGATTTTACTGCCGTGCAAGACTTTGGTATGATGGAGCAGAATATCACCGGGTTCCACCTCTGCTGGTACCGCGTCTTCACGTTCAAAGTTAACTTCACCGCGATCAATAACCGCCTGTGCCTCTTCAATCCCCCAGAGATGGCTTTTCGGGATAACCCAGACACACCCATTATCAACGGTCGAATCATCAAGATATATGTCAACGTTGAAGATCGGATGATTTTCTTTAATTGCATTGCCGTCCCTATGCCATCTGACAGAAGAACCGTGTTTCGGCAATTTGAAAACAAGGGATTCATAGCACGGGATAAAATCGGGACCGATGATCCGATGCAGCAGATCGCCAATAGAAGGATGTCCAAGAAGTCGCAGCGAGAATTCATTCGGATGGGAGTGGAGATAGGTGAGATAGTAAGGGATCTTTTCAGGTCCACGGTTGCACCATTCATCTGCCGGTCCACCTGCCAAAATCTCGTCAATCAGTCGTTGACTTTCGGTTTGCGTAACAGCGAGTTCATCGGGTTGGATAACCCCTTTCAGAATGAGATAGCCGTTATCGTTGAAGAATTGGATTTCGTTGTCAGTAATTTTTTTCATTTTTTTAACTATGAACCTCCTTGGCATTATTTTTAGTTATCGACAATTGCGGCGTGCCATGCCGAAACGAATTCTTGGACAGATGGATATCGCATCTGTTTATCTACATCTGTCGCCTTTTTCACGACGTGCCACATCGCATCGTTCCCCTTCCAATCATTTCGGGCATCGCTGTTGTTAGAAAGCAATACAAACGCTGTCCGTCCTAACATAAAGACGTTTGTTCTTTCGTCAATGCGCTCGCCTTTCTGAAATTCCTCCGGTGCCATAAAGCGACTTGAACCATATAGCCGTCCGCGATCGTTTATGAAAGGTCCCGGGTGATAGAAGTCGAAATCGTACAGATATATCTGCTTTTTCTCAAAGTTATAAATAATACTACCGTCATAAAAGTCTTCAGCGATGAAGCCTCTTTTTTCGATGAGGGTGTGGACATCGTAGATGACATTGAGCGCATCAATAATCTCAGCTGCCGGCAACGCACAAAACCTGTCCCGTGGGTGGATTTCATCGTCACGGAGTTCCCTTTCCGGACGCAGCCCCTCGCCATCTATCCAGTCGTAGACCAGTGTGAATCCGTCGGGAGTGGTGAAAGCGTTGTGCAATTGAGGGAGTGCTTCGTGTTGGACAGCAGCATGAAAACGAACGGCTTGCTTGAGCCACGTGACATTTTGTGGCGTGTTCCCGTGTTTGACGAACCAACGTTGGGAGTCTACTACCGTCTGGAATGAGTGATCCCTTGCGTCGTGTACTGGAAACCGATATGTGATTTCGCCGATCTGCTTCAGGTATGTTTCGATGTTTGTATCAATTTCCGTAACGTCCAGAAGTGGGTGTCGGGTGGGCATTTCGTTTATCCTCATTGGGCGCGGCAAAATTGTTTCTAACCGCTTTGCGTTGGTTGTGTAGGTTGGGATAAGAGTATACACCAAAACGAGAAAAAAGTCACATTAATTGACAGGCAAAGAGTTGGGCAAGGACAAACAGCCCGTAAGTTTAGGCTGGCAAACCACTAAATAGATGATGGTTGTTCTTGCATCACGGGAATCACGTAACTCCGAATCGTCACGTTATCAACAGTTTCTGTCTCTATCCGTGGTTCCGGCTCTCTGCGATGATCGAAGACTACATAGTATCCTTCCACGGTGCCCTCTAATTTAAGATAGGCGGCGAGTTGCTGCTTGCCTGCCTGATAACGGTGGGGGCCCTCCCAAATCTTGGTCTCAACGATATATTTTTGCTGATTGAAATTGACGAGCAGGTCCATCCGACCCCGTCCTGTTGGCACTTCAAGGAACATCGCACCCCCCACGGTCCGAACAAATTGGTCGAGATAGGTAGAAAGCAAGTATTGCCCAATAAATTCTTGTGGGGTTTCTGGTACTTGGAGAATCTTGTAACCTGCGCGCGCGATAAAATCCTTGAAGTTATCAAGAAGGTGTGTCATCTCAATCTGTCCATCTGGGGTGAGATAATCGGACAGGTCTGGCCTGGTATTTTCAGGGAAGTATTCGCTCTCCAATCCGTTAATCACCGGTTGCAATGTCTGGAGAATACACTGTTGGTAAATCGGGTTGACAATCTCACACATCCCATCGCTACCCTCAGCAATGATGCCGTAAGTGGTGAGTTCACTAATGCGCTCATCGTATAGGATAAATGGAACACCTTTGTCGTAGGAGGCTATCCGCATGAGGAGCGTCTCAAACCGTCGGTCTCTACGGATATTGGTTACCAGATGCGTGAGGTTCGTGTTGCGTTCCCTAAGAAGCTGGGCGTGGGCGTGTGAAAAGTGCACCATTGTAATCGGTTCACTTTTCGGAATGTCCATCTCTTCGGTAAGGATTTGTGCGAGACGATTGACGAGGAAGGGTTGGCCGGCAGTCTGTTTATGAACGGCTGCAATGGTCTCAGGGAGGAGAGCGTGTCCTCCTTCTGCCGTATACTGTTGAAAGAGTTCGTCAACCTGTTCAAGTATGAAGTTCGGCAATTTGAATTCATCTTGGATATTAAACGGTGAGACGGACCTATCGTAGTCAAGCTGCGCGGTGCTTTTAACCCCGACAATGCCAACACTGTGTGGACAGCACATCTCATCGGAGAGGTAGATCTCGCGGAGCGCGTATAGAAAATCGCTTATGACAGTTTGCGGGATGCCGTCAAACTCATCAATGAGAAGTACAACCCTCTTGAAAGCGGGGACATTCTTATGTGCATCACTGTCGAGAAAACTTCCGAGGTCTTGAAAGAAATTTACCATTGAAAAATTGTCGGTTGGCGTTGCGTTCTCCAGAAAGTGTGTGAGTGCCTCAGAAGGCGCGCCGCTGCGTTTTTGGAAGACACTCTCAATTTGCATGCGTATCCTATAGTGGAGCCGCTCGTAAAATGTAGCGGGTGTCGCATTGCGCATCGCTTGGAAATCTAACTGAATGGGAAAATAGGTTGGCTCTTCTGCTGTGAGTCTGTCAAGTGCCAATCGAAAAAAGGTGGTCTTCCCTGTCTGACGTGGTGCGAAGAGCACGATGTACCTGCCATCTTTGGTGCGGTTAATGAAATCCGTGATCTCCTCTGTGCGGGGAACAATATAGTGCCGTTCTGGGCGGACGCGACCTTGGGTGCCGAAACTTCTCATTTTTTTCTCCTCCGCCTTCTATTGTATCCTATTGCTGTGTGAAAGTCCATTCCTAATTTCTGAGTCCGCATTATGCAGATGACCGTCAAAAATCTCCTCCGGAATACCCGTGATCTATGTTTCACGGACGTGGTTTGTTCGTGTTATCTGAAAGGAACACTACGGACAAAACGGTTGATAAGAAAAACAGGGTTGGAGAAAAATAAAGCGCGACTGACTGCTGATAATTATCTGCTTGCATGCTTTATGAAAATAATATATCATATATGTATCAGACATTCAATCCTTTTCATTTCAAAAGACAGGGAACGCTTCTATGCGACACAACCTCTTCGTACCGAACAAAATGCCTTATGCCAAAGGAAAAAACCGCCCCGATGTCCCGTGTATTTTGTGCGCAATCGTCGAAAAAAATGATAAAGTTGAACGGCTTGAGGTTCATCGAACCGAACGTTTTACCATATCGCTTAATCTCTATCCTTACAGTCCGGGGCATCTCTTAATCTTTCCGAATCGGCATATCGTTGATGTGCGGGAGTTGGATCAGGAAGAGGTGCAAGAACTTCACGAACTCCAATGTCTCTGTTTTGAGGTGTTGACACAAGCCTACCAGCCACGCGGCTTCAACGTTGGGTATAATATGGGGGATGCCTCTGGTGCGAGTATCCCGCATTATCATCTACACGTAGTCCCTCGATACCCGCGTGAATTGGGGTTCATGGACGTTATCGGCGGCGCACGTATCATCATTGAGGACCCGAACGCGACGCAAGAAAAACTTGTACAGATATTTCAGGAATTGACAATATAGTTGTCAGTTATCAGTTATCGGTTGTCAGTTAAAGAGCGGTTTGTAACAAACTTCCCTTCTTGGCATATTCCAACACACGGTAGATTGTTACAGAAAACCTCTTAACTGCTCTCACTGCGAGGCATGAAAACTGACAACCGAAAACTATCCAAGAAAGGAAAAGCATAATGAGCAATCTCGCTTATGATCTTTTAGCCGAAAAGTTAGAAAAACAGGGACTCCAGATAGAAACGGTCAAAGACCATCTCAAAACGCAGCACATTGAAACGCCATCGTGGGGCTACGGGAATTCCGGCACCCGATTCGGGGTCTTTGAACAGCCCGGTGCAGCCCGGAATGCAGCCGAACGCTTGGAAGACGCAGCCACTGTTCACCGCTTCACGGGTGTCGCGCCCACCGTCGCACTCCACATCCCGTGGGATAAAACCGACGATTGGGGTGCCTTGAAACAGTACGCAGCGGATGTCGGTATCAGTATCGGTGCGATTAACCCGAACGTCTTCCAAGATCAGGCATATAAACTTGGCAGTGTTTGTAACCCAGATGCGGATATCCGTAGACTCGCCATCGACCACATGCTTGAATGTGTCGATATTATGGAAAAAACAGGGTCCGATCTGTTGAGTTTGTGGTTCGCAGACGGCACCAACTTCCCCGGTCAGTCGAACTTCAGAAAACGGAAACAGTGGATGCAGGAAGCGTTAACCGAGGTCTACGACGCACTTCCAGATGCCACACGTATGCTTATCGAATACAAATTCTTTGAACCGGCGTTCTACCATACCGATCTCCCTGATTGGGGTACCGCTTACCTTATGGCGACGAAACTCGGTGAGAAAGCGCAGGTCCTCATCGACTTGGGACACCACCCACAAAGCACAAATATTGAGTTCATCGTCGCCTATTTGATTGACGAAGGGAAACTCGGTGGATTCCATTTCAACTGCCGGAAATATGCAGATGACGATCTGACGGTCGGTTCTATCAATCCGCAGGAACTCTTTTTGATTTACACCGAATTGGTCGCCGCGGAACTCGATCCCGATACGGAAACCGACATCGCCTACATGATTGATCAGAGTCATAACTTGAAGCCGAAGGTGGAAGCAAGTATCCAATCTGTCTGTAACCTGCAAAAGGCGTATGCGAAAGCACTGCTCGTTGACCGCGAGGCACTCGCAGCCGCACAGGATGCTGCTGACTTGGTTGAAGCGGAGTCTATCCTTCAACGTGCCCATGAGACGGATGTGAATCCGCTTTTGGAGCAGGTGCGCTCGGAAGTGGGACGCGACCCGCACCCGTTGGCAGCCTATCGGAAAAGCGGTTATTATGAGAAGATTAGTGCTGCGCGCGTCGGTGGCGAAAGTCAAGGTTGGGCATAAGGATGGAAGGATAGAAGCAAAGATTAAAAACGTGGAAGGTAAAGCGTAAACAGTTGGAAGATTGGAAGATTGAGGATCCCCCATCCTTCCGTTCTTCCTTCTATCCTTCCAGTCAAACGCATCTGCTCTCGTAAGCAAACTAAGTGTTCTTGCGTTCGTCCTATAAAAAATATGACCAAAATTAAAATCGGAATTATCGGTTCAGGTGGGATGGCGCGCCACCATCTGGCGCGATTCTCCGCTATGGAAACAGCGGACCTTGTAGCAATCGCTTCCAGAAACGAACAGACAGGCAGCCATCTCGCTACGGAACATGAGGCAGTCTTTATCTCTGAATGGCGCTGTCTTATTGAACGAGAAGATATAGACGGCGTTGTTATCTGTACGCACAACGACAGCCACGGTGAGATTGTTCTCGCGGCGTTGCAAGCGGATAAACATGTCTTTGTGGAATATCCACTCGCCAGTGATATTGGGGCAGGAGAAGTGGTACTTCGGCTCGCTGAGGAACGGGGTCGTGTGCTGCGGGTCTCACACCCAGAAGTCGTTTCCAACACCCACAAGGCACTCAAAGAGAAAATAGGTGAACTCGGCGATTTGCTGCTTACCTCTTTTGTGCGTCTCACACCCGGTCGCGGTTCTCGTCCTGAGATCCTTTTCAATTTGCCAGTGTCAGGAACACCCGCGCATTTCTTTATCTACCATAACCTAAGTTGCCACCTATAAAAGAGTTGTAAATCCATGGGATATCCTTTATAGTTTTTGTATCAGCATAAAACCAAAGGAGCCCCCCATGGACTTGACTATTGTAGCAGTTTATACGATTTGTGACGACCTTTTAATTTC
>JAJEDN010000118.1 GCA_022821495.1 Candidatus Poribacteria bacterium
CACAAACAGTCTTGTTGAACAACTCTTACCGAAGTCTATCCACTCGGTGACGGCTGCGGGTTTTGAGTTGAAACTCTTTTTATTTCTCATCGCTACAAATATAAAAATGCGATTTGAAGATTAGTGGCAACTTGGGTTATACTAATAGTTAATATCAGACCTTAACATGACGAGATTATATTTTATTTCGCCTCAGAAGTCAAATTAAATCTGTAGTCAAAATACAACACGCCTAAGTTGTTATCTTGCCCTCCTTCACAAGACGTGCAAAAAAACGATTCTGACACGTCCCAAAGTAAGTGTACGCCCGACCAACAAAAGCGTTAGTCCTGACAGACGTGTACTTTAACGGCACCGGAAGTTTTATCGGCAGAGACACGGAAAGCTTCGCTGATTTCCTCAAGCGGATAGTAGTGGGTCACGAGTTTTGTGGCATCGACCTTACCAGAATCTATCAATTCAATCGCTGCTTCAAAGTCCGTCTCCATCCCGCTATAGCCGTAACAGTTAGACCCTGTAATGAACGCCTCTGACCAGACGATGGTAGAAAGATTCACTTCAAGGGGTTTGTAATAGCCTGCGACAAGGACAACTGCCCCTTGTTTCCGAACGATAGTTGTTGCGGTGTTGAAGTTCTCTGCCCCACCGACGGTTTCGATGACTGCATCAAAACCGATGCCATTTGTTACATCTTTGACGTATTCTTGAACATTGGTATCGCCAACGTTGACGATGTGATCTGCGCCGAGTGCTTTTGCTAACGCCGCTTGTTGTTCGTATTTGACGGTAATCAAGGTCTCTTTAATACCTGCGGCGACGGCATCTGCTAAACAGAATTGTCCGATAGTGCCACCGCCAATAATAGCGATAGTATCGCGAGCGTTGGCACCTGAACGTGCGACGGCGCGGTGTGAGACAGCAAGCGGTTCAACGAGTGCGCCCTGTTCAAACGTCATCTGTTCCGGTAATTTAAAAAGCCCTGAGTGATGCGTCGCAGTATATTCTGCGAACCCGCCGTGCATATTCGGAGAGATCCAGGCTCTATTGACGCAGAGATTATACTGCCCTGTCTCACAATATTTGCAAGTCCCACAGTGTGAAAAACACTCTACGGCGACCTTATCCCCAATATCAAATTCTGTCACACCATCACCAAGAGCCACGACCACTCCACACGTTTCATGACCTGCGGCGTGTTCATGCGATTGTCCCCAATGCCCGAAATAACTGTGTAGATCGCTCCCACAGATACCTGTTTGCTTGGTATCAACGAGTACAAAGCCCGGAGGCGGTTCGTTACGTTCAACCTCACGAATAGCAATTTCTTCAATGCCTGTATAGATAGCGGCTTTCATTTTCATGGGATTCTCCTTTAGGGTGTGAGGTACGAAGACCTCAAATTACCGTCTTACTGTTGGTGCGAACATTTGAAGAATCGCGCGTTTATCAGATTTACCAACGCTTGTTTTAGGAATTTCATCAACAAAGACAAACTCGTCTGGAATCCAGAACTTTGGGAACTCAGATGTGAGGTGCTGCTTGAGGATATCCGCGATGTCTGCATCGGTGCGGTTAGAAACCGGACCGACCGGTGTAAGGACGACGACAGCGAGAGGTCGTTCCCCCCATTTCTCGTCAGGTATGCCGACAACCACTGCCTCACGCACGTCGGGATGTTTCAGGAGTGCAGTCTCCAAAGCGACACTTGAAATAGACTCACCACCGCTTCGGATGAGTGCTTTCGCTCGGTCAACAATTTGCATGTAGCCGTCGGCGTCAATCGTAGCCATATCACCCGTGCGTAACCATTTATCGGTTGTGAAGTGTTCAGCAGAGGGTTCAGCTTTATAGTAGCTATTCGCTGTCCAAGGACTTCGCACCTGTAGTTCCCCGATTGTCTCGCCATCCCAAGGGAGCTCCGTGAAGCCGTTAGATGTTTCAGCTGCGAGTCTGAGTTGAACACCCGGTATGGGTCTCCCCTGCTTTGCCTTAATTTCCCATTTTTCAGCATCCGACAAACTGCGATGGACACCGCGCAGCTTCGAGAATGTTCCGGTTGGGGACATCTCTGTCATCCCCCAAGCGTGGCAGACCTCAACGCCGAGTTCCTTTTCGTAGGCTTCAATCAGGGAGGGTGGCATCGCCTCACCACCGACGATCAATCGCCGCAATCTGCGGATATCCGTTCTCCTTTTGCGTAGTTCGGGATACGCCTCTGCCCAGATTGTTGGTACGCCTGCAGCGACAGTGACACCCGTTTCGGCAATAAGTTTGGCTATACATGGCGGTTTGATACCAGGTAACACTATATCTGCGCCAGCAAACATGCTTGCATAGGGCAGTCCCCACGCCATCGCATGGAACATCGGGACGAGCGGCAGGACGACATCTGCTTCCGTCACCCCGAAGACATCGGCTTGGTTTGCTGCCAGTGTGTGGAGAAACATGGAGCGGTGTGTGTAGAGGACACCTCTCGGTTCTCCTTGTGTGCCGCTGGTGTAGCAAAGCCCCATTGCCCAGTTTTCATCTCGGATATCCCATGCATATTCGGGTGTAGCCTCAGCGATGAGTTGCTCATAAAGTGTCCGAGTATCGGCGAACATCGGATCAAAGTTGATAACTTGATCACATTCAACTTTACTTCCGAATGTCTTAAATTGCTCAGCAAAAGCGTTATCAACAAAGATGAGTTTGTCTTCCGCCTCACGGATAATTTGCGACAATTGTACAGGCGAAAGACGGACATTAAGCGGGTGTAGCACGGCACCTATACACGGAATCGCGTAGTAGAGTTCTAAATGTTGATAAGTATTGGAAGCATACGTCGCGACTCTGTCTCCGCAGTGAATCCCTAATTGGGTGATAGCGTTCGCCAATCGCTGCACGCGCTCGTATAAGGCAGTATAGTTATAACGGTGAAACGTTCCGTCAGGCAGCAGTGTAGTAACCTGTTTATCCCCGTGTATACGGTGTGCGTGCTCTATAATCTGCGCGAGCGTCAATGGGTAGTTCATCATCAAGCCGTGCATGCTTCTAAGGATTCCGTTTCCGCTTCACTTTCTGCGATCAAAATAGATTCCGACGCATTTGAGGATCCTGTTAAAAATCACACTTCCGAAACAGATTTTGACTGCGAGGTTATATAGTGAAATCCATAATTAATTGGACACCTTAATTGGTACAACCCCCCTAGGGGAAACACCCCAGCAAAAACACCCACCTTATCAGGGGGGAATCTGGAGATTTAATCGGTATAACCCCGCTAGGGGAAACACCCCAGCAAAAACACCCACCTTATCAGGGGGAATCTGGAGATTTGGTAAATGTCAATCTATTTTCGGGCTTTACTATAAATTATTATGACCCGTATTCATTTTACCATAAAACAGTGTTTAGTGTTAAAAAAAGTGATCCCCAATGTTATCCCTTTATTTTAATTTGCATTTTGTGAGAAAGATAATGCATAATTAAAGCGTATCAGGGGGACTTTAAGCGGTAATGCGAAGTCCTCAGAGAACATTAGGAGGCATAGAATGTCAATTTCAGATAATAAAAGGTCTTTCTGGTGCATTATAGCGATCTTGTTAGGCGTCGCATTAGCGATACCGATGACTGCCAGTGCTGAAGCATTTAAGGTAGTTGTTCAAGACCAGAACGGAAACGCTATTCCAGAAGCAAAAGTACAAATTGGAAACCAAGAACAGACAACAGATGAATCCGGGAATGCTATGTTTAGCGACGTGACCGGTGCGCAATCACTGACAGTAATAGCCATCGGATTTTCGAGCAAACGACTTAATACGACTCCGGGACAGACCGAAGTGACGGTGGTACTTGCACCGATTCAAACGGTTGATGCGGTTGTAGTGGTAGGGACCCGGAGTATAGGCAGAAGCGTTCTGCAGGCACCCGTGCCGATAGAAGTGGTTAATAGAGAACAACTGAGCTTGACCGGTCAATCCGAAACGGGTCGTGTGCTTCAAATGTTAGTCCCTTCCTTCAATTTCTCAAGTTCAACGATCAGTGATGGTACAGATGCGCTACGTCCTGCAACGCTGCGTGGCTTGGGACCTGACCAAACGCTTGTGCTTGTTAACGGCAAACGTCGCCACAAGAGTGCATTGCTGCACGTTAATACATCGGTCGGTCGTGGGACTGCCGGCACAGATTTCAATGCGATACCGTCAGCGGCGATAGCGCGGATCGAAGTGCTACGCGATGGTGCGGCGGCGCAATACGGATCGGATGCGATTGCCGGTGTTATCAACATCGTACTCAAGGACGATGTGGATACAGGCAATACTGACCTCTATTGGGGACAAACCTACGAAGGCGATGGCGATACATGGAACGGTAACGCCAACTACGGTCTGAAAGTCGGCGAATCTGGTTTCCTGAATCTCACCGCTGAATGGCGCGACAGATACCGTACGAACCGCGCAGGACTTACGGGAACACAACAATATGATTGGGTGGATGTAGAGCAAGGTAGACCGGCAGACCATGTTCTCGAAATCGAGAATGATGATGGCACTGTGACAGAGAAACCGGTGTGGTTCGATGGGCGCGAATACACTTTTGAACGGCAAAATTTCCGAATCGGGGATGCTGATTCGTCCCAAAAAGTCGGATTTTATAACTTCGGACTCCCACTCGCCGAGGGTTTAGAACTCTATTCTTTCGGTGGATACTCCTCACGCGAAAACAATAGTGCGGGTTTCTATCGTAGAGCGAACCAGGCATCCAGAACCGTCACCGAAATTTACCCTGATGGCTTTCTCCCCGAAATTAACACGGACATCGGTGACACCTCTCTCGCTTTAGGTATGGCATGGACACATGAATCGACTGACCTGAATGTCGATGTCAGCGTCAATCACGGATTGAACACATTTGACTTTTTCATTTCAAATTCGCTGAATGCGTCTTATGGTCCGAGCAGTCCAACGTCGGCAGATGCGGGTGGTTTTGAACTCTCGCAAACGACATTCAACTTGGATGTCACGTATCCGTTGGACTATCAATCGTCGCTTATTAACCTTGCGGGTGGCATCGAATTCCGTAGGGAAGGTTATGGCATCCATGCGGGTGAACCGCTCTCATGGATTAATGCGGAACTCGGTGTAGACGGTGCCTCTGGCGGTATCCAAGTTTTTCCTGGCTTCCGACCGGACAACGAAGTGGACGAAAGTCGTACCAACATCGCAGGTTACGCAGACTTTGAATCTTATCTGAGTGGACAACCCGGAACGGGACTTCTCGTCGGCGCAGCGGTGCGTGGCGAGCAGTATAGTGACTTCGGTGCGACCGTTACAGGAAAAGCGACGGCTCGCTATGATTTGACGAAAGCGGTTGCGGTTCGTGCTGCAGGCAGCACAGGTTTCCGAGCACCCTCATTGCAACAACTCTACTTCAATAATATCAGCACACAATTCAAAGTAGATGCTGACGATCTTGATAAGGACGGGAATACAGAAGAACTGATAGCACTTGAAGTTGGTACCTTCCGCAATGACAGCGATGCCGCAAGTGCGCTCGGTATCCCTGAACTGAAAGAGGAAACTGCCTTCAATGTTTCCGGTGGTTTCGTGTTGAAACCGCTCGAGAAAATGTGGCTCACGGTCGATGGATTCCTCATTCAAATTGATGATCGGATCGTCCTGAGTGGTAGTTTCAGTGCTGATGATATAACCGAATTAGCTGCAGCGGGTGCAAGCAGCGCGCAGGTGTTCACGAATGTTGCGCAGACACGCACACAAGGCGTTGATGTCGCGGCAGGTTACTTATATGCTTTTGACAATGAATCTTTACTCAATTTGAGAGCTGCGTTGACGTGGGCGGATACTGAAGTCATTGGCGATGTGGATGCGCCAGAAATCCTTATTGGACGTGAGGATACGCTTTTCCCGTCGCAGGAACGCTCCATGATTGAAGAGTGGCAGCCGAACACACGTGTTAACATCAGTGTGGATTACATGATCGGTGATCTCACTATTGGGGGTGCCTTGCGCTACTTCGGTAGCTATACTGTTCAAGAGGGCAGCGGGGACGATCCGGCACGGCAGACTTACGGTGGAAAATGGCTCACCGACATCCAGAGCAATTACCAACTCAACGAAGGGCTCTCGCTGACCATCGGTGCGAACAATCTATTCGATCAGGTGCCTGACTTGAATGAAATTGGTCAGTCCCGCGGTGGCACTTTAACGGATAGCACGGGTCGGGTCATTGTTGATTCACCGGGCGTGTTCACATATTCGAGAAGGTCCGCACCCTTTGGCTTCAACGGCGGACTTTATTATGCGAAGTTATCCTATCGTTTTTAGGGTCATCCTATCAAGACCTGCGTCAGATGTAAAAATTTAGAGAACACTGTTTTCTATCTCACGCACATACCACAAAGAAGTGGTGTAACGTTCACAGAGAACTCCTTTTGGTAAGGGTTGTTTATCCCTCTATACTGTAAGGAGTTCTCTTTAATTAATTTTATTTTTTGATTATCATTCATACCGAACTCATACATAGCTCATAGGGAATCTACTAAAATGTTATTTTCAAATAATAGGCGATATTTCTGGTGCGTTGTCGCGATTTTATTAGGATTCGCATCAGTGATACCGATGACTGCCAATGCAGAAACGCTTAAGGTCGTCGTCCAAGATCAGAACGGGAATACCATTCCAGAAGCAAAAGTACAAATTGGAAACCAAGAACAGATAACAGATGATTCTGGAGCAGTTACGTTTAGCGACGTGACAGGTGCGCAATTTTTAAACGTAACTGCAATCGGATTCTCCAGTAAACGAATGAATCTCACGGCTGGACAGACCGAAGTATTAGCCGTCCTTGCCCCGATCCAAACTGTTGATGCGGTTGTGGTGGTCGGTACCCGAAGCATAGGCAGAAAAGCGTTGCAGGCCCCCGTGCCGATAGATGTTGTCAACAGGGAGCAGCTGAGCCTTACTGGACAATCTGAAACCGGTCGCGTCCTGCAGATGTTAGTTCCCTCTTTTAACTTTCCAAGTTCGACAATCAGCGACGGAACGGACGCTTTGAGGCCAGCGACTTTGCGCGGTTTAGGTCCCGATCAGGTGTTGGTCCTTGTCAATGGTAAACGTCGTCATAAAAGTGCGTTGCTCCACGTAAATAGTTCGGTTGGGCGCGGCACTGCCGGAACAGACTTCAATGCGATTCCAGCCGCAGCGATAGAACGGATTGAAGTGCTACGTGATGGTGCGGCTGCACAATATGGCTCTGATGCTATCGCGGGCGTTATCAACATCGTGCTGAAAGATGATATTAACACAGGTAATGCGGACATCTATTGGGGACAGACTTACGAAGGTGACGGTGATACATGGGTCGGAAATGGGAATTACGGGGTGAAAGTCGGTGATACCGGTTTCCTCAATCTAACGGTGGAGTGGCGTGACAGGTATCGCACAAATCGCGCCGGACTTACCGGTACGCGACAATACGATTGGGTAGAAGTGGATCCGGGTAGATTGCCTGATGCTACGCTTGAAGTAAAAGATGTAAACGGGGATGTAACAGGTGAAAAACCCGTCTGGTTTGATCCGCGTGAATACCATTTCAATCGAAAAAATTTTCGGGTTGGAGATGCTGATTCGTCCCAAAAAGTTGGCGTCTACAATTTCGGTTTACCGCTGACAGAGGCGTTAGAATTATACTCCTTCGGTAGTTACGCCACGCGCGAAAATAATAGTTCGGGCTTTTATCGCAACGCTAAGGATGTCAGTCGCAATGTGAAGTCGATTTATCCAGATGGATTTCTTCCTGAAATTAACACAGCGATTGAAGATGTATCCATCGCATTCGGAGTGGCTTGGAACCACGTTCCAACGGATTTAGATATCGACATCAGTTTCAATCACGGGCTGAACACGTTTGATTTTTTTGTTTCTAATTCATTGAACGCGTCTTATGGGTCTGGCAGCCCAACCGATGCCGATTCTGGGGGGTTTCGACTTAATCAAACGGCTTTTAACGTAGATGTTAGGTATCCGCTTATGTATCAATCGTCGCTCATTAACCTTGCAGGCGGTGTTGAATTGCGTCGGGAAGGCTATGGCATCCGAGCGGGTGAACCCGTTTCTTGGTTCAACGCTGGACTCGGTGTAGACGGTGCTGCTGCTGGCATTCAAGTTTTCCCTGGATTTCGACCGGATAACGAAGTGGACGAAAGTCGAATCAACGTTGCAGGTTATGCAGACTTTGAATCCTATCTGAGTGGACAATCGGGCACCGGTTTGCTTGTCGGTGCAGCGGTGCGCGGCGAGCAGTATAGTGATTTCGGTGCCACTCTCACAGGAAAAGCGACGGCTCGCTACGACCTAACGAAACAGGTTGCGATTCGTGCTGCAGGGAGTACCGGCTTCCGTGCGCCTTTACTCCAACAACTCTATTTCAACAACATTAGCACGCAATTCAAAGCGGATGAGAAGGATTTTGATGGCGACGGGGACACGACAGAGTTACTCCCTTTTGAGGTCGGGACATTTCGCAATGACAGCGATACCGCGCGTGCGCTCAACATTCCAGCACTTAAAGAAGAGACCTCGGTCAATGTCTCTGGCGGTATTGTTATCAAACCAATTCAGAATCTATGGCTGACGCTTGATGCATTCCAAATTGACATCAATGATCGGATTGTTCTCAGTGGAAGTTTTAAAGCGGATGCCTTATCTACCTTGGCAGAAGCCGGGGTCAATCAAGCACAAGTTTTTACGAATGTCGCGCAAACGCGCACGCGCGGTATTGACATAGCAACGGGTTACCTACTCGCATTTGAGAATGAATCTGTCTTGAATTTCAAGGTTGCGGCAACTTGGGCGGATACTGAAGTCATCGGTGACGTGCAAGCTCCGGGTCCTATTCTGATCGGTCTTGAGGAAGTGCTTTTCCCAGAACGAGAACGCTCTATCCTTGAGGAGTGGCAACCCAATACGCGCATAAACCTCACAGCAGATTATATCATTGGCTCCCTGAAGATCGGATCTGCTTTGCGTTACTTCGGCAGCTACACCGTCCAAGCAGGAAGCGGAGCGAGTGCGCAGCGGCAAACCTACAGCGGAAAATGGCTCGCTGACCTTCAAGGGATATACCAGCTCAACAAATCTTTAACGCTAACGCTGGGGGTAAACAATTTTCTTAACCAGTTGACTGACCTGAACGAATTAGGTCAAGCACGCGGTGGCACTTTGGTAGATAGTACTGGGACAGTCATTGTGGATTCGCCAGGCGTCTTCACGTATGACCGGGCGGCTGCACCTTTCGGTTTCAACGGTGGACTTTACTATGCGAAGTTATCTTATCGTTTTTAGGAGCTGCGTAGGGGTTGGGTTACCCAACCCCTACGGTTCCCTTCGCGTGTGGAAATAATTATGGGCTTTACTATAAAAAATTGCAACTGTAGGCGTGGTTTGAAACCGCGCCTTTTTGCTTAATTTCTATTGCATCTATTTCCATGATGTGCTAAATTGAGTCGGAGTTTTGAATCTAAGGAGAACTTATTGGAAATGCATCGAAATCTCTTAATCTTTTGTGTGGTGGTACTGTTTATAGGTGCCGTTATTGCGTTGAATATCCGCGCTGTCGAGAGTCAGAGCGATAGGGTCCAGCGTGGCAAATATCTCGTAGACGCGGTTGCTGCGTGTGGATATTGTCATACGCCGCGTGCGGGTGCCGACTATAACATGGACATGTATCTTGCTGGACATCCGGCTGGGCAGTCTGTTCCACGTTATAATTTCCGTATGATCCGAGACGGCATTTTTATCGTAACTGCGCCACAGCTCAGTGCCTTTTCAGGTGCGTTTGGAACCAGTTTCGCCTCAAACTTGACTCCTGATAAAGAGACGGGGTTAGGCGAATGGACGGAAGAGATGTTCATCGGAGCACTGCGAACGGGACACCATCAAGGCATCGAAAGCAACCGGAAGATCTTTCCCCCGATGCCGACGAAGCACTACGCCCAAATGAACGATGAAGACCTAAAAGCGATCTGGGCATACCTTCGGACGATTAAACCGGTCAGAAACGAAGTTAACCCCGCTTTGGACCACCAAGGCAGACCCAAATAATTGAAAAGGAGTAAGTTGGTCAATGCTTGTCAGTCACTGTTCGCGTTTTAATGGTTTTTGGTCAACACTGACAACTATTTCTGACGTAACTGATAACTGACAACTAATAACTGACAACTATTATGGCATCAGCAAAAAATCCTGTCCGCATCGCCGTTGTCGGTATGGGTATCGGTAAACCCAACGGAACAGCGCTCGCCAACAATCCGAGAGGTAAGGTTGTCGCGCTCTGCGATCTATTTGAAGACAAGATGAAAGCCTTCGCTGCGGACCTACCGGACAAAGTTAAATTCTACACAGACTACAAAGAGATGTGTAAAGCATCCGATATTGACGCGGTATTTGTCGGCACGCCGAACCAATGGCACGTGCCGATCGCATTAGAGGCGGTGCAGAACGGCAAACACGTCATGGTAACGAAACCACTTGCCGACTCTGAAGCCGCGGCGAAGAAATTAGTAACGGCAGCAGAAGCAGCAGGTGTCGTGAATATGATGTCGCTCTCGACGCGTTTTGGGAAGGAATGCCAATATCTGGGTAACCTCGCACGCGACGACTACTTTGGAGAACTCTATTACGCTCGGGCACGGAGCGTCCGCAGGAGTGGTATCCCGGACTGGAATCTCGGTTTCATCCAGAAAGGTGGCGGCGCGTTTCGGGATATGGGTGTCCATGTGCTTGACTCGGCGTGGTGGATCCTCGGATTACCGAAGCCAATCGCTGTACTCGGTGCTGCAGGTGCGAAGTTCGGTCCCCGAGGCCTCGGCTACTGGAAAGGGACGAAAGCCCCGAAAGAGCTCTACGAGAAATATGATTCTGACGACTATGCCGGCGGGTTTATTACCTTTGAAGGTGGTACCGGCTTGCAGGTCGAAAGTTTCTGGGCATCACACCAACCCGACGAATTTCAGATCGAGTTGTTCGGTACCGAGGCGGGGGCGACGATGAGTCCGTTGCGGCTTTACCGAACCGACAAAAAAGGCGAATTTGAGGATATAGACGGAAAGCCTCCAAAAAGTAAGTTTGGAAAGACGTGGGATGCTATTGCCGATCACTTCATTGAATGCATCTTGGATGACGTAACCTGCCAGGCACCCCTCCGACACGGGTTGGTTGTGCAGCAGATGATGGAAGGGCTGCTCAAAAGTGCTGAGACAGGACGCGAAGTCCATATTGATGCCACTGGAGAAGTTTAGAAAATGCCTCTCGACATGACAACACTACGCAACGATTTCGTGGAAACCGGTTTCGCTATCGCACCGAATCTGTTTCAGCGCGACGAAGCGCAACGGCTTAAGTCCGAGTGTATTGACATTCTGGAAGCGGTTAAAGCAGAGACGGGTGCAGTCGCTGGACACGGTGTTTATGTGGGTTTGGCTGCCCGGAGTCCGGTTTTTCAAACCGCAGTCGGTGATACACGATTACTCGATATTTTGGAAGGCATCCTCGCGCCAGATATCGAGTTTCTGAGCGACAAGGTGGTTTTTAAGAGTGAATCAACGACGTTCGCGAGTCCTTGGCACCAAGATTGGCACTATTGGCACGGTGCTCACAAAGTCTCGATCTGGGTGGCACTCGACGATGCGACTGTTGAAAACGGGTGCCTTAAACTCTTTCCGGGTTCTCATAAGTCCGCTATTGTCCACGACGGTGATGCGAGTGACGGACACGGGTTTGGAAATCGGCTCCGTCCGGGTGCTGTTGATGAAAATCTCGCTGTCACCGCTGAGATTGAAGCGGGCGGTGCCGTCTTTTTCCACGATTTGACGCTCCATTCGAGCCACCCGAACCGTTCTGGCGAAGAACGCTGGGTCTGGATTCCGACATACCGCGACGCAAAAGCGGAGGATACGGATTATCCGTGGGCTGTGGCTGCGAAGGTTTTGCGCGGCCAAAAGATTGTCTGAATCAGGATTTACAAGATAAGAGGATTCGCTGGATTAGAGACAGTGAGGTTCTAAAACGTTAGCCCGTAATGAAGCAGATCGCTTATGGGGTTTTTGCTTGGGTGTTTCTTCAAGTACGCCGCAAAATGGAGGGCGACTTTACGGGAAAGAACATGAAAGTTTCTAACTCGCCTGACCGAACCGCAAGGAAATATAAACACATGTTCTGTCCGGTGTAACATCAAAAACGTTAGCCCGTAATGAAATGGAGGGCGGCTTTACGGGAAAGGACGTGAAAGTTTCTAACTCGCCTGACCGAACCGCAAGGAAATATAAAAATATGTTTAAGAACTTGAGCACGGGAGCAATTGGCATCCGGGCAAATATGACAGAAGGCTTAGCATTAGCAAAAAATTCGGGTTTTGAAGGTCTGGATCTTAGCATCGACGAAGCCAACCAACTCGCACAAGAGCATTCCGTGCAATACGTCAAAGACCTCTGGTCGGAAGCAGGGATTGCGATGGGCGGTTGGGGATTCGGTGTTAATTGGCGCGGTCCCGAGGCTGACTTTAATGCGGGTTTAGCGCAGCTACCGGAACGTGCGGCACTCGCGGCGGAACTCGGTTGCTACCGAACGACGACCGTTGTCGGTCCTGCTTCAAACGATATGACCTTTCAGGAGAATTGGGATTTTTCTGTCAAACGATTGCGTTCCGTCACCGAGATTCTCAAAGACCATGGGCATTCACTCGGACTTGAGTTTATCGGACCCGCAACGAGCCGCAAAGGCTCTACGTACCTCTTCGCCTATTCAATGGATGCGATGTTAGGACTTGCTGCTGCTGTCGGCACTGGGAACGTTGGGCTGTTGTTTGATACATGGCACTGGTACACCTGCCGTTCCACGACTGACGATGTTCGCAAACTCTCCGCATCAGATGTCGTTTACGTCCACATCAACGATGCACCTGCTGGCATCGACCCATATGATCAGATTGATAATATCAGATGCCTTCCTGCTGAGACGGGTGTGATCCCGCTCACTGAATTGATGCAAATCCTGACGGAGATCGGTTACGAAGGACCTGTGACACCCGAACCTTTCAGCGAGAAGGTGAACGGCATGGAACCCGCAGACGCAGCAAAAGCCACCGCGGAATCACTGGATCAGGTATGGGAAAACGCGGGGTTGTAGGTGCAATTTCCTATACTGGACGCATAGAATTAGGACATCGGCTCACGGACATCTATCAGTACTGGTATCGCGCAGCGTATTGGAATGGCAAATACCCGTATATTCTCATGTCATCTACCTGCGCCCAGATGCTGGTAGAACAGACTCAGGGTCCTATGAACAACAGATAGCAGGTCATCAAGTTTTTGTTCAGTACCGAGTTTTTCGTCTGATTGAGATGGATGGGGAGCAGGTGCTTGATGCGCGTGCAGCCGGTTTACTTCCGTTCACACCCTTGATGAAACGTCCTATTGGTGTAGATGCTGAGGAGTGGTTGCGACGTTGTGTCCGGGTTGCAGATAGTATAGAGGTTTCTGATAAAGCGGAGTATCTGGCATGTCTCGCAGTTTTAGGGAATTTAGTTTACGAACCACAAACGGTTTTATCTATTATTTCGGAGGAAACGATGCAAGAATCAACACTCATTCAATACATAGCGGAAAAAGCAACAGCGGAAGCACATCAACAAGGAATCCAACAAGGAATTCAACAAGGTGGAAAAACCCGTGTGCTTGAAGATATCCTTGAAGTAATAGCGTTCGGTTTAGGCGCGAACGCGGCACAACGTTTCAAACCTGCCCTTTATGCGATTGACGACCTACAACGTCTCAAAGGCTTATTACGTGCTGCGCTCTCGGCAGAAAATCCAGAAGATTTCCAGCAGGCACTCGATTCAAGTAATAGCGAGACCTAACCGCGTAAATCAACATGAACAAGGCAGATTTTAGCAAATATAGGAGTATGACGCAACGTGCAACTTATTGATAAAGAGAGCATCCTCGCGATGACACACTTATGGGAAGGCGATCGGTTTCCTGACGGACGACCCCGCGTTCCCGACGATATCATTCAACGCATGAAGGCTATCAGTATCGAGCAGGCGTGGGGTGTTCTGCACGGCAACAACTATAAGCTCCAATTCGCTGGCGATTGGATGAACCTCCATCCAGATCGAGTGCTTGTCGGTAGAGCGGTGACATGCGCATTTGTGCCCATCCGCCCTGATTTCAACGATGCTATCGCTGCACAAGGTGAAAAAGAGGGACGCGTCGGTGGTCAAAACTCGTGGGTGATTGATACGCTCGTCCGCGATGATGTGATTGTCGTGGATCTCTTCGGTAAAGTGAAGGACGGCACTTTCGCTGGTGATAACCTCGGTAATTCTATCTATGCGAAAACTGGGACGGGTATGGTCATCGACGGTGGTATCCGGGATCTGGACGGTATCTATGAATTGCCTAATTTTTCTACATTCGTGCGCGGTGTGGATCCGACAGGGATTGCGAACGTCACCCTCACTGGCATCAATATCCCCATCCGTATTGCGGAGGCGACTGTTTTACCGGGAGATGTGGTTTTAGGGAGGCGCGGCGGTGTTATCTTTATCCCACCGCATTTCGCGCAGCAGGTGGTCGAACAAGGCGAAGAGGTGGCACTCCGAGATCGGTTCGGGCATCAACGGTTGCGGGAGGGTAAATATACGCCGGGTGAAATAGATCGGAAATGGTCGGAGGAGATTGAGGCGGATTTTGCTGAATGGCGTGAAAATCAGGAATGAAAGCCGCTATTCAAATTGCTAACGACGCACATTTCTGTTAAAATTAAAGGAAGAACACGCAGATACAAAGTGAAGCATGAAACCTGTTAACGACTTCGCACGCAAACAGCACAAATATATGCCAACCTTCGCGAAAGCGACTGGGAAACCCACCGTTTACATACCCGGCTACTCCTACGAAGACGAGGAACATATACCTACAACCGGATTCCACGGAGAACAGATCAGCATCTTGTACGAACAACTCTCCAGTTATTTCGCAACGCAACCACACATCTATGTCGGCGTTGACAACTTCATCTACTACCGTGAAGGCGATGTCACGAAAAGTGTCGCGCCCGATATTTATGTCGTTTTAGGTGCAGCGAAATTTCCACTCCGCAGGAGTTTCTACACCTGGGCAGAAGGTGCGACACCAACGGTTGTTTTTGAGTTCCTATCGGATTCGACAGCCAATGAGGACCGAAAAGAAAAAGTACATATCTATCTGCGGGATATGGGGGTACAGGAGTACTTTCTCCATCAACCTGAGATGGAGAAACCTGCAGAGTTTCGCGGGTGGCGGCGGGAACCTTCAGGCACCATTGTTGAGATAACCTCCGATCCGCGGGGTGCCTTGTTCAGCGAGTCATTAAACCTGTCGTTCCGGTGGACAGATCAACACCATAGCCATGTCCGGTTGTTGCGTCCATACTTGCCCGATGGCACCCCGATCACGACGGCTATAGAGGAGCGGAACCTTCACGCTGCAGCAAAAAAGCGTGTGGAAGCAGCGGAACTGGGGCTGGAAGAAGCAGAGCTCCGTGTAGAAGCAGAACGGGATCTTCGCGCAGAAGCGGAAGCCCGGGCTGCAGAAGAGACGGTTCGGCGGCAGGCGTTAGAACGTGAGTTAGAACAACTCCGCCGAGAACTCGAAAACCGATAACAGAAAATATGCCTGCACTTGTAAGTGGTGTCGCATAACCTGTTAGGTTGTGCATCGTTGTTTCGCAAAATGGCGAGCGAACCAAAAGTGAGGTCTATCTGAATCAATGTGAATTTGATAAATAATTGAGGGTGGTTCATAAATAAAGTTGAGTCGTGTCAGGATAATGGGTATCCTTTAATGAAAAGCAACCCATTGAAGGAGTTTCCCATGTATTATCCTGACATGAAAGATTATATCACATTTTTGTTTTCTTTACTTGACGAGTTTCTTGAAAGCAAAGAAATCGCTACCTATCAAGGTAGACCCAAGATTTATTCAGATGCTTCCTTAGTCGTCTTTTACACCCTAATGATGTTGAAGCAAATCAATGCGATTCGCGGGCAGCATCAGTGGTTATACACGCATCCGATTATGCTTGAAAGGCTCCGGTTGTCATCTTGTCCCTCTCGTTCGACACTCGGTCGCCGATATAAAGCCTTGGCAGTGTTTGTCAGTGAGTTTTCTGAGTTCATTGTAGATTCAGGCGTTTCAAGGAGATACGGTTTTTCACACGATCTGGCTTATGAAGATAAGAGTTTATTCAAAGCAAAGGGTTCCGTCTGGCACTTCAACCCTTTTTATTTCTCGGATGGAATATCTACAGCATGGCAGTACAAAATTAACGTTAGCACTTCATTTATCTTTTCAAGTTTCCCAAAATTTTACACACCCACTCTAAAGTTTTCGTTTGACATTTAAACAGAAAACATGGTATAATTTCTTATAAAGTTTAGGCAGTTTTAAACATAGTACTCCATTGGTGTTCTGTCCACTATAAAATGAAAGTATTTAGAATGCGTCTGGCTTCCGAGTTGTGCTCGCGATCTCTGCCCTCTTCAACTTTGGCGTGAAAAAGCACAAGCGTGCAGGGGTGCTGCGATTTTCTGCTTCGGTATAAATGTACTGTTGGGTTTAGTTACGTCCCAAACCGAAACTCGAAAACAGGTCCTGGAAACTCACGCAGATTGTCCGAATTTTTAATCTTTATTATCCCACTTGTAAGTCACGTTCGCCTTCCCAGCATAGTTTGCCAAGTCTTGCTATACAAGGTAACACCATCGCCCACCGCAGAATGGTACTGAATACTGAATCAATGTTTGAGGAAACGACTATAGGATATGTCTATATTTTAGAAAATGATGCAATGCCGGGCTTAATAAAAATCGGCAAGACATCCCGTGATAGTACGGAGCGAGCAAGGGAACTCTCAGCTACAACAGGAGTGCCAACACCTTTTGAGGTTGCTTTTGAGTTATTCTCCGAGAGATATGAAATGCTTGAAAGGGAGATGCATAACAGACTTGCTAAGTACCGTGTTGCTTCTAACCGTGAGTTTTTTAAGTATCCAGTGAATAAAGCAATCGCTTTGCTTGAAAACCTTGACACTGAAAAGCAAGACGAGATGAGACCAGAAGCCTTTAGAGATAAAAAGAACCTTATAACTCGCGTATCGAATTTTTTCAAGCAGTTCTTGCGACCTAATACTAAATCTGATGACTCCCCCAAAATTAAGAGTGATAATAGGGTACCTACTGAAACGGTAGAAAGAGGCAGCAAGTCCGTTGACCTAACACCACCAGCCAACCCGCCAAAACCGAACCTCAACTATATAATCAAGGACAGACCTTTGCAAAACGAATACAGGGAAAATGCGGTTGAGCCAAGTTTGAATGGCAAACCTTATTATAGTGAAGAAAATGGCTTCTATTGGGCTGCGAATCACCAAGGCATAGTTGAATGCTTGCCGCAACATATCAAGCGAATTATCCATAACGAGGAATTAGAAATTGCCTCTACTCGTGACCAACTCGAACAAGAACTCAATGCTTTGGATGAAGAAATAGTTAAGTTAGAAGAACAGAAAGGCGAATGTGAACAGGAAATCAAAGGACGCTTTCAAGAACTCGCCGAGAAAAAAGAAGAATTAGCAGGACTTGAGGTCCAATTGAAAACGCTATCGATAAACAGATTAGAGCCTATTGCAACTGAAGGAATGTCTGAAGATTCCAACCCTGAATTCCTCAATACTGCGACTGTTGAAAATATACCTGACAATCCACTCACAAAGCGGTTTGAAGAAGAAATTAACGATTTGCATCAGGAAAAAGCACAGATAGAACAAGCAATTGAGGAAAAGAACCAAGCATTGGCAGATAGCAAAGAGGAACTTGCAGGACTTGAAGTCGAATTACAAGGTCCAACAGAAGCAGAATTAAAGTCGATCACCTTGGGCACCTCCGCTCACGACCCTACGTCTACCAAACACCGAGCTTCAGGTATAAGTATTATCACTGCGATTATCTCTACTATATTCTGTGTTTTCCTTGCCACTTATCTTTTCTTTTTTTACGCTTCGGCCGTTGATAAAGCCTTCTTTCTAAACACAGAAGCAATCCAAGCCCAATTAGCTCAGGGCACCTATGCTGGAGTCAATGATGTTGTTAACCCAAGGGCTTTATTCAAGGCTTTCCAAGGTGAGTGGAATCTGTTCGTCGTTATGTTTCCATTTGTTTTTTTAGCCTTTGCAATTGTGCTCGACTATTTTTGGGAACAAAAAAAATGGGGATATTTAGTAGCAACTGTATTAGCAGCTCTTACATTGATATTTGATGGCATACTTGCAATTCAGATTTCGCAAAAAATACACCAAGCCAAAATTCTCATGGGACAAGAGACAGAACAATGGCGCTTCAGAATGAATGATCTCAATATGTGGACAGTTATTTTTTGCGGTTTTGTTGTCTCGCTGTTAGTCAGTATTACTTATCATGTGATGAATCAGCGATGGAAAGCTGCGGATCCTATCCAAGAAAAATCTGAGGCAGAGAACATACGCGAGTCAGAAATAAAAAACGAGAAAACACAACGTGAGACACGAATTGCTGTCTTAAAAGCCGGAATGGAGAATTCGCAAAATGAGATTGAGCATCTTAAGGAAAGAGAGAGAACCACAGAAGAAAAAATTGTAAAAGCCGTTAGGACCCCAATTGATAGCCAAATTGCCATCTTGAATGTCCAAACAGAGAACTTAGAGAGCGAGATTGAACAATTCAAGAGTAGAGATACAAATCTCCAACAGAAGATCGACAAAACGCGATCAAAAATTGAGGAATTGTTCGGGAACTTTAACAAACGAGTGGTCAACCGCAATAAAATGGAGTCGCAAGTTAACCAATTCTTGAATGGATGGTGCCGTTTCGTTGCCCACAGGGGCGATGGTACCTCTGAGGTATCCGACGAAATCGATAGAGTTAAACAAGTTGCAAATGATACACTCGATCTCTATTACCAAGGTGTTCCTGATTATTCCGATTAATTACGATTTTGCTCTACTATGTAAACATCTTGCCCACTGTCAAGGTGGGACTTTTATCACAGTTATTTCGGGGTGCGAAACTCAGAGAAAAATATACCCAGCACCCACGACACAAATTGCCCAACTTGCGTAAAGGAGTATCACATGGAAAAAGATATTAAGGTTTTGGCAAGAGTATTCGCTGTTACTCTTTTGTTGTTAACAGTTGGGTGCACAAGCGACAAATCAGATGCCAAGAATATTTCATCAGAAACATCACTTATGAAACCGGTAAATATTATTGTTATTATTGACACCTCTGACCGGATTTCCCAAACGAAGAATCCTCATCAAGTAAAGAAGGATATTAAAATTACAGAAAGTATCGTTAATATGTTTGAAGAAAAATTCGTACGCCCAAATCTGTATATCGGTTCTAAAGACACACTTGCTTTTGTCGTCCCCGAACAGCCAAATGTTGATCCAATTCAACAGCAAGCATTAATGAATCTCAAAATTTGGCCGACACCTGA
Organism: Candidatus Poribacteria bacterium; assembly: GCA_022821495.1. Taxonomy (GTDB): domain Bacteria; phylum Poribacteria; class WGA-4E; order WGA-4E; family WGA-3G; genus WGA-3G. The sequence continues at coordinate 19,577 of JAJEDN010000118.1, forward strand.
GCAAAGAGCAGGTGGAGCTCCAGAATTTAAAAAAATGAAAACCAACCTTATTGGAGCAATCGACGAATTGTACCAATCTGTCAGTAAACAGAAGGTGTTCACTGGATCGGATGTTTGGAAGTGGTTTCGAGATAGTGCAGAAGTCTACCTAAAGCCTGACGCTCTTAACTACATCATTTGCCTCTCCGATGGTTACCTTGATTTCAACCACAATATTCAAATCGAGCGGCCTAAGAGAACCTACATTTCTTACCGTCAAGTCGCCAAGTTACGCGAGGCCCCAAACTGGAAACAGAAATTTCACACTGAAAAACATGGTTTGTTGGAAATTGGAAAAGACTTCAGCAATTATAACGTGAAGTTCTTGATGGTTGAAATCACACATCGGCACATGCTTGACTTGGAAATTGTTAAAGAATATTGGCAGACTTGGTTGAAATCAATGGGCATCACAGATTCCCAATTCCTATCTACGCAGGATGATCCGCAAATCGTCATACGGAAAATTATAGAGTTCACTTCAACAGAGTAACATCATGAACGTCTAAGATCCACATGATAAAAAGATGGTAGAACTCCGTCACTCCGATCTGGGATTTCGCACACTTTCTCATTTACCAGTATTTTTTTCGTAGAATATAAGTGGTATAAGTTGCTACCGTTGTGAGAATACCTCTCGATCACGTGCAATGTATTTGAAAATTTGACTTTTTGCGGGGTATATGTTATACTTTAAAGTGAATTTTTAACTTAGGACAGGGGTGCAAAAGCGGTGTCGTGCGTTGCTATCTGGATGAAAAATGAAGATCGCTAAGAACTTGACAGACCTCATCGGGAATACACCGACGATTCGCCTGAATGCTCTGCCCGGTAAGGACGATGCGACTATCTTCGCTAAATTGGAGGCTTACAATCCGGGTGGTAGTATCAAGGATCGGATTAGCTATGCGATGGTCGTCGATGCTGAAGAACGCGGTATCCTTAGAAAAGGGGATACTATCGTTGAACCTACCGCTGGTAATACAGGTTTGGGGCTGTCTATCGTTGGCATCGCACGAGGGTACCCTGTCGTTTTGACGATGCCAGAGAACGTGAGTCGTGAGAAGTATGAACTCCTCTCCGCTTTCGGTGCGAAAATTGTGCTAACGCCGGAACACGGCGGTATGGCAAGTGCGATTTGGGAGGCAGAATCGATTGTTAGGCAGAACCCACGACACTATATACCGAACCAGTTCACGAACCCCGCGAACCCCGAAATACACCGCCGTACAACAGCAGTCGAAATTCTTAAGGCGATCGGTACAGACATCGATTTTTTCGTTACAGGGGTCGGCACAGGCGGTACATTAACAGGCGTTGGAGAGGTTTTAAAGATAGAATGCCCGAATGTAAAAGTGGTTGCTGTGGAACCGAGCGTTTCAGCGGTGCTTTCTGGCGGTAAACCGGGTCCTACTCGGATTGATGGACTCGGCGCGGGGATGATTCCTGAAGTGCTCAATGTAGATGTTATTGACGAGGTTATCACAGTCTCTGAAAAAGAGGCTTACGAGATGATGAAGTCCATTTCGACAGCCGAGGGATTGTTGGTCGGGATGTCGTCAGGTGCGAATGTCTATGCGGCATTACAGGTCGCGAAGGCACAGGGACCGGATAAAACGGTTGTTACCATTCTCCCAGATGCCGGAGAACGTTATTTCAGTTTGAGTCGTTATTTTGAAATCGAATCGGACGTTATGGATATGCTCCCGTAGTTTTTTAAACTGCGTCGAGAAACAAAAATAAAAAATTGGATTATCCAGTAGATCAGACTCTCTGCCAAGAAGTTCTGTTGACGGAGAGTCCCCAAGAAATTCTTTTCTCTCTCTTTAAACGGTTCAAAGAACGCGCCGCGATCGTCACAAGTGGGCAACTTTCGGGTATGGTGATGGTTCACTTAGCCGCTGAAAACGGATTGCCGTTCCGTGTCTGCACACTCGACACACTGCGTCTGTTTCCGGAGACCTACGCTTTCCTTGAGCAGGTAGAATCGCGTTACGGTATCAAGATCGAACAGATTCAACCTGACCCGCAAGAAGTTCAGGAGATGGTTACACAGCACGGTGAATATCTGTTTTTCGATAGTAAAGCGAAACAGGAATACTGTTGTAACATCCGGAAAGTCCGTCCGATGCAACGGCTTTTAGAAAACTTGGATGTCTGGATAACCGGTTTACGTCGTGATCAGTCAGAAGCCAGAAAACAGCTCCGAAAGGCAGAAATTATCTCATCTGCGACACATCCTGTGCTGAAGGTGAGTCCGTTGATTCAGTGGACTGCCGATGAAGTGTGGCAGTTTGTCCGTGAAAACGAGATTCCTGTGAACCCGTTGCTTGAAGCGGATGCACAGGGGCATTATTATGAATCCATCGGATGCGTTATCTGTACAACACCGATAAAACCAGGAGAACCGAACCGTGCGGGACGGTGGCGCTGGCAGAACGCGCCCGCTGCATCAGAAAACGCTGACGCAGAAGAAAATGCTAAAGAGTGTGGATTACATTATTCGATTTAATGGTTATAAGTTATAAGTTAAGAGGGTTTTTGAAACAGTTCCGTTCTCTGTGAAGGTTTCCACAGAAAACTTCTTTAACTGTTAACTAAAAGGTTTTTCGTAGAAAAACCGTACTTATAACTGATAACTGACAACTATTCCAAAAGGAGAAATATATTCTATGGCTGTAATAGTCCGTATTCCAACGCCGCTGAGACGTTTGACGCAAAATATGGCGGAAGTTGAGACAGAAGGTGCCGATATTGAAGGCGTTATTGAGAATCTTGAAGCGAACTATCAGGGGATGAAAGAACGTCTCTGTTATGAAGGCGGAAATATCCGTCGGTTTGTGAATATCTATCTTAACGATGAAGACATCCGTTTCCTCGATGGAAAAGCGACCACTGTCGCAGACGGTGCTGAAATCTCTATTATTCCGGCGATTGCTGGCGGACGTCATCAATCTTAATCGTTATTGCTGTCGGTTATAGACTATGGGAAACCTTGTAGGGACGAGGGGACCTCGCCCCTACGACGGCTGCTATTCTGGAAACCTTGTAGGGACGAGGGGACCTCGCCCCTACGACGGCTGCTATTCAATGTTAACTTTTCAATCAGACACCCTCAGCCAGATTTGTGACCATGCGAAATCGGAATTTCCGGATGAATGTTGTGGTGTTATTTTAGGTACAAATGCCCAAGAGTTTGTCCGAAAATGCCGGAATATACAGAACAAATTGCATCAGGAAGATCCGAACACATATCCGCGCGATGCGCGCACGGCGTACGTTATACACCCTGACGACTTAATTGCTATCCACAAAGAAGCAGATACACAGCAATGGCAGATTAAGGCGTTCTACCATTCACACCCGAACCACGAAGCATATTTTTCAGAAAAAGACAAAGCAGACGCAACGATGTGGGATGAACCCGCCTATCCGGGTACTACATATCTGGTTATCTCTGTTTACGACACTGAGATCCGCGCGGTGAAGGCTTTCGTGTGGGACGATACGGCGAAAGATTTCATTGAGGTTGAGGGAGCACTTGGGGAAATCTAAATAGTGAGGCAAGAACTATGCAACGCTGGCACGTCTACCTTCAGCACCGCCCTAACCCCCCTAACCCCCCTTATCAGGGGGGAACTGGAACTTGGAATCCACTATAAGAAGCACAGTAAGTTTGTGCTTGTATTGAGGCAAGAACTATGCAACGCTGGCACGTCTACCTTCAGCAATTTATGCCGGACATGCGCGTTGTGAAAGCCTCTGCCCTTAAGCCTTACGTTGGACTTCTCACCTTCTCTGCTGCATCCCTTGCGATTGCTATAGGGATGACCCTCCAAAACCACATCGCTTTTGAATACCACTCAAGTTCCGGTGTTGTCGGCTGGCTGAGTGTTAACGCGTACCCAAAACAACAAGAATACTTCTACTATTTGCTGGCACTGCTCGGTATTCCGATAGCGATATGTCTATATTGGTTCGGATGGTGGATCTATTCGCGCTGGTGTGCGAAACTAACGGTACAACCGATTGCGCGTGTGCTTAAAGCGAATGCCTTGGCATCTATACCGTTATGTCTCTGTTGGTTACAGGTCTATTATATCGGGCAGAATGTGCTGATAGGATTGGTCTTGCCGCTCGTTTTGTCGGTGCTGCTGAAGTTGGTGCTACTGTATGCGCGGTATTTTCCGGGACTGTGGGATTCTGGTGATAGTATAAGCGAGGTTGCAAACCTCGCCAGCGAAGATGGCGGAAACCTCGCCAGTGAAACGGATGGTGTCTCCGCTCCTGTAAGCTATAGAACCACAAAGATTTGGCGTGGTGGACTTGAATACATTATCCTTCCGATTTTCATCTATCTCCTTACCTACTCTGCAAGTATTCACGGCAATATAGACTTATTCCACGAGGGTGAGCGGCTCGCGCCTCTCAATGAAATGCTACGCGGTGGGGTGCCGTTCCGGGATATCTATATTCAGCACGGACTCTTCCAAAACGCTTACTTGGCATGGGTTGGTAGCCAACTCTTTGAACCCACCCTATTCGGTGTGCGTTCAATGGAGGACATATTGGCCCCGCTCGGCTATGTTGCGCTCTATGTGCTCGGTCTGCAAGTATTCCGAAGTCGGTTCTTAGTTGCCTTCTTATGTGTGGTTATCGCTTCTGGAACCCAGTTCTGGGTGTCTCCACGGCATAGTCTCGGCTTAATTAGTTTCGCTTTCGTAGCGAATGCCCTTACGCACTCCCAAGAGACTCGCACGAATAAGGTCCCTACCTATGTATGGAAACTACTTCTCGCTGGGATTTCTACGAGTTTGGCATTCTGGTATAGCACTGAAGTCGGACTCTACACACTCGGTGCCATCGGATTGTTTCTGGTTATATATGTAGGACAAGGCGGCTTTAGAACAGCGCATGGAAGCAGCAAAAGCCAGCTGGAAAAACATAGGCGAGAATACCTGCGCCCCTTAATCAGTTATGGTTGCGGGGTGTTGGTAGGTTTTCTTTCCGTAGGCATCTACTTCCTGTCCCACGGTGCTTTGGACGATGTCATCTGGAATTCCTATATCCAGTGTCGCTATCAACTCGCAACGTGGGGGCTTGCTTTCCCATCTCTATCTAAAACGCTTGCGCTGTTGTCAACAGATGGATGGCATGCATTCATCTTCAGCGAAGGGTTTCGATGGTATCTACCGATCTGTATCTTTCTGATTATCGCTGCCTACTTGACCTACCGGGGACTATCCAGCACGCATTCAGTCAATACGATGAAACTTCTTCTCTTACTCCTCGGCGGTATCGCATTCTTCCGGACGGCACTGGGTCGTTCAGATGGTGGACACCTGATTTATGGTGCGACCTTCTTATGGATGCTCTGTCTACTTCCGTTAGAGAGTGGTATTGTCAAAATATTCCGAGTCGGTTTATCGTCTCTAAGGGGTGAGAGACCTTGGCACGCTGCAGTGAAGGCAGCATGGGTACTCATTCCGATAGCGATATTCTGTTGGTACGTTGGGGAAGCGCATCAACCTTTGGCGGGTTTCAATCAGAGATGGCAACGCTTGCGTCAGAATCCGTTCAAGCAAAACACCGTAGCACAAGAATTAGTACGCGCGGGAGGGGTGGATATCCCTGATGACCAAGTTGAACAGATCCAAAAGGTCGTCGCTTACATTCAAGAAAACACTGAACCGAAGGAAAAGATTTTTGATTTTACGAGTCAGGGCGCGTACTACTTCTTCGCGAATCGACCCGGTGTCTCTCGATTCCATCAGGTCTCATACGCATCGACCCCTTCAATGCAGCAAGAGGTGATTGAGGCTCTTGAACGCGACAAAACGCGTTTGGTAATCTTTAAAACAGGGGGTTGGTTCGATGCTGTTGATGGTATCCGTGTTGAGGAACGGCACGCTTTGATTGCAGCGTACCTACAGGAAAACTATGAACCTGCGGTAAACATCAATAATACGGAGATTTTGATGCGGAGATAGTTTTATTAGTTTTCAGTTGTCAGTACTCAGTTTTTAGTTAAAGAGGCTTTGGTTGAACGATGACGGTTTCGTTTGCAAATCGCCTCTTACTGAAAACTGACGACCAATAACTATTTCTGCTGCTCAATAAAGATTCGGTAGATGTCCTCGAAGAGTCGGACATCCGTGAGTGTATCTTCGGCTGAAGACCGGAAGGGTTCGTCGTTGCGGATGTTCGCGACGAAGTATTCTGCTTCTCTGTGATATGCCCACGTCCAACTCGGTCTCGGAATTGGGCGCGTGATTTCCTGTTCTTCGCCAGCGCGATAGATTTCAACCTCGGCAGGCGTGTTCTTCAAGAGCAACGGCGGTGCCCAGGTATGAACCCACCCATTTTCAAAATAGACTTGGCTATGCTCGTCCCAACGATAGTGCGAAACATGTCCTGTTTCGAGTGTGACACGGATGCCGTCCATATCGAAGATGACAACCCCGGAGTATCCGTTATCATCTAAATCGACGGCTTTGACGGTGACTTTGTCGCCCGCATCAAGGAACCAGCGCATGAGATTGATGTTGTGCGTGTACTGCTGGAGGTATCCTAAATAGGAACCTCGATACTGCTCAGGTATCCATTCTGGGGTTTTGACGGGCGCGCTCGGTTTTGGTTCGTCAGTGCCGTCCATGTGGGTGTCAAGGTTGCAGACCCAATCGCCGCCGAAGCCGTGATTTCTAGCATACGTCAAACGTCCGAGTTCGCCGGTCTCTCGGAATTGTGCTACCTTCGCCTTAACGATCTCGTTGCCTGCATCGTAGCGTTTCATGTAGCCGACCATCAACTTTTTGCCAGACTCCTGCGATGCTGCGACGATCGCTTCAGCCTGTTCAGTGGAGACAGCCATCGGTTTCTCCATGAAGACGTGTTTACCTGCTAAGAGGAGGTCTTTGGCAATTTCGCCTTGTAAGGCGAAGTCCGCGGATACGGCTACTGCTTCAATGTCGGCGTTTTGTGCGAGTGCATCGTGGTCGCGATAGAGTTCGGGGATCCCGAAACGGGTCTGGACCGTTTTTCCGAGCTCGGTGCGCATCTCGGCGAGTCCAATAAGTTCACAGTTGGGGATGCTCACGAAATTCGGGATGTGAACCTTCTGTGCCATGAATCCACAGCCGATATACCCCAGTCGAATTCTTTCCATATTTTTAACTTTCCTTGCGGTTCGGTTAGGTCAATTGTACCAAAAACAACCCTCTCCGTATATCCAGCCCGGCGCGTTGCTTGGGCTTCCGTTCTTTATGATCGCTTACGCAAAAAGCAGTAACCTCGGTATTTTAAACCCCCTAAATCCCCCTTATCAGGGGGACTTGAAGAGGGTCCGTATATCCAGCCCGGCGCGTTGCTTGCGCTTCCGTTCTTTTATCATCACTTACGCAAAAAGCAGTAACCTCGGTATTTTAAACCCCCTAAATCCCCCTTATCAGGGGACTTTAATTAGACCAAAAACGCATCTTTCCTTATATCTGCCTCATTTATCTGTACGGACTTCGCGTGCTAAGTCGTGTGTCGTGATTCTATTTGTTCGACGGCTGTTTTAGCACCTTCCCGCACGAGTGCGGAAGCATCGGCTCGGGCAAGCTGCTTCAATTTACCGAGACCGAGGCTTGCTTCGAGTTTACCGAGGGCAACAGCGACGAAATAACGTACATCGGCATCTTCGTCGTCTAACGCTTCGAGCAGTGCGTTTGTATCCATCATGGTGGCGAGGTGCCGATCGGCATCGCCGATATTAATCAACGCTTGGGCGGCGATCCGCCGTGAATGGACATCTCCGTGCCGAAGGGAGGTGAGGAGTTCGTCGTTGCCTTTCGGAATAATCGTGAGGTTATCCCAGTCGCAATCCAAGCAGAACCATGAGTTTCCGTCCAACCGTCGGAGGTTCGCATTTTCACACGCGGGGCATTCCTCAAATTCCTGTTGTTGATTCACATCCATTGTTTTGATTACGGCACATACCGTGTGCCTGCTCCTTTTCGCGCCGTGTTTGGCGTGTAAGTCGTTCACCTATTTTCAGGCAGTTGTTACAGTTTCGTCAATCGTAGGATTTCCTTCCAGTTCTGGTAGTTCGCGCCAGATTTCGGGTCCCTCTGGCTTGAAATTAATCGTGCCGATAAATTGCATGCCGTGATAGAAGTTGATTTTGAATTTGCCGCCCCCGAAATTCTGTTTAAGATATTCCAACGGCGCTTCAACTAACGGTCCCATTTCGTCTGCATGATAAAACGCGAGCGCCTTAAAGCGCACCGTATTGCCCACGGGTTCCTGCACGAGGAGCTGCGCCGAAGTTGCGGGAAAGAGCACTTGAAAGGCTTTCCAAAGGTCCGAAACAGTCGGATTCTCGTTCCCGATCCGCTTTTTGAAGTCGTTTTCAAGGTATTCTGAGAAGGTGTTAAAAACCCAGTCCATAGTGAATAGTTATAAGTTATAAGTTATAAGTTATAAGTTAATCTCTTGTGGTGGTTGCTTTTGTTGCCCCTGTCATAGTGTGATGCTTTAACTTATAACTGAAAGATTTTTGGCAGAAAAACCGAACTGCCGACAGCCATTACAGCGGTGCCTTTAAGAAGTCCTTCCAATCAAAATTAGGCAGAGGGAACTCCTCTGTGGCTTCACATTGTCAAAATGTCGCGGCTTTCTCGAAAAAGTCAATATCGACGCGTTCAATACCAGCGTCCCGTGCGTTTTCAGCAACCCGCTGGACAACCATCTCTCGGACAAACGGGATCGGTATCCGTTTAACCCGGTGTTCAACTTCCTCTGTGCAAGGCACTGTGGTGTTATCAAGGTAGGGACCATCCTGAAGCACGGCTTCATCCGGATGTTCGCATGTCTCTGGCACGAGTTGTTGTAACCGCATTGAAACGTAATTGGTCACCCATTCCTTAAACGCTTCCGCCTTCTCGGTGTCTACCGCACCCAGATCAGGACGCTGTTCCAACTTCTCATTGATGCTGACGAGTAGGTTTTCGACACGTGTCAAGCGTTCTTCTACATCTGTAAGTCGTTTGTTTGCACTGTTTGGTTCGTTCATGTTTCTCCTCTTTTTATATTTTCTTGCGGTTCGGTTAGGTAGGTTTGCTACTTTTTACCGCCTCTCCGTAGACATAGTAGTCTGTCAATGTTAAACGGTTGCTTGCTGTTTTTCATCGGAACCCCGATTTGGACATCGGACAAATCGGAGCAGAAACCCAATATTTAAAAAACTAAATTGCCCAATATTTCCAAAGGTCATCTGGGATTTCGTGTTTGATCTCCTCCCGCTTTTGATGGGAATAGCGAGCAAAGATCCCAAAACGCGGAACATCTCTTATATTCGCAGATCCGGTATGACATAGAAAAGCATGCCATAGGACGACATCGCCCGCGCTCCCCGTAAATTCGCGAGGGCCTTCCGGCGACAAATCTGAGAGCACGTGCCATCCCCAATCCTCGATGTCGTAGAAACTGCCATCAATCTGCTCAGGATATTGGAGGAAGTATTTATGTGTTGAATGGTGGCTCTGGGGCCAAAAGACGAAGGCACCACCGTTGGGTTCAACATCGTAGAGATAGGTTGTCGCGCCGAGCATAAAAGGACTCCAACCCCCCGGACCGTACGCGTCAATGTGGCCGCTGCCCGGCATTGCCCACGCTTCTTCAGGATTGGGCCATTTGACGAGCGGAGAACCGCCACCGCCTGCGAATTGTCCGCCACCGAGTTGCTCGGTAATCTCCTGCATTGCAGGCAGTTGCCCGAAAAGTGGTGAAAAACTGAAGTTTTGGACCACATAATCGTTGGGCCAAGTCTCTGGCGTTTCAAGGCTGGAATCGAAATGCTTCCAGATTTGTTCCCGCCATCCGTTAATTATCTCCGAATCAATAAAATTTTCAAGGATAAGGTATCCGTGTTCCTGAAAAAACGCAATCTGATCTGCTGTAAGCATCTAAGTTCCCTCTATCCGTAAAGGACTGATGGCTGATAACTGACAACCACCTCTTAAATCGCCCAATATTTCCAGAGATCCTCTGGAATCTCGTATTTAATCTCATCCGCTTTTTGATGGGCATACCGTGCAAAGAGACCGAAACGCGGGACATCTGTTACATTCTCTGACCCGGTGTGGCAGAGAAAGGCGTGCCACAGGACGACATCCCCCGCGGCACCAATAAATTCGCGAGGGCCTTCCGGCGACAAATCTGAGAGCACGTGCCATCCCCAATCTTCGATATCGTAGAAACTGCCGTCAATCTGCTCAGGATATTGGAGGAAGTACTTGTGCGTTGACTGGTGGCTTCGGGGCCAAAAGATGAAAGCACCGCCGTTAGGTTCAGCATCGTAGAGATAGGTTGTCGCGCCGAACATAAAAGGACTCCAACCCGCCACGGCACCATACGCGTCGATGTGTCCGTCCTTCGGCATTTCCCACGCTTCTTTGGGGTTGGGCCATTTGATGATCGGTGAACCGCCGCCACCCGTAAAAAACTGTCCGCCACCCAGTTGCTCGCTAATCTCTTGCATCACAGGTAGGTGTCCAAATACCGGTGAGAACTTGAATCCCGGAATTTCATAGTCGTTGGGCCAGGTCTCCGGTGTTTCAAAACTGGAATTAAAATGCTTCCAAACCTGTGTCCGCCATACATCAATTACTTCCAAATCAATGAGGTTTTTAAGAATCAGGTATCCGTGTTCTTGAAAAAATGTTATCTGTTCGGCAGTTAGCATACAAATTTCCTATACGGTTGTTATTATGGCACCGTGGCGCGGGACCAACGGTGTTTTAACCCCCTAAATCCCCCTTATCAGGGGGACTTTAATCTGTCACGGCACAGCGGCGTGTGCCTACGACCTTGCATCAGCGTTTTGGTCGGAAAGATGGGATGCCGGTTTTATCAAATCGTTTCTTAACGGCTTGCATGAGTTCCGGAGTGACCTCTCGGTGACCGTGCTCACGTGCGTACTTTTCGACACTTTTGACGACCATACCGCGGGCAAATGATGGTACACGTTTTAACCGCTTTTCTGCTGCCTCCGTCCACTGTAAATCGTAATCGGTTTCCGTTGCAAAAGCAACCTTTTTCTCAATTTGAACAGGCGATGCACTGTTTTGCGCTGTCTCAGACGATCCCGGTTCATATTCGCATGATGCATCTTCAGCGAGGTAGTTGCCGGTAGTGGCATAGGCACGTGCCCTACAACCGCCACACACCTCTTTGAATTCACACATGCCGCATTTCCCTTCAAGTAGATCCCGGTTCCGCAAGTCCTGAAAAGTTTTTGATTCATTCCAGAGTTTAACGAAACTCTCGTCTTTGAGGTTTCCGACGCTAACCGGTAGATAAGGGCAAGGTGTCAGTTCACCCTCAGGCGTGATGCGACAGTAGTAAATGCCACACGGACAGGTGCCGCTTGGATACCCTTGCAGGAAGGCGGAGTCGGATTGTTGCCCATAGATAACACGCTTGTAGTGTGGCGCGCATTTTGCAGCGATGAGCATCTTCCCTTTATAGGCTGCTTGCAACTCGAACATTGTCTCAAGCATCTTCTCATACTGCGTAGGTGTAAGATCCATTACCGTCTTACCTCTACCGGTTCGGACGAGGAAATAGAGGTTGAGTACTTTGGCACCGAGCTGGTACGCGAAGTCCACGATTTTTGGAATTTCGTCGTAATTCCACTGCGTCACGGAGGTCTGGACGAGGAAATCCATTTGTGCCCGTTTGAGTGCCTCAACACCGTTCATTGTCGCTTTCCACGCGCCCTCCATCCCTCGAAACTTGTCGTGGTCTGTCGGTCGGATAGCGTCGAGACTCACGCCTGCGCCGGTGACCCCGTGCTGTTGCATCTGCTCGACCACAGCATCGTTGAGCAAGACACCGTTTGTGCCCATGACAACAAGAAACCCGGTATCGGAGGCATATTTCGATATCTCCAAGATATCCGGGCGTAATAACGGTTCACCACCAGTGAGAATAAGGAGGATGTGCGGATTGATTTCGGCGATCTCGTCAATGACTCGGAAACATTGGGATTGGCTTAACTCCGATTCACGTGCGTATTCCGTGGAACCTTGAATATCAGAGAGTTGAAAGTTTCCGTTCCCTAACTCGTTTGTGTCTACGAATCCTGCTGGAAGATAGCAGTGTGTACATTTCAGGTTACACAATCGGGTGATATTCCATGAGACTGCCTGAACTTTGGTATTTTTAATCATGCCTAGCTCGGTGGATGTGTTTTGTAGTTGTAAATGCTGTGAAAATCTCGTCAGAGTTTTTTGACGTAAACCCTAAAAATTGCTTCTGCCAAAGGATACCCTTGGGCATTTCAGGTATATGAACCTTCACGGGACTGGTTCTATAAGCGCATAGCGAGGGCGAAAACGATTAAGCCTGCAATCAGCGTTAAACCTCTCCAGATATTGATATAGGGACTCTGGTTGTGATGCGCTTCGCTGTCCGGTGGCGTAACCTCAAGATGCCGCCGATAGAGCGAACTGTATAATCCCCAAAAGAGTGCCATGAGCCCAAACGCCGCAAGCTTCGCGACGAAAGTTAACACATAGGTTTTGAAATCGCTACCACCCTGCTGCGTGAAAAACCCGTTATTTAGGGCAACAATAAAGAACACCATCGCGCCCGTTGTCAGGAGGACATGAATCATCAACCGTATCCAAGTCCGAAAACGGTTGTGGACTGCTAACAGGTCTTGCGGTGGCAAATTTTGTTGCAGGATTGGCATAGCGATGAAGGTAGAAAAGAGGACACCTCCGAACCAGATGATTGCTGCGATCAGGTGGATGCTTCGGATGACAAGTTCTACGTTCTCCCGCATTATTTTTGTGAATCCCGATTTTTGATAAATGATACCATATTTTGTGCCTAAAGTCAAATTTGTCTTTAGCTAAGGGCGTGTAAATATTTTGCTAAATTGTAGGTATCGCAAATTATGATTTCAGGTTAACAAAGATGAGAGCAACAGTTGCCAGCAGGGCACCGATGAGAGAGGTACGGCTCAACCGTTCATGGAGGAACACCATACCGACGAACATCGTGAACAGTACGCCACCGGAACTTGACATCGGAAAAGCGATTAACGCACTGACTTGATCCAAAGCGATGAGCAGTGCCCAACTGCCACCGACATTACAGACACCTATTAGCACGCCATAGAAGACTTCCCACCAATTCGGCCATATTCTCTGATAGAGGCATATACCGAAATAGATAACTGTGGCGACACCGAAAAGTAGACTCATATAGAGCGATTTCTCGTCGATAGGACACATTTCGTTGAAGGCTTTCATAGTGAGCCGTGAGATACCGGTAACCAACAGAATCGTAATAGCGACAGCGAATCCCAACCCTTGCGGCACTTCCGGCTTGTCAGGTGTGAATGCATACGTCGGCTCTTTCTCACGCTGGCTGAGGAGTGGAATCGCTACGAAGGTTAAGAGAAGCCCTATGGTTTGCCATAGGTTTGGAATCTCTTGCCAGAATATCATTGCTACCAAAATTGGTAACACGATTGACAGTCTGACGAGTGCAGCCGTGACGACAATCCCACTGAGCCGGATACCGATAGTGAATAGTTCAAACCCGACAGCATACGTCACGCCATTTGATATGCCTAATGCGAAGGTCAGTTTTGAGAATTCAAAGTCTTGTTCTTGGGAGAGTACCCAGATGCTGATGAAGAACGCGGTGAGATAGTTAACAAAACCGATCGGGTTTAGGCGTTGTTGGTTATTTTTCGCGTGCTTGAGAAATAGCCCAAAACCGGAGAGCAAGATGATGTTGAGTACGAGGAACAACATAGGCTTTAAAGGTTGGAAGGTTGGAAGAGTAGCAGACGCATGGCTGGAAGAGTGGAAGTGTTTTTGCTGGGGTGTTTCCCCTAGGAAGATTGGAACCCATCCTTCCTCCCTTCCAGCCTTCCACTCAAACCCTTCTATTCCTCCATCGGCAGTGCGACCTTAGTTTTCGCTTTCGCCGATTCGTAAGTTGCCAAAACGACTTCTACGGCGTGTTTGCCACCTCTGCCGTCAATCATAGGAGTTCTGTCTTCCCGGACGCAGTCAACAAAATGGGTTAATTCACCGACGACACCGTGCGGTCCCTCACGATTCGGAACGATTTCTTCCCAGTCGCCGCCTTTCTTTTTTAAATAGGCGAGATCGGATGACATATTCAGACGGAGTGATCCTTCGGAACCGTCGATAATCGTATCGTTGGTGCCGCGTGCGCCGAGGAAACCGCCCCATCGTAAAATACCGACCGCGCCCGAATCGTAGCGGATGAGCGAGACGGTGTAATCTTCCCAATCGTCGTGTCCGGAGAAACTTCCCACCTCAGCGGCGACAGTCAGCGCGGTGCCACCGAACCAGTTAATCAGGTCGGATTTGTGGATACCGTTTTCCAAGAGTCCACCGACAGTGCCGTACCAACTCTCGGGTCTGCTGCGCGGGGCGTTATAGGGACCCGAGTAGTCAGTTTCAATGTAGGTGATGTCACCGATATCGCCGTTGTCCACCATCTGCCGACCGAGTTCATGGACAGGATAGAAACGCAGCACCTGCCCGACCATCAGATGCGTCCCTGCCTTATCCGATGCTTCAATCATCGCATCTGCGTCAGCGAGGGTCAAGGAGAGCGGTTTTTCGCAGAAGGCATGCACGCCCGCCTCCGCTGCATCAACGACGACCTGTGTATGTGCAACAGGGGGTGTCGCGACGACGACAGCGTCCACAACAGCAAATAATTCCTGATAGTCTTGGAAGGCGCGAATCTGAAGCCGCTCTGCAACGGCTTCCGCCGCTTCCAAGCGAAGATCTGCGACACCTACAAATTCACAATTTTCAACATTCGGGAGGGCGTTGCAATGGCCGTTGCCCATGCCGCCGACTCCAACTACACCGATACGAACCATTTTGAATTCTCCTTTATTCCAACGAGGGGTCTGAAAACTGATACACACCCTGCCGATTTACAGAGATCTTCGGCAGTTTCCGAGACTTTTCAAACCAATTATATCCGATTTTCAGATTTTTCCAAAAGTTTATCAGAGCGTCGTCATTTGGAAAAGTGTTTTGTAAGCGTCCCATTGTCCGATCATCCAATTCTGTTGGAAAAATGTGCACAGGGATTTTTGCGTGTCCGTTTGATTTCGCTTGAACTGCTAACCAATAGACCTCCTTAATATATTCATTAGTGATTGGCACACAGCCGATCGTAGTACATCCGCCGTGTATAAATATATCCCCTCCAAGTTCGCCTTTTTTGCCCAAAATCTTATCCGCCTGGTTTGGATAATTAATCCCAAGTGATAGGTAAAATTTGCTTTCGGGATTAAATCTATCGATATAATAAAAACCCTCTGGAATTTGCAAGTCGCCCTCGCGTTTTTTGGGTCCCAAATTTCCTGACGTGCGGCAGATCGGATAGTGTTTCACGAGTTTGAAAACAGCATCGGATGTTGAAAATGCCCAGACTTCCAAAATCTTTTCTTGTTTGAAGACTCGGATAAAGAGTTTCTGTGGTGGATAGGGGATACCCTGGTCAACAAACAGACTACGAAGTGGACCGTCTTTTTCTTCAAACGCTGCCTGGGTGCGAGGGTGCCTTCGCTGTTTGTCCGCGAAATTTTGTGGGTCCGTTGGCTGACAAGCACAGATCATCGTAAAAGTGAAGGAAAGGACAATGTGTAGTTTCATAATTAGTTGTCAGTTTTCAGTACGGTTTTTTCGAGTTTTGACGAGCCATATTATAATTGATAATGAAATTAAAATACAGAAACTCCACAATATCAGTTTGGTGTGTGCAGAAATTCTGTCCCCAAGGTAAGAATAAACCAAGGTGGCTGGCATTTGACCGATGCCAGTGGCAATCCAAAAACCGAGAAACCGCATCCGAGTCGCCCCTGCAAAATAGCTGACGACATCAAAAGAGATAACCGGAATCAAGCGAGCAATGAGGATGGCGTAAGTGCCATACTTTTCAACGAAATCGTTTGTTTTGTCTACTGCCGGTTGGCTAACCAGTCGTGTGATCCGTTGAATGCCGAGGTAGCGGGCAATATAGAAGCAGAATGCCGCACCGATCATTGAGCTGCTCCAAGATAGGAGCGATCCCCACCAGAAACCAAAAAGTGTGCCGTTTGCAAAGGTAATCAGGAACGCCGGCAGCGGTGCGATCACGCTCTGAAAGATCATGAGAACCGCTGATATAACAGGCGCGAGTGCACCATAACTTTTGATGTACGCACGTGCCGTTTCAATGCTCTGAAAAGCAGCGGTGAGTTCAAGGAGATACTCCCAAACCCGCTTGTGATAGACTCCCAGCAGGATTAAACCCATTAGTATCACAAACAGTAATATAATGTGACGCTTGGTCTGGACGATAGAACGGAGTCTGTCTAATATCTTAGCCTGCATGTGTGGACGGCAGAACGGAGTCTGTCTACTACTTTATATCTCTTTTGCTTGCTGTATCAATGCGCGGTTCATTCGATCTCGAAGTTCCTGTATCTTGTCATCTGTCCAACTATAGAAACCTTCTTTAGACTTTACACCGAGTTTTCCGGATTCAACCATTTGTCGGAGGAGCGGATTGATGTCAGCCGAGCTGTTAAGGTCTTTATAGAGTTCTTCAAAGGCGGCAAGCACGAGGTCCCACCCTGCGAGTTCAAAGACTTCAAAGGGACCGGCGACGCTGAGTCTGCGTCCGAAACTGTTCCGGACGACGAGATCAACGGTTTCTGCACTGGCGATGCCTTGCTCCACGATAGCGAATGCTTCTCGGATTAAGGCGGCTTGTAACCTCGGTCCGACGAAACCGAGTGCCTCTTTCTCAATAACCGCAGGCGTTTTTCCGATTGCTGTTAAGAGTTCAAAAGTCACCGCGACCGTTTCATCGGAGGTATCAGGACTGCGAATGAGTTCGACCAAGGGGATCAAGTAGGGCGGATTAAAATAGTGGGTGTTGAGTATCTGATCCTTGCGTTTCGCATTCATACCGATCTGGCTTGGCATCAATGCGGTTGTATTGCTCGCTAAGATTGTGTGTGGTGGACAGATCGCATCCAATTCCTCAAATATCTGCTGTTTTAATGCCAAATTCTCGGTGACGGCTTCGACGACAAAATCGGCGTTTTTGGCGACAGTGGAGAGTTCGGTAGCGGTTTGAACCCGCTGTAGCGTTGGCGCGATATTCTCTTTTTCAATAACAGCATTTTCAGCGAGTACATTGAGGTTTTTCTCAATCTGGACACGCGCCGTTTCGAGGTGTTCGTCGGTAACATCGTGCATCAGGACGCGGTAGCCTGCACATGCGAACTCTTGTGCGATGCCGTGTCCCATCAATCCTGCACCGATAACCGCTATTTGCCTGATTTCGTCAACTGTCATTTTTGCTCCTTTCCAGTCCCCCTGATAAGGGGGATTTAGGGGGTTTTCGTGTCATCTTTCCTCCTTTTGCCAGCAATAAGAATCGTAAATTCGCCGCGTGGCTCAGTATCTCGGAACCTCTCCAAGGCTTCAGTGACATTTCCGCGGAATATCTCTTCAAATTTTTTGGTCAACTCTCGTGTTACGACGATGTCGCGCTCACCGATCACTTCACGAACATCTTCAAGGAAACGGCAGAGCCGGTGCGGTGATTCAAAAAAGATTAACGTTCTCGCCTCATCAGCGAGCGCGCTTAGTTGACGCTTTCTTTTTCCAGATTTTGGTGAGAGAAACCCTTCAAAGGTAAAGTTATGCAGCGGTAACCCAGACACGGAGGCGGCTGTGATAACGGCTGATGTGCCGGGAATTGGAACAATAGAGATTTCCGCGTCGATGCACCCACGCAGCAGTGGATACCCTGGATCTGAAATAATAGGCGTGCCAGCATCCGAGACGAGTGCAATTGTTTCACCTGCTTTCATGCGTTCAATCAGTTTGTCCGCCTTCACTTGCTGGTTACCTTCAAAGTAGCTTGTCAGGGGTGTCTGAATGTTGTAGTGTGTTAGGAGACGGCGTGTTTGACGTGTGTCTTCAGCGGCGATGAGGTCTACCTCTTTGAGGGTACGGAGGGCGCGCAGGGTAATGTCCTCTAAATTTCCGATCGGTGTACTAACGAGGTAAAGCGTGCCAGATGGCGTATTTTGCATTCTTCTAATTTGCCTTGCGGTTCGTTCAGAAAAGCTATAGCAAAAGCGACCTCTTCCGTATATCCAGCCCGCCCGTTGGTTGGGCTTATACGAATTTTTAACCGACAGCCGGCTCACAGACAACCATTCCCTTGCTATATTGGATGTTTCATGCTAAATTACGGGCAATGAAAGTTACCTACACTATCATAAGTCTTCTGTGGTTGATAACACCTATATATGCGCAGACAGAATACCCATTTGAATCGGCGCGTCCGCTCTATGTCGGTGCGCGTGCATTAGGGATGGGTAATGCCTTCACCGCCGTAGCAGATGATGCCACTGCCGGTTTCTGGAATCCTGCGGGACTCATCCAGTGGCAAGGTGTGAAACTTTTCGGTGTCAATAAGTTTTATAACCGAGAGGATTATCGGTTCGACCCGAAAGGTGTCGGCTATAGCTACCGGGGTTATAGTCTCTTCTGGGGCAACAAAATCGCTATCGGCGTTGACAGTGGTGTTCCCGACTTCAACTACTATGGCATCGCCCGCCAGTTCGGTCCGTATCTCGCTGCAGGATTGAGTCTCAAGTTTAAGCGCAGACACCCGTCCGCTATCTACCAATTTTTCGGGTATCAGACGAACTATGATCTCGGTTTGCTTTTCAAGCCGCGCCCAGATCTCAAATTCGGATGCCTTGTACAAAACCTTGAAGGTTACAGTATCCAATGGTTGACGCTCGGCACCGCTTACCGCTACACTGACTATCAATTCTCAGTAGATATTGCGTTCCCTACTGACCGAACAACGCCAGAGTTGTTCATCGGTGCTGAGTGGGATCCGTTTCCTGTTATCCCACTCCGACTCGGCTTCTCAAACGGGTCACTTACAGCGGGGATGGGGATCATCTGGAAAAGCATACATATTAGTTACGCGCACATCTTTGAGAAGCACTTCGCATCCGATTTCATTGAATTAGCTATCAGTTTTCAGTAAACTACTCACTCCCCACCTCTTTCCAGTCCAACGCCTCTTGACTCCATTCAAACTGTTGTAATGGACCGAATTTAAGGTTGACTGTTAAACTTTTGGGGGTTGGTGAACTGTCAAACAGATTGAAATCCCGGACCACAACGTATGTGTGCTGTCCATCTGTAATCGATTTGCACGCCTCAATGAAGTCATCAAGGTTGCGGATCTGTTTTCCGTTTATATCGAGGATGACAATCTTAGAGTTGCCGTTTCGTTCTTGGACACCGACCCGTGAAAAACTACTGCCTGCAACGGCATGTGGTAGATAGACACCATCGGCTTCAAGGAAAAGGATACGGCGCAGTTGCGGCGTAATATCGTGAAAGATTGCACCACCAAACCTGACGAAACGACGCACTTTCTTCGCCTCCAAGTCCTCTACAGGGACATTAATACTCAAATTTTCTCCGTTCCGAAAGATGTCCAAATTGACGCTTTTCCCAACATTCTGATTCAGGAGCGCGTCGAAGGTGTAGAGGTCATCCTTGATAAGTTCGTTATTGATACGATAGATAATATCGGATGCGCGAAGGTCGGTTTCACCGGTAGTCCTCGGTACAATGGATTCGATTTGGATAACCTTGGGTGTCCCGGCTTTGGAGGGGCCAATCTCTTTTCGCAATTCAGCGGGGAAGTTAAAGTGCTTGATAGCTTCACCGATAGAGACGAGTTCCAAGTCTACACCGATCTCTCCGCGTTGGATGGGGATACTGTTCCGAATCAATTCAAGGGCATCGTAGAGGTAATCGATTGGCAGTTCAAAACTGGAGGTATCTGTGCCGCGTGCGTGAATCCCGATCACTTGACCAGCAGTATTCCAGACAGGGCTTCCGCTGGAGCCGCCTGTCCGGTCAAACGTGGTGTGAATGTAACTGGAGTGCCGATCCCCTTTGTTAACATTAAGGTTCGTAATTCTTCCGAATTTGATCGTATATTCCTCTTTCTCGTTGTTACCGATAAGCAAGAGTTCATCCCCAAGCGCGAGCGAGTCCCATTCGCCGAGTTCAACGGCTTGGAGTTCAAATTCGACCTCGGCAGGATCAATCTGATAAAACCCGAAGTCGTGCGTAGGATCGTAGTAAAGAATCTGTGCTTCCGTGAAACTACCGTCGTGGAAGTTAATTTTGACGTAAGAAGGGCTGCTGCCGGTGACGTGACGGTTCGTAGCGATAATACCACGTTCTGCATCAACAACGAAACCGGTGGCAAAATTTGTGCCTTTCACTTCAGTTTCAAAGACGACTTCCGAGGAGGTTTCAACATTGACCACCATCGGTTTGTAAGCGGCAATCTGTTCTGTCCAGTCATGTTCGGCATTGGCGTTTGCGAGGAAAATAAAAACGGCAAGAACCGTGAAAACTATACTATTTGTGCGTTCAAAACTCTGTTTCATAATGTATCCTTTTTGATTGGATTTTTTAAATTTTTTAAGAGTTTAGCACAGCGATTTCAGGATGTCAAATGTTTTTTGGAAACCCAAAATCAAATGCTTACCTTGACGAGACCGCTCAAACGTGGTATATTGTTCACAAAACTGCCCAGTCACCTTGAAACGCAGGAGAGGAATTTTAAAAATGGCGACACATCACTTTGAACCGACAGTCTATTATACAGCAATCGGGGCACACGAACCGGTGCTGCATATTGAGAGTGGCGACACTGTTTTTACGACCACTGTGGATAATGCAGGATACGATGCCAATGATGTACAGGTAACCGAGAGGGGGAACCCACAGACGGGTCCCTTTTATATCGAATCGGCGGAACCGGGAGATACGCTATCCGTTCATTTTGATCGGATCGTTCCGAATCGCTCTATTGGCCGGACGGCTATGACTGTTGCCGCCAATGTTCTTGATCCGAACTATGTCGCGTCCGAGATGCCGGAAGGTGATCGTGGTCTCGCTGAGTGGCATGTGGATGTGGAGCAGTGGACAGCGACGTTGATGACCCCTGAGACGCAGTTGGGTAAACTCACGCTCCCGCTTGAACCGATGGTCGGATGTTTCGGTGTTGCACCACCCCGTGGGCAAGCGATCTCGACAGCGACCTCCTCTACACACGGCGGTAATATGGACTATCGCGGTTTTAAGGAAGGTGTTACCGTCTACTTTCCTGTCTTTGTTCCCGGCGCGCTCTTTTTTCTCGGTGATGGGCACGCCGTACAGGGTGATGGCGAAATCGTCGGCACTGGCATTGAAATCTCTTTTGATGTGCAGTTTACAGTTGAAGTGCTGAAAGGCAAGAGCATCAACTGGCCCCGTGCGGAAAACAATGACTATATCCTGACCGCAGGCAATGCGCGCCCGTTAGATCAGGCGGTGCAACACGCAACGACGGAGCTGCTTCGATGGTTGGATGAACTCGGTTTGGAGAAACGCGCAGCGCATACCTTGTTAGGACAAGCCGTAGAGTATGACATGGGTAACGTGTTCGATCCGGCGTATACGATGGTCTGTAAAATCAAAAAGTCGATACTGCGCGATATTGGGATTATGTAATGTGTTTGGCGGGATGTTTATCTGACTAAAGAAGCTTAGCGTTCGCAGTGAGAATAGGTATTTCCTGAGTCTTGAAATCGCCATCGTTTGTTATTAGCGTGAATCCGTTGTTTTTGCAGATTTCTGTTATGACTTGATCATTGAAGTCGAAATCTCCGGTGGCGTAATCATTGAGCAGATTGTCCATACCAAGCGTTGCAAAGCCGCTTTCAATCCGCGTGCAATGGTTCAAAACAAGCTTAACATCAGCGGCAATATTTTCAGCGACTGTCTTAAAATCTGAACTGCTGCGAAAAGTTTTGAAGGTATTCGGATAGGACGAGGCATCTCTCCATTTCAACCTGGCGTAAGCATTAATAAATTCTGAAACAACAAGCACATCAATATAAATTCGGCTTTTTGCTCTCACCATACGGTTAAAGACGCTTGCGTAGATAGGTCTCCAATAAGATCTCGGTTTCGGTGGACCGTACAGATATAACCAGATATTAGCATCCAGAAACAGTTTGTCTTGTGCGGTGAAGTTATAATGACGGATCTCGCCTGTTTTATACCTCATCGTCGTCATCCCCTAAGACCTCTTGAAATATTTGATTGTATCTTTGGGGGTTTTTAAAATATAGTTTGACATCGCGAACGACGCGTTCCAGAAAAGCAAGGTGGTCTGGTGCTATATCTTCCACTTTCAATAGAGACCGAATTTCTTCTTCACTGAATGTTCCGTACAATTCACCGATCGCGGCGGTGAGGAAAGGCGTTGTTAATGCCGTAATATTGTGAAATGAGAGGACGACCTCTTGATTCGCTCTCAGCGCAGCGTCAAGGTGTTTATGAACTTTTTGCCCATCATCGGTAGCGACACAAAAAGGGCTGCCCACGACTTCAAACATGGATATTTGAATGTTTTTTGACATGAGTATCTCCTTAAAAAAATGACGCTGAGTGCGAGATTAACTGCTCTGATATTATAAGACAGAAATCCCTTAAATTCAAGTGCGCAAACGATGTTCAGTCAATCTCTTAACATCAAGTCCGCCTGCAGGAAGATAGCCTATCCTACTTCTCTTTATTCATATCCAATTCCGCCATAGACCTCAGATTCAATAACGGGGTCATCACACCACCGGCAGCGGGGAGAACTACGCCGGTATCGTATAGCTTCATCGCAGAAATGGTGGCGTGTGCGACATCTTCAGGGGCACCCGCACGGACCATAAAGATATAGCCTTTCTCTGCTGCCTCTTCATAATCGGGAATACGGACGCGTGAGAGATCTGTATCAATCACACCGGCAGCGATGCCGTTCACTTTGATGCCGTGCTGCGCCAAGCGTCCGGCGTAGGCGCGCATGCTCATCTCTAACCCTGCTTTCGAGATACAGTAGGCGGTGCGGTTGTCGGATGCCACTGTATCGGAAATCGAGAGGGTGTAGATGATGCATCCTCTGACCTCGTTGGCTACCATGTAGTTTGCGACGCGTTGCGTGAGGAAGTGGGTCGCCTTGAGGTTGGTATTGACAATCAGATCGAACTGTTCGGGGGTTTCCTCAAGAATATCAGCAATACGGGTGATACCGGCGTTGTTGATGAGGATGTCCACCTTCCCAAAGGCATCGTGTGCGGTGTCGAGCAGTCTTTCGTGTGAATCGAGGTCGCTGATGTCGGCTTGGATGATAACCGCTTTTCTACCAAGTGCCTCCACCGCTTGCTGCACGGATTCGGCAGCACCTCGGTTTTGGTTGTAGTTGATAAGCACGTCAGCACCTTGGCGCGCTAATTCAATAGCAATTGCGCGTCCAATGCCGCGACTCGAACCGGTTACAATTGCGGATTTGTCTGTGAATGAAACGTCTGTTGCGAAAAATCCAATATCCATATCTGTTGGCATGTTTTTCTCCATTTTTATTTGTTGTTAGTTGTTAGTTCTCGGTTTTCGGTTAACAACTTGTGGCTGGAATGTTGGCTAACACTGCCACACCCCTCTTTAACTCTCACTGCGAGGCAAACCGAAAGGTTTTTCGGAGAAAAACCGGACTGATAACTGACAACCATTTTTAATCTGAATATGGGTCTGCGGCATCGCGGAGGGCATCTCCTAAGAAGTTAAAGGCGATGACAACAACAAGCACCGGCAAAGCTGGGAAGATGAGCCACGGGTAGTGGAGCAGAACGGTGACACGCTGCGCCTCTTCTAACAACACTCCCCAACTCGTCATCGGCGGACGGATACCCAATCCTAAGAAGCTGAGTGCGGTCTCCCCCAAAATCATACCCGGGATCGCGAGTGTAGCGATAACGATGATATGGCTGTAACATCCGGGTAGCAGATGCTTTGTGATGATGTGCCAATGCCCGGCACCAGCGGCACGCGCCGCCATAACGAAATCACTTTCCCGATATGCCAAGACCTTTCCACGTACCTGCCGTGCCAATCCACCCCAACGGATAATCGACAAAATGATCGTAATGCCGAAGTAGATTTGGATGCTCGACCAGCCGGGTGGTAGCGCTGCACCGAGTGCCATCCACAAGGGGATGTCAGGGAACGCTGAAAGGATCTCAATAATACGTTGGATCAAGTTATCTACCCATCCGCCCCAATATCCAGATATAGTGCCGAGGATAGAACCGAGAACGATGCTTAACAAGACACCGACTAAGCCGAGCGTCATCGAGACGCGCGCGCCGTACATAATTCGTGAAAGTAGGTCGCGTCCCATCCGATCGGTACCTAACAGGAACATGGGACCAGCGGAACTAAAGAGATGCCTTCTGCCCTTCGCATCCTTGAAAAAGAATTCAACAGGGTGGCGTTGCATCAGATCTTTAGTGAATTCCAACTCAAGGCTTTCTGAGTTGCGGACAGATTTCAAACCGTGAACATAGAATCCATCTGAGAATGAAAAATGGAGACGTTGCGGTGGGACGTGCCGCAGCCGCATGTTGATCTCGTTGTAGTGATACGGAGCGAAGAAGTCTGCGCCAATAGCGAGGATATAAAAAAGCAGCAAAAGGGCACCCGCGATAACACCCATCCGATTCTTACGGAACCGCCGCCATATCAGTTGACGGTAACTCAGTTGTCCGCCATCTGCCCAAGGGTCGCCTGCACCCTCAACTTCTTCTGTTATCTCAATTGTAGGTTTCATATTTTTAACTATTGGGTTTCCGCTCCGATTTTTCCGTTGTCAAAATCGGGTTTCTGATAAAAAACAGTGAGCAACTGTAGCCTGAACGAAGACGCACTTCAAGGGTCAAATCCACCTAACCGAACCGCAAGGAAATCTAAAAATCATTCATAGCGAATCCTCGGATCTACCCAAGCAAGGGCTATATCTGCGATCAGGTTCCCGATAACCAAAAGGAGACTCAACATCATAATCAGCGTACCGGCAAGGTAGATGTCCTCGTTCAACAAACTGTTTAAGAGAATGGGTCCGACCGTCGGCAACCCCAATACAATAGAGACAATCGCTGAACCGGAGAGGATACCGGGCAGGCTCATTCCTAAAATACTGATGAGTGGATTAATCGCAATTCGCACCGCGTGCTTACTCACGACGACGATTTCTTTAAGCCCCTTTGCACGTGCTGTCTGAACAAACGGCTGCCCTAATACATCAAGCAGATTGCCGCGCATGATACGCATTAAACTCGCCGTGCCGTTAATACCGACAACAATCACTGGAATCCAGAGGTGTTTAAAAAGATCACCGAGTTTGCCCCATGTCCAGGGCGCGCCCTCATAGTAAGCCGAGAATAATCCGAATAACGGAACGTCAAAGATTTCAAACGCAAACACCATCAACGAGAGTGCCAAGAGAAACGCCGGTATTGACATTCCGACAAAACTGAGGAAAGTGAGGAAGTGGTCTGACCATTTGTATTGGTGCGTGGCGGAATAAATTCCGAGCGGGATAGCGACAATATAGGTGAAAATAAGCGATCCGACAGAAATAATAAGCGTAAAAGCGATCCGATCCCATATCAGTTCATCGACTTCGCGTTTATATTCAAACGACTCGCCGAAGTTACCGCGAACAAAACCGCTGATCCAGATGAGATAGCGTTTCCATAAGGGCGCGTTCAATCCGTAGCGTTCACGCAATTCCTCGACTTGTGCCAGCGAGCTGCTATCGCCGAATTCCTCTTCTAACCGTTGGATTTCGCGGTCGAGGTAATCGCCTTGTGGTAGTTGGATGATAATAAAAGAGATGATAGAAATCGCCAAAAGTGTCGGAACAGCGATGAGACATCGGCGAATGATATAGGTAATTATGGGTGCGTCTCCTTTTTTTAAAGTTATCAGTTGTCGGTTGTCGGTTGTCAGAAGAATGGTTGTTAGTTGTTGGTTGTTAGTTGTTGGTTAAGAGGGGTGTTGTGGCAGTCAGAGGAAAAGTTCCCGACACAAGAGATTAACTTATAACTTATAACCAATAACCATTAACTTCTTTAACTGACAACTGAAAGATTTTTTCGCAGAAAAAATCGTACTGACAACTGATAACTATTTCTTAGATATCCAACACTGTTCGGGATAATGGGTTGCGGGTGTTACAATTGCCCAAGGTCCCAAAATGCCGTCGTTTGGGACATTGTGAAAATGGTTCGCAACGACCAAGAGCGACGGCGAACGCGCTGCAGAACCGAGATGAAAGGGTCCCTCGTCAATGTGAATCCTGACTGCATCCCGAACATATTGATGTCGCTGTTTTTCATCGGGTTCGCGCTTAATCGCATCGTATAAGTCAAGCAGCTTCTTCAGCGGACCCGTAGCAGGCTCACCCTTTTCACCGCCGGTTTCATACCACTTTCCGACTTTGGGATGCCAGTACTTCGGGAGTGTCGGGAACACCCAATCCGGATAAGTAAAGAGATCCATTTCCGCTTCACCGTGCATGCTGATCGTGAATTTGCCGAGCGTGCGACGTAGACTTAATTCGGCACCCGGCGGTGTATAAAGCAACGTCTCTAAACCGAGCTGCTCCCACCCCTCCTGAATAATCAACCCGATGTCGTTCTCTTGGCTGTTAAGGTTAGAACTCGGTACATCCATGAGTATCTCAATCCGTTCGCCATCCGGGCGCAGTCTATAACCGTCCTTATCACGTTCTGTAAGTCCCATTTCATCTAAGAGTCGGTTTCCGGCATCGATATCAAAATCTGCGTCGGCGCGCTTCCACTCTTCAAAGAGCGTCTGACCATCTTCATCGGCGAAGTGCCATCCCTCTTGGCTGACAGTCGCTGCCTGTGGTTCCAGCAACCCGCGCCATGCGATTTCATTACATTTCACGCGGTCGATACCATAAGCGAGTGCCTTGCGGAACCGCTGGTCGCGGATAATTTTTCTTAACACCGGGTCGGGCGCCGTCCAGTTAATCAGAATAGCGGGTTGTGCACCGGCAGTGCTTTTCCAGCGTCGGACCTTATAGTTTCCCTTCTTTTGTCCTTTCAGATAGAGCGCGAGATCTCGGAGTTCCATCCCGCGATATTGGCAATCAATCTCACCTGCGAGGATTTTAAGCACACGAACTTGGGGTTCAGGGACTAAGGAGGTTTTGACCTTGTCGATGTAAGGGAGTTGTCTGCCGAGTGTATCGACGACGTAGTAATACGGATTTCGTTCAAGTTCGACCCGGAAGCCACCCTTTTCATATTTTGTCACCCGCCAGGGCCACAACGTCGGACGCTCTGGGTTCTGGTGTGGGATATTTTCTTTCTCAAATCGGATGAAATCGTCATATTTGGGGTTGTGGTCAGGATGGAACTGCTGCATGTGGTGCGCTGGGATGTTATATTGATTGCACCACCAAAAACCTGTCGCCAACCAAAGGGGCACGAGCCAGTTGGGACCCGCGAATTTCATTACAATTGTATAGTCATCGGGCGTTTCGACTTCCATAGGGATGCCGTTGACCTTACACCAGACAGGTGCGCCGTACTTGTGTCGCTCATCAAGACAGAGATCGTAATAGTAAGCGAACGAGGCAGAAGTATAAGGATGTCCATCCGACCACTTGACCCCCTTGCGGAGATGCAGTGTTAACATACTGCCGTCTTCGTTAAATTCCCATGACTCCGCAAGACCGGGTTCCAAACCGGAGGCATCAAACTTCCATCGGATGAGGGGTGCATAGCCTGCCGTCATCTTCCATGTCCCTAAATCTGGATGTGTGTGGAACCGGTGCCACGTTCCACCATAGGGACCGGGCGCTTCATACCCGTCGAAATCGGTTTTGGCGACGAGCGGATTTTCGGGGAGCCGTTCCGTAAGCGGCGGCAGTTTGCCTGCTGCGACCCGTTTTGCCCACATCGGTGCCTCTTTCGCCTCAATCCCGCGTGGAAAATCGGAGAGATCTTCTAACGGGTTCCCTGAACATCCAACGATGAAAATCAGCGAGATCAACAAGGCTTTATTAATGAGATGCCAGATTGTAATCTGAGATGTTTTTTTCGTTGACATCACTAAACTCCCTGTAACTCCAATGTATCACTGTGGTGACATGCTACCTGAACCCCCGGGGCAACCGCTCGGAGTTCAGGGGTTTCCTGCTTGCATATATCGGTTGCGTAACGACATCTCGGATGAAAATAGCACCCCGTCGGCGGTTGCGATGGATCCGGCACATCTCCCTCAAGGCGGATATGTTCACGTTTCCGCTGCGCATTGGGGTCTGGGAGCGGCACAGCGGATATTAACGCTTCTGTGTAAGGATGCTTCGGCGATTCGTAGAGCGTTTCAGCATCGCTAATCTCAACAATTTTGCCGAGATACATAACTGCAACACGGTCACTAATGTGTTCAACGACGCTGAGATCGTGTGCGATAAAGATATAAGAGAGATTGAATTCTTCTCGGAGTTCTGACAAAAGATTAAGGATTTGCGCTTGGACAGAGACATCTAATGCGGAGACGGGTTCATCGGCGACGATGAGTTCGGGTTGGAGTGCTAACGCGCGCGCGATACCGATGCGTTGACGCTGCCCGCCACTAAAGGCGTGTGGGTAGCGACGCATATCTTGGGATCTTAAACCGACAGACTCCAACAGTTCTACAATCCGATCTTGGAGTGCTGCCCCTTTTTCGATGCGATTGACACGCATCGGCTCCCCAACGATATCTGCCACCGTCATCCGTGGGTTGAGTGAGGCGTGTGGGTCTTGGAAGATCATCTGGATGCGTCTACGAAAAGGACGCATCTCTTGATGCGTTAATTTCGCCAGATCTACCTGTTCTTCACCGAAAATGAAACTGCCGCTCGTCGGCGGTATTAATCGGAGTAGACAACGCCCGGCAGTCGTCTTTCCACAACCGCTTTCACCGACGAGGCCGAGTGTTTCGCCAGGATTCACGTCGAAACTGATCCCGTCTACTGCTTTTACATGGCCGACGGTGCGTTGGAAGATCCCTTTCTGTATAGGGAAATACTTTCTAAGATCGTTCACCTGAAGCAATTTCATTTTTTAATTATACCTTGCGGTTCGGTTAGGCAAATTAGTGAATTTTAATTATACCTTGCGGTTCGGTTAGGCAAATTAGTGAATAATGTCAATCGGCGTATATCCGCCTGCGCCGTTGTTGCAGGCTACCACTTTGGTTTAATGATTCAAAAAAATATCAAAAAATATACCTTGCGGTTCGGTTAGACAAGTTAGTGAATTTTAATTATACCTTGCGGTTCGGTTAGGCGAGTTAATGAATAATGTTAATCGGCGTATATCTGAAGAAACACCCAAGCAAAAACCCTGCGCCGTTGTTGCAGGCTACCGTTTCGGTTTAATAATTCAAAAAACATCAAAATTCCCAAACCCAGCACAAACCCATCGAAAACCTATGCGTAATAGAATAGCGCGCAGTCCAAGCGCAATAAATCAAAAATCTGTGTGGAGCCAGCATCGTACAGCGTGTGTGTCGTTGTTCGCTTTCTCATCAATTATCTCAAGTTCGGGCATCTGTTCACATTTTGGCATCCGTTCGGGACATCGCGGTTGAAAAGAACACCCTGTCGGCAGTGCCAATGGATGCGGCACTGTCCCCGGTATAGAGGGTAAGGTTTTCTGAACCGTTCTACCGAGAACCGGGATGGATTTGAGCAATCCCTGTGTGTAGGGATGTAGCGGGTTATAGAAGATGTCATCAACGCTCCCTCTTTCAACGACGCGCCCTGCGTACATGACAACAACCTCATCCGCGAGATCGGCGATAACACCGAGGTCGTGCGTGATGAGCATAATTGCCATCCCCATTTCGGCTTGGAGTTCCTGCATGAGGCCGAGTACCTGTGCTTGGATCGTTACATCAAGTGCGGTTGTGGGTTCGTCCGCGATGAGTAGTGCGGGTGCGCAACAGAGTGCCATTGCGATCATGACGCGTTGGCGCATACCCCCGGAGAGTTGGTGTGGATATTCATCAACGCGTTGCGTTGGGGCGGGGATACCGACGCGCGTGAGCATCTCAATCGCACGTTCACGGGCAATTTTTTTATCAACCTGTTCATGTAGGGCAACCGCTTCGGCAATCTGGTTTCCAACGGTATACACAGGATTGAGCGAGGTCATGGGTTCTTGGAAAATGATGGCAATTTCGTTGCCGCGGATCTGGCGTATCAACTCACTTTTCGGTGGCACCTGTGTGATGTCCAAGGGTTCACCATCGCCATTGCGATAGAACAAAATCTCACCGGCTTCAATCCTGCCCGGTGATGGCACGAGTTGAAGAAGCGAGAGTCCGGTGATACTTTTTCCACAACCGCTTTCACCGACGACGCCTACGGTCTGTCCACGTGCAATAGAGAAACTGACATCGTTCACGGCGTTTACAATGCCATCGTCTGTTGGGAAGACTGTCTTTAATCCTGAAATTTCCAGAAGCGGTTCTTGGTAAGATGTTTCTTGTGATGCGGTCATTCTTTTTTGTCACTTTGCGGGTATGCCAGATTTTAGGGTATTATACACAAAAGAGGGATATGTGTCAATTTTTTTTGATAGTGATTGTCAGTAATGCGGAGGCGAGGTTTCAAATCCGGGCAGTGGTAGAAAGGATGATGGGACATTTAAATGATGAGGGGCGAGACACAAAACCTCGCCCCACACATTTACATTTATGAGATATGCACTACAATTCCGTTTTAATGTGATTCCAAAATACAGTCAACTTTTCGCTCGCCGTGTCTTGCAGGTAATTCGCAACGTTTGTTTCACCCGTTTGTCCGTTGGCATCTACAGTATCCGTGTGCCACATCTTCGATGAATTTCGCGTTGGATTAAAGAAATGATTACGCTCACCCTGAACAGCAATTATCGACTGCTGTGACATGCGATGCATCTCCGTTTCTGTTTCGGTATCTTTAATCACCGCCCACGGAGATGTAGAAATTTTGATGTTATGGAGCATTGTCTTTTTCATTGCCATCAAGCCGGATTCTGGTTCCGGTGGGTTCGTGAAAAATGCGAATTTCATGACAAAACCGGAAGCGGCGAGGAAAACGAGCAGTGCTGTGGCGTTGACAACCCTTGGAGAGAAATCCAACTTCAATCGTTCGAGACACCACGCCAATGGATTCGCAAAGAATGCCAACTGCTGGCGTTGATGGAGTGCTCGGACGCGTTGCTGAATGTTCCCTACCAATTCCGGCGGTGCAGTCGGTTGGTCTGTACTTTCCAGGACACTTGCAGTGTGCCATAATGCTTCGTACTCGCGCTGACATTCTGGACAGGTTCGGAGATGCTCCAAAACCGCACGCCGCGACGTTCCTGCTGAAACGCGATGCGTTGTTTCTGTATTTTCTTCCATTACCAAGTGAGGCAAATTGTTAAGCGTTTGTTCGCAATTCATTTAATCTTCGGGCAGGAGACCCCATGCTTTAGCTTGCGGAGGAATGCCCGCTCCTTTTTTTGTTGACAAATGTTCCTAAATCTGCTAAACTCCTAATAGGAAAGTTCGATCACACGAAGTCGTGTGTGAGGTTGTCCGCAGTCTACGGTGTTAGATACTTTGCGGCGCATAAAACTGAAAAAGTATTTACGCTTTCACCACCATAGACGACAGGAGAGTGCAGGAAAACCTGCACATGATGTAATGAACTGCCACAGGTAAAAGCGTGGGTTCGCAAACGCACTCTCAAAAACAAATAGTCAACTTTCGGTTGAGAGGGCTGCTTGGGGCCCTCTGTGGAGATGGTGTAAGACGCTTCTTCGGAAACGCTACTGTCTACGAAGCACAAGCCCCTGCCTTTAGGCAGTGGGCACCTTGACTGAGACACCTCCTTAGAGATAATATTTGCTCAACTTCCGCTTAAGATTCTTCAGCGCCTGATTCAAGCGCGAGGCGACTGTGCCTTCCGAACACACCAAGATCTCCGCAATTTCCCGATACTTGAGGTGTTGCATGTAATATAGCGTGACCACCTCTCGTTGCTTTGGTGGTAACTGATCAATGGCATTTTGAACCATCTCACTCTGCTCAGCTTTAATCATTACACGCTCGGGCGAGTCGTGCTCAGCGGGACGCCCTTGGATTTCCGCCTCTTTGGTGTAAGCGGTAAGCTTGCGCTCATTCGATTGCGATTTACGAATGTATTGCTGGCATGTATTAATGCCGATACGATATAGCCATGTTCCGAATTGGGATTGAAATTGGAACGTTTTAACGGACTTATATGCCTCCAAAAACGTTTCTTGTGTCGCATCAGCGGCATCTTCAGCGTTGCCGAGCATCCTGTATGCAAGCCCATAAATTTTTGAATGATGCCGATTGACGAGCTCGTTAAATGCCTCGGCATCGCCCTCTACTGTCTGGTGTACGTACACATCATCAGGAATCATATTTTTAATTTACCTTGCGGTTCGGTGAGATTGGTGTGTTATTTGTTTTGTTGCATCAGAATCAATTTTTCTTCATTTTTTTTATTAAGGGTAAAAAAAAGCAAATGCGTACTGATTTTTTCACGATTGATTCTGCGGCGACCGCCACGCTTGACAATGTCCGGCAAAGCGTTTTAACGCCCCACTTTTAATGATAATTGCTTCTGGACGTAGGACTGTAGCGTAGGACGTAAGCAGCGCAATTGTGTCAAGCAGAGAGTTATAGCCTGATATGCCTGACATATCAATGTAAATTTTGCTGAACGGTTCGCCGAGATCCAGTGCTGCTTTAACATCAAAGCCGTCAAGCACCTCAAAATCGAGTTCGGGGTGCCTCTCTTTCGCCCGTTCAATACATTTGGGACTGATGTCCGTGCCAATAACTTTTTTGCAGTAAGGCGCAATCAGGGTTGTCGTTGTTCCCCATTCACAGCCGATTTCTAACACGACATCGTCGGCGTTTACCCAGACGGGAATCGTTTCTCGATATTCTTTTACGCCGCGGGTCGCGACGAAATCGGTATATCCTTCAAATAACTGATTTTGAATCGCCATAAAAGTTTTTTACAAACATTATTTCATAAATATCAGACGAAATCCAACTACCAAAGGTTTACACGGTCTCACACGCCTCACAGACCAGAGCGAATCGTTTGGTGCCGTTCGTCTCAAATTCTGTTTCGTAATCGTGGCTGACAGGGACGTTTGACGCGCCGCACCAATCGCATCGCCCAGAAAAGGTGTGCGCTTTCTGTCCCAACAGCATCTCCTTCTGTTCTTCGACTTTTCGGGTGGCAGCGATGAGGTCAAGTGCGCGTTGACGTAACTTCGGATCGATCTCCTCTTTAGCGATTTTTTCGAGGAGCGGTTGGAGCCTCGGATCGTTCGGGTTTCCGCCGTCATCGAGTGTGTGCCACGCGGCTTTGCGGACACGCACGTCTGGATCGACCATGCCTTTGTAGAGTGCCACCCAAACTTTGTCGATGCTTTTGCGAACATGACACGGGCAGAGATTGTCCATCGCCTCAACGCGATCATCCGCGTTAGCAGAGTAGGCAAGTTCAAGATAGTATTCAACTTCGTTGCCACGCAAGCGATCTTCACCGCGACGATGCGCATTCTTCTGGTGCTTGTTCATACCTCTCATTTTTTTTTGCTTCGGAATTCCATGTTTTGGCATCTGTTTCCTCCCATATTAACTTTAACCTAATCTACGCTGCTTTTCTTCAAAAAATACGAAGTTTACAGAAATCGCCAACCGAATATCTCTTCTTAATCAAATCTAAGCTGCTCCGTAACTTGTCGAAGCACTTCGTTTACTTTTTGTAACACCTCTTTTGATGGAGGTTCGCCCTCGGCGGTGATTGTGATGCGAAACTGGAAGTCAAGTTCAGGCGCAATATCCGCCAAATCAGCGACCGCTTCAGCCAAATCTTGAATTTCAATTAAGTTGCCCGTCCGTAATTTCATAGTTGTTTGAAATGCTGTGTGATAAATCTCAACAGTCCGTAACCTTTGAGTTCATCTGCCAGGATTTTAAATCCGAGTTCATAAATTTCAATATCGGTGAGTTCTACTAACCCTTTACGCCATGCTGTGATCCGTTCAGCTTTGATATGTTCCGCCTCTTTCCGCGATGCTTCACCCTGTTGAATCCGTTTTGCGAGCGTATAGATATCTGGGTCGTTAGCCATGTATTTATGTCGCTCAGCAGTATAATCGTACTTGCGCGGTTTGCAGTGCTGGAGGAATTGTGTCGCATACGCGGGCCCCAGTTGTTCTGTTAGTTCCTTAATGCCAAGTTCATAAATCTCAAGATCTGTCATCTGTAAAACGTCCATTTTCTGTCACCTCCCGTAACCACGTTTCTGGGTTTTTGACATGGATGTGAAGCCGGGTCTGGTACCGTTGTGCTCTCCGAAGCAGTCTATCATCTGTTGTTAGGAAAACGTCAGCCTCGCCACTTTCAGCACAGGCAAGATGTAAGGCATCTTTTTCCTTAAAACCCAACGATTCAAGTTGTAAGCCTCTTGATATTTCCCTTGCTCCGACAGAAATGATCTGATGTGCAAGCATTAGCAAGGTTTTGATTTGGGTGCGCTCTTCCAAATCCGGTGTTTGATCAACTTCGTCTATTATGACGTTACTGGCAATCCAATGCCAATACCCGCGAAAACAGTAAGTGAGAATTTGATTAGTAGCTTCGGCTTCCTCTACAACACGTGCTTGAGTAGGCGGATCAAAAAGGCGGCTCAAACAACATGTATCAAGATAAATTTTCCAGAATGGCAAAAAAGTTTGCACGCGTCTATCTAAACCTCATCGAAATCTACTAAGAGATCCAGATCGCTGTCTGCGTGGAAATCGCTGCGGGTGTATGAACCGAAAATCCCCTTAATCTCGGCTTTATATCTCTGGCGGATGACGTCCTGCATCTCTACTATTAGTCTTCTTAAGTTTTCAATCACGATGTGCTCCTTCAAGTTGAGAATTAGGGTGGACACCATACGGAATATGCCTACCACTTTGTGCTACGGACAAGTGCTTCGATTTCATCAATCTCTTTCGGGACACCCTCTGTTAGCACCTCGCAACCGTCCTCAGTGACGAGAATGTCGTCCTCTATGCGGATACCGATCCCCAGATAGTCTGGTGATACATTTTTTGTATCGTCGGCGACGTAGAGTCCAGGTTCAATCGTCATCACCATCCCCGGCTGGAAGGTTTTAAATTCGCCATTCGGTTCGCGGACACAGTTGACATCGTGTACATCTAAGCCGAGCATGTGTCCGATACGGTACATGTAAAACTGCCTGTATTTTTCTTTTTCTATCAATTTCTCCGCTTTTCCCTTTAGAAGACCGAGGCTGAGCATGCTTTCTGTTAACAACTCAATCGACTTTTGGTGCGGTTCGTCGATGGAAACACCCGGACGGATACCGTCAATAATAGCACAGTGCGCCTCAAGGACGCGCTGATAGATTTCTCTTTGTGCGTCAGTGAAGGTGCCGTTTGCCGGAAAGGTACGGGTCACGTCGCCGCAGTACCGACCGTATTCCGCGCCTGCGTCAATGAGGACGAGTGTTTCGTCTTCAATTTGACGATCATTTGTCGTATAGTGGAGTATCGTCGCGTTGCTACCGCTCGCCACGATAGTAGGAAAAGCAGGACTGCCAGCACCATTCATACGGAACGTCGATTCGACGAGGGCTTCTAAATCGTATTCATACATCCCCGGACGCACTGCCTTCATCGCCGCGACATGCCCGGCTACTGTAATCTCTGTTGCCATCTGGAGGCGCTGCAATTCGGTCTCGTTTTTGATGAGTCGCAGTTCGCTGAGAATCGGGCTTGGATCGACAAGCGTATCAAACCCTTTGCCGGATCGGATCCGTGACTTCACAGACTGCGAAAAACGGGCAAGAATTTCGGCATCAACATCTTCATTAGAGCCGAGCGTATAGTAAAGCCTTTCAGCACCTTGCAGGTATTTCCCGATTTTTTCACTGAATTCTTCTATCGGATAGGCTTTATCCGCGCCGTAATATTGACGTGCATCTTTAACGCCGACGCGCTTACCGTTCCAAATTTCTGCCTGCTTGTCTTTCGGACGAACAAACAGGATATATTGGTGCTTCGAATGTTCAGGTGCGATGACACAAATCGACTCCGGTTCTTCAAACCCTGTCAGGTAATAAAAGTTCGGATCCGGACGGTAAAGATATTCAGTGTCGTGGTTCCACCTTGCGGGTGGCGTACTGGCGAAGATAGCGACACCGCCACTTCCCATTTTTTCGATAAAGGCTTTACGATTCTGTTTGTGCAAGCTGTGTCCTCCTTCAAAATAAATTAGGGCTCCGGTATTTTAAACCCCCTAAATCCCCCTTATCAGGGGGACTTTTAGATTCAACCCCCTAAATCCCCCTTATCAGGGGGACTTTCAGATTCAACCCCCTAAATCCCCCTTATCAGGGGGACTTTCAGAGGAAATGCGTAAGTCCTATAAATATTAGAGATACCCAATCGGTGTGCCGATTTTACCGACGAAACCGCCACTCGCAACCATTGGATAAATAGGTTTTGCCCAGAAAATACCGTCAACTGGCGAAGATATGGATTCCTGAACATTGCCAAAGACATCGCAAATATCAGCAACGGGTTGAGACGCTGTTAGGTGTTCATATAATTCGGCTCTATAATAGATAAAACCGCCTTCATTGCTAATAAGCGACACAAATTGTTTAACAACAACCTGCTGTTCAGGAATCTCTGGCGTTCCAGGAATAAAATCATAGTATTGTAGCACATTGCGCACACCGCGCACGCCTTTTTCGATGCTCGTTGCATCCCAGCCGTGGGTTCCACCCAATTCTGGATCAATGGTTGGGATGCCGATCTCCGGTGCTGCCTGTGCGAGTTGCCCCTTCGGTCCTTTCTGATTGAGAATATGTCCGATACCGAAGACGCGTGCGAGTTCAAGACACGCACCATGTAGCGTATGTTTTTCGCTGACGCGAACACGCACCTCGTCTATCATTGGAGATACGCCGCCTTGGTGCAGATCAAGGCAGTAGTCGGCTTGCTGTACGGCGTGTTGAAAAAGATGATAGGCGATCCGTTCACTTGACGTGCCATCACGTTTGCCCGGAAAACAGCGGTTCATTTTACGGTTGTCTACAGGACTGAATGCTTGTTTTGCATGAAACGCGTGGAAGTTAACGAGCGGGACAGCGATAATTTTACCGTGCAATTGCTCTGGCGTGACCGTTCCGAGAATTTTATGAATAACGGCGATTCCGTTGAGTTCATCTCCGTCGCTAATCGCTTGGATGTAGAGTGTTTTACCCGGGTACCTCCCGTTGATCAGGACGACAGGCAGTCGAACAGCGGTTCCGTCAGGCATTGTGCCAACTTTGAGGTGACCTTCCATCCGAGTTGCAGGTTCAGCAACCAATTGTCCAACCACCAAATTGCTATGGCGAATATTGTTCCTCATGACGGTTATTTTAGCACAACCGGCAAAAAGAATCAAATGTTTTGTTGGTTATCAGTCGTCAGTTTCCAGTTTTTATGGTCGTCAGTTAAGAGGTTTCTTATAACTGATAACTGAAAGGTTTTTCGCAGAAAAACCGAACTGATAGCTACATAAAAACTTGATTTTCAGGAGATTGTTTGATAAACTTATAGGGATAATATAAATCACATCCGTGGAGGCAAAGCATGTCATCTGCAGCAGCCGAGGCTTACATTACCCCCGAAGCATACCTCGCTTCGGAACGCAGGGCAAAATACAAAAGCGAATACATTAATGGCGAAGTCCTGGCAATGTCCGGGGCAAGTAACGCACATAATATAATCACGGTCGAAATAACCACTGAACTGAACATCCAATTAAGGCCACGGGGTTGCTTCATTTACAGCGGCGATATGCGCGTTAGAACTACTCCAACGGGCTCGTACTTCTACCCAGACGTCGCCGTTGTTTGCGATAAACCGCGTTTTGAGGATAATGTTTTTGATACGCTTCTCAATCCGATCCTTGTCGTAGAGGTACTTTCACCCTCAACTGAAACTTATGATAGAGGTGAAAAATTCGCACACTATCAAGAACTTGCGTCCTTGCAAGAATATATCCTTGTTTCACAGGACAGGATTCAGGTTGACCATTATCGCCTTATGGAAACGCAGTGGGTGCGGAAAGCGTTTCACACGCTTGAAGATGTGCTGCTCCTGAACTCTATTGAATGCAAATTGCCGTTGCAAGATATCTATGCACGCGTCACAATATAGTGTAAACTGAACGTGCTACGAAGAAAATAAAGTTTGTGATACAACAACGTCTATCTTTGACGCGCGATATAATCAAAACCCCCCATTTTGGACGAAAGTATTGATGAACACTGAAAACCAGAAAAAAATAGCTGCAGAAAAAGCGACAGAAAGTGTCCAATCCGGTATGATCGTAGGATTAGGGACAGGTTCCACCGTCTATTACGCACTCTTGAAACTCGGCGCGATGGTATGTGAAGGACTTGATATTATCGGTATACCCACCTCCGAGGGTACCGAAAAGATTGCCTTAGAAGAAAAGATACCCCTGACAACGCTCGCCACACATCCGACCATTGACTTGACGATTGACGGTGCTGATGAGGTAGACGCACATCTCAATCTGATTAAAGGTGGCGGTGCTGCGCTCGTTAGAGAGAAGATTATCGCTAACGCATCGAAAGAGATACTGATTGTTGTTGATGAAAGCAAAGTATCACGCGTTCTCGGCACTAACTTTCCGCTCCCTGTGGAAATTGTGCGATTCGGATGGGAAGCGACCCAAACTGCTGTCAATCGGATTTGCGGAAAATCAACACTACGGCAGAACACTTCAGAAGACGATAATCCGTCCCCACTCATTACCGACAACGGCAACTATATCCTGGACTGCCACTTTGACGGCATCCCAGCCCCGGAAAAAGTTGAAACGCAGCTAAACAACATTCCCGGTGTGGTCGAGAACGGAATTTTCGTGAATCGGGCTGACAAAATCATCATCGGCACACCTTCGGGTATCCAGTATATGGAGTAGCACCAATGGTTCGTTTCCTGTTTACGCTCTTTCTGATCGTTTCTGTATTCATCTGGGTCTCTAACCCGGTCAGGGGTGAAGTGTTTACAGAAACTGGATTGGTAAATATGCCAACCGGTAGGGTGTTGAAACACGGGATATTTGAGGCAGGTACTTACCTCGGTTTCCAACAACAATCGATGCCTCACACGACTGCGAATTTTGGTGATGCGGTCGCAATTCGGCTGAACTTCGGGCTGTTCGACCGAGTTGAATTCGGACTGACGCACCTATGGAACGAACACGGCATTGAACCTTCTGCTGACCGTACAGCACACCTGAAATTACAATTCTTAAAAGAACAAGAAACCGGCGCGCGCCCGAATATAGCGATAGGTATAGAGCGACTTGGTAAAAATATTGCTTTGTGGGATTCGGAACAGGAGGAAGATGAAATCCCCTCGGCGTTTCTTGCTATCAGTAAAACTTTCAACCTGCCGCGGATACATCGATTTTCTGGACATATCGGGGTTGGCACGCAGCGGTTTGCGTTTGAAGAAGGGCCTATCGGCGTGTTTGTGGGGCTGAGCAAAGAATTCCAGCCAGCTTTTGCGCGCGGTGACATCACGACGAGTCTTGAATTCGACGGTGTCGGTGTGAACGTGGGTTTGCGCTATTCGGCATCCAATGGACTTCAGGTTGCCCTCGGTGCTGAAACCCTGAACGATCCAGATGCATTGCGCTATCTTGTTTCCGTTTCGTGGACAAACGCGCAGATATTGGAACAGATTGACGAAACGCAACGGTTGATCAAGCGCGCGACAGAACTTGCGGTAGAAGCGAAACGCGCGGTTTCAAAGAAAAAAGCGGAGGCGGAAACTACTGAGCCACCTTCGTCTCAATAGATGTCATCACATTTTGGAGCGATGTTAGGAGTTCAGCCAAAAAATCTTGCGGTGGCACGAGTATAATTTCGATCCTCCGATTTTTGGCTTTTGCCTCTGGTGTTTCAGCGGTATCTATGGGTTGATAGAAGGCGTAGCCAGTGGCTGCGAGACGTTCCGCACTCACGTCAGCATGTTCCTGCAAGTATTTCACCGCTGCGATTGCGCGCTCGGTTGAGAGGTTCCAGTTCCGCAGCGCGTCGCCGCCGATAGGCGTATTGTCTGTATGTCCCTCAATTCGTATCGCGTAATCCGAATAGGCTGCGTTTAGCAACACTTCTTCTGAAATTGCGTCCAGAAGTTCTTTTCCCTCTGTGCTTAGAATCGCGCTGCCTGTTTCAAACAGGATTTTTCCCTTGACATCAAGTGTCAATCGTCCTGCCTCATCCAACACAGCACCTACCGTATCTTTAAACCGCTCTTGGATAGCCGCAATTGAACGTTGCGATTGCTCCCGAATCCGCTGTAATTCGGATTCAATCTCGGTGAGTTTCGCGCGGAGATTCTCTTTTTCGCGTTCCAACGCCCTTTTATCCTTTTGAAGTGTACTCCGTTCAGCGGCGATTTTTCGGGCGGCTTCGCTGGCATTTTGTAATATTTCTTGGGTCTGGCTGAGGTCCAAACGCGTTTTCTCCAGCGTACTTTGCGTTTCGGTTAACTTCTTTTCCAGATTAGCTTTGGCGGTTTCAGTTTCTTGCAAGGCAATGTTGGTGATAGCCAATTCTGCTTGCGTCTGTTCGAGATCCGTTGAGGTTGAATGGAGCAATACCGCCAAAATGATGGCGGCAATCGCGAGAACACAGATGGATACAATTGCAAGTATGCCTTTTTTATTCACAGGATGTCTCCTTGTAGACTGAGGATAGTCGCAAAACTATCGTTTTTTGCTGTTTTGTTCTTTTTTTCGATGCCACATGTGGTGCAGCGGTGTGTCAGGATATAATTGCCGTGCTTTACGGTAAACCCCACCGGTTCCATCATGCCTTGACAAAATGCAGCTCGGTCGCCGGGGTTGATATCGACGTGTCGGCTCCAGAGACATTCTGGACAGTGGTTGGTGTAGCCATCTCCCGTGACGGCGGCACCACACTGTGTGCAGGTGAAATCTTCAATGTGGCGTTGGAATTTTTTGTTCACTGGTCAGTTCCCGCGTTTTTCTCTTGAGCAAGCCGGTCTAATGTGCGTTTTAGACTTAGAGAGGCGGTCGCAGCGCGTTCCAAATCCCAATGGTTTTGGACGAATTCGCTTAAAAGCGTGTTATATTGATTCCCGATACTGAGTGTTGAATCTCGTGTGGGCACTAATGCTTCACGGACAATTTTCCTTTTACTTCTTCGGGCAAGCGATATAAGGAACTCTTTGGGATTCAAAATGTCGTCTGTTGACGATGGAATTCGATGCAATGGAATTGATAGAAAAGCTGCAAATCCTATCCTATCTGCTATTATCCAAGATTCAACCTCCATAACCGCCACACGAAAGAAAAATTTTGGATTGAGAGAACCTTTAATCCATGAGCGGATAAGTCCTGGTGGACACTCCCGGGACGAATCCAAATCTGTCAACATAAACACGGTTATACCCCTGGCTGCTCGGTTGAGTTCAGGAGCTTTTCGTTCAAGGTCCGATTTTCCTTGAAATCCGATTCTTTCTACGATTTCAACATCAAACTTCTCAAGAATTTTGGTCGCCACTGCATCGCTGAGCCTATCCTCAATTGCGAGAATTACGTTATTCAGGTTCATTTTACTAGGCTCGATTGTTTCGGATATCTGGTTAGCACAACTTCACCGGCTGTGAGGCCCGCCTTAAGGAGTGTCCGGATATAGTCAACATCAGACGCGATTTTGATGACTGTTCCTTCTTTTTCGGGTATAAGCAGAAGCACTTCTCTCCCATCAATGCCGGGTTCTATAAGTAGTACATTGCTTTGTGTACTAACCAATACCTGAGATCCTCGGCTTCTTTGTAGGCGAGAAATGGAAGGTGCGAGCTGAGAGACGATGCCTATATTTAAAGAGAGTTCAGGTTCCTCTAATAACACGATTGAGTCGCTTTCAAGAAGGGACCACAAGAGTCCAATGAGCCGAAGTACCCCATCCGAAAATTGGTCTTCGTGCTGGCCTTCTTGATTTGAACACCAGTGGGAATAATATGCCTGTAAATGTGGTCGACCCCCGTTGTCACGAATAAATTCCAGTTTTTCAAATTGCGGGACTGCAATTTTGAGGGTGTGTTCAATCTTTTTCAGGCGGGACCGGCGAGTGCTTGGGTGTGCAGTCGCGACTCTTTCAAGGAACGCCTGACCGAAAGGGTCGTCTTCAATAATTTTGCCTTGTATTGAATCCGCGAAACGAATAAGTTGTGGGACCAGATGGAGATAAGTAACACTCCGGAGAAATCCTCCAATCTCTCGGAACTTCGCATTGGTAGCGATCTGCTCAAGCGCGGTCTGCGTAAGACGATCTGGGTCCCTGTTGTCGTTTGCATCGGGTCTGTCGAGAAGTAATTCACCGTCTCTCCAAACGCGTTCATGCGTGAGATAAGTTTGGTGGTGTCCGTGATCTTCATGGTGAAACCCAATACCATATCGCCATGTGGCGGGAGCATCTGGCGTGTCGGCGATGTGAATTTCGATGGCAACCTCTGGGTCTTGTTCCGCTGACAGACATCGAATTTTGGAAGTGCCGCCTCGGTCACTGATTGCTTTTTGGAGTCCACCGCCTTCGGCTTTAGCGATATCGCGGAGAAAGCGAAAGATGTCCAGCAAGTTAGATTTGCCAGAAGCATTTGGGCCGACGATAAACTGCCGTTCTCTAAGCGGAACATTAATCTGCTGAAAATTCCGCCAGTTCTTTACGATAAGCCGATTGATAATCATAATAGCAAGTTTCCCCACAATAGATAGTTCTGCAAATGTGATATGAAAATGATAACACATCTAAGGCAGGGAATCAAACCAAAATGGGCAGTCATATCCACTCTTTGCAAAGAGGCGAGATACTGTTAGTAAGGTTTTAAGCGTCTATGAAGGGTTTTAGATCCCACAACAGGATTGTGCAATCGTGACTCCCACTTGCGAGAAGCGTGTTGTCTGGCGAAAAGGCGAGTGACTGTACGTCCGTTGGATGTCCCCAAAAGGTCGTGATCTCTTCACCGGTAGCAACGTCCCATAAACGGATTGCCATTTTCTCCATTCCTTCCTCCCTCCGCCACCAAGTCCCGGATGCGAGATACTTACCACACGGTGAAAACGCGAGGGCGTACGGTTTCTGTGTCTGTGGCTGCGGTATCTCCAAAAGGGTTGTCAGCGTTTCGGCACACCATAAATGGAGTCCGCCGAACATGGCTGTAGCAATTATGCTGCCACACGGTGAAAATGCTACCCCCATAAGCGTCCGAGAATCATCTAAGGGAAATGTTCCAATTTGCTCACCCGACGCAGTATCCCACAATTTGGAGGTTTTATCGCTTGAACTACTGACCAGTCGCTTGCCATCCGGTGAAAAAGACACCGACCAGATGAAATCTGTATGCCCTATGAGCGGTTTCAACCTCTCCTGACAATTGAAATCGTATAGATAGATTGTACCTTCTCTACTTCCGACTGCAAGTCGATCACCTGTCGGTGCAAATGCGGTTTTCCATATCAAATGGGCCTGTTCGGCTTCAGTAAATTCAGCAATCGGTTCACCAGATTTCTCAGCATCCCACACCGTGACATTTTCGTCCTGTATACTTGCAGCCAACATGTTTCCGCAAGGCAAAACAGTAAAAGAGGAGATACGCTTATCCGCCAGTAATGTTTTCTGTGCCTGCTTACGTTCAACATCCCATAACACAACTCCCATGCGATAGCCCTTTGTAGCAAGGGTTGCGCCATCTGGTAAAAACAGTACCGGATCTGGATAACAAACAAACTCACGAAGCGTTAAAGATGTATGTCCATCGCCGATCTCAGTTTTTTTGTCGGCAATAGCCCGTTGCGGAAATTTTTTAAACCAATTAGCATACACACTCAGCGGGTGCGATTCGAGCGTGTGTAGTTTTTCGCGGTGCTCCATATTCCAAATCTCAATCGTATCTTCCCGATCAACAGCAGCAAGTAGCACACCTTCTGGCGAGTAGAATGGCTCTTTCGAGAATTTACCTGAGTCTGTATAAACCATCTTTTCTACCCCGTTTCGGAGTTCCCATACACGCAGTATTTTTTCTTCACCATCTTCACCGCTTGATGCAGACGATGCTAAGAATAGACCACATGGTGAGAAAACAATACGATGTCCCCATTTGCTATGTTCTGTGAGGTAAGCGAAGCGTTCCCCGGTCGCGATTTCCCATACAGAGATAAAATTGTAAACACTATCGGCAGCCTCAGTTTTGCTTAAGGTTTCATCAGGACACGCACCCGCTATCAGACGACTGTCCGGAGAAAAGATAAAATTCCTACCGGCAAACTTGACGATTGCCTCACCTGTCTCTGGATGCCATACGTACGTTTGTGTTCCTTCTGTATTAGGATTAATGAGTTTACGTTCACCATCGCGGAACGAATAAACTTTAGGGTTGTTCACTGTAGCAGCGAGGAGCTTGCTGTCCGGCGAAAACTCAAGATGGGCAACATCGTTCGATTCTGTATCACGTTTCCCTCGATCCATTCGTGCGATGCACACGCCTTGATGAACATCCAATACTTCAACATTGCCATCCCGATTCGCTATAGCGATCCATTTGTGATCTGGAGAAAAGACAACATGCGCATAGATATTTTGCGCTTCCGTCCGATCCATCCGTGCGATGCACTCACC
Organism: Candidatus Poribacteria bacterium; assembly: GCA_022821495.1. Classification (GTDB taxonomy): domain Bacteria; phylum Poribacteria; class WGA-4E; order WGA-4E; family WGA-3G; genus WGA-3G. The sequence goes on from JAJEDN010000118.1 coordinate 64,451, forward strand.
ACTCTGAACATCCATTACCTTGAGAACACCATCCCAATTGGCGATAGCGATCCACTCACCGTCGGGTGAAAAATCAGCACTGGCGATCAACCCTCGCTCCGTTTCCCATAACGCAATAGGAAGCTTTGACGACATCTCATACCACCAGAGTCCTATACGGGTTTGAGCGGCGAAATACACACCGCCGGGTGGAAGTGCCAGTTTCGGACCCCGGGCAATTCCTTTCCCCAGTCGGGCAATCGCGCCTTCTGGTAGTGCCCATGTGGTTCCTTCGAGGTCTCCTGATACTACATTGAACGGTGCTGGCCTACGACTTTGCATGATATTCACTCCTTAACGGGTTTGGCATTCAATGTTCCACGTTTTAAGAACCGATAAATGATTTGACCTCCCACAGCAGGATAGTGCCGTCAAAACTACCACTCGCCAGCAGTGTACCATCCGGTGAAAACGCGAGTGATTGCACGTCCGTTGTATGCCCCCAGAAGGTATGGATATTCTCGCCGGTGGCAACGTCCCATAAACGGATTGCCATCTTCTCCATCCCTTTCTGCCACCATGTGCCGGAGGCGAGATATTTTCCACAAGGCGAAAAAGCAAGTGCGTACGGATCCTCTGTCTGTGACTGTGGTATTACAAAAAGCGTTGTCAGCGTTTCAGCATGCCACAACCGGAGCTCGCCGATCATTCCTGTAGCAATAACGCTGCCACACGGAGAAAACGCTACCCCCGTAAGTGTTCGAGGTTCATCTAATGGAAATGTCCCAATTTGTTCACCCGATTCAACATTCCAGAGCCGAACAGTTTTATCGCTTGCCCCACTCGCAACACTCGCAAGTCGTTTGCCATCCGGTGAAAACGCCAACGACCAGACGTGTTCCGTATGTCCCATAAGTGATTTCGGTTTTTGGTTGCGCTCAAGGTCCCATAGATAAAGTATGCCACCTTTACCGCCAAAGGCAACCTGATAATCTGAAACTGTAAAAACATGTCGTCCTAACTCCACGGGAGACGTGAACTCAGCAATTGAGACCGTTTCTGTTTCACTAATGCGCCACATTTTGAAGGCATTGCGATTTCTGCTGACAGCTAATATATCTCCACAAGGTAAAAAATCCAAAGCATCAAAAACAGTAAAAAGTTTATCATGGATTAATATGTCACGCGCCTGCTTACGTTCAACATCCCATAGCACAAGACCTTTTAGGGCCCTCCCACTGGCAAGTATCTCTCCATTAGGAGAAAATACTGCCGGATATAAATAACACAGAGGCTCATGAAGCGTTGGGAAGGTGTGTTTTTCGTCAATCGTCTTCGGTTCACCAGACCGGAAATGGGCAATAGGCAGCTTCGGGCATTCTGAAAACCATTGATCACCCATACTTTCAGGTTGTCGTTCATAAGCCCATAGTTTTCGACGCTGTTGGACGTTCCATACCTCAATAGTCTCACTCATAAACACAGTTGCAAGTAGCGTCCCGTCTGGCAAATAAAAAGGTTCTACCCGAGCCCAGTCATAATCTGCATAAATTTCTTTCACTAAACTCTCTGTGAGATCCCATACGTGTAGTTTACTGTTTCTATCACTTGAGGCAAGGAACTGACCGCACGGTGAAAATGTGATAGTCCTGAGTATATTGCTATGCCCCGTGAAATGAGCGATGTGCTCGCCTGTCGTTATATCCCACACTGACATGTTGCTGGCAGCGCGAGGCGGAGTCGTATGAGGAATTGTATACGGATTCTCACACGCCAGCAGGCGGCTGTCTGGAGAAAATGCAAAATTTATGCCTATAAATTTGGCGATTGACCCACCCGTCCTCGAATCCCAGATGTAAGTTTGCTTTCCTATTGTAGCAGCGACATACCGCGCATCAGGCGAAAATCTGAGTTGGGGAATATAGTTTGATTGTCCTTCATGCGATTCCGGTTCCAGCCGCGCGATGCACACACCGTTTTGAACATCCAATACCTCAATAGTACCCACCTGACTCGCAGTAGCAATCCTCGCGGTGGCAATCCATTTACTGTCAGGAGAAAAAGCAACGTGTTTATAGATACTATGCTCCTCTGACGGCTTCATCTGAGCGACACACGCACCGCTTTGAATATCCAGCATCTTAATAACGCCATCCCAATTCGCGGTGGCAATCCACTTATCATCCGGCGAAAAATCGACAGCCGAGATCATCCCTCGCTCTGTTTCCCACAAAGCGATGAGAGACATGGAGGATACATCATACCACCAGAGCCCTACACACGTTCCAACAACAAAATACGCACCATCGGAAGAAAGTGCTATATCGCTATCGTTTCGATAAGATTGAAATCCTTTCCCCAATCGGGCGATTGCGCCTTCTGGTAGTGCCCATGTTGTTCCTATGGTGTCTTTTGGAACTACATTCAGTGATGCTGGTCTTCGGTTTTGCATTGTATTAACCTCTTTTATGTTTTATGGGATGCGCTGAGGCATGGAGACCTCGCGCTCCAGTGTATTTTAACCCGACTTGCTACGTATCAGGACTTACGCACTTTTCTATGATAACCTCTATATTACGTACTGCTGGCGGGGTTTCAAACCCCGCCAGCAAGTGGGGATGCGTAAGTCCTACCTATGTAATTTTAGACGCACGAATACCGTTTTTCAGTGAAAAGCGGTCATTTTTGCGAAAAACTTGGCGTGTTTCCTGTCATTTTCGGAGAACCCGAAGATGCACAGGCTAACAGCCTATGCTACAAAGTGGCAACTTGGGTTATTTTAGTGTATTTTAAAGTGCTGCGCGGGTTATGAAGGTTGCGTAGATAGCGGAGGTTCTGACGAGATCGGGAATATTGACGCGTTCATTGATGGCATGTCCACCTTCACCACTGGGTCCATATCCGATGCCGGGTAAGCCTGAATTGACGAAATAGTGTAAGTCTGTAAAACCGGTGGTGCCTTTAAATCGGGGTTGATTGAAACGGACGACACGCACCGCATCGGCGAACGCCTGTGCTATCGGTGAAGCGGTATCTGTTAAACACGGTTCAATCCGCAAGATCGCGCGGGCTTCTGCCACCAGATCGGGATAGTATTGGCACGCCCCAGAGATCGCTTCACGCAATTCCAATTCAGCGAACTCAAGCTCCTCGTTCGGTGTAATCCGTCGGTCAATTGAGAACGTCACGCTTGCTGGAACAGTGTTGACTTTGTCGCCGTCGGTGCCTCGGAACGTTCCGCCGATGTTCAATGTCGGATAGCGATCGCTGCCATCGGGGAGTTTAAATGCGCGTTCGGGTGATTTCAAATTTCGTTTAACCCGTTGGAGTGCGGTTACGAGTTCAGCGGTTTTTTCAAATGCGTTTATTCCCTTATCCGGCTGTGCCCCGTGTGCTGCTTTACCTTTAACCTCAATGTCCAACCAGAGTACGCCGTTATGTCCGTTGCCGATGTTCATCTCCGCGCCACCTTCACAGTTGACGACGTAGTCCGCATTAACCAAACCTTTCTCGACAATATACCCTGCGCCCAACTCGCCACCGGTCTCTTCGTCGCAAGTGAATGAGCATTCAACGTTGAACTTCGGTTCGATGCCGGTTTCTTGGACAGCCTCGATTGCAAATAGGAGCGCAGCGATGGCATCCTTCATGTCGTCGGCACCGCGTCCATAAAGCCACTCCCCCTCAATCTCACCACTGAATGGATTGCCGAACCGCCACTCCCCTGCAACGGGTACGACATCGTAGTGTGCATTGAAATGCACCGTCTTCTCTGCGCCGACATCCCAACGCGCGATGAGGTTTAGCCGTGGATGGCTATCCGCATTTGAGATAATCTGCTCAGCACGCCGTTTTGGGACTTTGGCAATCCGTGTCCGCATGCCCAACGCCTTGCACTTCGCCGCAAGTAGTCCAACAATCTCGGCATAATTCTCACCCGGTGGATTGACCGTAGGAATCCTGACGAGTTCCTGTAGCAAGGCACAAAGTGCGGTTTGATTGTCCTTGATATAGGCTTGAACGGACATTTTAGGCTCCTCAGTCGTTGTTAGGTAACGACTGCCTGATCTCCAGCGGACAAATGTCCGACTGTTTCACCGGTTTCCGTGAAGGTGCGAGTCACGGAGACAGAGGCATACGTCCACAAGATTTTCATGGGCGCATTGCTATCATTCCAAAACCTGTGTGGGATGCCAGCAGGGACGAATGTCGTATCGTAGGCTTTCATGGTAAAGACTTCGCCATCAACCTCACAGGAGGCTTCGCCTTCAAGAATTGTAACGGATTCATCACAGTTGTGATAGTGGCGCGCGATCGCTGCACCGGGTTCAAACATCGTCACCCCGTTGGTGAGCGAAGTAGAGTCGATCCATTTACCGGCTAACGGGACAGTTTTTACACCGGTGCCTCGGTCGATAGGGTCTTGTTTTCCAAAATTGATTACGTGTGCTTTCTCACTCATGTCTAATTCGTCGCCTTTCGTTAAGATTTGACGCAGTATAGCACGAAAATGGAAAAAAATCAAAGAATAACTGCTGCGAATCCAGCGATCGCCTGTTGTATCTCTGCCTCGGTGTGTGTTGCCATGACAGTAAGCCTTAAACGACTCGTGTCTGGCGGCACTGCGGGTGGACGGATCGCTGGTGCGAACACGCCTTCAGCGAACAATGCATCCGCAATATTTGTTGCCCGTTGTGGACTGCCTAATACGACTGGCAAAATCTGTGTTTCACTGGGTAATAAGGTATACCCTAAATTGATCAACGCTGTTTTGAGCTGCGCCGCGTGCGAGAATAGGCGTTGCCGTAATTCAGGTGAAGAACGTATCACATCAAGGGCAGTATTCGCTGCTGCTAAGGTCGCAGGTGGTAATCCTGTTGTAAAGATAAAACCGCGCGCCTTGTTAATGAGCAGTTCAACCAAGGCGCGACTTCCGGCAATATACCCGCCGAGTGCCCCAACAGCCTTGCTGAGCGTCCCCATCTGAATGATATTTGTCCCTTCCAGTCCGAAATGTGCGACAGTACCGCTCCCGTCTTTTCCTAATACGCCAAACCCGTGTGCGTCATCTACGAGTAACATCGCTTCGTAGTGTGTAGCGACCTCGTAGATATCGGGTAGCGGTGCGATATCGCCGTCCATGCTGAAAACGCCGTCCGTCACGATGAGTCGCCGCCGAAACGCTGTGGATTCTGAAAGTAAAGATGCCAGGTGTTCTACATCACAGTGCCGATAGACTTTCTTGGTGGCGCGACTGAGGCGGCATCCGTCTATGATGCTGGCGTGGTTGAGCGCATCGCTTAAAATGAGATCCCCCTCACTTGCGAGGATCGGAATAATGCTCGTATTGGCAGCATACCCTGAACTGAAGACGAGCGCGGCTTCGGTGTGCTTCGTTTTTGCGAGGTTGGCTTCTAATGTTGTATAGAGTTCGCTGTTTCCAGAGATAAGACGTGAGCCGCTCGCGCCTGTACCAAAATTCAGCGTCGCCTCAACAGCAGCGGCGATTACCTGCGGATGCGTGCTTAAGCCCAAATAGTTGTTTGAACCGAGCAGCACAACGTCGCGCCCATCAAGATTGACTGTTCCTATTGGCGCGCTCATGACGGTTCGGAGGTGGCGGCGTAAGCCTGCTTGTTGCAATGCTGCAAACTCCGCGTCTAACCAGTCGTGGTTATCCATCAAAAAACGTTCACTCCCTCTCACCCCATGAACTGTCTCAGGAAAATATGGCTCTGTCGCAAAGCGCGTTGCCGCAGCGCTAATGTCTCTTCATAAGCCCGATCCTCCACCTCAACACAAACCGCGCCTTGGTAGCCGGTATCGCTCAAGACAGAGAAGAAACTTCCCCAATCGACATCGCCAAGTCCCGGCAGTTTCGGTGTATGATACGCCAACGGTGTTGCGAGGATACCGACTTCATCAAGTTTTGCTCTGTCTAACCGGACATCCTTTGCATGCACATGAAAGATTCGATCGGCGAAAGTAACAAGCGGTTTCAGGTAATCCATCTGAAGCCATATAAAGTGGGACGGGTCGAAGTTGAGTCCGAAATTCGGGGACGGGATCTCTTCAAACATCCGTTCCCAAACTGCGGGACAATAGGCGAGGTTTTGACCAGCGGGCCATTCGTCTTCAGTGAAAAACATCGGGCAATTCTCAATACCAATACGGATGCCGTGATCGGCGGCGAATTGAATGAGCGGCTTCCATACCTGCTTAAAACGGTGCCAATTCTCGTCTATCGTTCGCGTCTGATCTCTACCGATGAACGTGTTCACGATGCCCACCGACAGACGTTCTGCTGCCAGAACCAGTTTCTTAAGGTGTTCACTATAGATAGCCGCTTCGGTTTCGTCAGGTGTCAGTGGGTTCGGGTAGTAACCTAAGCCGCTGATTGTGATCCCTGCATCCGAGACACATTGTAGGATTTTATCTGCTTCCGTTTCGGAAAGCGTCGCGACATCAACATGTGTGACACCGGCATAACGCCGTTCCGCTTTCCCTTTGGGCCAGCACATCAATTCGACGCAATCGAAGCCTGTATCAGCAGCGAATTCGACGACTTCTGTTAAGGACTGTTCCGGTAAAATTGCGCTCACAAATCCGAGTTTCATTATCCAACCTCTGTTTCGTTTTTAGATATTTTATGATAGAATCCAAGTGTATCTGATGCAGTTGACAAAAAAACACCTTTATTTTATACTTTAGTTGCCATTTAAGCAACATACAGATAATCACACGTATATTCAACTCAACAGCCAAATATACGATATTTCAAGGTACCTGTCAAGTATTTTTGGTTAATCACACTCGATAGCAGAGGTTTGAAACTGCTTTTACTCGGTCTGGCGAAACCGGATGAAAATATTGACAAGATCTCGTATTCTTTAGGACTTACGCAGACAGGCGATAAATCGCCTCACTACAAACGGATGGACCTTGGAAATACGCGTGTTCCTCAAAAGCAAACTGGTTCGTAGTAGCGCAATTCTGCGGCGTACTCGCCCAAATGCGAAGTGCATTATTGCGCTTTGCGTAAGTCCTATTCTTATCACTTGGGTGGGGTTTCAAATCCCATCAACAAAGACGAAAAAAGGCAAAACTGATTCACAACCAGAATATAGGAGGAGGCATAACAATGCTTCAGAAATGTCAATTAACGCTCAGCTTAGCCCTCTGTCTGCTGCTGATGCAGCCGTTTACAGGCTTTGCCGTGGAAGAGTTTAAAGTCTCTGAATACGGAGATGGCGAACAGATTTGGTTCGAGGCGGAAGCCTTTGATGATAGGGATTCCGAGGATGTCTATAAATTAGGTAAAGGTGAAGGTGCTGTAGATCCTGCCGACGGTGCCTTTGGAGATATTGTCACGAATGCCGGTGGTCAAGGCTGGATACTTTATAGGTTCGACATCAGTCGTGCGGGCGGAAAAGCCGGTGAATGGCGTTTTATCGGACGGCTCATTAATCCGAGCAACCACTCAGACTGGTTGTGGGTTCTCGGGGACGATGGCAATAAGATCCCAGATGTGGCACCTGCCTTTGTGCGTCCTGACGATATTATCTTTGAGGAAAACGTCCCCGAATGGGCATGGATGCGGACCGGTGATTTTGGACAGGATGGTGGCACGGTTAATGAATTGCAAGACGGTGAAAACGTTATGATGATTTGGACGCGGCAGAGCTCACTTCAGGTTCAATACGATGTTTTCTGCTGGTCAAGTGATCTGGAATATGAACCGACAGATGAAGACTACGAAAAAGCAGAAGAGAAAACGTTGCCGGTAGAACCTGATGGGTTACTCACAACGACATGGGGTCGGCTCAAGCGGTAGTTTTGTCGTCTGTATCAGGCATTTTCGGTTCTATCTCTGTTTGGCATTCAGTACGATAACCGATACGCCCATTATGGAAACGCGAGGCTTTAAAGCTGTGCGTTTCATACAGCCTGTTGTAAAAATCAATTTTCTGAAATTACAGATGGAGATGGGTACATGACACCCAAACAACGGTACCTTTTTGATTTAACGGGGTATATCCACCTCAAAAACGTTCTGAGTGATAAGGAATTGAAAAATGCCCAAGATGCCGTTGAGCGCTGTGTCCAAACACCGGAGGCTGAGCTTCCGCCGGGTATCAGTTATGGCGGTGGCGGCTATTCTAACGGCTTTTCATTCGATAAATCGCTTGAGGCACTTACACTTCATCCGAAAACATGGCCAATCGTAAAAGAACTTACGAATAATAAACCGATTTTTAATCGAGGCAGCCTCGTTGCTAAGCGTCCAGAACACGATCAGGTTATTGGTAAGTTGCACTGTGCGCGTGAAGATTGCGGCTGGCAGACGCGTCGCTATACTGTCAAGGATGGGCAGATTCACTGTAACGACTTCGTCGTCTTTTTCTATTTTGCTGATGTCTATCCGGGTGATGGCGGCTTAGTTGTGCTACCGGGTTCCCACAAAGCGAACTTTGAACGTCCAGAGGGGCTATTCTTCCCAGACCCAGCGGATCCACCCGACGAACTCCATCCAGCGTTAGTTAATGTAACGGCACGCGCGGGTGACGCAATTGTTCTGTCCGAACTGCTGACGCACGGGGTACTTATCTGGAAACCGAAGGATCGGTATCGACGGTTCCTGATCTTGCGTTACAAAACACAGTTTTTCCAAGATTCCAGAGGACACAGGGATCCATTTCCACCTGAGGTGATGGAGCGACTTTCGCCTGAGACCCGTGAACTTGCGCAACCCGCATTTTATACGCATACCAAAGACATCGTTAAAAGTGAACATGTCCAGTTAACTTAATAAGGAGCGAAAAATGACCCCAGAACAACGTTACCTATTTGACGTTACCGGCTATTTGCACATCGAGGGTGCAGTTACGGGGGATGCCCTCAAAGCGGCACAGGCGGCTGTGGATCGGTATATTCATACACCGCTCGATGAACGTCCAGAAGAATTCACGACGCGTCCTCGCGACTTAGAACCCGGTAAAGGGGGTAGATATGAACACGGATTCGCTTTTGACAGGTCGCTTGAGGCGATGACGGTGCATCCGGCTATCTGGCCCCTTGTCAAAGAATTTACCTTCGATAAACCGCGGTTTGTCACTGGCACACTCACGCTTGAACAGCACAACCCAGACAGGCAACCGATGGGGACAAATCCGGCAGGCTTGCACTGTGCGCGTGAGGGACGGCAATGGCTCACGCGCTACGAAGTCCAGAATAACCAGATTTACTGCAACGATTTCGTGGCGTTCTTCTACTTGACCGATGTGCAGCCCGGTGACGGTGGACTTATCGTTATCCCCGGTTCGCATAAGAGCAAATTCGAGAGACCTGAGGACCTGTTAACACCGGGTCCCGACGGTATTGATCCTGAACCGGACGACGTTTTTACGAATCTTACGCCAAAAGCGGGCGATTTTCTTGTCATCTCTGAACTCTTGACACACGGTGTTTTGCGATGGAAACCGAAAGATCGGGATAGACGTTTCCTTATTCTGCGCTATCGTCCGCAATACGATGGTAAGCAAAGTTTACCCGAGAAAATCGTCAACCGTTTAACGCCTGAAGTTCAGGAACTCGTGCAAACTGCGTCTTATGGACATACAAAAGAGATCGTCAAACAAGACGTTGTGAAATTGACAGTTTAGCAGGAACCTTTTACAGCACCTCAACAGCGAAATGCAATGGAGGAATCCAATGGGAACAGAATACCGTGTCTGTATTGTTGGTTGTGGCAGAATGGGGGGTACAATTGATGAGGAAGTCCGTGCGACACCCCACGGTGCGTTACCCTATTCGCATGCTGCGGGATATACGGCTTTCGAGCGGACAGCACTTGTCGCTGCTGCGGATGTGGTCGAAGAGAAGGCACAATACGTTTGCGACAAATGGGATATTCCGAAGTACTATTTAGACTATCGTGAGATGATTGTCGCAGAGAAACCCGATATTGTCAGTATCGCCACGCGTCCTGGTAACCATGCCGACATCACACAATTTGCTGCGGAAAATGGCGTGAAAGGCATCTATTGCGATAAACCGCTTTGTGCGTCTATGGAAGAGGCGGATGCCATGGTAGCGGTGTGCGAAAAATATAACATCAAATTCAACCTCGGCACGCAGCGACGTTTTACGCCCGGATACATCAAAATGCGGGAACTCCTCGAAAGCGGTGAACTTGGCGAGCGACGCGCTGTTATCGCCTATAGCGGTGGTGCTGCGCTTTGGGGATATACGCACGCAGCAGATATGCTCCTTTTCTTGGCAAGTGATGCGCCAATAGCATATGTGCAAGGGAACGTTGGCGTTGATGACGCTGATTTTGAAGATAACCGCACGGAATCTGATCCCGGTATCGTAATGGGATTCATCCGTTTTGAGAACGGTATTAACGGCATTAGCATTCCCGGCACGGCTTATGAATTTGAGGTGCATTGTAGTGAGGGTATAATTCGTGCCCTCAATAATGGACTCGGTTTTCACCTCCGTAAACGGCAAGGGGAGTTTAACGAGATTTTGGAAGCACCGTTCCCGCCTTATGAACGGAAAAGCGGCACCGTCGGCTGTATTGAAGACATTGTTGATGCAATTGAAACTGATACCGAGACGCAAGGTAACATTCATCTTGCACACCGAAGCACTGAGATGGTTTTCGCCATTGTCGATTCACAACGGCAGCAAGGTAAGCGGGTGACGATGCCGATGGCAAACCGAGGTCTCTATCTCGGAAGGTGGTAACTTATTGTCTGAATCAGGATTGACAGGATTTTAGGATTGGCAGGATAAAACCGATGTTCAGGAAACTTTATATTTTTCTATGCATGATGGGTGTGGTTTTTCTATTGACGGACACGCCCAGTGGTGATTTACAATCGGAAACCGCGCCGACACGTCCAGCGAGTACAATGTATGAACATAAGACCTCCAGTCGAGATGGGATCGGCAAAATTTACATGGGTCGCGAAATCTCTCGCGTGATGGGGCATCAAGGTGCGGAATGGTTGGAACGCCCTGAACGTGAACGAGAAGAGATGCCGAACCGACTTGTTGAGCTGCTGAAACTCAAAGCGGGTGACGTTGTGGCGGATATCGGTATCGGGACGGGCTATATCGCGCGACGCATTTCACCCAAAATTGGTGAGACAGGGGTCATCTACGGCGTTGAAATCCAGCAGGAGATGCTTGATATCCTTGCTGAGAAAATGGCGGAAGCCGGTATTACCAATATCAAAGGTGTATTAGGAACGATCACCGATCCGAAATTGCCGCCGAACTCGGTGGATCTGGCGATTATGGTGGATGTCTACCACGAATTTTCACATCCGTATGAGATGATGCAGAACATCTGCCGTGGTCTCAAAATAGGGGGAAGGGTTGCCTTTGTGGAATACCGCTTGGAAGACGACAATGTGCCGATCAAACGCTTGCACAAGATGAGTGAGTTGCAGGTGATTAAGGAAGCAACACCGCACCCACTTTCTTGGGTAGAGACGCTCGACGACTTACCCTGGCAACATGTTATTATTTTTGAGAAGGTCGCAACACAATAGGTTTTCTATCCGATTGAGTATCAGCAAAACGCCACAATCAGAGAGGAATATTTGACAAAAGCACAACCCTATCGTAAAATATAACAATGTTGCTAAACTTTTTGACTGCCTAAGCGTCACAATTGCTAATTCTGTTATAGCAAATAGCAGTTTGCGCTGCCTAAGCGAGCTGCGTTTTAAACAAAGGGGAGACTTCCAGTGAAGACGGCTAACAATACGATTCCACTAACCGGAACCATATTATTGGTGTATTTCTGCCTCGCCGTGTTCGGACTACCCACGGCATCTGCGGAACATCACGAGACACCACCAGCCACTTTGAATTATAACCTCGACATCCGTCCGATTCTTTCGGACAATTGCTACGCGTGTCACGGACCGGATGCCAAGACTCGACAAGGCAACCTACGCCTTGATACGAAAGAGGGTGCGTTTTCTGAACCGAGCGGATACCCCGTCATCGTCCCCGGCAAGCCCGACGAGAGCGAGCTCCATCTTCGCATCGTATCCGATGACGACACCTATCGCATGCCACCCGCGGACTTCAATAAGACGCTAACACCAGAACAGATTGAAGCCATTACACAGTGGATCCGTGAAGGTGCGAATTGGGAAGAACACTGGGCGTTCACCACACCCGTCCGTCCAACGCCACCGACTGTCGAGAACAAAGACTGGGTGCGAAACCCGATTGACGCGTTCATCCTCTCACGGCTTGAAAAAGAGGGACTTACACCCGCAAGTGAAGCGGATAAACGGACGCTTATTAGACGTTTAAGCTTCGATCTCACCGGCTTACCGCCGACACGCGAAGAGATACATCAATTCCTTGCAGACGATTCACCAGACGCTTACGAAAAACTGATTGATACGTTTATGGCGAAACCGGAATACGGCGAGCATCTCGGTCGCTTCTGGTTAGATGTCGCGCGGTACGGTGATACGCACGGACTCCATTTAGATAATTACCGTGAGATGTGGCCTTACCGTGATTGGGTTATCAATGCGTTCAACAAAAATATGCCGTTCGATCAGTTTACGACTGAGCAGTTGGCAGGTGACCTTCTACCGGAACCGACACTTGACCAGCAGGTCGCTACCGGTTTCAACCGATGCCACGTCACGACAAGTGAAGGCGGTTCGATTGATGCGGAATACTATGTTCGATACGCGATCGACAGAGCGAATACCACCTCGACTGTCTGGATGGGATTAACCGTCGGGTGCGCGCAGTGCCACGACCACAAATACGATCCGATTACACAGAAAGAATTCTATCAACTCTACGCCTATTTCAACAATATCACTGAAAATGCGATGGACGGCAATCGTAAGGATTCTCCCCCGGTTGTGAAGCTGCCGACCCCAGAGCAGGAAGCAGAACTCGCCGCGTTTGATGACCAGATCGCCGAGTTAGATGCCCAAACCAAAGCACCTATCCCGGAACTCGATGCGACCCAAATCGCATGGGAAAATCGGATGCCGCGCTGGACAACGCTGAAACCGACATCGCTTTATTCAAAAGGTGGGGCGACGCTCGAAGTTTTAGAGGATAACTCCATATTAGCCAGCGGCACCAATCCCGAACAGGAGACCTACGAGGTAATTGTAGACCTGCCACCGGGCAAATGGAGTGCTGTGCGATTAGAAGGTATCAAGCACGAATCCTTGCCGAAAGGTGGGATCGGTAGAAGTAGTAACGGCAACGTTGTTTTGACCGACTTCGCGCTTTTCATCGGACCGCCTGCAGCAGAGAGCGAGGAATCGCCTGTTGTGGAAACAGAAAACGCGGAGAGCGATGCCGAGGCTGAAACACAGACGCAAACTGAAGGGACCGACGCAGAAGCCGGAAGCACGCCTGTTGATAATACCGACACCCAAGCGCGAGCAGCGGATACGCCTGATGCCGATGTGGAAACACCCGTAGAAGATACACCTACTGCTGATGCCGATGCTGAGGCACAAGCCGAAGGCACGCCGACAGATGATGCGAGCGCGGAAAATGAAACTGAAGAGACCGAAGCCGCCGATCCGTGGACGCCTGTCCAAATCGTGCAAGCGTGGGCAGACCACGAACAGACTATGGGTGAAGACAACCTCGGTGGTGTCATCGCAAACGCGATTGACGATAAACCGGAAACCGGATGGGCACTCGACAGAAGAAACGAAAACCGACAAGCGATCTTTCTTGTTGCGGCACCCTTTGGGACGGAAGGCGGCAGATTGAAGATCCGCCTTAAACATGAGTTCGATCTGCGTCAGAAGCAATTAGGTCGCTTCCGACTCGCGCTCACTGATGCGACAACGGTTTATCCGATCGGATCCAAGATAGGATTAGGCACTTGGCACGCCGTGGGTCCGTTCACCGCTGAACACGGTAACCTCGCCTTCTATCAGGTTTATGAACCTGAAACGAAAGCGGTCAACGCAGGCAACACGTTTAAGGTGGGCGACAAGACCATCAAATGGGAACAGCAGACCCACTGGGTTGATGAACAGGTACATAACGACATCGTTGGCGAAAACAGTGCCACCTATCTCTTCAGGAACATCTCCTCTGTTACCCAACAGAAAGCACTCCTGTATATTGGGAGCAACGATGCGCTGAAGGTTTGGATGAACGGTACCGAGCTCCTTGCCAAAAATGTCCAGCGAGATGCCGCTGCGGACCAAGAACAGATACAGGTCGAGCTCAAACCTGGTAACAACACGTTACTCCTGAAAGTTGTCAACTACTCAGGTCCGTCTGGTTTCTATTTCCGTATGGAAAGCGCGCCGCCGATGCTACCTGCTAACATCGTAGATATTGCTGGCACGCCGCGCGGCGAACGCGAAATCGCACAGACGGATCAAATCCGCGATTACTATCGGGCTAACATCAGGCTTGACAAGAGTGTCAACGAAAATGCGCAACGTGCATTCGCTGACTTGAAAGAACTTTTTGCGGACTTAGCAGAGACACGACAGCAGCGGAGTACATTGGACGGTTCACTAACGACCACACTTGTGATGCAAGAGCGTACTGAACCGAGAGGGGCTTACGTCTTAGCACGTGGTGAATATCAGCATCCGGGTGAACAGGTCTATCCGCAAACCCCTGGCGTGCTTCCTGCGATGCCAGAAGATGCGGATCCAAATCGTCTCGGTCTTGCCAAATGGCTGCTTTCACCGGAACACCCACTTACGGCCCGTGTTGCGATCAATCGTTTCTGGCAAGATATCTTCGGTGCCGGAATTGTCCTGACAGCGGAAGATTTCGGTACACAAGGCACACCGCCGGTGCATCCCGAACTCCTCGACTGGCTTGCAACCGAATTCATTGCCTCCGATTGGGATATTCAAGCGATGCTGAAATTGATGCTTACGTCAGCAACCTATCGTCAGAGTGCGAAGGTTACGCCCGAAAAACTGGAACGCGATGCGGATAACGCCCTGTTTTCTCGTGCACCAAGGTACCGACTTGATGCCGAAACCGTGCGCGATAACGCGCTTGCTGTGAGCGGCTTGTTGCATACCAAAGTTGGGGGACCGAGTGTGAAACCGCCGCAACCGGATGGACTCTGGAAAGCCGTCGGGTTTACCGGATCCAATACCGACACGTTTGTTAAAGATGCGGGTGCTGATAAAGTATATCGCCGGAGCCTCTATACATTCTGGAAGCGTACGGCACCACCGCCACAGATGAACATTTTGGACGCGCCATCGCGTGAAGCCTGCACCATCCGTCGTGAACGGACGAACACACCGATGCAGGCGTTAATGCTGATGAACGATCCGCAGTTCTTTGAAGCGGCGCGCGCTTTTGCAGAACGCACGGTTAAAGAGGGCGGTGAGACGACGGAAGAACGGATCGCCTATCTCTTTGAGGCAGCGACTGCCCGACTTCCGAAAGCAAAAGAGGCGGCACTGCTACTGGAGACATTCCAAGCACATCATCAAGAATTGATGGCAAATCCAGAAGCAGCTGAAGAACTGATCGCTGTCGGTGAATCGCAACCTGATGAAACTTTAGATGCAGTCGAAGTCGCTGCATGGACGATGATTGCGAATCTAATCCTGAATCTGGACGAAGTCCTGAACAAGGGATGATTAAATTCGGTGGGCACTACTTTTCAGTGGTGCCCATCTCATAAGACTATGAAATCTCTTTGTACGTTCTTGGCAATACCTATAGTTTTTTTCGGTTGTTCATCTAATCAAGATGTCGTAATACCAGATGCTAATTTAGCCGCTGCTGTGCGTGAGGCACTCGGTTTAGCCCCAAGTGCCCCGATCCCCCAAAAGAAACTGGAAGCATTAGAAAAACTTTCTGTCAGTCGAAAAGACATCAAAGACTTAACAGGACTCGAGAAGGCAATTGGCTTATCGTGGTTACGACTTAGCGGAAATCAAATTGAAGACATCACACCGCTTCGGGGATTAACACAACTCACCCGTTTATGGCTTGATGAGAATCAAGTTAGCGATATTAAACTGATCGCTAACTTGAGGCAACTTATAGTATTAGGACTTGATGATAACCAAATCAGCGATATCACACCGCTTCAGGAATTAACACAACTTAGCCTTTTGGATCTAACGAGAAACCAAATCAGCGATATCAAACCACTCATGGGTCTATCACGACTTAGCGCATTAGAAATTAGTGGTAATCAAATCAGCGATATCACACCGCTCACGAAGTTGGGACAACTAAAAAGGTTAGAACTCTGGGACAACCAAATCAGCGACATTACACCACTCGCTGAACTCACACAATTGACAAGGTTAAGGCTCAACATAAACAAGATCAGCGACATAAACCCTATCGCTAATTTAACACAACTGGAGCACTTGGACCTTTACGAAAATCAAATTAAGGACATCACAGTTCTCACTGAACTCACAAAACTTAAAAATTTGGTGCTCTCCGATAATCAAATCAGTGACATCACACCGCTCGTTCCATCACTCACTGGATTGTCGCAAATTGAGCACTTAGACCTTGATAGCAACCGAATTAAGGACATTACACCGCTTGCTGACTTGACGCAGCTAAAAAGCCTATATCTTGCGTTCAATAAGATTAACGACATCAAATCCGTTTCTAATCTGACGCAACTGAAGAAGTTAGATCTCAGACATAATCCAATAGAGGACATTACACCGCTCACAGGATTGACACAGATAGAGGTGTTACGGCTCACTCATAACCACCTCAGCGACATCACCCCCATTACGAAGTTGACGCAATTAACGGAATTATGGCTAAACAGTAATCAGATTAGGGACATTACGCCACTGGCTAACTTGACCCAACTGACGATATTAGAACTTAGAGAGAATCAACTCAGCAACATCAGCCTTGTTGAAAACTTTACAAATTTAAAGCGTTTGCATGTCAAGAAGAATCCGATTCAAGATAAGGAACCCCTTCAAAGACTCCTGAAAGAGTTTCCGAATTTGGAACTGGATATATCAATGCCTCTTGAAAATTAAAGTGTATACGATTTAGATTTTAGCACTAAAGATTGTCTGTCCATATCTAAGGATTGAATTCAGATTATGAAAAGGTTGTTTATGATCCTTACTATTCTCATAGCGTCCCTTACTTGTTCGGCAAGCCATGCCGTGACAATACCGGATGGCAATTTAGCCGCTGCTGTGCGCGAGGCTCTCGGTTTAGGCGCGACCGATCTTATTCCACAAACGGCGTTGGAAGAATTAGAGCATTTAGATGCGAAAGAAAAAAATATAAAAGACCTAACCGGACTGGAGCAGGCAACAGGCTTAAAAATTTTAGAACTGCAAAAGAATCAAATTCAGGACATCACACCCCTCGCTAACCTGACACAACTCACAGAATTATCAATCCATGGCAACCAAATCGGGGACATCACACCGGTCGCTAACTTGGCACAACTCACAGAATTGTCGTGTAGCGGAAATCAAATTCGAGATATAAAACCAGTTGCAAACTTGACGCAACTGACGCGTTTATATCTTGGGAATAATCCAATCGACGACCTTACGCCGCTCGCGGAATTGACGCAGCTTACAAAATTATCCATCATGAAAAAACCAGTTAGGGACATCACACCCCTCGCGGAATTGACACAACTGGAACAGTTATACCTCATAGAAACTCAGATTAGCGACATCACACCCCTCGCCGGATTGACGAAACTGACAACATTGTGGCTTGACAACAACCCAATCAGGGACATCACGCCACTTACAGGATTGACGCAGCTTACAGAACTAACCCTTATGGATAACGAAGTGAGCGACATAAAACCTATCGCTAACTTGACGCGGTTAGGGTGGTTGCGGCTCTGGGGCAATCAGATAGATGACATCACACCCCTCGCTGAGTTAGCACAGTTAAAGTCATTAAATGTTAGACAGAATCAAATCACGGACCTTATACCGCTTGCGGGATTGGCACAATTGACAGAACTCTACCTCGGTTCTAATCAAATCAGCGACATCACACCGCTCGCAGAATTGACACAATTAACAAGATTATCCCTTGACGATAATAAAATCAGCGACATAGCACCATTTGCGGGATTAACACAGTTAACATCCTTATCCCTTGACGATAATAAAATCAGCGATATAAAACCGATCGCAGGACTTGCACAACTCCGGAACTTATTGCTCGCAAGAAACCAAATCACTGACATAAAACCGATTGCTGGGTTGACAGAGCTCACACAGTTATGGCTTTCAGAAAATCGAATCAGCGACATAAAACCACTTGAGAACTTGACACAACTCACAGAATTATTGATGTATAGCAATCAAATCAGTGACATTACACCGCTTGCTGGACTGACGGAGCTCAGCAGCCAGTTATGGCTTCAGAACAACCAAATCAGTGACATAAAACCGCTTGCTGGATTAACGAAGTTGCAAGAGTTATTTCTCTGGAACAATCAGATCAGCGATATAAAACCGATTGTAGGACTCGTGCAGCTTCGTAACTTATTTCTCAACGGAAACCAAATCACTGACATAGAACCAATGAGTGGGTTGACAGAGCTCAGACGGTTATGGCTTTCGGACAATCAGATCACCGATATAGAACCTATCACTAACTTGACACAACTGACCGAATTATCGATGCATGATAATCCAATCAGCGACATAAAACCTATCAGTAACTTGACCGAGTTGACAAAATTAGAACTGGGTGAGCACCCAATCAGCAATCTCACGCCGCTCGCCAATTTGACACAACTCACTGAGTTAATGCTTCAAAAAATTCAGATTAGCGACATCACACCACTTACTGGATTGACACAACTGACGAAACTAACCCTTTCGGGCAATCAGATTAGTGACCTAACACCCCTGACCAGATTGACGCAATTAACACAACTCAACCTCTCGAGTAATCGGGTTAGGGACATCAGACCCCTCGCTGATCTGCTTCAATTGATAGACTTAACCCTCGTGAGGAATCAGATCAGAAACCTCACACCGCTTACCAACTTGACACAACTCACAGAATTATGGCTCCAATATAATGAAATCAGCGACATCACACCGCTTGCCAATTTGACACAACTCACAGAATTATGGATCCAAGACAATCAGATCGAGGATATCAGTCCTGTTGAAAATCTGACGAATTTAACGCTTTTAAATGTCAAAGGGAATCCGATTCAGGATACGAGTCCACTCGAACGGTTGCTGAACCAACTCCCGAATTTGGCATCGGACATCCAAGCAGAACTTCCAAATACCTTCGTCCCAGATTCGACAATATTGGACCCCAATTTAGCCAACGCAGTGCGAAAGGCACTCGATTTAGGGCGCAGCGACACCATCCCCCCAAAAAGATTGCAAGAATTAGAGCATCTTGATGCCGATAACAGCGGGATAACCGACTTAACAGGACTTGAGAAAGCTACAGGATTAAAAACTTTAGAACTTCGTGGGAATCAAATCAGCGATATTACACCACTGACTGGATTGACAGCGTTGACGGGGTTATACCTCAATGAGAACCAAATCAGCGATCTCACGCCACTTGCTAATTTGACCCAGTTAAACGAGCTATCTCTCGTTGGAAACCAGATCAGTGACATAAAACCTATCGCTAACTTAAAACAGTTGACAGTGTTATGGCTATGGGATAATCAGATCAGTGACATCACGCCACTCGCTAATTTGACACAATTGAGAGCGTTATGGCTTCAAGATAATCAAATCAGCAATATCAAACCACTCGGTCCGCTAACGCAGTTGACAAAGTTAAGACTTCATAGAAACCAGATACACGACATCACACCGCTAACTGAATTGGTCTCGTTAGTAGAACTAAATCTCGGCGGAAATCTAATTAACGACATAAAACCGATTGCTGGTTTGACGCAGTTGACAAAATTGTGGGCTTGGCGGAATCAAATTAGTGATATTACGCCACTCACCGAGTTGACCCTGTTGAGGACGTTATTGATCTGGGGGAATCAAATTAGTAATATCTCACCACTTGCTAAACTAACACATTTGACTGAATTGGGACTTGGGAAGAATCAAATCCAAGACATTTCACCAATCGCTGAATCCACACAGTTAAGTGTTTTGCACGTTGACCGCAACCGGATCAACGATATCAGCCAAATTGAACAGTTTACAAGCTTAACAAGTCTAAAAGTTAGCTATAATCCAATTCAGGATATGGAACCGCTCCGCAAACTTCTTCAACAGATTCCAGATTTGGAGTTGGATATACCAGCACCAGAGGAACTGAACATTTCACTACCTACCAATAGGTGAAACACATTAGGAATAGGTATTGCAAAAGGAGATAAGCAATGGACCCAATTAAGGAATATCTGAAACTTGAGACGCGTCGCCAATTTTTTGGGAAGTGTGCGTCAGGTCTTGGTGGTGCAGCACTCGCCACCCTGCTGCCGAACGCGATTGCTAACGCACTCGAAGGGCAAGCAGCACCGAGATTTGGGGGTCTACCAGAGCTTCCACACTTCGCACCGAAAGCAAAACGTGCGATCTACTTGTTCATGTCCGGCGCGCCATCGCAATTGGATCTGTACGACTACAAACCGAATATGGGGGAATGGTTCGATACGGATCTCCCAGAATCCGTCCGGATGGGGCAACGTCTCACAACGATGACCTCAGGACAGGATAAGTTCCCGATTGCGCCGTCTATCTTTGAATTCAAGAAGTACGATAACGGCGGTGATGGTGTATGGATTAGCGAACTGCTCCCACACACCGGATCGGTCGCGGAAGATCTCGCGATTATCAAGTCGGTACACACCGAAGCGATTAACCACGATCCAGCGATTACCTTCTTCTGTACGGGTGATGAAAATCCAGGTAAACCGAGCCTTGGTGCGTGGTTAAGTTATGGACTCGGTAGTGAAAACGAAAACTTGCCTGCGTTTATCGTAATGAACGCGACTTGGAGTGGTCCAAAGGGTGCGCAGGCACTCTACAATCGCCTCTGGGGTGCGGGGTTCCTCCCATCAGAACATCAAGGTGTGCTACTTCGCAGCCAAGGCGATCCTGTCTTATTTCTTTCAAACCCGGAAGGGGTCAACGAGAAAACGCGGAAACGGATGTTAGACACCCTCGTCGAACTCAACCAGGAACTCTACGAAGAAGTCGGCGATCCAGAAACGCATGCCCGTATCTCACAATACGAAATGGCATTCCGTATGCAGACGAGCGTCCCAGAACTCGCGGATTTATCACAGGAACCCGAACATGTCTTAGAATTGTATGGTCCCGAAGTCAAAACGCCGGGTACGTTCGCCAACTGCTGTATCCTTGCGCGTCGGATGATGGAGCGCGATGTGCGTCTGGCACAAATTTTCCATCGGGGTTGGGATCAGCACGGACAACTGCCGACAAATATCCGCAACCAAGCACGCGATATCGATCAACCCTCAGCAGGACTTATTAAAGACTTGAAACAACGCGGCATGCTCGATGAAACCTTAGTTGTCTGGGGCGGCGAATTTGGACGAACTGTCTACTGTCAAGGCACTCTCACGCCGGATAACTATGGGCGTGACCATCATCCGAAATGCTTTACGCGTTGGATGGCTGGCGGTGGTATCAAAGGCGGTGTAGTCCACGGCGAAACCGATGACTTTAGTTATAACATCGTCAAAGACCCCGTACACGTTCGCGATATAAACGCCACGATCCTCAAGCAACTCGGCATCGATCACGAACGGTTAACTTTCAAGTTCCAAGGGCTGGATCACCGATTAACTGGCGTTGAAGAGAAAGCCCGGATCGTCAACGAGATATTAGCCTAATACCGGTGCTATTTGGATAGTAGTCCGAACGCGTATTATTCAACTGTTTCACCGAGGTTCCTATGCTTCAATGAAACCGATAATATTAAAAAGCGTGCTTCACAGACGCGTATCTTCATAAAACGCTCAATTGTAGCCGTCTATACGTGAAACTTTCACGTCTACAGTTTTCGAGCCGCATGGGACTAATATGCAGATTTATCATGGTACTGAACAGACGCTTGAGGCGGGCACATTCCTTTCGCTTTTGCAATCGGATTACGAAAGCGTATTTCTGACAGATTGTATAATTGACGGGCCAATCGTCTTTTCACCTGAATCCGAAGTGAATGTTGAAGGCAACTTCGCGGTTGATAAGGAAGTTGTTTGTATCCGGTGTACGTTTAAAAACCTCATCAAATTCGAGAATACCCTTTTCAAAAAAGAGGTATTTTTCGGAAATTCTGTTTTCCAAGATGCCGTTCATCTCCGAAAGAATGTATTTCAAAGTGCTTGTGACTTCGGAGAGTCAGTGTTTGAAGGTTCAGTCCTTTTCCGTGGAACAATCTTTCAGGGAATGGCGCGGTTTTCAAAAACGCATTTTCAGCAGGCCGCAGATTTCAATGAGACCCAATTTTTGGAAAATGGGGTTTTCAGAAATGCGATTTTTCAAGACACTGTGCATTTCAAAAAGGCATCTTTTTCTAATGAATTGGACTTCGTAGAAGCCCAATTCTTAGAATCGGTGATCTTTAATGAAGCAACGTTTCTCGGGAAAACGGACTTCACTGCTGCTCGGTTCGCTGTTGCGGTATCCTATCGTCAGGTAAATTTTATCTCGGATACGATATGGCAATCATTGCTCAACAAGTTGCGCCATCAATCTGAGCAGCCAACAGAGTTCTATTTGAATAATGAAGATATTAACGGGGTCTTGAATCCTTTTTTCAAACGTTACGTGGCAGATCAGCAGTTCATCCGTGCCTTTAAAGAGAAAAACCCGTTTTGGGCATTCGTTTGGAAATGGAGTTCAGATTATGGTCGGAGTCTCGCGCTTTGGGCGTTATGGTCACTACTCATCGCGCTCTTGTTTTCATTTGTGTATATGCCGGCACCCACATGGTACGCCGAATGGCTACAAGAGACAACGCCTCAATTTCACCAGGCCATTGATACCGAAGCCGATGAACATTTAACCTTTTGGAAATCTTTTTACTTTAGCATCGTAACCTTTACGACCCTTGGATTCGGGGATGTCGTTGCCGCCAATACCTCTGCACGTATCCTCGTTACCCTTGAAGTCATGTTCGGATATATAATGCTCGGCGGATTAATCAGTATTTTTGCTAACAAACTTGCGAGCAGGAGTTAAAATTCATAGGATTTACGCAAATTGCACAAATATCCAACATTCGGGCGCGAAAAGCGATAAATTCCGTTCTTTAAACCCCCTAAATCCCCCTTATCAGGGGGACTTTAAGATGGGGTGCGTAAATCCTAAATTCAGTTCTATTGAACAACTTCCTAATTTGAAACTTTAGTGAACACTGCGATGCCTGGATTAATGAGCAACATCGTAAAGGAGATCAATGGTGGATCCAATCAAAGAATACCTGAAACTTGAAACGCGCCGCCAATTTTTCGGTAAATGTGCGATGGGTCTCGGTAGTGCAGCCCTCGCCTCATTACTGCCGAACACGCTTGTAGATGCGCTTGAGCAGCAAGCGATGCCACGGACGGGTGGGTTGCCTGAACTCCCGCATTTCGCGCCGAAAGCGAAACGCGCGATCTATCTCTTCATGTCGGGCGCGCCCTCGCAGATGGATCTGTACGACTATAAACCGAAGATGGGAGAATGGTTTGATAAAGAGTTGCCTGAAACCGTGCGGATGGGGCAACGTCTCACGACGATGACTTCCGGTCAGAACCGTTTTCCAATCGCGCCTTCTATCTTTGAGTTCAAGCAGCACGATAACGGCAGCGATGGTGCCTGGCTCAGCGAGTTGCTACCGCATACGGCGACGATGGTCAAAGACATCTCGATTATTAAATCGTTACACACTGAGGCGATTAACCACGATCCGGCGATCACTTATGTTTGTACCGGCAATGAGACGCCCGGTAAACCGAGCCTCGGCGCATGGCTGAGTTATGGGTTGGGTACCGAAAACAATAACCTCCCCTCTTTTATTGTGATGAATGCTACGTGGACAGGTAGAAAGTCCGCACAAGCACTCTATAATCGGCTGTGGGGTGCGGGGTTCCTGCCGTCGGAACACCAAGGTGTGCTACTCCGTAGCCAAGGCGATCCGGTGTTATTCCTCTCCAACCCGAAAGGTATGAGTGAAAAAGCGCGGAAACAGATGTTAGATTCGCTGGTTAAACTCAACGAAGAACTCTACGAAGAAGTCGGTGATCCAGAGACACATGCCCGTATTTCACAATACGAGATGGCATTTCGGATGCAGTCCTCTGTTCCTGAACTGACAGACTTGAAGCAGGAACCTGCTAATATTCTTGAAATGTATGGGCCTGATGTTCACACACCGGGTACATTCGCGAACTGTTGTATCCTTGCGCGTCGGATGATGGAGCGCGATGTCCGCCTCGTCCAAATCTTCCACCGCGGTTGGGATCAGCACGGAAACCTACCCAACGACATCCGAAACCAAGCCCGGGACATTGATCAACCTTCAACCGCGCTCGTTCAAGACCTGAAGCAACGCGGTATGCTGGACGAGACCCTTGTTATCTGGGGTGGTGAATTTGGACGTACCGTTTATTGCCAAGGTGCGCTGAAGAAAGACAACTACGGACGTGATCATCACCCGAAATGCTTCACAATGTGGATGGCTGGTGGCGGTATTAAAGGTGGCGTTGTTCATGGCGAAACCGATGACTTCAGTTACAATATCATCAAAGATCCTGTCTCTGTTCGCGATCTAAACGCTACGATCCTCAATCAACTCGGCATTGACCACGAACGGTTAACTTTTAAGTTCCAAGGACTTGATCATCGGTTAACTGGGGTTGAAGAGAAAGCACGGATCGTCAACGAGATATTGGCATAGTGAACAGTAGACGCGCTTTGGTGAAGGTTAAAGTCTCATAAGGATCAGATGAAAAAATTAAAAGCAGTTGTTATCGGTGCGGGTTGGTCGGCAGAAGGACACACAAAGGCGTTTCAACATTACGGCGTTGAAGTGTTGGCTATCTGTGCCAGAAAACCTGATATAGTGCAGAAAGTTGCATCAGGATTAGGTGTACCTGACGCTTCAACGGATTGGCGAAAGAGTCTGCTGAAACATAAACCGGATATTGTCGCTGTTACAACGCCGGCAATCTTGCGAACAGAAGTCATCGAATTGGCGGTGGAACTCAGTTGCCATATCATCAGTGAAAAACCGTTAGCACTCACTGCCTCGGAAGCCGAACATATCTACAATCTCATCAAAGACACCGAGTTAAAACACGGCTTCGCCGCAACGCACCTATACGATCCAAGCGTCGCTTACGTGAAAGAACTATTGACGCAGCAGCACGTCATCGGTGCGTTGACAGCAGTCGATGTCGGGTACAGTCGCCGGATTTCAAGCGATACACCTTCAACAACAGTGAAGCCGTGGAATTGGATGAGTTCGTTGGCGCACGGCGGCGGTGCGTTGAACAACGGACTTACACATCGGCTCGGCATGTTAGAGCGTATGACGGGGATGAAAGTCGTCTCGGCTGTTGGTGAAGCGAAAACAACTGTCAGGGAAGCACCAGTTGTGCCAGAGATCCGGGATTTTCGGGTATGGCGGAGCAAAGAGATTACAAGGGAAGAAGCATCGCAACTCGAATGGCGGGTGTGTGATGCAGAATGGGATTATTCGGCGTTCTTCAAATTGAGCCTCCCAGAAATGGTTGATACTCAAAACGATATCCTTGTAACGATGCGTACGCACCCGGGTGTACCGACGCACGCGCCAACGGGCGGTTGGTATTTCTATGGAACGCAGGGAACACTTGTCGGAAAGGGCGGACATATTTTGTCGCCACTTACAAAACACGTTGGTGAAACGTCTGAGGTGCTGCCTGTTCCGCAAAATTTAACAGATAATCTACCGCGCATCGGGGACGACATCCAAAACAAATGGGTCGCGCTCGTCCGAGATTTCCTCGCCGATATCGAAGACCGCCCCCACGAACCCTATTTAACATTTCAAGACGGTTGGCGTTACCAAATTGCTATCGACGCGATTCGGGCAAGCGAAGGGTGGACCCAGATTCCCGGTAAAACCAAATAGGAAGCGCGACCGAAGATCGCTCCTACAAAAAACAGCTACCTGATTAAACCGTTGCCTCGCAAAAGTTTAGTCTCAACACCGACTTCTCACCTCATGGAACCTTATGCCTAAACTGATTGTCAAAAATTTCATCAATATCCGTGAAGCGGAAATTAACATGGATAAGACTTTAGTGGTCTTTATCGGTGCAACAGCCAGTGGCAAAAGCGTTCTTGCGAAGCTGCTCTATTTCTTTCACGAATTAATTCGCGACTTTCGTCAATACATCAAACAGATTAATACTTACCCACCAGAAAATCTGAACCCCATGTCACAAGGTCTTTCAACAGTATTCCGTGTACAAATCGCGCATAAATTTCGGGAGTTTTTTGGCAGTGTTAGCGAGCTAACACGAACCGTTGAAGATGACACCGCTACAAAGCCGTTTGAAATCACGTATCACTATAGCGCAAAAAGCGCGATCAAGTTGACATTAGATGATGAAAAGAGGCTCAATATTGAGCTGCCCACCGTTATGGATGAAGTCGAAGAGCTCTGCCATACCTTACAAAAAAAGTTGAAAAATATTGACAAAAAACAACTATTTAGTGATGGACAGGACGTTGATCGCGCCTCAGAAACAGAAGCCGCTTCAGAGGATAAAAAGGAAATCTCTAAAACAAATGATCGGTTTTTCTTCATATTAAAGATGGCAATCGGGATAGGTGATATCACTGAGAAGTTAGCCGGTAAGTATCGCGACAGTCTTTTTATTCCAGCGGATCGGAACATCGCTGTCAACTACCCTGATGCCCTTAAAAGAATCTTTTACGGTGGCATAAAAAGCGATCTCCAAACGCGTGCCGCCACTCGTCCGCGAGCGAACCTCCATCTCGTTGCGCGCTTTTTGGAAAAGAATGAGGAATTCCTTGATACCTTTAGCACAAAGAATTTTCATAATGTTTTCGACGAAAAGGCGGAATCGGAATCGGATAGCGTTGATAAACCGATGATGGAATTTTTACTCAAAGAAATCTCGTGCATTTTAGATGCCGAATATGGCGTTGTAGACCAGATTTCCAAATCACGACTTTTTTTGCATCCGACAGGTGAAAACGCGGCTGCCTTGGAGAAGGCATCAACGGGACAGCAAAACATCATACGGATCCTACAAGATATGTTTATGAATATACTTTACAATGAAGTTATCTTCCGCGTGATCGAAGAACCGGAAGCGCACTTACATCCGACAGCCCAAAAACACCTCATGCATATTATCGCCCTGATGCGGAACCACATTGATAGCCAGATTGTTATAACGACGCATAGTCCATATTTTTTGGCGGTTCTTAAAAACCTATTAACCGCTGGACAGCTGTCGAGAAAGAAAACGAAGGCTGCTGCAAAGAAAGCATCACTCAGCCCGCAATTATGTTGGTTAAATCCTGATGAGGTGGAAGTCTACCACTTTAAAGCGGGTAGGAGTCATGCTATCGTGCAGCCGGAAGCGGAACCTGTTCTTGAAAATCCGCTTGCCGATCTTTTGGCAGAATTTTAAGTCGGCACCACGCGCGAAAAGGGCATCGCGCGTTAAAACAGATATCAAGGTATAAGGCAGAGATGTACGAAAAACACGGCGAAACAATTAGAGCAAAAGATTTTCTTGAAGTACTCCAAAGCGATGCGGCATCCATTACGTTCACGAACTGTATCATTGAAGCGGTTGTTGACATTTTTTCCATTGAAATGGAACGCGACGAATACGATCGCATTCTTTTCAACAAAAGCCTCTCTTGCATCGGGTGTACATTCAAAAACATCGTCAATTTCCGAACGGTTGTCTTCCAAAGAGAAGTAGATTTCCGGCGCACGCTCTTTGAGGCTGACCTTGATCTTGATAGTGCCATCTTACTGGGTTCTTGTGCATTTCGTGAAACTATCTTTCAGAGACGCGCGGATTTTCACAGTGCGATCTTTCACAAAAGCACGAGTTTTTGGCGAGCGAGGTTTTACAACGTCGCTGATTTCCATAGAGTCCAATTCCGTGAAAATGTCGTGTTCCACGATACCAACTTCCACAATGAAGTCAATTTTCGGCGAGCCTTGTTTGAACGCATACTTGACTGTACAGGCGCGTTGTTTCCTGAAACAACAACGTTCAATAACGCCACATTTCTGGGTACCGCTAACTTTACGACTGCGCAGTTTTTTTCTGTCGCCTCCTTTCGCGATGTTCAGTATGTCCCCGACACACTTTTCCGGCTAATCAAAGCGAAACTTAGGAACGAACCGCATCGTGCAACCGAATTCTATTTGGATAGCCAACATGTGGATGAAGTTGCGAACCCATTTTTTAAACGTTATGTGGCGGACCAACAGTTCACCCGTGCTTTCAACCAAGCGAACCCAGTGCTGGCGCACTTATGGCGATGGAGTTCGGATTATGGACGGAGTTTAGGACTTTGGGCATTCTGGTCTCTTTTGTTTGCTTTTCTGTTCGCATTCGCGTATATGCCGCTGCCGACGTGGATGCCGACATGGTTAAAAGACTTCGCGCCCCAATTTCACCAAACCACAGGTACGTATAGCGGAGAGCCATTAACTTTCTGGAGCTGTTTCTATTTTAGTGTCGTCACCTTTACAACACTCGGTTTCGGAGATGTTGTCGCGAACAATGCTTGTGCGCGTTTTTTCGTCACGCTGGAAGTCATTTTCGGGTATGTGATGTTAGGCGGGTTAATCAGTATCTTTTCAAATAAATTAGCGAGCCGAAGTTAAGTGGAGACACCAAAGCAGAAGGATTTTCTATGTCAACGAGAACTTTACAGATTTTTTTCAGTGTTACTTTTATAGCACTCGTCTTTATAATATACGCGCCGGCAGCGGATGTCTTAGATAGCGTGGCGTATCCATCGCCACCTACCGATTACTTTGACCACATCACGCTCTTTTCTCAGGGCAGGATCACCCGTTTCACGCGGATGCCGATTCAGGTGTACATCTCGCCTGTTCTCAAAGAGACAGCCTATCTCCCTGAAATCCGATACGCGATGCAAGAATGGCACACTGCCAGCGATGGGGTCATCCGCTTTGAAGAGACCGAGACCCCTCAGAACGCAGATATCCGCGTCAGTTGGGGACACAGCGGTTTCCTTACCGATTTTCAGGACATGAGACTCGGTAGTGCGGAACTTACACGCCTTATAGATACCAAACAGACGGTTGCCCAAGATCTGGCTGCTGCGGATGCTGCACCCCCTTTCACGGTCGAGGTTATCCTCATGTTGGAAGGTGACGGTACGATCGGCGAACTCTCAGAAGAAGAGATGCGGACGGTGTGTCTCCACGAGTTTGGACACGCCATCGGGTTATGGGGTCACAGTCCACACCCCGGCGATATCAGCTATGCGACAGCAACGGCACAGTACCCATCTACACGTGATATAACTACGTTGCGTAAGCTTTATAATACGCCGCTGAATACGTCGCAACACGAGACTGCGACGAAGGTCTTGAAAGCCGAGATTCAAGAGAAACCTCACGCGGACCCGAAAAAACACCTCCGATTGCACTATCTACTTGGCACGGTCTACTTCGATAAAGACGATACAGCCTCCGCAATCGCGAGTTTCCTGACCTGTAGGCATTTAGATGCCAAGTTTCAACCGGCAATAGAAAAACTGATACAAGCCTACCACGAAACAGGAAGAACGCCTGAAGCGATCGCACTTCTTGAGAAACGGATCACGCAAAAACCGTCGCCGGCGGACTACAATACGCTCGGTATATTCTACTTTGATAAAAAAGAGGTCGAAAAAGCGATACAAGCGTTTGAAAAGGCACTTCACATCGCGCCGTATCATAAGGCTGCACGGCGAAATTTACATCAACTCCTGCGGGCAAAAGGATTCAAAGCGTTAGCAGCAAAAGACTTTGAGACTGCCACTGCCGTTTTTGAAAGGGTGCTTCGGATGGACCCCCTCGACGCGCCTACCTATCAACTCATGGGAAATGGATACGCGGAAGCCGGGCGATTTGAAACGGCGATCGGTTATTATCAGAAAGCGATGGATATTAATCCTGTCGATACACTTACGAAACACCAACTCGCGCAATGCTACAATAACTACGGCGTAACTTTGCGAAATAGCGGAAAGTGGGACGCGGCAATCGAGGCATATCGCAACGCGTTGCGGTTAATGCCGACGCTTGCTGTCGCTCGCACAAATCTGGGTGACGCCTTCACGCGAAAGGCGGACGCACATAACGAGGCAGGTGAATTAGACGAAGCCATAGCGGCATACCTCGAATTACAGAAACTCCACCCGAACGAAATGCAGATCCGCAATTTACTCGGAGAACTACATCTGAAGAAAGGCAACTACGCTGAGGCACTCTCTGCGTTTCAACATGTTTACAATACCGATCCGAACGCCGAGCATGCCCTACATAATCTTATCGCTGCCTATCATCACTATGCTCGAAGTCTTAGCGATAAAGATGAATATACTACAGCGATTCGGCTGCTTCAGGAGGCACTTCGACTTGAACCTACGGATCTGAATTTGCGTTTGAGTTTGGCAAACGCCTATCAGGGAGCGGGGAACTACGAGCGCGCCGCCATCGAGGTGTCCCGCGTCTTAGCAGAAGAGCCGGAAAACTTACAAGCGAAAGAGGAGCAGTTAAACTTGCGGATCCGGCGTGGGAACGCACTCATGGGGAAACGGGAGTATGTTGCTGCGATTGCTGAATTTGAGTCGATCCCCAAATCTAAGCGAAATATCGAGATTTATAACACCCTCGGCTATCTCTATCTTATGCAAGGGGCACATGAGAAAGCACTCGCAGATTTTGAAATAGTGCTTCAGAAGGATCCGATCAATATGCCGGCGTTCAGGAATTTGTTGTCGTTAGAATCACAACTCATCCGGCGGCGGAGAAGTGATACCCTCACGAAGGTTCAATGCGCGCTTGCCATTACTTTAATCAAACGTAAACAGACGGATGCAGCAGTGGCAAAATATCAACTCGCGTTGAAATCTAAATCAAAAGAGATGGACGCACGCCTCATTGCAATCGGCAAGCAACTTGCTGACGCGTTCCAACAATACGGTGACATCGAAAGCCGTGAGATGATTCTTCGATGGGTCGAAGCACGTAGTAACCGTAGATGATTCTTGCGATGCGCTGGGGATCATTTGAACGTTCAATTCAACTTATCTACCGCTTTAAATAGAAAAGGGTCAGGCAAACATACCTGACCCAAGGATTAGGTGCATGAATGAGGTGCGGTCGCTTTGAAACGGGACCTACTGATTACCGCCACCACCAGGACGACCGCGTTCACCACCGCGGAAACGATTCATCCGTTGCGACATTTCTGTGACTCGATTCTTCGTCAATTCGTTGAGTTTTGCCATCTGCTCTTCAGTCAAAACCTCTTTGAGATCCATGTTAAGTTGTTTGAGAATCCCTTGAATTTCCTGTGTCGCGGTTTCACGCATGTCGGGTTGACGTAGCGTTTCCATTTTCGATGCAACATTGTCGCGACCGGTCTGATAGAAAGGACGTGCCTTGGCGAGTGTCTCATCGTCAACTTTGACGTTGAACGTCAAATCGATCCAAGAGTTATCAACAAGAGACACATAGTTCATCATTCCCATCATTCCGCCTCTGTTGCCTCGATCCCCGCCCTGACGGTTTCCACGTTGATCCTGATTGTTCCGGTCTGGGCGTTGTGCGGATGTTGCATGTTCAAAAACAAATACACCGACGATTGCGAGTACTGCGATTGCGCTGATTGCAAAAAATTTCTGTTTCATTTTCATTTCTCCTATAATTTTATAATACTTTGCAGTTCGGTTAGCAGCATTTCAGGTTTTAGCAAAGTTTCCATAGAGCCGCTTTCCATTTCATTACAAGCTACATCTCTTTTCTTCTCAAAACTGCAGCCCATCATGTAACGATTCTCACTGCGAAGCAAGTTATTCTTACATTACTTTGCAGTTCGGTTAGCAGCATTTCAGGTTTTAGCAAAGTTTCCATAGAGCCGCTTTCCATTTCATTTTTTTAGTCAGATGTGTTCAGAAAAGGTTCGTTTTTATTTTTTTCCAGATCGCGAGCGACAAGAAACCCCCAGCAAAAACACTCGCGCCTACAAGTAAAACTATGGTGAATTATAGAAATAAGTTGACATTTATCAATAACCCTGTCCTTCTCAAAGTCCCCCTGACAAGGGGGATTTAGGGGGTTGACTTTGCATGAAGAGCGTCCAAGTAATTCTAAAATCTACCATAAATCCCCTTGTTTGTTATGCTCATAGACTTTGACACTCGCCACAGTATGTGCTATAATAAAGAGAGGGAGGGATGAATGGATTGGAAAGATGTACTGCCGGAAATCGTAACGCAACCGGGTTCACGGCTCCGATTTAGAGAACCGCTTGCGAAACATACCCACTTCGGTATCGGTGGTGAAGCGACGGCTTATATCGAAGTTAGCACCGTATCCGAACTCGCAGCCTTGGCACGTTTCCATACGGAGTGGGACGTTCCGGTTGCGGTTATCGGTCGCGGGTCTAATCTACTGGTGAGCGATAGCGGTTTCAAAGGTATCAGCATCCGATTAGTCGGCGAGTTAGCGACATTGGAAGTGGACGGGAACATCGTTTCGGTCGGGGCAGGGTTAGCACTGCCAGCACTGTCAAAAACAATGTCGCAACGTGGGTTGAGTGGTGTGGAATTTGCGCTCGGTATACCGGGTTCCGTCGGCGGCGCGCTGATTATGAATGCAGGTGCATGGGGGAGCAGTTTTGGAGATGTCGTCACAGATGTCACAACTATGACTGACACCGGTGAACTTGTCACCTTAACGCATGCCGAAGCACGCTTTGAATACCGACACAGCGGTTTGGATGCCTTTTTTTGTGTTACAGGTGCGACGCTGGCACTTGCGCCCGGG
Organism: Candidatus Poribacteria bacterium; assembly: GCA_022821495.1. Taxonomy (GTDB): domain Bacteria; phylum Poribacteria; class WGA-4E; order WGA-4E; family WGA-3G; genus WGA-3G. Next base: position 97,487 of record JAJEDN010000118.1, read on the forward strand.
GATGTTGACGAAATCACCGAGCGGATGCAAACATTCTACAAGCAGAAAGTGGCGACGCAGCCCTTCGCCGAAGAGAATGCGGGGTGTATGTTCAAAAACCCACCGGGCGATTCCGCAGGACGGCTGATCGACATCAGCGGATTGAAAGGGTACCGTATCGGCGGTGCTGAGGTATCCACGGTGCACGGGAACTTTATTCTTAACCTTGACAATGCGACAGCAGAAGATGTCCTGAAGCTAGTCGCACATATCCAACAGCAGGTCCGCGAAAAGACCGGCATCTGCCTCCAGCCAGAAGTAAAGCGGCTGGGGTTTGATTAGACGAACAAGGTCGGAAACCGTCCTTGAAGTGTCAACATATTTTACCTAACCCCCTAAATCCCCCTTATCAGGGGGACTTTGAGAGACAATGTAAAAAACCCCCTAAATCCCCCTTATCAGGGGGACTTTGAGAGACAATGTAAAAAACCCCCTAAATCCCCCTTATCAGGGGACTTTGAGAGACAATGTAAAAAACCCCCTAAATCCCCCTTATCAGGGGACTTTGAGAGGAAATGCGTAAGTTCTAATAGCCTAAACTATGGTCGAATCACTGTGCCATCCATCCGCCGGACAGGTGCCCAACCGCCGTTAAGTGGGTGCTCTGGGAATGGGAAGCGTGCGGCGAGTTCCTCGTTTAAGTCCATACCGAGTCCGGGTGCATCATTTGCCCAGAAACAACCGTCCCGAATTTCGGGGCAACCGGGAAAAACTTCTTTGGTATTCTCACCGAAGACGTGTTGCTCTTGAATCCCGAAGTTATAGCACGCCAAATCCAACGCAACATTAGCAGCATGCCCGACAGGCGAGACATCACCGGGTCCGTGCCACGCCGTCCGTACGCCGAAAAATTCGCAGAATGCGGCGAGTTTACGCGCAGGACTGATACCACCGATTTGCGAAATATGTACCCGAATAAAGTCGATGAGGCGATCCTTGATAAGATGAACGTACTCGTTCGGATTGTTGAACAGTTCTCCCATAGCAATCGGGATGCTTGTCTGTTGGCGCATGAGTTGGAAATAATCAACATCTTCCGGTGCAAACGGGTCTTCAAGGAAAAAGAGGTTATACGGTTCAAGGCCTTTGGCGAGATTAATCGCCTGTATCGGTGGGATCCGTTCATGCACATCGTGGAGGAGTTCGACTTCGTCGCCGAGATGTGTGCGCAGATGATCGAAGAGTTTGATGATCGTATTGACGTAAGGGGTCGGTTCAAAGGCAGGGGAACTGCGCTTGCCACCGCCTGCGCCATACGTTGAATACCCCGGTATTGCTACTTGCGCGCGGACATAACGGTAGCCTTGCGCCATATACCGACGGATGCTTTCTTCTACTTCCTCAAAAGTTCCGCCGCCTGCATGGGCATAAAGCGTTGCGGCCTCACGGCATTTGCCACCGAGCAGCTGGTAGACCGGCATGTTGGCGCGTTTGCCCATGATGTCCCATAAAGCAATATCTACGCCACTGAGCGCATTGTTCAGTACGGGTCCATTCCGCCAATAAGAACTGACAAAACTGGTCTGGAAGATGTCCTCTATGTTCGCTGGGTCTTTCCCGACGAGAAAAGGTTTGAGATACTCATCAACTGCAGTCGCTACGGCGAGCGGACGTTGTGTAAACGTGGCGCAACCGATGCCGTATAAGCCGGGTTCACTCGTTTCAATTTTAACAACCACGAGTCGAATGCCATCGGGTGCTGTCAGAATGGTTTTAACATTTGTGATTTCCAAGGCGATTGTGCTCCTATCCTATCAATTTTTGCAATGTGCAAAGTATACCAAACCGTGTCCGATGTGTCAAGAAATTCGCAAACGGGTGTGTAAAGTTTTCTGCTTAATTTCGTTTATTTTCTGGTCAAAATAAGATTCTGGTAGGCATCAACAACGGCAGCAAAATGCGGTGGTATTACAGTCGTGGCACTGAATTCGGTTACAATCGCGGGACCGGTAATTTGGTTGCCGGGCTCCAACATTTCGCGGCGATAGAAATTGGTTGGGAGTGCCTCCCCCTCAAACATGACCAGATTTTGGAGGGTAAACGCTTCAGATGGATCGGCATCGGCGATCGGTAAGGGTTGAATTGAAGGTTTGTCAGTCTCTCCAATTGCCGTAAGTCGTAGGTTCACAATTTCAACCGGTGCATCCGTTCGTGCGTAACCGAACCGTTGCTCGTGTGCGGCGTGAAATTTTTGAATAAGGGTGTGTGCCTCTGTTTCGGTTTTTTGTTTAGCAAGTTTCCAGCTTGCAAGCTTCGCTGGAAAGGGGATATTTAGTTCATAAGACTGTCCCTCATAGCGTATATCCAATGAACGCTTGATCTTAAGTTGATCCGGCGTGAATCCTTCCGCTTCCATCTCATTTTCGGCACGGGTTAAGAGTTCCTTAAATCCAGCGTTTAACCTCTCAAGAAGCGTTTCGCTGCGGGTTTGAAACTTCAATAGCAGCGTCTGCGAATAGTCTTTAACGACATCCGCAAAGAGCATCCCATAAGCAGAAAGTAAACCCCCATTTGGTGGAATGAGGACTGTCCCGATACCGAGATTTTCTGCCATAAATGCGGCGTGTAAACCGCCAGCACCGCCGAAAGAGACGAGCGTGAAATCGCGGGTATCAAAACCTCGTTCCACAGAGATGACCTTGATGGCGCGTTCCATGGCTGCGTTGGCGACTTTGAGGATACCGTCTGCGGCTTGTCGGGGTGGGATGCCGAGTTGTGTTGCAAATTTCTCAATGTGGGTGTTGGTCTTATCGGCATCAAGGGACATCGCACCGCTCAAAAACTGCGTCGCGGCGATGCGTCCCAAGAAGAGATTGGCATCGGTTACGGTGATGTCTTCTCCTTTATTGCCATAGCAGATTGGACCTGGATCTGCGCCTGCACTTTCTGGTCCAACGCGCAACGCGCCGCCTGTATCCACAGTTGCGATAGAGCCGCCACCTGCGCCGACGGTATGGATATCAATCAATGGCACTTTGATCGGAAGCCCGCTGATCGTACTCTCCGTCGTGAGTGAGATGCCGTTATCACAGAGGCTCACATCCGTCGAGGTGCCGCCCATATCAAATGTGATGATCTGATCGTAGCCAGCAGCTTTGGCGATCTGATACGCGCCGAGGACACCGCCCGCGGGCCCCGAAAGAACCGTGCGAATGCCCGCTGACTCACCTTTGTATAGCAAGTTTGCAGCTTGCAAACTACGCTGAAAAGCCTTTACAGAAACGCTACCACCGTTGGAAAGCATTAGGTGGAACGATTTCGGGAATTGTTTTGATTCTACCAGCGTGGAGAGATGCCGTTCCAAGGTAGGTCGGATGTAAGCATTCGCGACGGTGGTACTAAAACGAGCATATTCGCGATATTCGGGCAGGACTTCGTGCGAACACGAAATCGGTATGCCAAGCTGAGAGAGGTGTCCTGCGACAATTTTTTCGTTTTCTGGGTTGACGTAGGCGAAAAGGAAACAGATTGCGACTGCGTCAAGTTCCAACGCGTCAAGTTCGGAGGTAAGTGCATCCAAATCGGGGGTTTCAATCTCGGTCTGGATTTCGCCTGTGTGCAGTGTCCGTTCCGATATACCGAAACGTCTGTCCGCAGGGACAAGCGGTGCTGAGCGTTCCACGAAAAAATCGTAGAGACTCGAACGTGCCTGTCTACCTATCTCTAAAACGTCTTCAAAGCCTTTTGTTGTAACGAGGGCAATTCGCGCGCCTCTACGTTCAAGGAGCGCGTTTGTTGCGACGGTCGAGCCGTGGACAATGTAGGGGTTGGGTAACCCAACCCCTACAGTATCGGTGTTGTGCAAACGCAGTATTTCGCTTACGCCTTGTATTACGGCGTGCGCTGGGTTTTGCGGTGTGGACAGGACTTTGTGTGTGAACAGGTCGCCGTTGATACGCATCACGATGTCTGTGAAAGTACCACCAGTATCAACCCCTATATTTTTCAATATGGCGGTTTCCTCTCGATTTTCTCCATTGTCGACAACCCGTTCCTGATTAGGCGGGAATCCATTTGGTACTAACGGCATATCTTCTCTCTTTCAAACGACTACATTTTGTGGTGTACCTTCAAGGAAAGCGATGATATTGTCTACCGCCCCTTCGTTAAGGAGTTCAACGCCTTCAGGGGTCATATCGGCACAATGCGGTGTTAGAATCACCTGTTCGCATGCCAAAAGCGGGTGATCTGCGGGCGGTGGTTCTTGGTCGTAGACATCAATCGCAGCACCGCCGAGGTGTCCGCTGTTTAATGCCCCGATCAGCGCGTCGGTATCAATTACACCGCCACGGGCAACGTTGATTAAGAGGGCACCCGGTTTCATCAAGTCGAGTTCACGTTCACCGATGAGATGGTGGCTCTCCTCTGTCAACCTGACATGCAAACTGACGACATCCGCAGTACCGAGGAGTTCATCCAGAGCAACAAATTCAACGCCGAGTGCCTCTGCCCGTGCAGCTGAAGGGTTGTACGTCCATGCGATAACATTCATCCCGACGGCTCGTCCGAGGCGTGCCATCTCGGCACCAATATGCCCGGTGCCGATAATTCCTAACGTTTTGCCTTGCAGGTAGATATTGTCCATCCGGGGCCAGCCGCCAGCCTTCATTGCGGCTGTGAGGAATGCTGTGCGTTTGGCGAGTGCGAACATCAGTCCGAACCCGTGCTCGGCGACAACCGGTGCGGTGCGTCCGGGTTGATTGCAAACAGTAATGCCGCGCGCTTTTGCCGCCTCAAGTCCAATCATATCCGTTCCGATGGAACAGAGCGAGATTAACTTGAGTTTGGGGAGTTGACGTAGGATTTCTGCGGGCCACTTGACGAGTCCCCGCGAATTGATAAGGATGTCCGCATCTTCGGCACGGCGGAGTTTCTCCACGTCAGTTTCGGGTCGGTCAGTGTAGAGCACAACATCACCGTAAGGTTTTAGGCGTTCGAGATGCGGTGAGCCTTGGATTTGCGGTGGTGAATCACCGGGGACAACAATTTTAAGTCTGTTCACAAGTTATTCCTTTCTGTCTATTCCGCGCCCCAATCGTGCGTTTTTGTGCCGCCATCATAGACAACGGCGTGTCCTGCTTCCAGTAACGCCTCAGCGACATCAGTAGATACACCATCTTTGAAACATATCACATTCGCGACAATGCGATTGGCATATTTATCCGGTTCAGGATTCTGAATCACGAATCCGAGGGTGCCGTCGTCCTTGCTGTTGTCAAGGAGGAGTTGTTTGAGAAAATTCGTTGCGGTTTCCGCGCGCGCCTTTTCGCGTTGAATTGAGGCTTCGCTTCGGTCAGCACGGATCGGACGCTTCTCAGGTGTGTCTATCCCCGCGATTCTGATGTCGGTGATACTATAAATTCCATCGGCGCGACGCTCAATACCGGGCCAGAGAGTTAATTGCGCTTCACTCATTCCGGGTGTTGGCGAATAAAACGGATAGATGAGGATAGCCACATCTCGGATCGTGTCGCCATCGTAGACGTTATCAATGCTATCAATTGTCCCATAATAGATAGGTGCGCTGCTCTCAGGGAGAAGCACATCGGAGGTCCCACACGCTGCAAGCGGCAGATATAGTAGGAACGCTAAAGTTATTTTTTTTAGAATTGCGTTACGAGATAATGGTGTCCTATTGCGTTTCAAAATGCTGATATCCGCTTGGTATCGGGCGAGGAGATCTCGCCCCTACGGTTAAAAACATTGACGGTATAGTGCGACGATTTCTTCGGCGGTAGCCTGCCGCGGATTGTTCGCCGGACTTCCACTTGCGATGGCATCCGCTGCCATCTGTTGAATCACGTTCTCGAATTTTTCTTTGTCAATTTTATCAATTTCGCCGAGCCGCGGCATCTGAATATCGGTGACAAGTCGTTCTACGGCAGAAACTGCTGCGTCCGCTTGGTGCATCGGGGATAATCCGTTGAGTGGTTCGCCCATTGCACGTGCAATATCTGCGAAGCGCGCTGGCGCGCCGACGACGCTAAATGCCATCACATCGCGCAACAACACGGAATTTGAGAGTCCGTGATGGACATGGAAATACGCGCCGATCGGACGGGACATTCCGTGGACCAGAGCGACAGAGGAATTGCTGAACGCCATCCCTGCGATAGACGCGCCGATCATCATATCCGTGCGTGCGGGAATATTTTCGCCATCTGCCCACGCTTGTCGTAGCGACCCCGAAATCATCTCGATTGCCTTCAATGCGAGGGCATCGGTGATGGGTTGTGCGCGTTTGGAGATGTACGCCTCTATTGCGTGCGTTAAAGCGTCAACGCCGACTGCTGCTGTCAAATGTGGTGGCGTTGTGATGGAGAGCAGCGGGTCCACGAGTGCTACGTGTGCCAGCAGACAAGCACTACTGAGCATCATCTTGACGTTTCGCTCGGTATCTGTAATAACGGTAACCTTGGAGACTTCGCTGCCAGTGCCGCCTGTCGTCGGTATCGCGATAAGGGGTGCCCCCGGATTTGGGATTTTATCCACACCCATGTAATTCTCAAAATCGCCACTGTTTGTTAGTTTCATGGCGATGCCTTTTCCGCAATCAATGGCGCTGCCGCCGCCAATGCTCACAATGACATCGCAGGCTTCGTCAGCGTATTGCTTTAGCCCATCTTGCACGTTTTGTAAGGTCGGATCGGGTGTGACATCGGAGAAGCAGGTGCTACTGATGCCAGCGGCGTGTAAATTTTGGGCAATCTTGTCGGCGTATCCGATCTTGGCGATACCCGGATCGGTTACGATGAGTGCGTTTGTTGCACCGAGTTGTTTCGCCTGTTCACCGACGTTCTCAGACGCACCCGATCCTGTGATTATTGTGGGTGGGAGTGTTAATGTTGTAGGCAATTTCTAATTTCCTATAAGGGTTTATTGTTCAAATGAGTTTGTGAAGATGTTAAAGCAGCCCAAGACGCTCAAGATCTGCTTCCGTCCATTGCGCTTGTTGCCCAATAATAGCTCTGAGAGTACCAGGGGCAAAAGTTTGGCTCATTTTGTGAAGATGAATAGTTGTTGTCCGTCCATCTGGATGCGCAAAAAATCGGTTTGCCCCTTTTCTTCTGGATTCATAAAAACCGTCTTTTTTCAGAGCGCGTATCAATTTTCGCGCTGTCAGTGAGCGTAATCGACTATAATCAATGGGCATATCAAATAGTTACAGCGATAAGAGGTACATCGCTGACCTGAATTTGTGAGCATGATTTAGATTGGCTTTCTTCTTGCCCCACCAATAGCGATTCAAAATCAATTTCTTCTCCTTGCTCCAATAGATGTTCAACTAGAAGATCAACTGCGTCTTGTAGATTTTTTAAAGCCTCTTTTTGGGTATATCCCCAACTTGCTGCCCCTTTATGCTCTAAAGCGGGAATATAGGCTCGCCAGACAGCGTTCTCATCTGGTTCATCGGGCCACTTGTCCTTTTCTAAGATAACCTGAAATGCATACGTTTTCATCTTTTCCTCCTCAGTTATCCACCCGTACCGTTCAAAAACTCGTCAATGTTTTTACCGATAGTCGGTAGTGGAAGTGCCTCATTGTCGCGATGCAAGATTTCTATCCATTCATCAACAATCTCGCATAACTGCCGATAGACCTTGACTTCATCAGTACCGTGGCAACATGGACCGATGATTCCGGGGCAATATCCGATGAAATATTGGTCTTCATCTGACCACTCAACGATTTTGATGTACTTTGCACTCTCAGTCATATTATTCCCAAAAATTGAGATGAATTGTCGTATTTTTCTTGGCATAGAATATCACACAAATGATCGGATGTCCAACTTTATCACTAACGTAAAAAAACATAAAAGTTTTCGGGAACCCATGGCTAATGCCGGAAATGGCGTATGCCAGTCAGCACCATTGCGATGCCGTAAGCGTCCGCGGTTTCAATCACAGGCTCGTCATTCACAGAACCACCCGGCTGAATAATCGCACTAATGCCTGCCTCACCCGCAATTTCAACACCATCGGGAAATGGGAAATAGGCATCTGAGGCTAACACGGACCCTTTGGCTTTTTCGCCTGCTTTTCGGATAGCAATCATCGCGGCATCCACGCGACTCATCTGCCCTGCACCGATACCGACACTCTGCGTGCCGTCCGCTAATAGGATACAGTTCGATTTGACGTGTTTGCACGCCTTCCAAGCGAACAACAAAGATGCCATCTCTGTCTCTGTCGGCGCACGCTGCGTGGCAACCTCTAATGCATCGGCACTCAACTCGCGGATATCCGGGTCTTGGACGAGTATGCCACCGGTGATGTTGCGAATCTGCAAGAGCGGTTCCGCGGCTGAAAGCGACCCAACTTCGAGAATCGGGCGGCGTTTGACCCGAGACAGTGCGCGTAACGCTTTATCGGTATAACTCGGTGCGATAATGGCATCAATTTTCACGCCTGCCTGTGCTGCTTCGCGGATCGTGTTCGCCGTCTGGATTGTCACTTTACGATTTAGCCCAACAATCGAACCGAAGGCAGAGGTACGATCGCAGTCCAATGCGTTCGTGAAGGCATCTTGTAGATTGTCGGCAGTTGCGAGTCCACAGGGGTTGTTGTGTTTAATGATGGCACACGCCGGAGTCTTAAAATCCTTGACGATTTCTAAAGCCGCTTCTAAATCGAGGAGGTTATTGAACGAGAGCGGTTGTCCGCTTAACTGGTTTGCCCACGCAGCCGATGGTCCTGGCGTGGTTTCGGTTCTGTAGAACGCGGCGTGCTGGTGTGGGTTTTCGCCGTAGCGGAGTGTACGTTCTTTCTTGAAATGGAGCGTCAGGTTATCGGCGTATTCATCAACCCCCCTATCCCCCCTTATCAGGGGGGCATTCTCCGTCTGATTCACCTCGCTAACTCCGCTTATCAAGGGGGCATTCTCCGTCTGATTCACCTCGCTAACTCCGCTTATTAGGGGGGCATTCTCCGTCTGATTCACCTCGCTAACTCCGCTTATCAGGGGGGCATTCTCCGTCTGATTCACCTCGCTATCCCCACTTATCAGGAGGGTATCATTGTCGGTAAGGTAGGCAGCGATTGCGGTGTCGTAGTGCGCGGTATGCGCGAATGCTGCTTTTGCCAATTCAAATCGCCGTTCTTCTGAGAGACAGCCGTCGTTGGCATCTAAGTCAGCGATAATTTGTGGGTATTGGCTCGGAGCCGTGAGCGCAGCAACGTGCCGATAGTTTTTCGCAGCGGCACGAATCATCGTCGGACCGCCGATGTCGATGTTCTCGATCGCTTCGGGAAGTGTTACGTCCGGCTTGGCGACAGTTGCTTCAAACGGATATAGGTTGCATATCACCATATCAATGGCATTTACACCGTGTGCTTCTGCTTGCGCGCTGTGTTCTGTATTGCCCCATTCGGCGAGGAGACCGCCATGAATCTTCGGGTGGAGGGTTTTCACTCTACCGTCCAGCATTTCAGGAAAGCCGGTGTAGTCAGAGACATCAACGATGTCAATACCAGCGTCTCGGAGGTGCCGGGCTGTACCGCCGGTGGAGAGGATTTCTACGCCGCGCTGTGCGAGGACGTTGGCTATATCTAAAAGATCGGTTTTGTCGTACACACTGATGAGTGCGCGTTCTATTTTTTCCATATTTTTCCTATGCTGCTCAAAAGACAAATCTGGCGACACTTAATAAATTTTACTACGGTGCCCGACTTCGTGGACAGTTAGCACGCGTGTCCCTCTATCAAAGGTATAAAGGGCGCGATAGTCATTTATTTTCAAAGTAAATTTCCCTTTGTGTCTACCCTTCAGTGCCTTATGTGGTATCCTGTCACAATTTTCACAGAGCCATTCTAATTTATTGCGAATTTGTCGGGCTATTGAAGGATCCAAACGCTGTAGATCGGATCGGGCACGTGGAGCGTATAGCAAGGTATACAAAACTATGCCCTTTCTGACTCACCGAAGACTTCTTCCGTTGAATAAGTCTTACCGCCTGCTTCAATGTCCGCCACACTTTGCTCAAGCCTCTCAAGAACCTCCGGCCGCAATTCTAATCCCTCATCGGGATCATAATGATAGTTTTCCAATGCAAGTTCCAAGAGTTCGTAAGCCACGAAAAATTCTCTGAACACAACATCTAATTCCGGGAGTGGTGCCTTCCGCTCCAACAACACAAGGAAACGTTCACGGACAGAGAAAAGTTCTAAGTTGACGAGCATCCACAACAACTGTCGATATGCGTCTGGTGGCAGCTCCGAGATTTTCTTCTCCGGCATCGGATCGCTGTACATGTAAGCACCGGCGCGTCTGGCCATCCGTTCGTCAAGGGTTGTTCGCCGGTTGGCGAGGATGTATTCGCGATGCCGCTTGAGTTCTTTGGCGACTCGTGTGTGCGGTGCCAACCCTTCAAGGGGGTCTGCCTCATAAGTCTCAAGAAAGCACGCGAGACTTTCATAACCACAATAAAATTCACGGAACTCCGTTTCCAGTTTTTGTTCGTTCTCAGCAGATACGGATTCGTTGAGCAACGCTTTGAGTCGCTCGCGCGCAGCGAAAATCTGATCGTTCACGAGGATATTTAGCAGCTCAAGGGCTTCAATAGGGTCCATCTCCACAATATTTTTCATCTTTTACTCCTTTAGACTATATATCGCGGGAACCCGAACCCGTCGTTTGCGACGTGGCTTCGGGCAGGAATTTGCGCGCGGGTCGGTATAATCAGATCCATTTCAGATGTGTTTTCAATGACAGTACCATCACCAATACGCACTTCATCTCCAATCATTATTTTTCCAGGATGTTCTGCAGCGCCGCGAATAGTTCCAATAACAACTGATGAACCAATACGACAACTTCGATCAATTTCTACAAACCCATAGATCTCAGTGTTCGTGCCTATCGTGCAATAATCAGAAATCTGGACGGGTCCAAGCAGACTGGTGTCGGTGCCCGTCTCAACAAAGTCGCCGATAACAGGGTGTCGTTGCTTGACCTTGACGCTTAATCCGCCGAATGTGCTCGGATAGATGACGCATCCGGAACCGATAATGCCGGTTTGACCGGTGGTTACGCCGCGATGCGGGTGCTCAAGGAAATTGGCATCGCCGATCTGCGTTTCGGGATGTAAATCGGCTTGATAGTAACGTCCCGCGAGTTCGGCGATGGCGCGTGGCAGTAAAGGGACAGGTACTCTCTGGAGGTCTGAACTCTCTTCGGGGGCTTCGCTGCGTGTGAGTGCATGCGCGACATCGTGGTAAAAGAGCACACGCCATCCCGGGTATGTGCTTCCGACTAACTGGAGTTGGTAGTCTAAAACGGAGGCGAGATTCAGTGTGCCCAGAAAGTCTTGGTAGGGTTCAAAGGTACGTTCCTGGATTGCGGTATCAATTTGGGATCGGAAATCAATGGCTGCGAGTTTTTCGCGTGAGATACCGGTCTGAAGCAGGTAGGCATCCCAGACCGCCGGATCTTTGAGCGAGGCGAATCGATTCCAGAGTGCTCGACTTTTAAACCGTGGGAGTTCCCAGAGCAGTGAAAAAACGGTTTTGAGCGAAGCGTCAAGTGGGGTTTCGTCTCCGACGGCTAAGAAGGATTGTGCGACCATGGCATATAACTGATCGGCTACCTCTTCGATTGCTTCGGTGAGTTCGCGTTTTTGGTGCTCGAGGTGTGGCGCGTTATGGGAGCCTGGCGCGACACATTCTAACAAATTGCCGAGTACTGTTTCGAGGATATCGCGGTTCACGAACCCGCGCCCGGAACGTTGTGCTAACCCCTCGCGGCTCATACTATCGATCCGTAAAAAATCGAGCTCCGATTTGCTGTAGATAGGGCGGAGCCGTTCTAATGTTTGGTTCAATAGCGGTTTTTTTTGCTGTTCATACGCGGCATCAAAAAGTGTCGTCTCAGACATACTTTTAATTTTCCTTGCGGTTCGGTTCGGTGGATTTGACCCTTAAAGTCTCATGCCGTAGATCCGCGCTCCATTTCATTACGCGCTACGGTTTGGCTTTTTTAGATAGGACTTACGCATTTGCTCTTAAAGTCCCCTGATAATCGGTTCGGTGGATTTGACCCTTAAAGTCTCATGCCGTAGATCCGCGCTCCATTTCATTACGCGCTACGGTTTGGCTTTTTTAGATAGGACTTGCGTATTTGCTCTTAAAGTCCCCCTGATAAGGGGGATTTAGGGGGTTAAATACGTTTGAACATTTACTTTTTATAGCCAAAATATCCGTTTTCTGCTAAATTTGCGTAAGCCCTAAGTCCCGAAAACTTCTTGTGCAGCGGTAACGCCCGCGCCGATCGGGATGTCGTACCCGATTTCTACTAAACCGCGCTCAAACGCCGCAATAGCGACAATAACGTCGTTCTCATTCACCCAACCGAGGTGCGCAATTCGGACGATCTTTCCACTTAACTGGCTCTGACCGCCAGCATAAGTGATACCGTGTTTGTCAAGCATTAGATTGATGAACGCTTTGCCATCGACTTCTTCGGGCAAGCGAATTGAGGTTACAGTATTCGCCGGGGATGCAGCAAAAAGGGAAAGCCCCAACGCTTTAACAGCACTACGGGTAGCAGTGGCTAAACGACTGTGCCGTGCTATGGTATTGCGGATACCCTCTTCATAGATGCGGTTCAGTGCACATTGCAGTGCCGTCAGCAGTGTCACTGCGGGTGTATACGGAACAGAACCTTCTAAGCCGCTCGTGTATGCCTTCCGGAAGTCAAAATAATATTTCGGAAGGTCAGAACGTTCAACTGCGTTCCACGCACGTTGGTTAAGTGCCACAACAGCAAGACCGGGAGGTGTCATCAACCCTTTTTGGGCACAGGAGACAATGACATCGACACCCCAATTGTCCATCTGTAAATCGTCGGCACCGAGTCCGCTGACAGCGTCAACAATCAAGAGCGTTGGACGCGTTCGCGTCAGACGTGCTAACGCTTCGATGTCGTGTAGGACGCCGGTTGAGGTTTCACAGAGCGTTGCGAAAACGGCTTTTACATCAGGGTTTTCAGTTAAAAGCGTTTCCACCGTCTGCGGTTCAACAGCATTGCCCCACGTTACGTCGATCGGTATAACTTGGATACCGAAGGCGGTGCAGATGTCCGCCCAGCGTTCGCCAAATTTCCCGCTCCGGATCACAATCACTTTGTCTCCACGAGAGAGTAGGTTCGCGACTGCGCCTTCCATACCACCGGTTCCGGATGCTGTTAAGAAGAGTACATCGTTCTCGGTTTGGAAAACGTGTTTGAGTTTTGTGAGAATGTCTTTAATTAATGTAACAGTATCTTCGCTGCGGTGGTAGTCTATCGGCTGCGCCATCGCTAACAGTGCTTCGGATGGGATCGGTGTCGGACCGGGCGTAAACAGCCATTTCTTTTTCATACTTTCAACTTTCCTTGCGGTTCGTTCAGGACCCAGTGTGCAAAAACGGTTCTTTCCGTATATCCAGCCCGGCGCGTTGCTTGGGCTTCCAGTTTCGATGCACTTTAGGATTTACGGGAAAAGCAGCAATCCAGTGCTTTAACCCCCTAAATCCCCCTTATCAGGGGGACTTTGAGAGAGTGCCCTAACCCCCTAAATCCCCCTTATCAGGGGGACTTTGAGCGGAAGTGTGTAAGTCGGATAAAAATTGGTTGTTCATTAAGCGGTGTTAACAGCTACGACTGTTTTGCCTTCAACGTTAACAACAACCCATTCTTGGTCGAGGAGTTCACACAATTCTATAATAGAGGCGCGTTGTGCTGCACTATCCATAGGGACTTCGATGGTAAGTGTCGCGAATTCTTCACGCTGCATCGCGCCCTCTTTGTCGAATTTCATGGGTGTAATCTGAATTTTTCTTAATCTTGCATCCATAATTTTTCCTTTCTTGGTTTTTAATTATACGTCATTTATGAACGACGCGATATCAATACATTCGCCATTGCGGCGGGCGGATTCCCAGCCAGCCAAAACGGGTGCTAAAGAGAAGAGCCCGTCGTGGTAATCACTGCGTAATATGCTTGCATCGGCTGTCTGCACAGCACGGATAAAAGTTTTATCCTGTTCTAACCACGGATCAAACGCATCTGCATGATAAAGGACCTCGCCGTTGACCTCAATCCTATCGTATTGATAAATTTCGAGGCATCCGCCCTCATAGAAGACCGTAAACCACGGTTCGTTTCTCGGACTGGGGCCCGATGAGACGAAGCAGAGTGTCATCGTAGCACCGTTGTCAAAACAGTAATTGAAACTGGACGACAAAGCGGTTGCGTAGGCAGGTCTTTCACAATAGAAGGCTTGTGCGTATGTAACATTTAAGCCCGTCATAAACCGGCTATAATCCGTCGCGTGGACACCCCAATCGAGGGCACGCCCCCCGGATTTGTCCATCTCCGCCCACCAAGTTTGCGTACCCGCATCCGTGTGAGGCGGTAATCCCCCGAAACTCTGGAACCGGATATGTACGACCTGCTTATCCGCCAAGAATCGACGTGCCTCTTGGAAGAGGGGACGATACCTTTCACGGAATCCAACGGTGCTGATAACGCCTGCCTGCTGAACAGCGTCGTCTATTCGGCGTGCGACCTGCATGGTGATCGCTTGCGGTTTCTCACTGAAGAGATGGATACCCTTTTCCACTGCGCTCACTTCAACATCGCTCCGTACGTACGCCGGCACGATAGAGTATAACACGTCAATGGCTTCAGCGTCAAGCATTTTGTATGCACCACCATCTTCGGTGTGATAGACGTGTGGTACCTCGAAATCGGCTGCGATTTCCTGCGCTGCTTGTAGATTACTATCACACACAGCGACAATATCAACCGCATCTGTTTGTAATAAGTTCGGAATGCGCGTCCGTTTCGCGAAGTTACCGCAACCATAGATAGCGACGCGGAGGCGTTGGTCTGTTGACACGTTAATTGTTCTCCAAATTTTTGTTTTTTCGGCGTTTACTGTGCCGTTACTTGTCTCCGAGATGCGCGGCAATTAGCGTTAAATCTTGGATATTCACGATACCGTCGCCGTTCACGTCTCCCGGACTCAACCCGGTCTCCCCGAAAAGTGAGGCAACCAATACCAAGTCTTGGATATTTACGATACCGTCACCGTTGACATCTGCTTTCATCTTAGGGTCAACCGGTGAGAAGTCCCACAAGAGAATCGTGCCATCGTCACTTCCACTGGCAAGCGTGCTACCATCCGGTGAGAGCGCGAGCGTGTTAACACTGGCGATATGCCCGGTGAGGGTCGTTTGAAGTTGTCCAGTCTGTATATCCCACAATCGGACAGTCTTATCCCCGCTGCCACTGGCAAGCGTGCTGTTATCGGGGAAGAACACCACGGATGTGACCCAAAACTCGTGCTCTGTGAGAATAACATAGAATTGTTCTGTCTGCAGATCCCACAATCGGATCGTATTATCCCGACCGCCACTGGCAAGCGTGCTACCGTCCGGACTGAAGGCGACAGACTCAATACTGCGTGTATGTCCGACCAATTCGGCTTGGCGTTCTCCGCTCACTACATTCCACAAGTGAACTGTATTGTCCCGTCCGCCGCTGGCAAGCGTGTGACTATCGGGACTGAACGCGACAGAATAGACTTGGTCTCCGGGTTTGAGGGTCGTCTTATGTTCGCTTGTTTGAGCGTCCCATAATCGAATTGAGCTGTCCCAACTGCCGCTGGCAAGCGTTTTACCGTCTGGACTGAAAATGAGGGACTCTACGCCAAATTTATGGCTTTTGATCTGCTCCTTGGGTTGCCCAATGGACGGATCCCACAAACGAATGGCTGTATCGGGTCGCCCACCGCCGCTGACGAGTGTCTCGCCATTGGGACTGAAGGCAACGGAAAAGAGCGGTCCTTCGTGTCCAATCAGCGTCTCTCGGAGTTGTGCTGTGTGCGGATCCCACAAATGAATCGCCTTATCATCGCCGACACTCGCCAAAGTCTGTCCATCGGGTGCGAATGCAACCGCATTAATAGGAAACGTATGCCTTATGAGGGCTGCCTTGTGTTGGAAGGTCGTATAATCCCAAAATCGAATGATCTGGTCGTTCCCTGAACTCATCAGCGTCCGCCCGTCTGAACTGAAGGCAACGGACGTAACCGAGCCTGTATGCTCTGTAAAAGTCGCGGTGGGGTCCCCGGTAATTGGATCCCACAACCGAACCGTGTTATCTGAACTGCCAGTTGCGAGCATCTGTCCATCGGGACTAAACGCAACGAACTCGACACCATATTTGTGTCCTGTGAGGGTTGCCTTATACTCACTGGTATGTGGATTCCACAACCGAACTGTTCTATCTGCACTCCCACTTGCGAGTATCTGTCCATCGGGACTGAACGCGATGGACTTGACACCAGATTTGTGTCCTGTGAGGGTCCTGGTAGCGATGCGAAAATTATCTTTCACACGCCATAAACGAACGGTGTTGTCCTTGCGTCCACCACCACTGGCAAGCATCAGTCCGTCTGGGCTGAACGCCACAGCGGTGACTGCGCCCGTATGCCCGTGCAAGGTCGTCATGTAGTTGCCTGTAATCGCACTCCACAATCGCACCGTGTTGTCTGAACTGCCACTTGCAAGGATGTCGAGTTGTGGCGTGAACGCGAGGGAAGTAACACCCAGCCGCGCGTGTCCTCTTGGTGCTGCTTTGGGTTCTCCGGTACGCGGGTTCCACAACTGAATTGTGCCGTCCCGACTCCCACTGGCAAGGGTGCCACCATCCGGAGAAAATACGACAACTGTGACCGGCGCTGAATGTCCAACGAGCAGGTCAACCTCTTGATGGGTGTCTGCATCGTAAAGCCAGACACCGATGGAACTGGCGACTGCAATTAGGGTGCCATCCGGAGAATACTGGATGTTTCCGGTTATTGTCCCTTTACCGAGGCGAGCTTTAGCCCCTTCGGGTAGCTGCCACAGGGTATAATCTTGGGCAGAGACGTTCGCGTGCCATAACATTGAAACAAAAAGTATCGTCAAAATTAGAAAACGTGTCAACTTCATCAGTGTATCTCCTCAGGACTCTGGTATTTCATTCCCGCCACGGTGGAACGTCCCACGTGTTAAACCATTCCCATTTCCAGAGGACCTGTTTCTCTGGCATTTCCACTTCATATTCTATACCCGCAGTAAAAGGGAGAAGACGCGTTCTGTTTCCGACGATTTCGCGCATTGACTCAATAAACGCCATTTCATCAGTAACGTTTGGGGGCCAATGCCCGACAGGTATCGGATCAGATTTTCGGTCGGTTCGATAATGCGTCGGTATCACGAATTGCGGTTGGATCAGTTCTATCAATTCAACGAGCCGAGGTGCGAGTCCGGCACCGAGTCCGAGTTTCATGTGAATCAAGAAATCCACTCTGCCTCGGAGGTTTGCCAACGCTGGGTAGGGTTCGTGGAGGTCGCCCGTGTGAAAAATTGAGACATTCTTTTTTCTGTGTGTTATGAGATAGCCGTTTGTCGGTAAATCTGGGGTCTGGTTTTCGCCGCTTTCAACTGTCTCGACCTGAATATCGCCAAGGTCAAGTGTGTCGGAGCCTTGAAACGCGCGCGATGTTCCTTGTTTTTCATTGAGATGCTTCGGATAGAGCACCTGTACCTTATCGGCAGGGACATGTTTGGTGATGGGTAGGTCGCGTTCAAATGCAGCATCGCCGTATTTCTCAGCGATCGGTTGTGCGGGTGTCATGCATCCGGGGTTGACGAACAGTTTCTTAAAGCGTTCACCGCGACATAACTTCCGCAAGGTTGCGGGGTGGCAGTGGTCGAAATGTTCGTGGGAGATAAAGATATAGTCGTATATCGGTTCGGCATCCGCTAAATTTTGATTGAAAAGATAGGGATCGAAGGCGATATTGATGTCGCCGAAATGGGCATCAAATGCGCCGCATCCCCACCATCTGAGAAATATATTTTCCATTTGGCTGTCGGCTATCAGTTGTCAGTTATCAATCAATAGGGTTGGCTAATTTTTAATTCTGAAATCATACGAAAATGACGTGTGTTTCTTGTGTAGAGTGTTAAATCATGTTCAATAGCTGTTGCTGCGATAAGAGCGTCTGCCATAATGAGCCCATGACTTAGGTAAAACGATTCTACGAGTTGATAAGCAATCTGTGAGGAAGTTACTGTAACTGGTAGAACAGTGCAGTCTTGAAGAAATTTCTGTGTCTGAGTCAGCTCAACTTTGTCACGACAACCGACAACTAATTCTATTGCGGATATGATGCTAATTTGAATTCCTACTACCTGCTGTCTTAGTAAAAAGATGGTAGCATCTTCGTGTCTTTTCGTAGCATCAATAAGAATATCAGTATCAATTACTCCGTTCGTGTAAGTCGTTCCTTCCATTTTTCCCTCTGTTTTCGGACCCATGCGACACTGTCACGCATATCCTCTCGATCTGCCCACATCCCAAAGAAAGGCTGGTTGGCAAAATCCTCGTTCTCTTTTGCCTCTGTATTTTGAGTGCTGTCAGTTTCAATCGGTTCTATCTGAATGCGTACTTCAGTTCCTTCAGGTAACGAGAGAGGTTTGGATAATACAACGCGCCCATTGATTACCTTACCTTCTTCTATTATTAAAGCCATTTTATCCCTCCATAACGGTTTTCAAGTATTTTCGCCACCCCTACGGGGTAGAAAGAGAAAGTTTTCCTGAAAAATCTATGTCCAAACGTCAAACATCTATTCAATAACAACTTGGGCTACTATAACATTGGAAAACCGTGTTTACTTCATTAGCCACATCTTCCGAATACTTTCGGTACCGCCTGCCTT
Source organism: Candidatus Poribacteria bacterium (assembly GCA_022821495.1). Classification (GTDB taxonomy): domain Bacteria; phylum Poribacteria; class WGA-4E; order WGA-4E; family WGA-3G; genus WGA-3G. Next base: position 116,280 of record JAJEDN010000118.1, read on the forward strand.
GAACTGGTAGAAATAGATGCCGCTGGCGACGGTTTCCCCATCACTGTTTTTCCCATCCCAATAGAGTGTTTTTTCACCGTGTGCTTGATGTCCAAGGTTGAAGTCTCGAATCAGTTCACCTGTTTGGGCGTAGATCGAGATCTGGACCTTAGTAGGTTCAGCGAGTCGATACGGAATCCAAGTTTCGGGATTGAACGGATTCGGGTAGTTTTGGAAAACTTCGGCGGCTTTCACCTTGCCCCACGTTGTACTGAGTTTCCCAGTCGGCTCAACCGATGTCACGACATTGTCCGCTTCCGTAAAGATATAGACATCCCCACCAAAACCGAACGGATAGGTTTCAACAAGCCCGGAGGGCCACGCCAAGGTGATAGCACCGGATTGAAAGCCAGCACCGAGACCGAATTCGAGTTCTAAACTGTCGCTGCCCAAGAAACCGGTACCACAGATTAATTCCTGCGTCTGGACGTGGTTGCCGACTTTCACCGTTACCCGGGTGCCAATGCCGTCGCGGTTGCTTTCCGTACCGATCAACCTAATTTTGATGCGTCGATGCTTCGGGTTGACGTGCCGAGCGTGAGGCTCCAGATCGTTTTGAAGCAGCGTATTCCCGGTGTTGCTGACGACATAGAAATCGACATCACCGTCGTTATCAAAATCACCAGAGGTTGCGCCGCGTGCGACGGCATCAACAGCGACATTGAGCGCGTCTGCTCGGTCAACAAATTGTCCGTTTTGATTGTGATAGAGACGGTTACGATTGGTTTTCTGGGAGCCATCGACATCGCCGTTGACGACGTAGAGGTCACGCCAACCGTCGTTATCATAATCGACGAAACTGGCGTACCAGCCGACCCCTTCGTTTGCGACGCCAACGGCTTCAGCGACGTTCGTGAACGTGCCATCTCCGTTATTCCGCCAGAGGAGATCTGCGTCATAGTTGGTGATGAAAAAGTCCAAGTCAGTGTCGTTATCATAGTCGCCGACGCAGAGTCCCATCGCGCCAGTCGGTTTCCCGTTGACTTCGGTTACGATGCCGGACTGTTCCGAAACATCTGCGAAGGTACCGTCTCCGCGGTTGCGATAAAGTTTGTCGGGTCCGTGGTCATTTGCGACGAATAGGTCAGCCCAAGTATCGCCGTCGTAGTCGAAGAAGATCGCTCCCCAAGCGATGCCGTCATCGTCAACGCCAGCGATACTTGTGGTTTCTTCAAAAGTGCCGTCGCCCCGGTTTCGGTAGAGGACGTTGGTTTTCGGGGCGGGATTTGGGTTTAAGAGTGAGGGTGCGCGTCCCCAATTGGCGATGTAGATATCCAACCACCCATCGTGGTCATAATCAGCGATAACGGGACCGGTGCCGTGTTTTTCGTCGGCGACACCAGCGTGCTCGCTTACATCTGTGAAGGTGCCATCTCCATTGTTCTCGAAGAGGAAGTTAGGACCGGCACACGTTACATAGAGGTCGCGCCATCCGTCGTTGTTGTAGTCAAACCAGACGCAGCCGCGCCCGTTAGGCGTATTTGCGATGCCAGCTTTCGCGGCGATGTCTGTGAAGGTGCCATCGTGATTGTTGTGATAAAACGCGTTGGGTAAACCGCCATCCCCGACGACGAAGATGTCAAGCCAGCAGCCGTCGTTATCATAATCAACAGCAGCGGTACCGGGACCCCACCAGGCCCCGGATTCCGCATCAGCGGGTGTTTCGCGCTGATAGACGTTTGCGGTTCGGCTGACATCCTTGAAAGTAGACGCAGCGAGCGCGGAAACCCCAACAAACAAAAAAAATAACATCAGACCATACCGCATAGTTGGGTCCATCCTTAATATTGGGCCTTACGCAGCCCCCTCGCTGGCGCGGTTTGAAACCCCGCCAGCAGCGCATGGAAAAACGCGTAAGTCCTGACTTAATATTGAGACTTTACTGCTGCCCAAGTTGTTGTCGCTTTTCCGCCGGGTTCAACGGGGAACGGGTTCAGATTGTCTCTGAAGTATTCGTATTCGACCTCCAAAGTGCCTGCCCCTGCAGCGACACCGGCATAAATACCGAGCCATAACGGGGGTGTGAGTTCAAACTCGGTCACACCGATTTCCTTCCAATCCTCGTTTTCCTTGGTCTTATACCAAGCCGTGTACTGGTCTCCATCTTTTTCAAGGCGGAGGAAAAGCTCAGTATCACCGAACTCTGGCGTGAATCCAGCGTTGCCGGTGAGACCGCCGCCGCCTTCATTCTGTTTCGTCTGATATTGGATCTGGCCTTTCGCGCCTGCATCTCGCGACCAGAATTTGATGGTAACCCAATTATCGTCTTTCGGGCTTTTCACGACGAGTCCATTAACGCCGGAACTGGTATCCCATTTGGCGAAGAAATGGGTTTCGACATCAAACATATCCGTATCGGTTTCCTGATATAGCAGATGCGACATATCGTTTGCCCAAAGGTTTCTGTTCGGTTCGCTGTCAATATACAGATAATTTTCCCGCGTTTCGCCGACATCCCATTTCGGGGGTTCGTTCTGCCATTCCCAATTCGGGTTCTGCAATTTCCCTTTCTCAAATGGGTCGCCGAAGGAGTCTGCCGCGTTTGCAACGCCTACACATAGGAGCAGCATCAGACATATACCCGTGCTATACTTGATAATTCTTCCAAATTTTGACAACGTTTGTAAGTCAAAATTTGTTGTTAAAAGTCGTGTTTTCATAAGTTAACTTTATTACCTCCTGCTCTAATTTTAAAACAGTTTATTGCGAATGTCAAGGTAAATCAGTTTTCAGTTACCAGTTACGAGTTACCAGTTACCCGTAAGAGAACGGTTGGCGAATCCGATATACCTCCAGGCTCGGTAGGTTCAGTTTTGCGACGTACCATAGGGGTCAATTTAGGCTCGGACCCCCTACCGGACTTATAGTAAATCCCAAAGTTATTTGCACACACGGTAGCTCGTAGGCGGCAGGAATGCGTTTTATCGCTAAAAAAATTTGACTTAATCCTAAAATTTAGCGTATAATTTTAGTGTGAGGAAGATTTTATTCTCCTCCACAGAAAACAAAAACACCCGCGAACACGTGCCAGCATTGCGGTTCAAGGCGTAGGGAACCTTGAAATTCGGAATGCGTCCGGCGCGTGTTTCGGGTTAAAGACCCCCCTCATTTTTTCCGATTAGGACTTACTTACCCCTTTCCTCTCAAAGTCCCACTTATCAGCCGGACTTTGAGAGCAAGAAACCCCCTAAGTCCCACTTATCAGCCGGACTTTGAGAAGGAGAAAGAAACCCCTAAATCCCCTTATCAGGGGACTTTGAGCCGACTTTACTATAATACACTAAATCCACTTCTCAGGGACTTTGAGAGGGAGAAACCCCCTAAATCCCCCTTATCAGGGGGACTTTGAGAGGAAGAAACACCCTAAATCCCTGGGGGAAACACCCTATCAAAAACACCCCCTTTATCCCCCGTTATCAGGGGGTAGGGAACTTTGAAAAGAGACTGCTTCACTGGTAACTGGTAACTGGAAAGCGAGCACTGTCGTTTAAAACTGACAACTTCTTCACGGTTCTCGGTCAATCTGTTTTAATGCCGACGACTACGTTTTCAGATGACACATCCTCGGGTATAACGACAAAGATTTTTCCAGATTCGGGATTCTCACCCTGTTCTTTGAGGTACTTCGCTATTTCATCTGCGTCAAGGAGGATCGCACCATCTGCGGTGGCTTCAGGTAGCGGTGTATATTCGGATCCAAATTTTCGGATCCATTTGAAGATCGTGCTGGGTGCCACTGAAAATGTCCGTGCTATATCGCTGATAGAGACCCCACGGCAGTATAAAAAAACCGCTAAAGCGCGTTGCCATGGCGGTCTTCCGCGGGTCGTCTGACGTGTAAACTGAAAGCCGCAGGCTTTACACTTGTAGCGTTGGCTGCCTCGGGCTTTCCCATTTTTGACGGCATCTTTGCGTTTACAACGTGGACAATTCATCGCAGCACCCTCCTTTTCCAAAATCTGATGAGCAAAGTATAGCATAAAAGCGGTGCCGGTGCAATACCTTCCGTTTTGCGTTCGAGTGCCATTCAATCATCTACCACTATCCAATAACTCGACTTTATACTTCACATAAACCACTTTAAATATATTATGTTTTATAACAATCTACGGAAATTTTCGCAGCATTTCGCAGCATTTCGCAGAGATTCGCGTAAATTTTCCCTTGATAATTTTTCCATGCATAATATATTATATGTTTAGGCGAAATTTGTAAACCGAATAGGACTTACGCAGGATGCTCTTTTGGACCACAAACTTCATAGTTTGTGGTACCTGAACCCGCGGTTCTCTGAGAAATCTCAGCTAACAGAACAAGCTACAGTCAAAATTGCGTAAATCCTGCAGAACTTTCGGAGGAGCATATTGTGCTCGCGGCGCGTCCAGCGCGTAAAGGAGAAGACGATTATGGCAGGGAAACTGAAAGTTGCAGCAGTTGGGTGCGGCGGCATAGGGCTTCGACATCAACTCGGCTATATCCAGCATCCGGGTGCGGAATTGGTAGCAGTGTGTGATATAGATACAGCGAAAGCGCAAGCACGTGCCGAAGAACTCGGTATCGACAAGTGGTATCCCTCCATCAAAGAGATGCTGGTGCACGAGGAATGCGATTTGGTAGATGTGGTAACCGCTGACCATCTGCACTTTGAACCCGTGATGGAATGTCTGGAAGCCGGTAAACACGTTATCTCCGAGAAACCGCTATCGCTTTACATTGATGAAGCAGAACAGATGGTCACGAAGGCAGAAGAGAAGGGTGTTCACCTCGCGATTGATTACAATCGTCGCTTCGCGCCAGGATACGTCCAAGCCCGGAAATGGTTCGATACGGGTGCGATCGGACAGACGTACTATTTAGATATGAAATTATCGCAAGGGGGTCCCGCTTCGACATGGAAGGGAGAATACTACCTGCTTTACGAGCTGGAAACGCACGCTATTGATCTGCTCCGATGGTTCGGTGGCGAAGTCGTTGCTGTTTGTACGCAGATGGCAAAACCGCGGGCACACGAAGCACGCGAAGGCGAGGATGCATGTTACACGAGCATGGCTATCTCGTTCCGTTATGAGACGGAAGTCGTCGCGACCCTGTTAGCGAGTTGGGATAGCGATTTCATCCATCCGATTGAACATCTTGAAATTTGTGGTTCCGATGGCGAAATCGTTGTCGATAATGTCCTTACACGTGCGACGTTGATGAAACGCGACAATCAGATCGTGGAAGAATACCGTCCGTCGATTTTCAGAGACGAACAACTCGCTTTTAACGGGACATTCGCGCTACGGATGGCAGCACTCGTCGATGATCTGCTCGCCGATCGGGCACCTGTCCCGACAGGCAGAGACGGTTTGCAAGCGTTACGTATTACTGAAGCGATTGTAGAATCATGGAAGGAAAAACGGGAAGTCGAGGTTAAGCTCGATTAAGATTGAAATCAGATAGGACTTACGCAAAAATCGGTAATTTCCGTTTTCTAAACCCCCTAAAGAATCAGAATCAACGGTATGAATGCCTTATGGGCATTCACCGGGTATGAATGCCTTATGGGCATTCCCCGCCCCTTATCAGGGGGACTTTGAACGGAAATGCGGAAGTCCCCTTATCAGATATGTAAACCATCTCCGACGCAAATCGTTTTTATATGCAAGGAGGAATGAAATTATGAAACGACATCTGTTTTTTCTCGGAAGCGTTCGCCAAGCCTTACCGGGTGGCACCTCATATTCGACTGTTTGTGCTTGTATCGCAGCGTTTGTTTTTCTGTTTATGGCAATAAGTTGTGGACCGCCGCCGCAAGGACAATACCATGTACCGGAGTCAGCAATCGCTGCCGCCGAAAAGACGATGCGTCCGCAATCCACGCAAAAAAGTGGAGCCGGCTTACCCGAATCCGCTACCGCTCAATTGGAAAGGATGCCTTATCTCCGAAATGCTTTCAAAGAACGGGTACGCGTGAGTAACAGAGGTGGACTTAATGATTTTCATGCATCGTCACGGGCGCGGGTACAGCATAGTGCTGTCATCTCTAACTGTTCGTTTGATGTTTTAAAGGCATTTATTGCAAAGGGGTGGGCCCCCATAGTGATGGTTGAATTTCAGGGACGTACTCCAGAAATATTGCCGATGTCTCACTACAATGAACAATTGGGTGAGGTACTCCTTGAAAACCCTTCCAATCGCAACAAACGCCGCTTGACTTATAAGGATTTCGAGATGTCTTGGAGCCGAATCTCACGGAATAAATGTGTTTTAATCACCCCCCAACAACTCACAGAAACAGACGTTCAAAAAGTATTAGGTAACTACTTACCTAAAGAAACATTTCAACAGATTAGCATCCAAAGCCGCTGATACGACCTTAAAAGGATAAAATTTTGAGAGCACTTCCGTTTACCGCTGTCACGATTAATGACAGGTTTTGGGCACCACGCCAGAAAACGAATTCAGAGGCGACAATCCCACATGAACTTACGCAATGCCGCACAACTGGCAGGATCGATAATTTCGCGAAAGCGGCGGGTTTGATGCCCGGTGATTTTGAAGGCATTTTCTTCAACGACTCGGATGTTCATAAATGGGTGGAGGCGGCATCATATACGCTCTGGACGCATCCGAACCCACAATGGGAACCGGAATTGGATGAGGTCATCGCAAAGATCGCCGCGAGCCAACAGCCTGATGGTTACCTGAACTCCTATTTCACGCTGGTTGAACCGACAAAGCGGTGGCAGAATCTCGGTATGATGCACGAACTGTATTGCGCCGGTCATCTCTTTGAAGCGGGTGTCGCACACTATCAAGCCACCGGCAAACAGAACCTCTTAGATGTTGCGTGTCGGTTCGCGGATCTGATTGATAAGACCTTTGGCGCGGGGAAACGCGATGGGCTTCCAGGTCATCAAGGGATTGAACTCGCGCTCGTGAAACTGGCGCGCGTGACAGGCGAAGTTCGCTACATGTCGCTCGCAGAGTACTTTGTCAGACAGCGTGGACATTCTCCGTCAATTTTTGAGAAAGAATTAGAGAACCCCGACCTTCCGGGTGGACTCGGTGCGTATCAGCATCATTTCACGCGCGACGGAAAATATGAGGGGCATTACGCGCAGGCACACCTACCGATACAAGAACAGACAGAGTGTGTCGGACACGCCGTGCGTGCAATGTATCTCTATAGCGGTGCCGCCGAGATCGCTTATGAAACCGGTGATACGGCTATCACCAACGCGCTCGAAGCCCTCTGGCAGAACGTCGGGAAACGTTTATATATCACCGGTGGCGTGGGTCCCTCTGGTCACAATGAAGGTTTCACGGAAGACTACGAACTGCCGAATTTCTCTGCTTATGCGGAGACATGCGCTTCAATTGGACTGATATTCTGGGCGCATCGGATGTTCTTGCTGCGTGGCGAGTCTCGCTTTATTGATGTATTGGAGACGGCACTTTACAACGGCGCGCTGTCTGGTATCTCGCTCGATGGCACCGGCTTCTTCTATCAGAACCCGTTAGCGAGTCACGGTGATCGGCATCGGTACGAGTGGTTTGGATGTGCCTGCTGCCCACCGAATATCGCCCGACTTCTCGCCTCTGTTGGACAATACATCTATGCCGAATCGGACGAAGGTCTCTGGGTGAACCTGTATGTTGGTGGCACCGCCGATGCGATCGTTGCGGGGAATGTCCCGGTAAGATTGACACAGACAACCGATTATCCCTGGACAGGCGATGTGTCATTGACAATCGCGCCGCAAGCACCGGCATCCTTCAGTTTGAATCTACGGATTCCCGGATGGTGTGAGCACTTTGAAACGCGTATCAATGGCAAAGTTCACAACGCGCAAGCCAATTCGGATGGCTATCTCTCTATTACACGAGAATGGCGTGCTGGTGACAGCGTAGCACTCCACCTCGCGATGCCTGTCACACGCGTCCACGCGCATCCACTCGTCAGAGAAAACCTTGGACGCTCCGCGCTACAGCGCGGTCCGCTTGTCTACTGTTTTGAAGACGTTGACAACCCTAACGGTGCGTTTCAGACGCTGGCACTCGCGAATGATGGCACCCCCGAAACAGCGTTTGAGAGTGATTTATTGGGGGGTGTGACGGTTATCCGTGGCACGGGTCGCGTGTTAGACGAAGCTGAGTGGGGAGACAATCTCTATCATACAGGACCGACGGCGAAGCAGGCAGAAGTTACCGCGATTCCGTATTACGCGTGGTGTAATCGCGGGACAGGTAAGATGGCGGTGTGGGTTCTGTAGATTTTCTTTTTTCCTTTGGCGATAATGGGTTTAGTCATTTTCATTCTCCATACGTGTCAATTTAGGGATATTTCGCGGTATTTCGCACTATCGTCTCTACAAATGCCGCCCCTACGGGGCTTGATTCTTGTTAGACACACGTTTCTACAGAGATACTGAAGAAATCCGCAGAAACACCCAAGCAAATAAACCCTACGGGATTCAAGAGGTTTTTGAAGTCTTCAAGGTTTCTGTGTAAAACCCGGTTCGGTTAGGAAATCGAACTTACCGCCCCTTTCCAGTAACAGGTGGGGACCCCCGGTCAGGAAACCGAACTTACTGACCCGGGCGGAGATTATCGGTGGAAGCGGCGTTCTAATTCATCGCGCCCCATTTCGACGATGATCGGACGCGAGTGCGGACAATTGAAGGGGAGTTTCGCCTCGGATAACTCTTTGATGAGGTTCATCATCTCCTGGGTGTCCAATGTATCCCCTGCTTTGACAGCGGATTTGCATGCGAGCGTGATTAAGGCGTTGTCGATGGTTTCCGGGAGTTGTACATCGGTATGCGGTGCTTCCGGGAGTTTGTCGAGTAGGTCAGTGACGGTCTGCGCGGCGACACGGGTTGGCAACGGCGACGGGATCGCCCGAATCAGGATCGTGTTTCCGCCGAATTCCTCTAAATCGAAACCGAGCTTCTTGAAGATGTCGCCATGGATTTTCAAGGTGCCGAGTTGCTGCGGTGTGGCTTCCAGTGTGACAGGTAATAGCAGCCCTTGCACAGGAATCCCATCGGCTTGCATCTGGTTAACGAAGCGTTCATAAAGTACGCGCTCGGCAGCGACGTGCTGGTCAATAAAGAAAACTTTATCTTCCGCTTCAGCGACGATATACGTTTTAAAGAGGTTCGTCTTGAGTTGGACGTTCTTAAAGTCGAGTAGACTGAGGTTAACACCTTCGGGAATCTCTTGCTGCGGGGGTTGTACAACGACCTCAGTAGGTGTGGATGCGGTTTGTGTTTCCGAAGTGCTGACGGGTCCGCTGTCTTCTGTGTCTTCTGATGGGATAACAGCGGGTATTTGTGTCCGCTGCGGCTGTGTTATTGGCGTTGTGGCACGTTGCGTAGATGCGGTGCCCCTCGGTGTGGACATCCGTCCCGATAGATTGCTATCGCGGGTTCCATGGTCTTCTGCGGCGTGTGTGGGTTCAACGGGTGTTTCGATTTTAGGTATATACTTCGCTTGGTGGACAGCGTTGCGGAGTATCCGAACGACGCCGCTATAAATCGTCCGCTCGTTACGGAACCGCACCTCAATTTTGGCGGGATGTACATTGACATCGACTGTCTCCGGTTCCAATGTTAGGAAAAGCAGCGCGACGGGCTGCCGTCCCTTGGCAACCATAGCGTCGAGTGCTTCTGTGAGTGCTGCGCCGATGATCCGACTGCGGATCGGTCGCTGATTCAAGAAAAAGAGTTGGTACTCGCGGTTCGGTTTCGTGAACTCCGGTTTTCCGAGTAAACCGTATACCTTTAGGTCGGGCAAATCTTCTGTGAATTCGATGAGGTTCTCGGCGAACTCTTTGCCGTAGAGTAGACGGACGCGTTCCAGATGCGAATCGCAGGCGCGGACATCGAGGATGGTTCTGCCGTTGTGTGTCAGCGAGAAATGGATGTTCGGATGCGCGAGTGCTGCCCATGTCACTTGATTCGTGACGTGGTTCATCTCGGTGGTATCGGTCTTGAGGAACTTTAGGCGTGCAGGGACATTGTAAAACAGGTTGTTAACCGACATGTGGGTGCCGGGAGAACAGCCGCTCTCTTCGACAGCGCGGAAGACACCCCCCTCAACGTTGACTTTTGTGCCTTCAAGTGCGTCGGCGGGACGGGTGAGAAGTTCAAATTGTGAGACTGAGGCAATACTTGCTAACGCTTCGCCACGGAAGCCGAATGTTTGGATGCTGTCAAGGTCTTCTATGCGGTCAACCTTGCTCGTTGCGTGGCGCTCTAAGGCGAGGAGCGCGTCCTCGCGTTCCATGCCGATCCCGTTGTCGGAGACATGGATGAGCCGTTTTCCGCCTGCACGGATTTCGACCCGGATGGAGGTGCTTCCTGCGTCCACGGCGTTTTCGATCAGCTCTTTGACGACGGATGCCGGACGTTCGACGACTTCGCCTGCGGCGATCTTATTGGCAACATCTGCGGAAAGTATTTTAATCTTCGACATTTTTTTGAATATTGGGTTTCTGCTCCGATTTTTCCGATGTCAAAATCGGTCTCTCGCTTAGATCGGTGTCCATTTGGTGGAATTGCGTTTTTATTCTTTTCCCAACACCTTTAATTGGCGAAAGGCTGACCCACTCCATATCTATTTAGCGTTTTGGTACAGGTAACAGTTGCATGAATGTGTCTGTGTGAAACTGGTTTCGTCTGGGTATGTGTCCTTACACATCGGCATAACTTCTGGACAGCGTGGATGAAAAAAACAGCCAGCGGGACGATTGATGGGTGAAGGCACATCACCTTCTAATCGAATCTTTTCAACACCGGTCTCTGGATCCATTTTCGGGACAGCAGAGAGCAGTGCCTGCGTGTAAGGGTGCTTGGGTGAATCGAAAATTTCCTCTGTTGTTCCGCGCTCCACAATTTTACCGAGATACATCACCGCCACTTCGTCAGCAAAGTATTCGACAACAGAGAGGTTATGCGTGATGAAGAGATAGGTGAGATTGAAATCGGTCTGGAGCGATTTTAGGAGGTTTAATATCTGCGCTTGCACGGACACGTCTAACGCGCTGGTCGCCTCGTCACAGACGATGAACTCCGGATCGACAGCGAGACAGCGTGCGATCCCGATGCGTTGTCTCTGACCCCCGGAGAATTCATGCGGGTAACGCGTCACCATATCTGGTGCCAAACCGACGCGCTGCATCAGTTCTGCGATCCGATTTTTGCGTTGCTCGGCAGATTCGCCGATACTGTGTGCCTGCATCCCTTCCTGAATAATCGCCCCCACGGTCATCCGCGGGTTTAGGGACGCATAAGGGTCCTGAAAAATAATCTGCATCCGTTTCCGATAGGGATGCATATCCTGACGCGTGGTATTTGCGATATTAACGCCGTCATAGACGAGATCGCCTTCGACGGGTACCCCTAATCGGAGGATGGCTTTGCCGAACGAGGTTTTACCAGATCCAGACTCTCCGACGAGTGCGAGCGTTTTACCGCGCGGAATATCGAGTGTAACCTCATCAACAGCGTAGACATAACCGACCGTCCGTTTGAAGATACCTTTCTGGATAGGGTAATGGACGCAGAGGTTTTTCACCTGAAGGAGAGAATTGGAAGGTTGGAAGGTTGGAAGGTTGGAAGGGGAGTCTTCGCCCGTTCCTGTGGTGGAAGCGTGAGCAGCAGATAGCCCCCCATCCTTCCCTTCTTCCATTCTTCCATCTTTTTCCACTACTTCGAGTTCCAGTTTTGTAGTACCAGTTGTCTTAGCATTGAAGGGCGGTTCAGGGTTGTAAAGATGGCAAGCGACGTTATGTTCGCTGCCGTTAACCACATGTAATGTCGGCACAACCGTTTCGCAGCCATCCATGACCTTCGTACAACGATCCGCGAATCGGCACCCATCATTGTAGGCAGTGGCTTTCGGGACCCTGCCGGTAATCGTGTGTAATTGTGTGCCGCGTTTATCGCGAGCCGGTGTAGATTCCAGAAGTCTGACCGTATACGGGTGTTGCGGGGTCTCGTAGAGTTGTTCCCAAGTGCCTATCTCGGCGATCTTTCCGGCGTACATGACGGCAACCCGGTCGGCTATGTTGGCAACAACTCCCAAGTCATGTGTTATTAGTAGCACTGCCATCTGTAGTTCTTGCTGGAGGCGTTGGATGAGTTCAAGGATCTGCGCTTGTATGGTGACATCGAGTGCGGTTGTCGGTTCATCGGCGATGAGGAGTCCGGGACGGCAGGAGAGTGCCATCGCAATCATGACGCGTTGTTTCATACCGCCGGACATCTGGTGCGGATATTCGTCGTAACGCGTCGCGGGTTCCGGGATACCGACGAGGTCGAGCATCTCGATTGCAGCGTTTCGTGCGGCGGTGCCTTGAAGGTCTTGATGTTGTCGGATCGCTTCTGAAATCTGGTAGCCGATCGTGAAAACGGGGTTGAGGCTGGTCATCGGCTCTTGGAACACCATGGCGATGTCGTTGCCTTGAATCTTCCGTTTCTCGACCTCCGGTAAACGTGTGATGTCTTGTCCCTTGTAATAGATGGCACCACCGGCGATAAACCCCGCGGGTTGTGCGACGAGTTGGATGACAGACAGCGCGGTGACGCTTTTCCCACACCCCGATTCACCGACGAGCGCGAAGATCTCGTTCGGCGCGATGTCGAAAGAGATACCGTCAACGGCGCGGGCAAGTCCTTCGGGTGTCCGAAAATAGGTTTTGAGGTCTTGTACGCTGAGGAGTGCCTCTTGCATGAGAATACTATAGCAGAGAATTTTGCGGAAGTCAAGGGAAATTTGTATTGCTATCAGGGTATTCAATTTTCAAATTGTCTGAATCGCGGATGATCGCGGAGGACGCGGATTTTCGTGTTTAGATACGCCAAAATCATAAGGTAATTTAACTGTTTTCCAGAGAATTGAATGGCTCTGGTATTGCTATTTCTGGCAGATGTTCACGTGTTTGAAGAATAACAGGGCAACTTACAACAAAATTATGATGAAAAATAGAGGAGTCTGATAAGTGTGGAATCCGAAGAAGCAACCCGCTTTTTTGAGTTCAAATAGGGGACTGACAATGCCCTGTTTTTTTATCTATATTGTATCGCATAAACCCTTTATTTACAAGGATTTAGCGCACTTTCTTTTCTAACAACTTTTTCCAAGTCCAAAACGACTAATTCCGTTTATCTAAGTAAACTCTTAAGTCGAACTCACGTTAAATTACATAACTTGGTTGGATTCAAACGACAAACCTTCTTCCTAACGAACTTTAAAGAGGAGGCACAAATGGAGCACAACAAAACCCTCAGGGCATTTGTTTTTTTTGCTTGGTGCATAGAGCTATCTATCTTTATCGGTTGTGGCGACACCGAAGACACAGATTCAGTAGTGATACCAAGCGAATTTTACGACACCAGCGAACTCACTTACGATATTAGCGATGCAGAGATTCAGGAACTGATGGCGTTAGATGTTCCCACAAACTGGGATCAGACGAAAGATCCTGAATTACGCGCCAAATATTACCATGCACACCTGCTCAAACAATTCGGGAACATTCCTGCTGTTCATATCGTCGCAGCGCGTGAGCGAGAAAAAATATTGACAAGTGTCATGGTGTTTACCACAACTGATGAAATGGTTGACTTTGCCAAGGCGAAGTATGTTCTCTGGCCCGAGAAGCACAATCGTGACAACCTTGAAAGGACGCTAAAGATAAAATTAAGGCGTGAGACAGATGATCCAGAACTATTTGCCAAAATCTACAGAGAAGAGTTAATCGAACAGCATGGGGATATCCCAGAGGTTGAGGTTGTTGTTGAGGGCGAGACGAAGTTGTGGTTTGGAGGCTTTAGGTTTCCCGGCGATGAAGACGAATACATCGCTTTTCTCGAAGCAAAATATGTGCTGTGGCCTGAGGAATTGAAGTTGCGGAGAATTGAGAAATACCGAAAGGCGAGAGCTGAAGGAACACCCTTTCACCTCGTAGATTTGGACAGCCATGACGAGTAGAGGCTTCCAAACGACAAACCTTCTTCCCAACGAACTTTAAAGAGGAGCCGCAAATGGAGCACAACAAGACCCTTGGCGCGTTTTTTTACCTCCTCTGTTTTCTAAGTCTGTCGTTCTTTTTCAGCTGCGGAGATACAGAGGACACAGAGGAGACAACAGACTCTATTTTCAATCCTTTCCTTGACGAACCCGATGAACAATGGCTGCAGTTGAAAGACGAAGATTGGGAGAAATTGAAAGATGAGAATTGGGTGAGGTTGACGGACGAAGAAGTTAAGGAGCTCATAAACCTTGATATTCCACAAGACTGGGGCTTTAATACGGAAGATAGCGTATCCCAAAAGTATCACCACGCCACTCTCTTCCAAAGGTTTGGAGACATCCCACAGGTACGCTTCATCGTTGAGTTTGAGCGGATGGGGAGAAGTGGGGTTGTGACACTTGCGCTTGCTAAGCAAATCGCTGCTCATGCTGAAGCAACGTATTTTATCTATCCAAATGCTGTCACTCGCCGTTCGCTTGAAGAAACCAGAAACCTGCTAAGGCGTACAGAAGAACAGGAAGAACTTCGTTTATTGGATCAGTTGAGAATAGAGGATCCTAAGGCTTGGGTAAAAGGCATGCGTGCTGTGCTCATTGAAAGGCATGGAGACATCCCAGAGGTTGACATCAGTATCGAATTTTTACGAAAATTGGAACTGGAGTTACCAAGAACAGATAATGACTGCCACGCTTATATTGGGGCATACAAAACTCTCTACGGTCATTCTGAGAATTCGTCGCCTTATGAATTCTATTCTATGCTTGAAGCCGTGAATCAGGTTGGGTGGTTTGGTGACGATTTGTCACTCCGCAGGCTTGAAAAATATCGAGAGACAAGAGAAAAGGGCATTTCGTTCTATGATATAGACTGGGATGATGAGTAGCACGCAGTTTTTGAGTTGAACAATTTAGAATTCAAAAAAGCATCTACCCGTTACTTATAATCAGGGCGAATCCGAGAAGCGCGCCGACTTGTAGATGTCTACAAGTCGTTATATTCATCACAACTTATTTCACTCGGAAGTGCCAGATAACGGGGCCGCTTCGGTATCCTGTTGGGATGGAGTGCTTTTTGCCCAACGAAATCCGAGCCAACTGTTCGTGTTTGTCGGTTTATCATCCCCACGATTCGCCACACTTAAAGTGTTTTTCGTTTGTTGTCCTATTTTTCAAAATCAGGATCTATCTCTTTTGCCTTCGCGAAGTCCGCTCTCGCTGCTTCATGCTGTCCGAATGCTTCCTTTGCCAATCCACGGTCACGATAATATAGTGCTTTCTTTGGATTTAGTTGGATGGATGCATTGAAATCTTCAATTGCACCGTTGTGATCACTGAGACTGGCTTTCGCAGCACCGCGTGTGTGGTAAGTGGCGGACTGAAATTTGGCACTCTTTAGTTGTAAACGCAGAGCCTCATTAGCGTCAGATACGGCTTCTTGATATAGGTTTTGTGCCGCTGCCGTGTTTCCTTGTTTCATCTCAAGTTGACCAAAAAGATATTTTGCCCATCCACGACCATTATAGAATTTTGCCATCTCCGGTTTTTGATTGATAGCTTCAGAGAAATTTTCAATCCCCATTCGGTATAGATTTCGAGCTTCTGCTATATGTCCTTGTTCCGTTCTCGTTTTGGCAAGATGTAAATTCATAGACGCTTGAATTGCAAACCAACGCCCTTTGCGATATACGTTTCTTATGAATTTGACGAAAAGGCTGATCAAAAAAACCTTGATTATTTCCCATCTCCATGAAAGATATATCCGTAAATCAGAAAAATTAAATCGCTCTGGATTGAGTCGGAGCGCAGTGAGTGAATCGGCGTATGCTTCATCATGTCTTCCTACGGAAATCTTAGCTACAGATCGATTATTATAGATGTCAGCCAGACCTGGATTGAGTTTGAGGGCAATATCATAGTGTATTATCGCCTCTTTATACTCACCCTGTTCCCGTTTCTCATTCCCTTTACATGCTTCGGTGTAAGCCTGTATCCGTGGATGTTTCTGCCAGACATCAAGCGGTTCCACTCCGTCAACGCGCTTCAGCAGAAACTTGAGCACATTCGCGGAAATGGCTTTACTTTCACTCAGTGCACTGTTCCCAAAAGATATTCCTTTAGCCTCGGCAATAGCTATAACTTCGCCTTCCATGTTGAGCACAGGACCGCCGCTATACCCTGGAGCAAGTAGACATTTCAGATTGAGATGCCGACCACTATTTCGGACGCTGTGTACAGTGCTTTCGATCCTGTCCTCTTTCCCATCGGGGTAACCGACAGCGAGAACTAAATCGCCTTTCCGCACTGCGTCACTGGCACCAATAGGAAACGGTGTATCTCGTTCTACAACCTTTAGGACAGCCAGGTCATTTATATCATCAAATGCTATAATACCCTCAATGGTGTAAACCATCTTTGTGTTAACGTGCCTCGCGGTAACTGTTGTAGCGTCAGCGAGGACATGGACGTTCGTCACAATTTTGTCAGGTGCTACGAAAAATCCGCTGCCCCGAGCACTATAATCCTCGCCCGTATATTCCATTTCCAAGAGAACCGCGGTGCCCAGAGTTTCTCTGGTGTTCTGCTGGCGTATTTTATTTTTATTTTCTTCCATTATGGTGTGTTCCTATCATTAGGACTTACGCATTTTCCCTGACAACCTATGTATTACGCACTGCTGGAGGGGTTTCAAACCCCACCTGCGAGGAGGATGCGTAAGTCCTATTCATTATACACTAAATCTCAGGGGCTATGCTAAAAAAGATTTGACATCACGCCATAGCATGTGGTATCATACAATTAATAAACAAGCGTTATTTAATTAGGTTTACACCGAACAGGATTATTGGATGGTTTATCCATTGCTTACCACACCGACATCGCAATATAGGAAGTCTGTGCGCTATAATACCCCATACCAAGATAGCCTTTCAGCTGTCACGGGTTTGCGCGCCATATCTATTATTATTGCTATTCGTCGGGGTGTGGTGGGCTAATCACGAGCAGATCAGTAGTTTTTATTCAGACGCCCATCACTGAGACAAACGATTTCAGTGAGGGTGTTTTTTTTTAATAGTTGTCGGTTATCAGTACGGTTTTTCTGCGAAAAACCTTTCGGTTATCAGTTAAAGAGGGTTGTGGCAGCGTTAGCAAAAGTTCCAGCCGCAAGTTGTTAACCGAAAACCAAAAACCGATAACCGAAAACCATTAAACCAGGAGTTTCCCGATGTTTGAAGAGGTATCATCTCAATTCACGTTTGCTGAGAAGGAAAAACAGACCTTGGCGTTCTGGCGTGAAAACGACATCTTCGAGAAAAGTATGGAGATGTACAAGGACGCGCCATCTTTCGTCTTCTTAGAGGGACCGCCGTTTGCGAACGCGCCGCCCGGCGTTCATCACGTTCTCGCGCGGATCATGAAAGATGCCGTCTGCCGGTATAAGACGATGACGGGACATTACGTCCTCCGTAAAGCAGGATGGGACACACACGGACTCCCCGTCGAATATCAGGTCGAAAAACAACTTAACATCACAAATAAAGCAGAATTAGAGGCTTACGGCGTTCAGAATTTTATCGAAAAATGTAAAGAGAACGTCTTCCAATACGAGCAGGATTGGCGAAAGATGACAGAACGCATCGGCTTCTGGGTCAACCTCGATGATGCCTATATCACACTGTCAAACGATTACATTGAGAGCGTCTGGTGGGTGCTGCGACAGGCGTGGGATAAAGGATTACTCTATCAGGGGCATAAGGTACAACCCTATTGTTATCGGTGTGGTACAACTTTGGCAAGCCACGAAGTCGCGCTCGGTTACCAAGAGGTCGCCGACCCGTCTATCTTCGTTCGGTTTCCACTGAAGAACAGGGAAAATACGTCCCTACTTGTCTGGACGACAACCCCGTGGACGCTACCCTCTAACGTCGCTGTCGCTGTCGGCGAAGATTACGATTACGTCGCTGTTGAAGAACAGAACGGGCAGCACCTCATCCTCGCGAAAGAATGTGTGCCGAGTTTGTTCGGAGACGAACCGCCGCAGATCGTCGAAACCTATAAAGGCAGCGATCTTCAAGCGTGGGAATACGAACCGTTATTCGTTAGCGAGCAGCATCCAGAAAAATCACACTACATTGTCACGGCTGATTTTGTAACAACGACAGAGGGCAGCGGCTTGGTCCACATTGCTCCAGCTTTCGGGCAAGACGACTACGAGATCGGGCAGGAATACAACCTACCGATCGTGCAATTGGTAGGTCCCGATGGCAGATTTGTTTCAGCGGTAAAAGAACCGTGGGCGGGTGAATACGTCAAAGATGCCGACCCACAAATCGTTGAGAACTTAGACGGACGCGGCTTGTTGTTCAAGGTTACCGAATATACGCACCAATATCCGTTCTGTTGGCGATGCGATAACCCACTGCTCTACTATGCCCGCGAATCGTGGTTCATCCGAACAACCGCTATCCGCGACCAGATGCTTCAGCATAATCAAGAAATCAACTGGTCCCCGGAACATATTAAAGATGGGCGGTTCGGGAATTGGCTGGAAAACAACATCGATTGGGGGTTGAGTCGTGAACGTTATTGGGGTACACCCCTGCCGGTCTGGGTGTGTGAGGATTGCGGACACCCACACTGTATCGGTAGTATCGCTGAATTGAAAGAACTCGGCACGGATGTCCGTGATGATATTGAGTTACACCGTCCGTATGTGGATGACGTTGTCCTCACTTGCGAGAAATGTAGTGGCACGATGCGTCGGGTACAAGATGTGATTGATTGCTGGTTCGACTCCGGTTGCGCGCACACGGCGCAATGGCACTATCCTTTTGAAAATAAAGAGTTATTTGAACGCGCTTATCCCGCGGATTTCATCTCCGAAGCGATCGATCAGACGCGAGGATGGTTCTATAGCCTCTTGGCGACTGGGACACTCCTCTATGACAAGCCTGCCTACAAAAACTGCCTCTGCCTTGAACTCGTTCTCGCCGCGGATGGGCAGAAGATGAGCAAGAGTAAAGGGAACACGGTAGACCCGTGGATAATTTTGAACGAACAGGGCGCGGATGCGATGCGGTGGTATATGTTCACCGCAACTACACCCTGGACACCACGCGCTTTCAAAATTGATGGCGTTGACGAAGCGTTGAAGAAGTTCATGGGGACGCTCCAGAACGTCTATAGCTTCTTCGTGATGTATGCCAATCTCGAACAGATAGATGTTTTACAAGACGCACCACCGGTTGAAGAACGCGCTGTTGTTGATAGGTGGATCTTGTCGCGTCTCCATACGCTTATTGAGAGTGTCCGCGATGAGATGGAGAACTACCACCTCACGAACGCGCCACGTGCAATTGAGGCGTTTGTGGACGACCTTAGTAACTGGTATGTCCGTCGTTCCCGCGACCGGTTCTGGGGTGCAGAAGCAGGCCCCGACAAGCAAGCCGCGTATAGCACGCTCTACGAAGTGCTTGTGACTGTCGCAAAACTCGCCGCGCCGTTCGTTCCGTTTTTGGCAGACGAACTCTATCGGAACTTGGTATGCTCGCTTGATGCTGAGGCACCGTCGAGTGTCCATCTCGCGGAATATCCAGTTGCAGATGCGTCGTTGAAAAACGCACAGTTAGAAACCGATATGGCTTTTACGCGTGATGTCATTAGTATGGGACACGCCGCACGCAACCGTTCTGGCATTAAGACACGTCAACCGCTTGCTGAGATTACTATCGGTGGACTCTCTGATGCAGAAAAGGCGATTGTTAACCGTCTATCGGAACTCGTTTACGATGAACTCAACGTCAAAGCTATCGTCTTTACAGAAGATCTGGACGCGTTCGCGCAGGTTACACTCAAACCCGACTTCAGGGTATTGGGTCCCAAATACGGTAAAGGCGTTCAGGCAATCGCGAAGGCACTTGCCACCGCAGACGCAATGCAAACGAAGGCGGCATTAGAAACGACTGGCAGTTTAGAGATCGAAGCATCGGGCGAAACTTATACCGTTGCAGCGTCCGAAATTGACGTGCAAACGCAGAACCGAGAGGGTTTCTTTGTAGAGGTAGACGCTCGAAAATTCGTCGCATTGTCAACGGAACTGACGCACGACTTGGTACTTGAAGGCTTGGCACGCGAACTCGTCAACAAAATCCAAAACATGCGAAAGGAAGCCGATTTTAACGTCTCCGATCGAATTAGGCTCAGTCTGACCGACGCATCGCCGCTTGTAGATGAAGCGTTTCAAGCGCATCAAGCGTATATCCTTAGCGAGACGCTAACGACTGCAGTCGTAGATGCACCGAGTGAAAATGCGTTTACCGTCGCGCAAAAACTCAACGATGAATCGGCAACCCTGAGCGTTGAGCAAATCTGAACTTTTGTAAGTGTCAGTTGAGTCTGTTTCTCATAAATACGGTTTTGTTAGGCGAGGTCCACTGCCTCGCCTAACCCATTTATATTCGGATGTTGTGGAATAGTTTTTAGAAACCTTCTCGCTCACGCTTTATAAAAAGCTGCTACTATATGCAAGTAGATTGACATATAGTACTACTATTTGCAAACGGATTGACATATAGTAGCGTTATATGTTAACATAAATGTATGGTAGATAGACAATTTTGGCGCGCCCGCATTGAAACCGCTTGGAAACGTCGTTCAATCGTATGGCTGTCCGGCGTACGACGTGTTGGCAAGACGTGCTTGTGCCAAACCCTTCCCAATATTGAATACTTTGATTGTGAATTGCCGCGTGTCAGACGATTGATGGAGGATCCGCAAGCATTTCTGGATAGCATCGGTAGCGGTCGGATTGTGCTCGATGAGGTTCATCGGTTACCGAATCCATCAGAGTTGTTAAAAATTGCAGCGGATCACTATCAGCAGATCCAAATTGTTGCAACAGGCTCGTCAACGCTTGGTGCAAGTGCTAAATTTAGAGATACACTTGTTGGACGCAAAACCGAGTTGTGGTTGACACCATTAATAACAGCAGACCTCAACGATTTCAACCGAGTGGACATTCAGCATCGCCTGTTGCATGGCGGGTTACCGCCATTTTTCCTTGAAGATGTACTTCCTGAACCGGATTTCCAAGAATGGATTGATGCTTACTGGGCAAAAGATATCCAAGAACTTTTTCGACTTGAACGTCGCTACGCCTTCCAAAAATTCACTGAACTCCTTATGGCACAGAGTGGCGGGGTTTTTGAAGCATCCAGTTTTGCCCGGCCCTGTGAGGTGAGTCGAGGTACCATATCGAATTATCTCTCCGTTTTGGAGGCGACCTTCGTTGTGCATGTCATTCGTCCGTTCAGTGCTCGTCGCGCAACAGAGATTGTCGCGGCACCGAAAGTCTATGGATTCGACACCGGATTTGTCTGCTACTACCGAGGGTGGTCACAACTGCGACAGGAAGACCTCGGTCTGTTGTGGGAACACTTTGTTCTCAACGAAATTATGGCACAGACCCAATCTCGCGAGATTCACTACTGGCGTAACAAGAGGGGGCAGGAAGTTGATTTTGTACTCACACATGCCCGCAACATCCCGATTGCTATTGAGTGTAAGTGGTCAGCTTCAGGATTTTCGCCAAGTGCCCTATTAGCGTTTCGTAGACAATATCCAGACGGTGAAAACTTCGTTGTAGCAAACGATGTAGACCGCGCCTTCACAAGCAATTACAACGGGATCGAGGTTAAGTTTGTGAGTTTGGGGGCATTGATTGCTGAAGTATGCTCGCCTGCGAGATAAAAAATTTGCCTTAAAACAGAATTTTTGCTATAGTATGGTTGGAAATAAAAACCTCTAAAATTTGTCTCATAAATACCAATTTCTGTGGCGAGGTTTCCGCGCCTCTGCCCCCAATTTTTGTGAAATATAAATGTCAGTTATATTAGTAATGAAAGGAGATTCCGGTCATGCAAGATTTTTCGTATATTGCCGCGACAACGATACCGGAAGCCGTCGCTCTACTTGACGAAAAGGGAGAAAGCGCACGTATTTTAGCCGGTGGTACCGACCTCATCGTTCAGGTTCGCGAAGCACGTCGAGACGTTGATTGGATGATCGACATTAAATCGATTCCTGAGGTTAACGTTTTGGATTACAATGCCGCTACCGGCTTGGTGCTTGGGGCTGCAGTTGAGTGCTACAAGATCTATGCGAACGATGCGATCTGTGATGCCTATCCGAGTTTAATCGATGCAGCCAAAATTATTGGTGGCACCGCAATTCAGGGACGTGCTGGTGTTGGGGGGAACCTCTGTAACGCCTCACCCGCTGCAGATGGGATACCGCCACTGATTGTGTTAAACGCAACTTGCGTCATTGCGGGTCCCAACGGTGAACGCGAACTTCCAGTGGAAGAGTTCTGTACAGCCCCTGGGCAGACTGCATTGCAAAAAGGTGAGATGCTTGTTTCTCTAAAGATACCTGCCCCCGAAAGCAATTCAAGCTCATATTATCTCCGGTTTATCCCGCGCAATGAGATGGACATCGCTGTTGTCGGTGCCGGTGCATCTGTGACGCTTGACGCTGCGAAAGAGACGATTGTCTCTGCCCGTATCGCACTCGCCGCTGTCGCGCCGACACCGCTCTTTGCAGAAGAAGCGAGCGCGCTGCTTGCAGGTCGCGAGGTCTCTGATGAAGCCATCAACGCAGCCGCAGCAGCCGCACAAGCGATCGCACGTCCGATTAGCGATATGCGTGGCACGGCTGAACAGCGAACACACCTCGTCGGTGTGCTGACGCGACGGGCACTCAACGGCGCGATCCAGAGAGTCCAAGAAGCGACATAAGTTTTGTCGATCGATAAGGATAACGACTTACGCAGCCCCCTTGCAGGGTTTTTGCAAACGCTAAAATCCAATGCGAAGAAAGTGTTTCTTCAGGGTTTGAAACCCCGCCTGCAGTGGTCGAATGTTAGTTATCATGGAAAAATTGCGTAAGTCCTAAGGATAATGACTGTTACCGTACGAACCGTGAAAGGAATTCATATTATGGCGAGAAGATCGCACGTTCAGACCACTATCAATGGTGAAACAGTGGAATTTCTCTGTGAACCCCGGCAAAGCCTGTTGGAGGTTCTCAGAGATGAACTCCACCTTACAGGTGCAAAAGAGGGATGCAACAACGGAAACTGTGGGGCTTGCAGTGTGATCCTCGACGGTAGACTTGTTAATTCATGCCTCGTTCTCGGTGTAGAAACTGAAGGCAAATCTGTCGAGACCATCGAAGGGCTGGCTGCCCCCGACAAACTGCACCCGATTCAAGATGCTTTCCTCGAAAACGCCGCGCTCCAATGCGGTATTTGCACACCGGGTTTCATCATGAGCGCGAAAGCACTCCTCGATCAAAACCCGAACCCGACCGAACACGAAGTCCGGTACTGGTTGGCAGGCAATTTGTGCCGCTGTACCGGTTACGATAAAATTGTCCGTGCTGTACTTGATGCAGCCGCAGCTGAGTAAAAGGAGCGTCCTTCGTATGACGGAGATCATAGAATTGCCGTAACCCTTAGCAAATTTTCTATGTCTTGCATGGCGAATTGACGAAAATAAGAATGCTTGAAAACAAAGAACACAAAGTTATCGGAACTCGCCCGATCCGCCACGACGGTGTCGATAAAGTCACCGGTCGCGCACTTTATGGGGCAGATTTTCAGGCTGCAGGACTCCTCCACGGCAGGGTGCTACGGAGTCCGCACGCACACGCACGCATCATCTCAATTGATACCAGTCGTGCCGAAGCACTTCCGGGTGTGAAAGGCGTTGTCACTGCGAAAGATATACCGGACGCAGGGGACAAAGTCGCTGACCTTGGGGAGGGTGCTGTTAATCTTAAATATCTCTGCGATAATATTTTAGCGAGCGACAAGGTGCTATATAAAGGCCACGCGGTTGCTGCTGTCGCTGCGACAAATCCGCACATCGCTGAGGAGGCTTGCACGCTCATTGATGTTGAATACGAGGTGCTACCCCCTGTCTTAGAGGTACGGCAAGCGATGGAGCCGGATGCACCGCTCCTACATGAACACATCAGAACAACCTCACTCGGTGAAACCGCTGAAGAGCCGAGCAACGTTGCAAGCCATATCCAGCACAAACTCGGTGACCCCGAAAAAGGGTTCGCCGAAGCGGATATCGTCGTTGAACGCGAGTTCATTACAGGGACAGTTCACCAAGGTTATATTGAACCGCATAACGCCACGGCACACTACAACGCCGATGGACAGCTAACGATATGGTGTAGCACACAAGGTGCGTTTACTGTCCGCGAGCAGGTCGCCGAAATTCTGCAATACCCTGTTTCCAAAATTAAGGTCGTTCCGATGGAAATTGGCGGCGGTTTTGGTGGTAAGATTAGCGTCTACATCAAGCCTGTCGCAGCACTGCTTGCCAAGAAAACGGGTAAACCCGTCAAGGTGCTGATGAACCGATCAGAGGTGTTTGAAGGAACAGGACCGACCCCTGCTTCTTTTATTCGCGTTAAGATGGGCGCCACCAAGGAAGGTAAAATAACTGCCGCCGAAGCGTACCTCGCTTTTGAAGCGGGTGCGTACCCGGGTTCCCCTGTCGGACCGGGTGCGATGTGTATCTTCGCACCTTATAACATTGAGCACGTCATCATTGACGGTTACGATGTCGTTGTCAACAAACCGAAGACCGCACCCTACCGCGCCCCTGGGGCACCAAACGCCGCTTTCGGTTCAGAGACAGTTGTTGACGAGATCGCGGAAAAACTCGGCATCGATCCCCTTGAAATCCGGTTGCTCAACGCTGCGAAAGAGGGCGATCGACGGGCAGATGGACCGGTTCACCCGCGTATCGGTTGCATTGAGACTGTTGAAGCAGCGAAATCTCATCCGCACTATACCGCTCCGAATGGGAAGAAACACCACGGTCGCGGTGTCGCTTCCGGTTACTGGTTCAACATCGGCTTGGAATCCAGCGTGACGATTAATGTCAACTCCGATGGCACAATTAACCTCATTGAAGGTTCCACAGACATCGGCGGCACGCGTGCCTCAATCGCCATGCAGGCGGCAGAAGTGCTCGGCATCCCTGCTGAATCGGTCAACCCAAGCGTGGTTGATACGAATTCTGTGGGATACACCGCTGTCACAGGTGGTAGCCGCACGACTTACGCGACCGGTTATGCCGCTTATGAAGCCGCACAGGATGTCAAGCGTCAGATGATCGCTCGCGCCGCGAAGCTCTGGGAAGTTGATGAAGCGAACGTTCAGTTTGCGGACGGCGAATTCTCAAGTATCAACGGCAAAGAGGAACAGATTAGTTTCCGCGACCTCTGCGGACGGCTCGGTGAAACCGGCGGTCCGATTGTCGGAAGCGGGACAGTGAATCCCGGTGGCGCCGGTGGTGCCTACGCAACACACGTGGTGGATGTAGCAGTGGACGAGGAGACCGGTAAGGTTGATATCCTGCGCTATACCGCCGTTCAAGATGCTGGAAAGGCGATCCATCCGAGCTACGTTGAAGGTCAAATTCAAGGCGGCGCGGTTCAAGGTATCGGTTGGGCATTGAACGAGGAATACATCTACAATGACGAAGGCACTATGACGAATGCCAGTTTCCTCGATTACCGGATGCCGACCTGCTTAGATTTACCGATGATTGACGCTGTGATCGTTGAAGTGCCGAATCCGGGGCATCCGTACGGGGTGCGTGGCGTCGGTGAAGTGCCGATTGTGCCACCTATGGCTGCTATTGCCAATGCGATCTATGACGCGATTGGCATCCGGATGACCGAACTCCCGATGTCGCCCGATCGGCTCCTGAAAGCGATGGGCAAAATCTAAGACTGAAAACAAAGGCGCGTCTGCAAGGCGCGCCTTTTTTATATTCTGCTCCTATCCAAAAGGATCAAACATGCCAATCGTAGCCATCCCATCCCTCCTACGTAACCTAACAAACGGCGAAGAAAGCATTACCGTTTCCGGGACCACTATCCGAGAAGTCATCGATAATTTAGAGACTCGTTATCCGGGTATGAAAGCGCGGCTGTGTGAGGATGATCGCCTTAAGCCCGGACTCGCCATCTACATCAACGGTCTTCTCACACGCGGCAGTATCCGCGAGCGCGTTGATGCAGACGCAGAAATTCATTTTCTACCTGCCATTGGTGGGGGTATCGCAGCACCTTCTCATTAAAACCGTATAAAACCCTCCAACTCGGATGTGCTCGCCCGTGCTACACCGCACCAGCACCAATTAATTAATGAACGGAGGCGCATTCGATTCGTGTGATTGAGAAAAAGCATAATCTTTCCACAAAGGAGATGTTATGATGAAATCAAAAGAATTGAGATTCAGCGTCTTTACACTCTTTTTATTCTTACTCATTCCAGTCTATACACCTCTTTGTGTTGGCGAAGTATTGTTTGAGGATGACTTCGAGAAAAACGCAATTGATAAGGGTAAATGGGTACCTACAGGCACCTGGGCCGTGGATAATGGGGAACTCGTCGTTAACGGTGGAGAAGTCGGAATTACGCTCAAAAATGACTTTACAGACTTTGAGTTCTATGTTGACTTTCACATGATAAACCCACTATGGGCATCAAATTGGGTCATACGTGCAGAAGACCCAAACAATTGCACGCTGGTTCAAATTGTGGCGGATAATCGTAACCAATTCTGGTGGTTCACGAGGGTTGGCGGTAACTATATTGTTAAAGATGAGGATAAGCTGGACAACGAATCCGGTGTACACGCTGAACTGGGTAAATGGTACACGATCAAGATCGTTGCTGAAGGTGAGCGTTACGACCTCTACCTAGCTGAACGGGGTAAGGAATTCGCATTAGCTTGCACATGGAAAGACGATACCACTAACAAAGGCGGCATAGGTTTCAGAGCCGGTGGCGGCGAACATAGCCTATATGACAACGTGTTAGTTACGACTGTAGGACACAGTTTTGCAGTGAACCCTGAAGATGCGCTGCCGGTTACATGGGGTAAACTCAAAATGATCCGATAATTTCGGTATTTTTAACCCCCTAAATCCCCCTTATCAGGGGACTTTAAGAGGAAATGCGTAAGTTCTGAAAATGAAAGGGACAGTTTTAATGCACACCGAATTGCCATTCATAGACTGTACAGACATGATCGGTGACCGGACTCAACTGCTCGAACATGCCCGTCAGAACGGATATTTGTTCTTTCCGGGACTGCTCCCCACAGAACCTGTGCTTGCGTTACGTCAGCAGGTACTACAAGTGGCAGAACAGCACGAGCTCCTTGCACCAGATACCGATCCGGATGCCGGTATCCGTAGAAAAGGCGTGTTCATCTGTGAACAGGACCGGTCCGAAACCTTCTGGCGTTTTTACATCGATGTCCAAAAACTCCGACTTTTCCATGAACTTCCGCATCACAAGCACATTGTGCGTATCCTGGAAGTGCTATTCGGCGATTCTGTTTTCATCCATCCGCGTCATATCTGTCATGTCATCTTCCCCGGCGAACATCAGTACACCACGCCTCCACATCAGGATTTCCATCCGGTTCGCGGTGCGCAGGATACGTGGACTGTGTGGACCCCTCTGGGCGACTGTGATGCCGAGTTGGGCGGTTTGGCGATTGCCAGCGGATCGAACCGTCGCGGGCTTTTAGAGAACCATGGTGTCCGTTCATGGGAGTTGATAGACGACAACAATACGGAATGGGTCTGGAACCCCTTCAAGTGTGGCGATGTCGTCATGTTTCACAGTTTAACGATCCACCGAGGTCGGGATAATGTAACCGAGGATCGCATACGCCTTGCAACGAGCGCTCGCTATCAGTCGGTCAATGAACCTGTTGATGAGGACGCGCTCACTGTTCATCTGGGCTGTGCGAAATGGGAAGAAGTCTATGCGGAGTGGGAATCAGACGATGCGTTGAAGTATTACTGGAACGCAATCGACATGAATGTTGAGCCGGCTTACCATCGCCGCGGGGCAAAACCCGCTGATGGATAGAGGCAGGATAAAGTCACAGGACTTACGCAACGCGCAATGAATTGGGCTACTACAAACTACACGGTTTTTGAGAAGCACACATATTTCCAAAATCATTAGGGGCAAAAATGGAAAAAGAGAACCAAGGATTATCTGGAACCCTACAACCGATCCCTGAGCGGTTGGTTGTTCTTACTTTTGACGACGGTAACAAGTCGGATTATAATTACGTTGGACCGCTATTGAAGCGTTACGGTTTTGGCGCGACGTTTTTCATCACTGAAGGTCTCAATTTTCTCCACAGCAAAGTGAACTATGTCACATGGGACGAGATCCGCCAATTGCACGAGGAAGGTTTTGAGATAGGCAACCACACCCGTCATCATACGCACGCCAACGCACAATCGAAAGAAGCGTTGACAGCAGACCTGATACACATTGATAACCGATGCGAAGCGCATGGCATTCCTATCCCTGAGACCTTTGGCTATCCTGCGGATTGTCGCGGACCGGAAGCGATAGCAGCGTTGACAGAAAAAGGGTATCGTTTCGCGCGGCGTGGCATTGGGCCGGAGTTTCCATTTCATCCAGAAGGCGGTCGTGGACCGGCTTACGATCCAGGTGTCCATCATCCGTTGGTTATCCCGTCAACCGGTATGGCTGGTCCGAACTACGGATTCGAGGATTTGGTTTGGGCGGTTGACCAAGCGACAGATGGGAAAATCGCTGTCCTGACGTTTCACGGTGTGCCGGCTGTTGAACACCCATGGGTCAATGTCCCGCCGGAGCAGTTTAAGACCTACATGGATTATCTGCGTGACAGCGGTTGTACCGTTATTGCGTTGCGGGATCTGGTTAAATATGTTGACGCATCAGAGAGGGTTGGAAAAAGCGTGACCTACTGGCCCTAAAAATCCGCAGATGCATGCGGTATCTGCCCCAAGAAAACGCGCGAAATTGCTTTCAGATGACAAAAGAATGCTGAACGGTTCTTACAAAAGGCGGTTGCACCCGAAAAAAGGGTCGAAATTTGGGTAATTAGGTCTTTTTTTCTGAAATTATGGATTTTTTTTACAATTTTATTTGACAAAGCAATTTTAAGCGTGTATAATTAACATTACCTTTCGACAAGGAAGGTGGAATTGTTCTTTGAAAGTTAAATAGTATACGTGACGTGCCTGTTTATATAGCTTGTGAGTGCCCTTCAATTTTTTGAAGGTGTACTTCGATACTTTTGTGGAGAGTATGATACCGGCTCAGGACGAACGCTGGCGGCGTGGATTAGGCATGCAAGCCGAACGAGAAGCCGAGCTTCGGCTCGGTGGAAAGTGGCGAAAGGGTGAGTAACGCGTGGGTAATTTACCTCTGAGATGGGGATAACAACTCGAAAGGGTTGCTAATACCAAATACGATCCGGTTAACTTCGGTTGGCCGAATGAAAGGTGGCTTCGGCTGCCGCTCGGAGATAAGCCCGCGTCCTATTAGTTAGTTGGTGAGGTAATGGCTCACCAAGGCGACGATGGGTAGCTGGTCTGAGAGGATGGTCAGCCACATTGGGACTGAGACACTGCCCAAACTCCTACGGGAGGCTGCAGTCGAGAATATTTCGCAATGGGGGGAACCCTGACGATGCGACGCCGCGTGGGGGATGAAGGCCTTCGGGTTGTAAACCTCTGTGTTACGGGATGAATTGGATGTTGCCGATAAAGCAACGTTTTTGACGTTACCGTAGTAGAAAGCCCCAGCTAACTACGTGCCAGCAGCTGCGGTAATACGTAGGGGGCAAGCGTTGTCCGGAATCACTGGGCGTAAAGCGCGCGTAGGCGGTGGAGTAAGTCAGACGTGAAAGGGTTCGGCTCAACCGAGCCATTGCGTTTGATACTACCTCACTTGAGTCTAGAAGAGGAAAGTGGAATGTATGGTGTAGCGGTTGAATGCTTAGATATCATATAGAACACATGTGGCGAAGGCGGCTTTCTGGTCTAAGACTGACGCTCTTGCGCGAAAGTTTGGGGAGCAACCGGGTTTTGATACACCGCTAGTCGTTACTGTAAACGTTGGGTTATAAGTTTTGGGGGATTCAATCCCTCTGTGCTGTAGCTAACGCATTAAGTACCCCGCCTGGGGAGTACGGCCGCAAGGTTAAAACTCAAGGTAATTGACGGGGGGCCGCACAAGCGGTGGAGCATGTCGCTTAATTCGAAGCAACGCGAA
>JAJEDN010000013.1 GCA_022821495.1 Candidatus Poribacteria bacterium
GCTTCAAGAACGACCTCCGCTTTAAACTCGGCGGTGAATCTTCTGCGTTTTCGTTTTGCCATCGGTTTCTCCTTTCAGTAAGATTGTATTATAGCACAATCTTGGTTTAGACAGTGGTCTAAAAAACCGATGGCAGTACAAAGTATATACCAACATTTTTTCGTTGTCAAGCCTAAATCAGAACCATTTATGATGGGTTATACAATTAATCAACTGAAATTTCGTATTCGGTAATGCTGGCAAACATGGCTTCTATGTCCCATTTTTCGTTTACCAATGAATTGTCCTGAAAATACTAAGGTCTAAAGACACTTAAATACAACAATTTCGGGGTGTATATTACAATTTTTGCGCTGTAACTTGCATAACGGTATGATATTCAGTATAATTATAGTATTAACTTGTAAAGGAGGCGTAGATTATTCGCTACGTTTTCTAACTATACCTTTATTCTATAAACAGTTGTGTTAATTTATTACCAGGTTGTGAAATCAGTAGTGAAAATCTGGCGTTTACGCCAAAATCATAAGGAAAATTGTATGTCTTACAAAAACGATATTAAACCGATCCTTTTCGTGCTTAGCATCGCTATAGGTGTTTTGATGTGCACGTTTACGACAGTTATGGCGGATCAACACGCCGAACAGGCAGAGGAAGCCGAAGAAACTACGAGTGAGGCAGAAGCAACTGAAGAAGCATCTGAAGCGGATGCGCCTGTCAGGCTTGAGAGCCTTGTCGTGGTAGGAACGCGCGCAAGACCGCGTTCTGTTTTAGATTCAGCAGTACCGATCGATATTGTGTCAAATGAAGCCTTTGAGAAGCAGGGTGGCGCGGATCTACCCGATCTGCTGAGAACTTTAGTGCCATCTTATAACGTCAATACACAACCGATTAGCGATGCGTCAACGGTCGTCCGTCCGGCGAACTTACGAGGGCTTGCCCCAGACCACACACTCGTGCTGGTCAATAACAAGCGTCGACATCGTGCCGCAGTAATTCACTGGCTCGGAAATGGTCTGTCTGATGGCTCACAGGGACCTGACCTGGCACCTATTCCGGCAATTGCCCTGCAACAGGTAGAGGTCCTCCGTGATGGTGCCTCGGCACAATATGGGTCGGACGCTATTGCGGGTGTGATGAATTTTCGATTGAAAGACAACCATGAAGGCGGTTCGTTTGAATTCAAACCCGGTATCTATCAGCACGGCGATGGTCGACAGTTTGCGCTCGCAGGGAATATCGGTTTAGGGAATCCAGACGCGTGGAGTAGCCTCAGTTTTGAATACGGTGGTGCGGATCCGACCATCCGGTCTGTCCAACGTACGGATGCCATTAACTTGATTAACGCAGGCAATTTCAGTGTGAAAGACCCCGCGCAAATTTGGGGACAGCCGATTATTGAGAATGACATCAAATTGTTTGCCAACTACGGTGCCACCCTCACAGATGACATCGAATTCTATGGGCATGCCAACTACGCCCGCAAGCGCGTTGAAGGTGGGTTCTATTTCCGTAATCCAAACACTCGCAATGGCGTGTTTAGCCCAAGCGGGAGGGATGATACGTTGCTCGTCGGAGATTTGCGGGGTTTGACAGCCGAGATGGGAGCATGGGAAACCCGAAAGGCGGAGTGGGAAGCCGCGAATGCGGCAGCAGTGGAAGCCGGGGAGACATTTCCCGAACTGTCGCCTCACGATGCTGACGATATCCCGATAGTCAACCACGTTCCTGATCCCGAACGGTTACAAGCCGTCAAGAATGACCCGAATCTATTCAATTTCCAAGAGATGTTCCCAGGCGGATTCACACCCAGATTCGGTGCATTCATGTGGGATAGTTCCGTCGTTGTTGGCGTTAAAGGCACCGCTCTGGAAGAAGCCTTAGGCAAACCCTTAACGTGGGATTTGAGTGGCTCTTTTGGACGCAACCATGCCGATTTCTTTATTTTCAATACCGTCAATGCTTCGCTCGGCCCAGATACACCGACATATTTTGATCCGGGTGACTATATCCAGACAGATTATAACCTCAACTTCGATGTAACCTATCCGCTCAACGACATGGTGTTCCTCGCTTCTGGTTTGGAATATCGGGACGAAGGATTTGAAATCATAGAGGGTGAACGCGAGTCGCATCAGATCGGACCCCTCGCCGCGCAAGGCTTCACTGCTGCCTCCAACGGATTTTCAGGGTTCAGCCCAGTTGCGGCAGGCAAGTGGTACCGTTCCAACGTTGCGATGTATCTGGAAACCGAAATCAGACCGATTGATCCGCTCCTAATCGCGCTGGCTGTGCGTGGTGAACAATTTGAGATTTTCGGTAGCACTCTGAACTACAAAGCCGCTGCGAACTACAAGGTTACGGAAACGATGCGCTTACGCGGAAGTTATAGTAGCGGGTTCCGTGCACCGACACCCGGACAACAAAATACGTTCAACATTACCACTGAATACGATTTTGAGAAGGGTGATCTCGTTAATAAAGGCACAATTCCTTCCACCAACCCCGCTGTCGATGTTGTGACAGGCAAGGAAGATAATTCGCTTAACCCGGAAAAATCAAATAACTTCACAGGTGGATTTACCGTCGATATTTTGGGCGTAAATTTCACGATGGACTTTTTTGATATTCGGCTGAAAGAGCGGTTATCGGTGTCACAACACTTTGCATTGACTGACTCGCAAAAGGCGCAGCTCATCGCTGAAGGTGTAACCAGCGCGGCGAATCTGGAAACATTCCAGTTCTTCATCAACGACTTCAATACCAGCACCCAAGGTATTGATACCGTCGTTACGATACCTATACCGAAAGGAAACCTCATCGCCGTGTATAACTTCACGTCAACTAAGGTTACCCATATCGTAGTCGGCGAAGAACTCATCGAATTAACTGATGAATTTGACGATCCTGATTATGCAGGTTGGGATGGTGCCACACTGGACGCGCATCGAAGAAGGGAACTGCAAGAGAATTTACCCAAACACCGCGCCAGCCTGACCGGCGTTTACTCCATAACGGATGACTGGGGAGTGCTCGGGCGCGCCAGCTATTTCAGCGGTTGGTTCGATTCTGAAGATTACTTACAGAATCCAAGTGTGGAAGGTACTGGAGAATACACTGGAAAGGTTATTTTCGACCTGGAAACCACTTACACCGTGGGCGGCGGATTGGCACTCACGCTCGGTGGAAGAAATATCCTGGATACCTATCCCGATGAAAATCCAAATGGTGCTGATTCTGTCGGCAACAAATATGGTCAGTTCAGTCCCTTCGGTTTTGATGGGGCATACTGGTATGCCAAAGTCGGATACAGTTTCTAAAACCACAACCACTTATAAAGGCACGGTTCTCAACCGTGCCTTCTTACTTTGCATCAACCCTCCTAATAAACAGGCGTATTTATCATTGCGAAAATAAGGAGTTTTATTTATGAAAGTCGCACTTAATTTTCAAATGATGCTGCTTCTGGTATATATCGTTATCGCAGTCTTTATAGGTTTAGCACCAGTAGCAATAGCGCAGGAGAATGGTGAAGAAGGTTCAGAAACGGAAACAGAATCAAGTAGCGAAAATATTGTAACGCTTGAAGGTATAGTCGTCGTAGGAACGCGTGCGAAACCACATTCGATTCTTGAATCTGCGGTGCCTATTGATGTTTTGCCGAGTGAAGATTTCGTCAAACAAGGGAACACCGATTTACCTGACCTGTTGAGAAACTTAGTGCCATCTTACAATGTCAATGCACAACCGATTGCTGATGCGGCTACTGTCGTTCGCCCAGCAAATCTACGAGGATTGGCACCAGACCACACGTTACTGCTGGTTAATGGCAAACGTCGTCACCGTGCCTCCGTGATTGCTTGGCTCGGAAATGGATTGTCTGATGGCGCGCAAGGTGCTGACCTCTCTCCTATCCCTTCCATCGCCCTGAAGCAGGTGGAGGTGCTACGAGACGGCGCATCGGCACAGTACGGTTCCGATGCGATCGCAGGGGTCATGAATCTGCAGCTCAAGGACAATTATGAAGGCGGATCTTTTGCAATCAAACCCGGTATTTTCCAAGCGGGTGATGGTCTCACGTATGCTTTCGCAGGTAATATCGGTTTGGGATATGAGGACCTTTGGACGAATCTTAGTGTAGAATACGGTGGCATGAATGAGACGGATCGCTCCGTACAGCGAGATGATGCTACCGCACTCATAGATGCTGGAAATACAGACGTCGCGGATCCCGCTCAACCGTGGGGACACCCTACTATTAGGAACGACATCAAACTTTTTGCGAACTACGGTGCAAGTATTACCGATACTATTGAGTTCTACGGGCATGCGAATTACGCTCAGAAGGAAGTTGAAGGGGGATTCTACTTCCGAAATCCCAAT
This sequence comes from Candidatus Poribacteria bacterium, assembly GCA_022821495.1. Taxonomy (GTDB): domain Bacteria; phylum Poribacteria; class WGA-4E; order WGA-4E; family WGA-3G; genus WGA-3G. Next base: position 4,384 of record JAJEDN010000013.1, read on the forward strand.
ACTCGACCCGCGGTCTTCAGTAACGATGATGGAGCAACTCTGCTTGTTGGGGATTTGCGAGACTTAACAGCGGAAATGGCGGATTGGGGAGCTCGGAAGGCAGCAGCGGAAGCTGCTGAAGAAGAATTTGCCGAACTATCGCCTCACGATGCTGACGATATCCCGATAACCAACCATGTTCCTGATCCTGAACGGTTACAAACCGTCAAGAATGACCCGAATCTATTCACATTCCAAGAACTCTTTCCCGGTGGGTTTACGCCTCGCTTCGGGGCAGACACGCAGGATGCCTCACTCCTCGTTGGAGTGAAAGGGACGGTTGTGGAAGATTTGGGATGGGATTTAAGTGCTTCCTATGGACGACATGCCTCTAACTTCTTTATCAAAAATACGGTCAATGCCTCTCTCGGCCCAGATACACCGACTGAATTTGACCCGGGTGATTATATCCAAGCGGACACGAATATTAATCTTGACTTAACCTATCCGCTACACGATATGGTGTTTCTCGCTTCTGGTGTGGAATACCGAACAGAAACTTTTGAAATTGTGCAGGGACAAATTGAGTCTTGGGAAATCGGCCCGCTGGCAAGCCAAGGATTTAGTTCAGGTTCTAACGGATTCCCCGGTTTCAGTGATATTGCCGAGGGGAGTTGGACCCGAGCTAACTTTGCTGGCTATTTGGAAAGTCAGTTGAGACCTTTGGACTTTTGGACGGTGAGTGCTGCGGTCCGCGGTGAATATTTCGACGATTTTGGAAGCACAATTAACTATAAAGTCGCAACAAACTACGGCATCGCCGATACGCTTAAAGAACTGCTTTCGATTGATCCGATTGTTGACTTAAGGGCGCGCGGGAGTTACAGCACCGGTTTCAGAGCACCGACACCCGGACAGCAAAACGCCTTTAACGTCACAACGGAATTCGGTGAAAACAATACATTGGTCAATAAAGGGACAATTCCTTCTACACACGCTGCCGCAAGTTTGGTGGGTGGCAAAGCACTTGAACCAGAAAAGTCGAAGAACTTCACCGTTGGAACAGTTATCAGTCATGTCATTGCGAGTATCACGGTTGACTATTTCAATATCAAGGTAGAGGATCGGTTAGCCCCGACAAAAGATTTCCAGCGCGGTAAAGATATCACGGAGACACAAATTCAGCAGCTCGTGGCTGAAGGTATTACGAGTGCGGGCAACCTACAAGAATTCCGGTTCTTTACCAATGAATTTGAGACGAGCACCCAAGGGATTGATGTGATTCTCACTGCCCCAATACTCGAAGGTGCGCTGAGTCTCGCTTATAACTACACGCGGACTACAGTAACCGAACGTAATCCTGAAATCCTTGACGACACACGCGTCCGGCTATTGGAGGAAGGTGTCCCTCGTCATCGCGGAAATGTGACCTTAACACAAGCCATCGGTGATAATTTAGACCTATTGGGACGGGTCAATTATTATGGACCTTGGTATGAGAACGCTGTAGGTGCACAAACTTACAGCGATGCTTTTTTAGTTGATCTTGAAGTCAGTTATGCAGTCATCGAGAACTTAGGCATCACAATTGGTGTGAATAATGTTCTCAATGTTGAACCGGATAATATTACTTCCGCAGAGGGACCTGACGTGCCCTTTGATATTAAAGAATTTCCAGCCAGAATCGTTGGCAGGCCCTTTGGTGAGTATAGTCCCTATGGGTTTGGCGGCGCGTTCTGGTATACCAAAGTCGGTTATAGTTTTTAGGAATCATGTGGCTTTTAGCTTGGGTTAAAAAGCGGTTTCCAGCTGCTTCCTAACGTAAATCGGAAATCTTCATACTATTTTAATGGAAGAGAAAAATGCTTAGATATATAACTATTTTTGGAATTTTCATCTTATTCTTCTTAATGAGCGTTTTCTTTTTAAGTTGCAATCGTGTTCAACAAGCCGTTACTCCTGACGGATCGGAAATCCTTGATGATAAAGAGACCATCAAAATCGGTTTCATTTATAGTCCACCTGACCCGGGAACGACTCGGAATGGTACTGAGTTAGCAATTGCCCTCGCAAACGAGACAGGTGGAATCAACGGGCAACCGATAGAACTTCTCATTAGAGACGATAAGCGAGATGTCTTACTCAGCGTTCAACACGCGGAGGCATTGATTGCTGGAGGCGTGTCAGCAATTATAGGGCCTGATTACAGTACGTTAGCTCTGGAGGTCGGAGCGGTTGCCCAACGACACGGCATCCCTATGATAACCACTTACCCAACGAACCCAGACGTTCCTCGAAATGGGAACTTTTCATTTATGGGTGCCTACATTGATCCTTATCAGGCGGGTATAATGGCAGAATTTGCCATCCAAGAATTGGGAGTGTTAACAGCCGCAGTCCTTACGGAAACAGGGAACGCCTACTCAGAAGGATTATCGAATGTTTTCGTTGAAGACTTTACTGCACAAGGAGGCACGGTTGTTATCCATCAATTTTACGAGACAGGCACCACAGATTTTACCCAGCAATTGCTGGCGATTGCTGCTGTTGAACCGACCGTTGATGTCGTCTTTTTGCCGGGCTTGGGCTCTGAATTCCCATTGGCGGTTAAGCAGGCAAAATCTGACAATATAGGCATCCTTGCTATCTTTCTCGGCGGCGATGGCTGGGATCGACCCGATTTAGTTGAAATCGGTGGGATGGCACTTGAAGGTAGTTTCTTCGCGAACCATTTTTCATCCGACGGTCAATTAAGCGAAACAGCACGTCAATTTGTTGACGCTTACACCGAAAAATACGGCATCGCACCCGATGGCCCCGCAGCACTCGGATACGATGCTGCTACCATTCTCATTGAGGCAATACGCCGAACAACTGACCTAACTCCCGCTGCGATTCGAGATCAAATTGAGGCGACTCAGGACTACAGAGGCGTAACGATATTATCCCATTTTGACGAAAATCGGCATGCAGTTATGAGTCTTGTTATCAATACTGTCAAAGATGGAAAGATACAGTTCCATCAATTGATTATCCCATAATACTTAGGAATTATAAAACGCGAGGTACCTGGACCTCGTAAATTTCTCGAAAGTGAGGTAAATTAGAATGAGCAATCAGAACAGAGATGCTGAATACACAATGGGGCGCAGTGAGGAAGAGACCCAACGCTTAATCGAACAATCGCAGCTTTATGACGATGTGACACGCCGTTTCTTTCTCAGAAGCGGTATCGCTAAGGGCATGAAAGTCCTTGATGTCGGTAGTGGTGCAGGGGATGTCGCGCTTACGATCGCCGAATTCGTAGGCCCCGAAGGAAACGTCGTTGGTGTAGATGTCAACCCAGATGTTCTCAAAACCGCACAAGAACGCGCCGAGGCTGCTGGCTTTACAAACACGGAATTCATCGCCGGTGATGTGCGAACGCTTGAACTTCCAGACGACTTTGATGCCATCGTCGGTAGACTTGTCCTGCTCTATATGGCGGACCCAGCAGATGCACTGAGGCATTTGGCAACGCGCCTGCGCCCGGGCGGAATTATCGCCTTTCAGGATACTGAACTCGCGCTCTACCGGACGGTTATACATCCCGATACACCTTTGATAAACCAATTGGTTGAATGGGGACTCACAGTGTTTGAACGTTCAGGTGCACATCTCAACATGGGTATGGAACTTTACCGGGTATTCGTTGAGGCAGGTTTGCCCGAACCTACCTTACACTTTGAGGCACCCATGGGCGGTCCTGAGGGCTGGCCTGGGTTTGAGTATCTTGCGAACAGTTTTCGGAGCCTCGTTCCGCTCATGGAAGCGTATGGCATCGCAACAACTGAAGATATAGATATTGATACACTCGCAGATCGGATTCAAGCGGAAGTCACGACATCAAAACGACCGCTCCTATTGCCACCGCACATTACTGCGTATGCCTCCCTACCGACATAAAAGGCGGACATGTATGGCGAAAAATTACACAGAACACTTGCACGCCTCAAAGAGCGATGCCACCTATACGTTAGGGCGCACTTCCCACGAAACAAACCGCCTCATAGAACAGTCGAGAATCTATGGAGAATCGACACGCCGTCTTTGTAAGCGGGCGGGTATTTCAAAGGGAATGCGGGTGCTTGAGATCGGTAGTGGTGCAGGTGATGTGGCACTTATGCTCGCTGAACTCGTCGGACCAACCGGGCAGATCGTTGGTGTGGATATCAACGCGGAAATCCTTGACACAGCACGCCAGCGCGCAATAAATACTGGTCTACACAACCTTGAATTCATTGCTGGTGATGCGCGATCCCTCACATTCTCAGACACATTTGATGCGGTCATCGGACGGTTCGTATTGATGTATATGGCGGATCCGGGAAAGGCATTCTCTCAGTTGATAACACACCTAAAACCGGGTGGTATCGCTGCGTTTCAAGAGCCAGAGTATACGCTCTATCCTGCCTTCTTACACCCTGATACACCTCTTATGAATCAACTGATCACATGGGTTTTGGATGTGTTTAAGCATTCTGGGGCACACCTCAACGCGGGCATAGGACTTTATCAGGCTTTTGTGGACGCAGGCTTACCACCACCGACGATGCACCTCGAGTCTCCGATCGGTGCCGAAAAAACATGGGCTGGTTACCGATACATGGCAACTATCTTTCAAAGCCTCCTTCCACTCCTCGAAAAGTATGGACTTGCTACAATGGAGCAGGTGGAGATCGATACGTTAGTCGAACGAATTCGGCAGGAGGTTCTCACATCAAAACGTCCATTTTTCCTACCACTGCACGTAACAGCATATTCAACGCTCCCAATCTAATCAGGGCTTACGCAACTCTTTCACTGGCTGGGTTTTCAACCTCGCTTTTTCGTTAGTGTGTAGGGAATTATAGGCTTTACAATCAATTCTTAACTCTTACGAATCCGTCCCTACTGACAACCAATAACCCTGAAAAAACGCGATTTTTGGTTGATATGCGAATCAAAATGTGGTATAATATATAAACTAAATTGACGCATAAAATTCCATCTGAACGTCTAAACGCATATTCAATGCGCGTACATCGGATGGGGTTAACTTAATATTAATCTCTGTTCCCTACTTTTATTGTAATAGTAGTGGGACCATCAGTCCGAAGAGAGGCATGAAATTTGAAACCTTACGAACTCCTGCTTATCATTACGCCTGACCATGATGAAAACGCAGCAGAGGCACTTACTGACCAAGTAAAAGGCATCATCGAAAGCGGTGGGGCAATCGTAAAAGTCGATCCTTGGGGAAAGAAGCGACTTGCCTATCCAATCCAGAAGCGGAATGAAGGCTATTATGTGCTCTATATTTTTGAGAGTGCCCCCAGTTTTGTCGCAGAATTAAACCAGTCTTTGCATGTTATTGAAGCGATTCTACGCTACATGATCGTTCAATACGAAGACGACATAAATAAGTTAAAAGCCGAATTAGCTTCCGAGGCAGAACAGCCAACCCCCAAAGCGGAACAACCTACATCCGAAACAGAGCAGTCGACATCTCAGACAGAGGAATCAACATCAGATGGTGATGCGGCAGAAGTAGAAACTGAAGATGCGACAGATGATGGTAACGCAGAAACTGTAGATGATGATGCAACAGATAATGACGCAGAGGCTGAAGATACAACAGAGTCTGCTTGAAATAAGTATCAATCGAATTTTAGACAATGGACATTTGGCTTTTAAATGATGCCAAAAGTTCCGAGTGTACACATAGAGAGGAAAAACCATGGCAAGTTACAACCGAGTTATATTGATGGGGAATCTCACCCGAGATCCAGAATTGAAATTTCTACCCAGTGGGACCTCAGTCGCCAATTTCGGCATCGCTATGAACGAACGCTACACCGACAAACAGACTGGTGAACAGAAGGAGACCCCTTGTTTTGTTGATGTAGAAGCATGGGGTAGGCAAGCTGAAGTTGTGAACGAATACCTCACGAAGGGGAGTCCCATTTTTATTGAGGGATCTCTTAAATTTGAATCTTGGGAAAGCGAGGACGGTACAAAACGCAGCCGGCTTCGAGTCAGGGCGTTTCGGATCCAATTAATCGGTGGACGACGCGACGGGGATGAAATGGGTGGCGGTTATGCTGATGCGCAACCTGCAGCGGCACCAACCCAATCTGAATCTTATTCAGAAGCACCGGCTCCCCAAGCAAGCGATGCCCCCTCCTCAACAGAAGATGACATCCCATTTTAAGTAGATGTATCCAACGGAGGACCTTCATTATCCGGAGGTTCTCCGGCGTGCTAATTTCTTAATGGAGGTCTTGTAACACACTTACGGACATAGTGCGTCAGAAACGTTTTGATGCACAATACTCTAAAAAAGAAGGAAGAAAATTAACATGGCATTCCGTCGCAGGCAGCGCTACCACAAGATTGAATCTTTCGACTACAAAGATGTAGATATGCTGCGAAAATTTATTAACGAACGTGGGAAAATTGTAAGTCGCCGGGTTACTGGATTATCGGCGAAACAACAGCGAATGGTAACGCGGGCTGTAAAGCGCGCACGTAACATGGCATTGTTGCCGTTTACACGATAGAAATGGGTTCAGCCATATCCAACTGGCTTCCCTATAAAAATAGTTTAGGTTTACAATTATGGAAGTAATTCTAAAGAAAAGCGTTGAAGGGCTCGGGGCACCGGGCGATGTGTTAAAGGTCTCGGACGGATACGCACGCAACTACCTCCTGCCGATGCAGTTGGCTGTGCATGCAACAGAGCGAAACCGTCGCTATCTGGATCACCAAAAACGAGTCATCGATCAACAAGAATCAAAAAATAGAGAACACGCCCGTGAAATCGCGTCACAGATTTCCGGTGTTACGTGCACTCTCAAAAGGCGTGCTGGCGAAAACGACCGACTCTTCGGCTCTGTTACCTCTATGGATATTGCTGAGGCTGTACGCGCTGAAGGCTTTGAATTAGAGCGACGGTTCTTTGAACTCGCAGAACCTATCCGTGAACTCGGTGTATTCATGGTACCAGTCAGATTGCATACAGATGTTGTCGTCGAACTCCGCGTCGTTGTCGAACGTGATGAGTAATTATGCAAGCACAGGCGGTTGACTCCCTCTCCGACAAGGAAGCTGAACAAGCCGTACTCGGGGCAATGATGACCGAGAAGTCGGTTATTCCAAGGGTGATTGCCCTTTTAGGGCATACCTCCGATGCTTTTTTTACAACCGACCATCAACTCATCTACACAGCTATCCTTACCGTATATGACCGCGTTAGCAACGCTGATCCGCTTCTCGTCGCCGATGAACTGAAACGTACGAATCAGATCAATCGGACAGGTGGTACAGGTTATCTCTATGAACTTCAAGCACCTATTGTAGAAACGGAGAGTACGGAGTTTTATGCCGATATTCTGCATGAAAAAGCGACACGTCGCCAACTTATCCAAGCAGGCGGGGCAATTCGCGAACTCGCCCAAGACGAAAGCATAGAACTTGCTGAGGTACTCAATCAAGCACAAGAAGCTGTCTTTGAACTCGGACAAAACGATGCACAGCGCGGGTTTCAGCCTATTAATCCACTGGTCACCACGAGTATCGATGCAATAGAAAAATTATTTCACAAACAAGATCGGTTCTTAGGTGTTCCTACCGGCTTTATGGATTTCGATCACATGACATCAGGGCTGCAGCCCGGTAACTTTGTTATTATTGCTGCGCGTCCGAGTATGGGAAAGACAACCTTGGTCCTGAATATGGCGCAGAATATCGCAATCGACCAAAAACGTCCGGTTGCGATTTTTAGTTTGGAGATGCCAGCACAGGATATCGTCATGCGGATGCTATCTGCAGAATCTCATATTGATTTCGGGCGACTCCGAACCGGTAATTTCAGTGAAGATTATTGGCGACCTTTGACAGAGGCTGCTAGTAGATTGTCTGAAGCCCCCATTCTCATCAATGACAACCGAGGCCTTACTGTTCAGGCACTTCGCGCCGAAGGACGGCGGCTTAAAGGTGAACACGGTGATCTCGCACTTATTATTGTTGATTATCTGCAGCTCCTCAGAGGGACAGGCAGATACCACGCTCGTGAACAGGAAATCTCCGAAATATCCCGTGCTTTGAAAGTCCTCGCATGGGAACTCAACGTACCGATCATCGCTTGCTCCCAGTTGAGCCGCGAAGTGGAACGCCGCCCAGATAAACAACCACAACTCTCAGATTTACGAGAATCCGGCGCAATTGAACAAGACGCAGACCTCGTCGCCTTTTTATACCGAGAAGATTATTACGAAGACGATGAAGATGCCGACGACCGCGTTGAAGCAAACCTCATGATAAAAAAACAGCGTAACGGACCGACAGGAACAGTCGTTTTGTATTTTACTAAAAAGCAGATGCGATTTGAAAACCCGAGTTAAACAAAAAATATGAATCAGCAATCCGCTACACACGAATCCTCCGGCGGCTTTCGTGCCTTAATTAAAATTCGGTTGCACAATACGCTTACCGAGGTTGGACAAGCCTTTACACTTTTTTTTCAAACACTTATTCAAATCTTCCGTCCTCCTTTTCAGTTCGATCTACTCGTCAAGCAGTTACTGTTGATCGGTTTCAACTCTTTGGGTGTCGTCATTGTCTCAGGATTTTTCACAGGGATGGTATTGGGTGTGCAAGGATACATCCAACTCAAACCGTATGCGGTGGAAGGCTCAGTTGCAAGGTTTGTCTGTGTATCTATTGTTAAAGAATTAGGACCGATGATTACAGCGTTTGTGCTTGCCGGACGTATCGGCGCCTCAATTACTGCCGAACTTTCAACGATGAAAGTTACAGAGCAAATTGACGCACTCGAAGTGATGGGAACGAATCCTGTTAAATATTTAGTAGTCCCTCGTTTCCTCGCGTGTTCCTTTATGCTACCGACGTTGACTATCTTCTCAACCTTCGCAGGTATTGCTGGCGGTTTTGTTGCTGTTGTTACCTTGTTTGATGTAAACGGTTACTTTTTTCTTTTGGAAGTTCAAAAAAATCTTTTTGTCGGTAGTGTCCTGATTAGCCTAATTAAAGCAACCTCCTTCGGCATGGCGATTGCGGCGGTCGGCTGCTATAAAGGATTTAGTATCTCAACTGCAGGTGGTGCTGAAGGCGTTGGCACCGCTACAACGGGTTCCGCTGTTATTTCTCTCATCGCTATTCTTATTTTAGATTTCGTTTTAAACCATGTCCTTTTTAACATCTTAGGACTCATCTAATCGGTACCGTTTCAAGGTCGGTTTTACAGACTACCAAGAAATCGTTCCTACCAGAAGAACTTCGTTTTCTGGCACCTCTTGTATTCAGCAATGTCAATAACCCCCTGCTAAAGCACGGGGCTTGTGCGAAGCGTACACCAAACGTTCACTCCAGAAGTTAAACCGTTGACTACAGTAAAATATCGCAGTATCTTGGCGTGGTAGCCAATCCTATGTTTCGGATACTCCCCTCGTCTGATTCCACTTGGATACTTCGATCTGGAAGGGGCAATACATAACCCGAAAGGGAGATTACAAACTATGTTTGTTCCTGTAAAAAGTAAGTCAGGCAAGAAGTTGATGCCTACAAAATCCAACAAGGCGGGTCTGCTGATTAAGAAAGGATTGGCAACGCCTTACTGGTCTAATGGTATATTCTGTATTAGGCTGAACTATGAACCAGAAACCGACTATACGCAAGAGATTGCTGTAGGTGTTGACCCCGGCAGTAAGAAAGAGGGTTTTACAGTCAAGTCGGAATCTCACACCTATCTCAACGTTCAGACAGATGCCCACAGCAAAGTCGGTAAGAAAGTAGAAAAGCGTCGTGAGTTGCGTAGAGGGCGCAGGTCTCGGAAATGCCCAAACCGGAAGAATAGAACCAACCGACTTGCCAACCGAGATCGTATCCCCGCAGGCACGCGTGCGAGATGGGACTGGAAACGCCGTATTCTTGACTGGCTATCTAAACTCTATCCAATCACATACGTCTGTGTAGAGGATATAAAAGCGCGGACAATAAAACGTGCTAAGAAATGGAATCAGTCCTTTAGTCCACTTGAAGTGGGTAAGCAGTGGTTCTATACTGAAATAGAAAAACGTTGGAAACTGCGAACCGTTCAAGGGTGGGAAACCAAGGAGATACGCGATAGGCTTGGACTTAAAAAGTCGTCTAATAAACTATCAGAAACCTTTGACGCACATTGTGTTGATTCTTGGTGCTTGGCGTATCAGACAGTGGGTGGAGAAGATATACCTGATAACAGAGATATATTCTGTATAGCCCCTATACCGATTCGTAGACGAGAACTCCATAGACAAAATCCACAGAAAGGTGGGGAACGCCCACGTTATGGGGGAACTACTTGGAACGGATTGATAAAGAACACTCTCGTGAAACATGTTAGACATGGATTAACCCGTATTAGTGGTTTTAGCAAACAAGGTATTTCGCTATATTCTTTAGAAGGGAAACGCCTCTGCCAAAACGCAAAAACACAAGATTTTAGGGTGCTAACACGCCTGAATTTCAACTATAGGAGCGGTGTTTCCTCCCCCCACTAAAGTAGGAAGTTTCCACACCGAAGATTTTGATGATTTCAGTTAAAAATATCACTAAAAATTTTGGCGGAAAAAATGTCTTAAACGGACTAAGCCTTGAGATTCCACACGGCGAGACACTCGTCATTATGGGACGGAGCGGGTGTGGCAAGAGTGTACTCCTCAAAATCATTGCTGGACTCATTGCTGCCGATTCTGGTGAAATTTGGTTCGATGGCACAGAAATATCGAAACTGAAAACCAAAAAAATGAATCTTCTCCGTCAAAAGATTGGAATGTTATTCCAATCTGCTGCCTTGTTCGATTCGATGACTGTCGCTGAAAACGTCGCCTTTATGCTCGATCAACATACAAACTACAGCAAACAAGAAATGCGTAAAATTGTTGATGAGAAACTCGAACTTGTTGATTTAGAAGGCGTTCAGGACCTACGACCCGCCGAATTAAGCGGCGGCATGCGAAAACGGGTTGGGCTCGCTCGCGCACTCGCTTTTAATCCAGAAGTCATTTTATACGATGAACCGACAACCGGACTTGACCCAGTTACCTGCACTGAAATTAATCAACTCATCCGGGACCTGCACGAACGGCTGCAAGTCACCTCCGTTGTCGTAACACACGATATGCACAGTGCCTTTAGCGTCGCAACACGAATGGCTATGATCCATGAAGGTAAGCAGATCGCTTATGGAAGCCCTGACGAAATTATTAACATTGATAACCCCATTCTACAACAGTTTGTGCTATTTGGAGCACCCGACCAAATTCTCAATATGGAAAACCCTATCTTGAAAGAGTACATCGGGAGATAATATGAATTTTTGGACAGCCTCTGTGAAAGTCGGTGTAATGGTTCTAATCGCAATCGTTTTTTTGGCAATTCTTCTGACAAATGCTGAGAATTGGCCATGGGCAACTGCTGGCGATGAACTCACCTTCCAATTTCAATCTGTCAACGGACTTTATGTCGGAGCTGGTGTTTATCTATCTGGCGTATCAATCGGTAAAGTCACTGCCATTGAACTCCGACCCGATACGAATGATGTCTATATCAAGACGAAAATCAAAAATGGGTTTAAGTGGTTAAGGGAAGAATGTAGTGCCAGAATTTCTATGAATGGATTCGTCGGCGAAATTTACATTGCACTTGACAATGGGCCCATTGGAAACCCACCCTTAAAACCCGCGAACCTGCCGATTGTTGGAAAAGATCCCGTTAATGCCTTAGAACTCCTTGAGCAGACAAATGCAGGTATGACCCAAGCCATTGAACTCACGACTGCCGCTAATGAAGTCCTCCAAGCGAATCAGGAAGCAATACAACTCGCTATCAAAGAGATTCGAGATGTTGTCGCACTTACCGGAAAAACTATTGAGAAGTTAAGTGTTGACTCTGGAAAAACTGTTGAAACTTTCACCCAACTGGCACTGGAAAACGATAAACGCTTTCAGGAAACCCTTGTTAAAGTAAATAATCTCATCACGCAACTCGAAGGCGATTCTCTTATGGTCAGCAGCCATGTGAGTGATATTACACGTGAAATCTTAAGATCCCTGAACCAAAATTCGCCAAAACTAAACACGATTTTCACCGATGTTAGCACAACCACATCAGAATTTCGGCAAATCGCACAGGATTTTCGATCAGACTTCAATACATTGTCTGATCAAGTCACCACCCTTGTTTCGCAAGGGAGCAATGCCATTAAAACAGGTGAAGCCAATATCGCACCTATCGTAGAGAATTTACAGAAAGCAACCGACGCAATCAACGGCTTAGAGGCAAATGTCAGCCGCCTCCTTGCTACACTCAATGAAGGCGAAGGGACTGTCGCGCAGCTGCTTAACTCACCAGAACCGCTTCAAGAAGCTCGAAGCACTTTGCAAAATCTTAATAAAGCAGTGAACGCTGTGACTGATCTCTCGCAACAAACCGGAAAGCGGCTGGAGCACTTTGAACCACCTCAGTTTGGCTGGGATTATGAACTTCGCTACCTAAGTCTTGACGAACGACTTTACAACGAATTGGCGTTTTCGCTTTCACCACAACCACAGACACACTATAGGCTTGGGGTAGGCGTTCGCGACGAAATAGTTCGATTTGAAGCTCAGTATGCATACGATTTGACTGACTACCTCCGAGCACGTGCTGGTTTTATGAGGTCACAGGTCGGGGCGGGGTTTGATTTATGGTTGTGGTCGCGACGCTTGGGTTTCAGTGTTGAAGGCGTAGGATTGACAAGCAAGACTCCTGAGTTAAATACAGAAATTGCGTTACGGTTTTTCCGATACGGACAAATCTTACTGGGAGCAGAGAATTTAACCGACGAAGAAGGTAGACGTTGGACAACCGGGTTCCGTTTTTTCAATAGTAACTGGTAATTAAACCCGCAGGTACTTGGGTTTTAACCAAAGAACGATTGGTACCCTCAAACATGGCACGAGAGAAACGCAAATTTGTCTGTCAAGAGTGTGGATATACAACGCCAAAGACGCTCGGACGCTGTCCGGGCTGTAAAAGTTGGCAGAGTTTCGCCGAAGAGGTAGAAGACCTTATTACGCCGTCAAGACATCGTGGGATTGGACAGGTATCTCGTGAGCCTGAACCCATCTCGGAAGTTACGGCGAGCGAGGTAGAACGCCACCTAACAGGAATGTTGGAGTTTGACAGGGTCCTGGGCGGTGGAATTGTACCCGGTTCAGTAGTCCTTATTGGTGGAGACCCAGGTATCGGAAAATCTACCTTACTCCTACAAGCCAGCGACGCGTTAAGCCGGAATTATGGAGACGTACTTTATGTTTCCGGTGAAGAATCTGTGAGTCAGACAAAACTCAGAGCCACTCGGCTCGGTGTTACATCTGATACACTCTATGTACTCTGTGAAAATAACCTCGAACAGATTGAAAAACATATCGAAGCCCAGAAACCGAAGGTAGTCATCATCGATTCTATCCAAGCGGTCTATTTGTCCAGTATTCAATCTGCCCCCGGAAGTGTCACTCAAGTGCGTGAATGTACCGGGCATCTCTTGATCTACGCAAAGAATCGGAACATTCCTATATTCCTTGTCGGGCATGTGACAAAAGAGGGAGCGATCGCGGGTCCACGCATTTTAGAGCACATGGTAGATACGGTCCTTTATTTTGAAGGAGAACGCCATCACATCTATCGGGTACTCCGAGCAATCAAAAACCGGTTCGGTTCGACGAACGAAATCGGAATATTCGAAATGCAAAACACAGGGCTTGTGGATGTAATGAACCCCTCAGAGATTTTTTTAAACCATAGAGAAGAACAGGTTTCAGGCTCCGTTATCGTCTCAAGTATGGAGGGAACCCGCCCACTACTTATGGAGGTTCAGGCACTTGTCGTACCTACCAATTATAGCAATCCACGAAATACGGCAACTGGAGTTGACCGACAGCGGATCGCACTGCTCATTGCAGTACTCAATAAACGCGTAGGGATCAATGTCGGAGATGCCGATGTTTTCGTTAACATTACAGGCGGATTACGTGTTGATGAACCCGGCATAGATCTCGGCGTGCTGATGGCAATTTCCTCAAGCCATCGAGATATTCCTGTGGATCAGCAAACTGTGATTGTCGGGGAAGTTGGGCTTGGGGGTGAGATTCGACCCGTGACACATGTCGACAGGCGAATCCGAGAAGCCGCAAAACTCGGTTTCAAACGTGCGATTTTTCCTGAATACAACCGTAAAGGTTTAGATATTGACGTAGATATTGAACTGGTAGGTGTCAATGATGTGTATGACAGCCTCGGGGCTTTATTATAAGGACGTGGACTCGATTTAAAGATCACCTCAACTTATTTTTTACAATCCAAGTTGCCACCTAAATATTATAGATGTTCAGATCCTATTTGACTTAAACATCATGCAGATTTCCTTCATTTCAATAGCGTATACAGATCTAATGCTACTTCTGAACGGAAATAATTTATACATAAACCATATTGACGCATAACAATAACAATATAATACATAACCCAACATAAACTAATAGATGACTATATTTCAATGAGTTATTTAGTTACCTATAAAAATTGTCATTTCATCTTGGCTTATTTCTTAAATTATGTTATTATTATGCATAGGTATGTGCTGCCATCGACAATTTAGACCACCCTCTAAACCAAAATTGTGCTACAATAACAACCTACTTGAAAGAAGTATTCGATGGCAAAACGAAGAAGATTCATCCCTGAATTTAAACAAGAGTAGCCTCTATTATCAACCGAAAATCGTCAAAGAATCCATATCTTTATACCGAATTTACGTTACATTTATATTGATGGTAAATGCCGCAAAATATGCAAATATAAGCCCATCTAACCAACAATTTTTGCAGAATTATCTGCAATTCTTGCAGATGTAAAAAGAATCAGTTTTCAAAAGGTTATCAATACCGCATCAAGAGCAGCTTTTTTAAATAGAATAAATACTTCTGTTGATCTTGACAAATCGGTGTATATTGGTGTAGTGGACGTATCCGAGTAAAGAGACACTTGGAATTTTAGCGGTATTTTAACACAAATATTACCTGTTATTAAGGGCGTTGGCATAAAACTTGCTTGAGTAGGGACGTGGTTCGGTTTAAAATTTCCGAGTTACCCGTCTTCAGGTTCTAAAGTCTTAAGTCGAATTCACCTTAATACGATCTATAATTTATTAAGAGTCGTTAGTAGATTTAAATACAAATGTGGTCGAACCAACCCATTTGAAAAGTATATCTACAGACGTAAACACAGATAGAACCGAGAAACTTGTAAACGTCAATAAAACCGCGGCGGCAAGTAAAGGGACTTGGATAGAAATATAAAGGACAAAAAATGCAAGCTTGGGGTGTTCGTCTCTTTTTCATAATCGCAAGTGCAGCAAGCTGTTACATCATCTATGGTGAACCGTTACTCGTACTTATTGGGCTTATTGCAGCACTTCTCTTGGTCGGGGCTGAACTTTGCTTACATGTACCCGCCACGCGTAGTATTATAGCGAGCATGATAGGACTCTATGTTAGTTTATTATTTTCCATCAGCGTCCTGCGCCTTTTTCCTGAATCCGATAAACTCAAGATAGTAATTATCCTCAGTGTAGGTTACGTCGGTCTGATGAGCGGTTACAGGCTCTCTACAGCCGTGAATTTTCCACAGCTATTACGATCAGATACACCTACCGGACACGGGGAATCGCGAGCGGGGAAAGCTACAAATAACTTAAAAATTTTAGACACAAGTGTTATAATTGATGGTAGGATTCTCGAAATCTGTCAGACAAAATTTATTGAAGGCACACTCGTCATTCCACGGTTCGTTCTCAATGAATTGCAACATATCGCAGATTCTACAGAACCCCTGCGTCGAAATAAAGGGCGGCGCGGTTTTGATATCCTCCGCGCACTTCAGAACAATCCAGCGATTGTCGTTGAGATCTCCGAGGAAGAGGTCCCACATCTGCCAGAAGTTGATGCTAAGTTGGTACATCTGGCACAAAAACAAGAGGCAACAATCATTACTAACGACTTAAACCTCAACAAGGTCGCTGAATTACAAAGTGTAAAGGTGCTTAATATCAACGAATTATCAAACGCTGTGCGTCCAGTCGTCATTGCTGGTGAAGCGATTCAGGTACTCCTCCTCAAAGAAGGAAAAGAACCCAATCAAGGGGTCGGTTACCTTGATGACGGAACCATGGTAATTGTTGAAGAAGGGAAGCCATATATCGGGCAAACTCTTAACGTTGAGGTTACACAGATGTTGCGGACCAGTGCCGGTCAGATGATTTTCACACGTATCAAAGCAAATGAAATGGACACTGATGAACAACAAGGTATGCACTCTTATTCCCGCAGCTGGTAAGGGAAGCCGAATGGCACATTCCGTTAAAAAACCGTACCTAAAATTGGCACAGAAGCCAATTTTAGCGCATACTATCCAGCGGTTTGAGCAAAATACTGCTGTAGATGCTATTTTCGTCATTGTTGACGAAACTGATTTTAACGAATGTCGCAAAACCGTGTTGGAACCCTTTCCTTTCACAAAGGTACAGGAACTCGTCGCAGGTGGAGAGACCCGGCAGATGTCTGTCTACAACGGTATTCGCGCATTATCAGCAGATGTCGATTTTGTTGTCGTGCATGATGGCGTACGTCCTTTTGTAACGGACGAGACGATTTTTGCGTGTCTTACCGCAGCGGACGAATGCGGTGCCGCTGTTGCTGCCGTACCCGTTAAAGATACAATCAAAGTAGCAGACGCGAACGATTTCATTGTTGAAACGCCCCCGCGAGAACAACTCTGGGCAGTGCAAACGCCGCAAGTCTTTCGGAAGTCCTTGTTAAAAGAGGCACATCGGACAGCACAAGAACGTCAACTCACAGGAACCGATGATGCCGCACTCGTCGAACAACTCGGCTTCCCCGTTAAGTTGGTAAAGGGCAGTTACACAAATTTGAAGATAACCACGCCTGTGGATTTACAAGTGGCAGAAGCCCTACTTTCAGATTCTACAATTTGGGAGACATCTTCTGTTTAGTGCTACCTCATCGGAAATCATAGCAATCGGAACAGATAAGAAAAAATGCGAGTAGGTATCGGTTACGACGTTCATCGGTTAGTCGAAAATCGAAGGTTGATTTTGGGTGGTGTTGAGATCTCATATCATTTGGGACTATTCGGGCATTCGGATGCGGATGTCCTCACACATGCAATTATAGATGCAATTTTAGGGGCAGCTGCACTCGGTGATATCGGCACACATTTTCCGGATACGGATGACCGTTATAAAGGGATGGACAGCTTTATTTTTCTTCGGGACACCGTTTTGAAAATGAAAGAATGTGGTTACCAAATCGAAAATATAGATAGTACAGTGATCGCGCAACGCCCAAAATTGGCACCTTACATTTCGGAAATACGTGCAAGGCTCGCTAAAACACTTGATATTGCCGTAGCGCAGATAAACGTTAAAGCCACCACATCAGAGGAATTAGGTGTTGTCGGTGAAGGGAAAGCGATTGTCGCTCATGCCATCGCCTGTCTTTCTCCGTTGTAAGTGTCTTTATATCGAATATGGAATGTCAGGAGGCGTCCAGATCACAAAAATGGGTATGAAAATATATAACTCGCTGAGCAGGCAATTAGAGGACTTTGTACCACTAAACCCTGAACAGGTGTCGATTTACAGTTGCGGACCCACTGTTTATGACTACATTCACATGGGCAACGCCCGCACCGCTTTGGTAACAGATATTATTCGACGCTACCTCGTGTATAAAGGGTACAACGTCAAACTTGTTCAAAACTTGACAGATATTGACGACAAAATTATCAAACGTGCCACAGAGTTAGGTGTCAGTACGAAGCGACTTGCGTGTGAAAACTGTGAAGCTTTTTTTCAGGATTCGCTACGCCTCGGCATCCAACCGGCAGATGTTCATCCGAAAGCAACTGAACATATTCCAGAAATGATAGATTTGATTCAAACCCTCCTTGACAAGGGGGCGGCTTATGTCATTGATGGAAGCGTCTATTATCGCGTAAATCAGTTCGCCGAGTACGGGAAACTTTCCAATCGAAAACCGGAGGACTTGCTCGCGGGTGCAAGGGTCGAGGTCGATGAACGGAAGGAAGACCCGCGCGACTTCGATATGTGGAAAGCCGCAAAACCCGGTGAACCCTCATGGGAGAGCCCATGGGGTAAAGGGAGACCCGGATGGCATATAGAATGCTCCGCTATGGCTATGAAACATCTCGGTGAAACCATTGATATCCATGCCGGTGGTGAAGATTTGCAGTTTCCGCACCACGAAAATGAGATCGCACAAAGCGAATTGGCGACAGGCGCAACCTTCGCACGCTACTGGATGCACATCGCTTTTCTAAAGATTGATGGCACACGGATGGGAAAATCGGAGCAGAACTTTATCTTGCTTCGAGATGCCCTCGATAATTATCCTACCGAAGTAATTCGTCATTTTCTTATTTCTGCACATTATCGACACCCGCTCGACTACAATCAAGAAAGCTTGACAAAATCGGCAGGCGCACTCAGACGTTTGAACAATTGTTTGGACGCGTTAAAAGAATACGATCGATCCGTTGAGGCAAACGGGACAACGGCTACACCTCTACAAAACGCAGTCCAGGAAATGAAGACCCAGTTTACCCAAGCAATGGATACTGACTTTAATACTGCCCAGGCACTCGGTGCTATTTTTACACTTGTCGGTGAGGTTAACAAATCACTCACCAACCCTGACGACAAAACTGATCCTGCATTTGCACAAGCATACCAAACACTGCTCGAAACTTGTCAAGTCCTCGGAATCTATGGCACGGATACCCAAGAGAGTGATGACGATAACGTGGAGCAACGCGACCAACTCGTTCAGCTCCTTTTGGAAATCAGACAAGATGCGCGTGAACGAAAAGATTGGGAGACATCCGATAAAATCCGCGATAGGCTTAAAGAACTTAATATCGAGATTAAGGACACCCGTGAAGGTGCGACTTGGAAAATCGCCCCTTAACTGAAGGCATTCGCGTGACAGCCTGTGCCTGAGTATTCATCAAAGGAGTAAAAAATGATTTATCGATTCACAGTACTCTTTTCTCTGCTCTGTTTTTCTGCTATGCTCATAGGGTGCAGCGCACTCTTTTCGGAACAGGAGTGGAGCGAAAATTACGCCCTAATGGAAGGCGTACAAGCATCAAGCCCACAGATGATTGATGGCAAATTGAACACCGTCGGTGAAACAACGTTCCCCGCAAGCACGGAAGGGTTCATGGGGGCAAATGCTGCATCACAGGTGGTAATTACTTTGCCAGAAAAAAAGACTATCCGTCGAATTGTCATACACTCAGATAATTTGTCATCATTTGATATTTACGCAGATAAAGGTAGTATCGCCGTTGACGCGGATTGGCAACTCATTAAAGATGTGAAAAGTGTCAAACAAAGCCCAATTCAAATCTCTCTGTTGATTCCATTCCCAACAGATCGAATTCGGTTACGTGTTTTAGGCACCAAAGATGATGCGCTTCTGAATCGGCAGCAACGCGCAAGATCCGGTGGATTCCGTGGATGGAACGCTAATCGCCGCGCAGCTGCTAAAATCCGAGAAATTGAACTCTACGGCTACAAAACCGCTAAGCAGGTAGAAGCCGAAGAAACTACCGATAAACGTGAAAAAGAACTTGATGATTTGCTCGACTTAGAGTAACATAGAGTTGAAAATCAAGGCGGTTGTTGCTACAACACCGCCTCAACTTTATACCGCGCGGAACAGCAGCCATGCCGTTCCAAGCGACAAGGAGGCAATACATGCGTTTTATATTATTGATGATGGCACTCTGTGTAGTCGTTGGGCTATCGGGGTGTATTCTTGCATCAAACCCGGCATATAATTGGAGCAAAAATATCGCACTTGACGCGACAAGTGAGGATACAAAGTACCATGACGACAATATCCACACACGCGGTGAAACAGGCCCCATTCTCGAAGATGAAAAGGATGAAAAATCCCAACAAGAATCTGATAACTACACCGAAGCGGTGCTGAGATGGCGGCAGCCACAGACGATTCAACAGGTCGTCGTGAAAGCCGAGCCAGGTCAACTGGAGTACTTCGCGGCGCAGTACACAAATGAAGAGGGCGAATGGATTACCGTCAAAGAGGTACGCGACAACATGCGTCCAATTTACCGCTTCACTTTGAGAGACCCGATTGTAACAACTAAGTTTCGCTTAAAGGTGCCACGGCGTTGGGATTCACGTCGGGTTGGTGGGCAGAAACGCTCAACACGCGGCGAAACTGGCGCACCGAGTATGCAGGAGTACAAGAAGATTCAAGAGATTGAACTCTATTACGCACTCCCACCTGATCCTGTCGAAGCAGGAACAACCGAATAGCACCCAAGCCACTGTCTATTTTCAGAATCGTCAGCTATCAGAGGTCAGAGTTAAATACCTCGCAGTAAGAGCAGGTGTTAGTTAATCTCTTGTGGCAGGAACAAGGTTTGTACCCGCCACAAGGGCTCTTAACTGAAAACTGATAACCGATAACTGACCACTATTAAAAATGCTTTCTAACGAAACAATCAGTCTAATCCATCTAAACATGATTCAAGGCGTTGGATTAAAGACCGTTCAAGTCTTGCGCGATATTTTCGGGAGCGCAGAACGAGCACTTCAAGCGACATCCCAAGAACTCGAAAAGATAGAACGACTTTCACCGACGATGCGTGATCTCTTAAGTCGTAAACCTGTTCAATATCCAATAGAACGTGAATTGGAATTGATACAAGAGTATGGTTGTCAGGTTGTAACGCTTTATGATGACGCGTATCCGCCACGCTTGAAGGAAATTGATACACCGCCCCTCGTACTGTATATTCGGGGTAAGTTAACATCGGAAGATTCCCTCAGTATTTCGCTTGTCGGTTCGCGAGACGCAAAGGATTACGGGCGAAAGGTAAGCTATCGACTGAGCTTTCAACTCGCACAACGCGGATTGACGGTTGTTAGTGGTTTGGCGAAGGGAATTGATACTTCAGCGCATCGCGGTGCACTTGAGGCAGGCGGTAGAACAATCGCCGTGATGGGAAGCGGATTGAGTTTCATCTATCCAGCAACAAACAGAGATCTCGCTGAGAAAATTAGAGCATCCGGCACGCTAATTTCTGAATTCCCAATGGCGGTTGAACCGAAACCGAGAAACTTTCCACGCCGTAACCGTATCATTAGTGGACTAACACTTGGAACTGTTGTCGTGGAAGCATCAAATCGGAGTGGCGCACTCATTACCGCACGTCTCGCTGGTGAACAAGGCAGAGAAGTCTTTGCGGTGCCGGGAGAGATTTTTTCTGAACTCTCAACGGGAACCCATAAGTTGATTAATAACGGTGCGAAACTGATCAATACTGTGGATGACCTCCTTAACGAACTACCACCGTATGTGTTAAATCAACTCCAATCCCAGTCATCAACAGCATCAGTGTCAGATATAGCGATTGAATCTCCACAAGAACCTCCCGTCGAAAAACTTGATACTAAATCCAAAGCCAACCAACCTCCGGTTGAAATTCCACAACCTGTCCAAATCACGCCGCCACCCGATTTAACACCAGACGAAAGAAAAGTCTTCGATGCCATTGAAGTCCCTTCATCGCATATTGATACCATCGTCCGGACGACCCAACTACCGATTGGTCAGGTGTCAAGTGTCCTCCTGATGTTAGAGCTCAAAGGTATCGTTCAACAATTGCCAGGCAAACAATTCACGAAAGCAAATTAATAATTTATTTCACAACAAAGGAAGCACCACACGAACTGTTAGAGGGCGGCTAAAGATAGATAATTTTGGAGCGGCAGGAGGTCAAATTCAACTATCTATTGTTAACGAACTATGGCATTTTTCCATGTCCTTATCTGGATAACGATGTTGAACTAACGGACGAGCGAGAACATCATATTACTTTACGGCACCCAGATCTTCTACCAATGTATCAGCAGTGCATTCCTGATACATTGATACTTCCAGATGAAGTTCGGCGGAGTTCTCGCATTCGCAACGCTCGGTTATTTAGGCGTTGGTTTGAGTGGTTACGTGGAGGTAAGTACGTTGTGGTTGTTGTAGTTAGTGATCCTGTTCCAACCGAACGTCATTGGATTATCACCGCTTACATGACTAAAAGACTCGCGAGAGGAGGAGATATTGAATGGAAACGAACCTGACTTTCCAATATGATAGGGATGCCGATATTTTGTACGTAAACACGCGTCCTCCATATCCCGAACAGGAAAGCGAAGAACTTGCTGATGAAATCATCGCGCGTTTCAATCCAGACACGGGCGACATCGAAAATCTTGAAGTCTTGTTCTTCTCCACGCGCTTGTTACGCGAAGAGCTATTTCATCTACCGATTTCTGCCCGTTTGCAACTAAACGAAGAATGACGAGATTTACCCTAAAAATATGAAAATACTTGGCATTGATACCTCATGTGATGAAACAGCCGCCTCGGTTGTCGCTAACGGCAAAGAAGTGCTTTCTAATGTTGTCGCCTCACAAATTGAAGCACACCAAGAATACGGCGGCGTTGTGCCGGAACTCGCATCCCGTAAACACATTGAGGCTATCAACTTCATTGTGAATAAAGCATTAGCAGAAGCCGATGTCGCACTCAAAGACCTTGAAGCGATAGCAGTAACGAATCGTCCCGGACTAATCGGCGCGTTGTTAGTCGGTGTCGCATCGGCAAAGAGTCTCGCCTATTGCCACAATCTACCGCTGCTCGGTATTAATCACATCGAAGGGCATATCTACGCCAATTATATGGTGCATGATACGCTAACGTTCCCACACATCTGTCTCACGGTCTCTGGTGGGCACACGCTACTTGTAGAAGTTCACGAAGGCTGGCAATACAAAGTATTAGGTAGCACACAAGACGATGCCGCTGGTGAGGTCTACGATAAGGTTGCGAAGTATCTCGGACTCGGTTTTCCGGGTGGTAAGATCATTGATGATCTCGCTCAGAAAGGTAATCCGTCGGCAATAAAATTTCCGAGACCAATGCGCAATAGCGGAGATTACCAATTCAGTTTCAGCGGTATCAAAACCTCAGTCCGCTATTTTGTAGAGAAAGCACAGCGCGCAGGTGTACTCGTGGAAAATGGACAAGAAGATGCTAAAGACACAAACCCTGATACAGTAACCGTCGAAGACATTGCGGCGAGTTTTCAAGCCGCTGTCGTTGATGTCCTAACTTATAAGTCAATCCGAGCGGCGAAATCCACCCGTGCTCAAGCAATAACGCTAACCGGTGGCGTTGCAGCAAACAGTCAACTGCGTGCTTCACTGAAAGCCGCTGCTGTAGAGATCGGTGCCGAAGTCTACTACCCACCGATGAACTTGTGTACAGATAACGGCGCGATGATTGCCGGGATTGCTTACGAAAAATATAAGCAGGGACTCCGAGACAACCTTTCTCTCAACGCCGCAGCGAACGGTGCCATTGAACAAAGGAAATAAATCGTATCTGGAAACTCAGAAGTCTGCTGAAGTGGAAGTCCTATGCAGGTCTTTCATCTGATTTCGATAGAGACTATAGCCCGTAACGTAGTGGTTCTCACTGCGAAGCAGGATCTACGGAGAGGTTCGTCGTTTATTCAAATCACCTCACCGAACCGCAAGGAAATTTAAAAAATGGAAGCAGACGTATGTGTTGAAGCTGTCCAATGCCTGAAATCAGGCGGGATTATTGCTATTCCTACCGACACAGTTTATGGATTGGGAGCAGACCCATTTAATGTAGATGCCGTGCAAAAACTTTACACGATAAAAGGACGACCAGATGGTAAACCGATTCCGCTTGTCCTCAGTTCGGTCGCAGATGTCCATCGTGTCGCTCAAAACTTACCTGACTTCTTCTTTCATCTCACAGATCGGTTTTGGCCCGGTGGTCTGACAATTATTGTTGAGGCAAAGGACTTGCTACCAGTATTGACGGCTGGTGGTAACACGGTCGGGGTGCGTATTCCGAACAACCCATTACTCCTACAAATCCTTCAAGCATTTGGTGGACCGGCAGCGATAACAAGCGCGAATCTCTCAGGAGAACCACCCGCTACATCTCCGCAAGAAATTGGTGAAGCACTCGCATCGCGAATTGATACGATCGTCGATGGCGGTAAAACACCAGGACCTATCCCCTCTACAGTCTACGATATTTCAGTCTCACCGCCTATGATCCGACGGCACGGTGTGATTTCAGAAGAGACCCTCGCCAAGGAGTTTGCGTGTTACAACAAGCCTTAAAGCAGCTGCTGCAGTTCTTAGCCACTCCAACCGGAAATTGGGTCGTCCTCGGGGTCATCAGTTTTGTCGTATTAGCGATCCTTTACCACAAAAAACGACAAATTCCGGGATTAACCCTGGAGGTTATCAAAGAAGACACATGGTTCATTAACCGAGACGACAACCATCGCCTTGCCATCGTTGTATCGCTGCATCTGATTAACAAATCAAGCGCACCTATTCGGATTCGGAATTGCAAACTGAGCGGCTATTCACCCCAACTCCCGCCTGAAAATTTATTTTTAGAGGGACATGATACAAGTGTTGAACTCGCGTATCCGAAGCACGATCTCTTTGCTGGTGCAGGCGGACATCCTTCCGATCACACTTCAGAGTACGTCCTCAATCCCTACACGGAACAACGTATGTGGGTTTTCTATCACTCCGGTATTGTTACAATGACAAATATGCTTCGTGCACCGATCGTGATTAAAGATGCGCATCGAAAACGCAAATCCCTCCAAATAGCGGTGCCTCGCAATATGGAACAAATCCAAATCTATCGCGAGGCAGCAATGCGGTGGTAACTTAAGCGAGTTCCGACAACTTGACGGATCGACCCCCTGCTTCTGCAGACCTGTCAGCAGCAAAAACAACGCGGTGTGTCTCAAACGCTGTATCAAAATCAGTCAACGGCATCGGTTCGTTTCGCCCGATGCTGTCTATAAACGCTTGAAACTGCGGTTCATACGGATGATCGCTGACATCACCCGAATCAATGAGCGAAGTCTCAAGTGTGCTCCACTGACTTTTATCCATCCCTTTAAGTTTCGCAGAATAGATACGATTGTCAAGTAGGCTTCCTTCACTGCCAACGAGGTGGATGTGGAAATAGTAGGGCTGCAAGCAATCAACGCAAGAGGTAACTTTCCCAATTTTCCCACCGCCTTCAAATTTAAGAAGACTCACACTTGTTGTTTTATATTCGTAGGGCTGAAAATCAGCACCTGCGGATTGTGTATGATAACTCGTCACCTCTTCAACGTTTCCATCCATAAAAAAGAGGAGCGCATCAAGCGCATGGCATCCAGCAGTCAGCAAGGTGCTGCCGCCGAAGTCCTTTTTGATGTTCCATTCGTATTGACCGTACCAAGGTCCGATGCCGTGGTAATAGTCAACTTCGGCGTAGTGGAGATCCCCCAAGAGTCCATTATCAATTACCGAACGAATCATTGTAAAATGCGCGCTGTATCGGCATTCAAAGCAGACACAGACGCTCACGCCGGTGCTCTTGACAGCGTCGCGGATGGCTTTCGCATCGTCGTATGTGAGGCAGATCGGTTTCTCGATAATGAGATGTTTTCCCGCTTCTGCAGCAGCGATAGCTTGTTCAGCATGGAATGGGTGTGGTGTACAAATATCAATGATATGTATATCAGGATCGGCGAGCATTTTATCAAAATCAGTATAGGCTTTAAGGGGTGTGCCGTAGGTCTCTGCTAATACCGACTCATCGTGTTCACGCCGTGAACAGATAGCGGTGACATCCGAACCTGTAACCGCTTTGAAGGCTTCAATGTGAGCACCAGCGACCCAACCAAGCCCGACAATTCCAACGTTTAGGTTATCCATTTTACGACTCCTTTATCCATGGTGGGGTATCCTAATATCCACAGCAACACCCCCGTCAATAATTGCGAATTTTACATTGAAAGCATTATAGCACAGATACAGATTTTTAAGAGAAAAAATTGGTTGATATAATTTTCATTTTACTGTATAATTAAAAAGGAAATATTACTTTCATTTCAAAAAGCCAGTTACGGAATGTCGAACACCACCAAATCTGGAAATTAAACAAAACACTCCGATGCTGGTTAACAAATACCTTTGACAGATAAAAAAAAATGTCCTATAATATGCTGGAATTGAAAACAACCTCTTTTGGTGTAAATCCCACAAGCGGTGCTGCTAAATACCGTTTCTCTGTCTTGTCCATTTCAATTCGCAATGAAGGAGACGATTCCGATGGAGACTAAAATTTTCGATGCCTTCCCCCCGAAATTTGCAAAAGAAGGGCTAACCTTTGATGATGTTTTGCTAATTCCGGCTGAATCGGATGTGCTTCCGGAGCAAGTGGATACAAGTACACAACTGACACGTAACCTCAGGTTAAACATTCCTATCTGTAGCGCACCTATGGATACTGTCACCGAATCTACTCTTGCTATTGCACTCGCGCGAGAAGGAGGCATCGGAATAATCCATTATAATTGCTCCATTGATGAACAGGTATCTGAAGTCGACCGCGTGAAACGATCAGAGAGCGGCATGATTACCGCACCCATTACGCTTACAGAAGACAAGACGATTCGGGACGCACTCCAAATTACCGAGCGTTACCACATCGGTGGAGTGCCTATCGTTACCGAAGACGGGCATCTCGTCGGTTTAATTACTAACCGAGATCTCAAATACGAAGATAACTTGGAACTCTCGGTCACTGTGCGAATGACACCAAAAAACAAACTAATTACAGCGGCACCAGGAATTACACTTGATAACGCGAAAGAGATACTCCACAAATCTCGAAAAGAAAAATTGCCGATTGTAGATGAAGATTTCCGACTCTGTGGATTGATTACTATTAAAGATATTGACAAAGTTCAGATGTTTCCACAAGCGTGTAAGGACAGCGCGGGACGTTTGCGAGTCGGTGCCGCTGTGCTACCATCAACGCCTTTGGAAAACGTTGATCGATTAGTGGAAGCAGGCGTAGATGTCCTGGTATTAGATACAGCACACGGTCATTCTAAAAACGTTATCCGATCAACGGAATACCTTAAGTCTCATTTCTCGGACATCGATCTCATCGCAGGCAATGTTGTCACACCGGAAGCCACGCGAAGCCTTATTGATGCAGGTGCCGATGCAGTGAAAATCGGTGTCGGTCCCGGTTCCATTTGCACAACACGGGTCGTAGCAGGCGTTAGTATTCCCCAGATTACGGCAATCTACGATTGTGCCAGGGAAGCTGATAAGGCAGAAGTTCCAATTATCGCTGATGGCGGCATCCGTTACTCTGGAGATATAGCGAAAGCTATCGGGGCAGGGGCAAGTTCCGTGATGATTGGCAGCTTACTGGCGGGAACTGATGAGAGTCCGGGAGATACAGTCATTTATCAAGGGCGAACCTATAAAATTCACCGCGGGATGGGATCAATCGGTGCCTTACGAAAGCGAAACACCCAACACACATCAGACAGCACGGAGGACTTCTCCAAAATCGTGCCTCGCGGAATTGAAGGACGTGTGCCGCACAAAGGGAAACTCAGCAATTTCGTTTATCAATTAGTTGGTGGAATCCAGTCTGCTATGGGATATTGTGGAACCCCGGATATTAACACATTACGCACGAATAGCCAATTTGTCCGAATGACCAGCAGCGGCTACCGAGAAAGCCATCCACACGATATTGATATTACGGAGGAAGCACCGAATTACACGGTCGCAAATCTCAACTCGTAGGTATTATTTAGCGGTTTTCTCTCAACATTATCTCAATGTGCATTTCGCTATGTTTTCGATACCCAGCGGTTTGCACAAACACAAAAAGGGAGTGTTTCATGAAAGTTAACGAAGAAATGTCGTTTTGGGATAGGCTTTATATTCCAGCGTTGATTAAGGGAATGTTTACCACGCTGAAGCATATTCCAAAGAAAAAATTGACATATCAGTACCCCGAAGATCCAAGGAGCGTGGATGAGCGAAACGAACGGTATCGCGGCATTCACAAACTCACGAAAACAGAGAAAGATGAGATTAAATGCGTAGCCTGCTTCTTATGCGCGACCGCCTGCCCTGCTGATTGTATCACAATTCAAGCGGCACCCGCACCGGAAGGTTGGACAACCAAAGAAGGCTATCAGCGCGAAAAGTATCCCGATGTCTTTGAAATCAACATGCTCCGTTGTATCTTTTGTGGATATTGTGTTGAGGCTTGTCCTGAAGATGCTATCCGAATGACAGGCTTAACGCTTCCGCAATATTTCCGTGAGCAGCAGAAAGAGGGCGAAAGCCTTGGAAGTTCGCGCAGTGACTTCATTTTTGATCGGGACATGCTCGTCGCTAACAATGACATTCCTCAAGAGGGGCTCAGTGTTGAAGCGAAGTAGGAATTGATGTTACCATACGCTCCCTTTCCGAAGAAAAAGTACAGTATTATCTATGCAGACCCGCCGTGGGATTACAACGGACAACTCCAACACACAGGTGTCGGCGGCAAAGATAGTGGGGGCGCAATTCGGCATTACCCGACTGTGTCAGTGTCAGAAATGGAGACGTGGGATATTACCGCAATCAGTGAAGAGGATTGCCTACTTTTTATGTGGAGCTCATCTCCACATCTGGATCAGGCAATTCAACTCGGTAAAGCTTGGGGATTTCGGTGGGCCACTGTTGCCTTTGTATGGGATAAGCAACGCGTGAACCCCGGATTTTATACGATGAGCCAGTGTGAATTGTGTCTCGTTTTCAAACGCGGCAAAATTCCACAACCGCGAGGGGCTCGGAACATTAGACAACTTGTTCAAACGAAACGGACACGCCACTCTGAAAAACCGGAGGTAGTGCGTAAGCGGATTGAGGAAATGTTTCCACACCAGTGTAAAATCGAATTGTTCGCACGTAAAAAGACCCAAGGTTGGGACGCATGGGGACTGGAGGTCCAATAACCTTCGTGAACCTATTGTGTTGTTCCAGAACTTTAGATTAGCCGGTAAGGCGGGAGCAAAACATCTATTTTTTTTATCATTTCGGTTGGTATAAACACAAAATGGACATTCTGGCGAAAGTTAAATTGATGTTAATACTTTTTTATAACTACCAGAATTTTCAGCACACCACCCATACAGGAAATATCTGTTACGTGTTCTGTTTATACGCAACCTAAAATTTATTTAACTGACTGGACATAACGCTTCGTCATAAAAAGCGAGCGTCATGTATATACCGGTCATTGCAAATTTATTGCCTAAATTTATTTGAAAGGCACATATTAAATCAACCCAATGCAAGGATTATCACTTAATTTTTGTTCGGAAACGCTTTTCTCGTTGACTGATAAAATTAAATCCAGTATTGAGGGACGGATGAGTTGGGGTGACACCTTTGGCTTGGGACTCGGTGTCAAATCCGATAAACACCTAATTGTTTGGACACCGAAGCAAACCTCAGAAGGCGACATCCTACCCGGTTTTGACTCAGAAGATGGCAAACTTACCCTGAAAATGCGACCGCGTCCAGGGGCTTGGGTCTCCTGGATTGACGAAGCAAAAGTTGCTGCTGAAACACGCGATGACTACGACAGGGTTCATAGAAGCATTCAAGAATTGGAACGGAATGCACGCCAAATTACAGACTTCGCCGATGGCGTTGTCTCGGACATAACCATCCAAAATTTGGGAAAATCCCTGACGCTTTCCGAACTCACGCAGGACGTTTTGAAAGCACGCCTGGCAATACCGACTACCATCAAAACCGGCGGGTATATACTCGCGCAAATTGATGATACGCATGCTGAAAATATGTATGCGCCAACTGTTGTTATTCCAGAGCAAACTCATATCCATCGCGTTCACCTCAATGAGGATTCACTTTTTGACCAAATACACGTAGAGGCCTACAACGTACTTCTCGTCGTACTACGAACGCATATAAAGCAGTACCCTGATCTCGCTGATTTAGGGTACAGTCTAACACTTCACACCCGATTGTCCAGTATCTCTGATGAGGACGAAGAGATACCAGACGCGACGGAAGCACATACTCCTATTCAAGTCCTCGCTACAGCAGCAGTTTACAATCCGCTTGAACCGGAAACGCTGCAGTTAGTACCCATCGCATTCAACGCACCTGCTGAAGAAATTGAAACTGCGATCGGTGAGAGTTCAAAGAAAATCGAAGCATATACGCTGAAAGCGAACCAGCATGCCCACCAACTCATGACGCAGTTCCAACAAGGCGTAGAAACCCGTTTGAGAGCCCTCGTTCTTGGACCCGGACAACGCGTTCATAATAAAGTATGGGACGATCTGGTGATTCGAGAACTGCGGAGTACGATGCTCGCCTTCGTCGAGTTTTATACCGAATACCTTACCGAACATTTTGAGGAAACGGTCACAGCAGCGAAAACGGATGCGCTCGCTCAAAGTATTGACCCGATGATAGAATTTTGGCAGCTGCAGGATAATCAACAATTAACCCTGAATCACCTTATTCAATCCTCCTACAGATTGGCGAATCAGGTACTCGATCGAGCAGCTGGGTTATTTCATGATTTAGTCTTTGAGCAAGACTTCATTGAAACAGGTCTTGTCAAACAAGTGGAACTCCTAACATTTCAAGATAATGAACTCTTGGATGAAATTTATCTGCCGAAATGGACGCGTGGAACAGTCCGTGAAAAAATAGCAAGTATCAGCCTTCGATCGACTTTGCATGCCGCTCAAATCGAACGTTTGACAACGATCTGGTTGGAATTGCTGGAACTCGCGAATTTCGCAAGTCAACACAAACAAGACTTTGAAACCGTTATTCAACCTTTAACCGATCTCCTATTGACAGCGAAAACTGGACAAACGCAGCGCCGAGCACAACAGCTGCAGCAGCGAGGGAATGCTACTAATTTTCCGGGTTTTGAAATTCCTGATGCTATCTTTCAACAACTGCTTGAACATGTGAAGTTGCACTTACCAACCATAGAACACTGGTTAGCGAACCGTCCACCAAAGACGGACACGCAACAACATTACGCAACCCTATGGACGTTAGTGCTTGATGGTAAGCTTCGAGAACAACTCCTCGCTGATGTCCAACCGACATGCGACATTAATCTCAGCGTACCCGACCAGACAAAAAGATTGATTAACCTCATGTTGGAAAGTACGCTAATTATTCAAACCGAAAAGGACCGGAAGTCGATCGAACGGAATCTCAATCGGGCAATCCTCTCGAAAACAGGGCACGAATTGACGAATATCACTACGGAGGCGATGCTCGCTATCCATGGCGATACACTCCTCGCAATGCTCTATGAGGAATTGATCGGCTATCATAGCACCTTAGCCAAGCGCGCAAACAGACTCACAAACGCTCCCCAAAAAGGGAAACAGCGGAAACGTGGACGCCCACAAAATGGCAGTGCAGCAAACGTTGAGTCCGTTACCGCAGAACAACAGAAAGTCGAAGAACTTATGACTTTCCTAAGACCTTACCGCCAAGAGGAGGTCATCGGCACTTTAGCAACTGCCGGGCTTGACCCGCGCACTTCCAATCTGGAGAAGATTCGGAAACAGCAAGTCCTTAGTTTCGATGTCAGCGATTTGCCCGCAATAGGTGAAACATGGCTGGATGAAAGCAAGAGTGTTAAAGATTATCCGAATTTGCGGATGTTCCTTCTACAAAATCAACTGCCAGTATCAACGACCGGCAGACTTCTGATGGAGTTACGACAACATTTCTCTGATGAACTCTTCAACCACGTCTTAGGGCTTATTCAAGAGGTGAAAGCACTCCAAAGCACTGATTACAAAGGCGACCTGCTTAATCAGTTTGTCGCTTATATCTCTGAAAAGGTATGGCGATGGGAATTAACCCAGATTACGGAAACTGAACTCCCACTCTTGCTGAAGGAGAAGGTGCTGGCATCGGCAATCTGTTACGAAAAAGAAGTCGATACCCTACTGGAATACGTCGAACGCTACGATGAACTCGTATCGACAAAACTGTCAGTAGACACCGAAATGGACAACCACCGTCAATATATTGAGAAACAATTTCAAGCGATCGTTGAGAGCCTTTTAGTATAGTTTCGATTTCGTTTGTAGTAGGGAAACCCTTTATTGCTCGTCCTTAAACGCAAACATGCAATGGATCGCACTACTACAAACGAACTCTTAAATTCAAAATTGATAAAGTCGTAAGAGGGGTTGCTAATCCCGAATTACAAATGGACTTTCCGCAAGTCCGCTACAGAGACAGAGTAATAGATGAAAATAGTTTTATTGGGCAACAGTCAACTTGCCATTTCAGCCGCATGGGGCTTATGTCAATCGGAGACGACACGTGAAATTGTCTTTGTGTCGGATGCAACATCCAGCAAAAACAAACATAGGTTTGTTCCGCCGAAAGGAGATGCCCCCGGAAAACTCCGAGACCTTGTGGAATCTAACGCGTTAAGTGCAAGCGATACCGCAATCTCTTTCTCCAATGCACCCGAAGGTTTGTCTGGCGCAGATGTGGTTATTTTGTTACCACCAATGGGACAATCCGGGTTCCGATCCGCACAAGCGTCAAAGACAATAGGCACCACCCTCGCAAAGCGTTTTATCGAAGGAATCCAGCAGAACGCATCGGATGCTAAGATTTTGGTGGCAGTATCACCCGCAAATTACATCGCCGCATGGATACATCAAACTCTCGGCGGCGGCAAAATCATCGGTCTCGGAAATGGCACTGCTACAGCACACTTAACCGCTGAAATCGCAAAACGTGTTGAGGTTTCAGTAAAAGATGTAACCGCTTTGGCTATCGGGAGCGACTGGGAGACGTACCCACTTCCACAATACTGCCGAGTCAACGGCATTCCGTTATCTCAACTGATGCCTAACACTGAAATTGACAGTCTTTGTGATGTAGTCTCGAAACGCTGTCCTTATACCACGCAATCCGAATATACCCTAATAAGCCATATTTTACAAGTGGTCTCCGCAATTGCCCTTGATAAAAAGCGGGTGATGAGCGTCGGCACGCATATATCAGCTGGCGAAACATCTGTTTACCTGAACGTCCCGGCGCAGATCGGAAGCGATGGTGTAACGTCGATCGTCCCATTGGAGTTGGATGCGCGTCAACGTGAACAGTTCAAAAAATTAGTCACACAGAGTGCCGAAGACCAATCCCAGTGAGATTACAACGCATTTCCTTGTAAGAGCGGGTGTTTTGCTTGGGTGTTTTTTGTCGCTCGCGATATTTGAACCACAAAATTTAGATAGACAGAGCATTACACATCAAGCAGATACCGAGTGAAACCGAATGACTCTCTGACTGCCGACGGCCGACCGGGAACAAAAAAATGCGAGAAATATACCAAAAAATCCCAGA
Organism: Candidatus Poribacteria bacterium; assembly: GCA_022821495.1. Lineage (GTDB taxonomy): Bacteria > Poribacteria > WGA-4E > WGA-4E > WGA-3G > WGA-3G. The sequence goes on from JAJEDN010000013.1 coordinate 37,922, forward strand.
ACTCATTGAATCCGATCAAGTCGGTGCCTACTGTACTGTCGTGGAAACGAAAGGCTCTACGCCACAAAAACCAGGGTCAAAGCTGCTCATTCTCCCCAATTTGCGGAACATCGGCACGCTCGGTGGTGGTTGCGTTGAAGCAGAGGCGCGCCGACAAGCGATAGGGTTGATGCAAGGCGGGACACCACGGCTCCTTGAGTTTCAATTGGATAGCGACTACGGTTGGGACGACGGACTCATCTGCGGCGGGAACATGAAAATCTTCATTGATCTGCCGAAGACCGAAACGGAAGCCGAAATGTTTGAGCGGCTCCAAACGCTGAACGCTGAAAAAACGCCACTCGTCTGCGCAACGGTTGTAACGAGTGCCAAGCGGGGTGTAGATGTCGGCATGAAAATGATTTTCGCTACTACTGGTGAACGGATCGGGACATTGGGTGATTCCGTTTTAGAAGCCGCGATTGAAGCGGAAACCGCCGAAGTCCTTGAAAAAAACCGAGCAAGTCTGTTCCGTGAGGACGAGACAGCTGCAGTTTTTTTGGAACCGTTGCAACCGCGTCCGACATTACTTATTGCTGGTGCCGGTCACGTCGGTCAAGCCCTCTGTCATCTCGGTAGCTGGTTAGATTTTGACATCGCTATTGTTGACGATCGCGCTGACTTTGCCTCTGCAGAACGGTTGCCAGAGGCAGACGATATCATCATCGGTGACATCGCCACCGAACTCCGAAATTACCCGATTACCCCGCTGACATACGTTGTGATTGTCACCCGTGGGCATCAGCACGATGAATCTGCGTTACACAGCGTCGTTGAATCGGATGCCCGTTACATCGGTTTGATAGGCAGCCGCCGAAAAATTAAACTGATCTTCGACGATCTGCTGGAAGCCGGGATTTCCAAAGAGAGACTCGAACGCGTTTACGCGCCGATCGGGATAGATATTAACTCGAAAACCGTGCCAGAAATTGCGGTCAGTATCGCATCGCAGTTAATTCAGATTCGAAATGCTGCTGACGATGTCCACACCTTTGATGCCCAACCAGCCCGAATGCCTACTGTTAAGGTAGTAGGAGGGGGAAAAAATGAGTGATACTCACACACAGAATGTTGCCGACATCAACCAGCCGGCCGAACTGGAAGACATCCCGCTCAATTGGGGTCCATCAGAATTTGTTCAAACGCACAGTGGTCCCCGCGCTCGCCGTACCGCCCCCGCCACCCCAGAGTTTTGGGCGGTTTGGCAGAGGAATGAGGAGGCTCTCAAAACCGCTGGCATTTTCCACTTCCGCCAATCGTCAGGCGACTCGTGGGTAGGATGGTGGAATGATATTTGTATAGATGAAAAGAAATCTTATACACTCAGCGAAGTCATTGACGCTGTAAAGCAGACGCTGGATGGCGTAAGCGAACACTCAGCACACAACCAACTCCGGTATTCATCTATCGATCTATATTGGCTCCTCCACGACATGCTCCGATATGTGAATCAGAACGTCCCAGGCGAGTATGTCCTGCATCAGCTGAAAAAAGATACCTACCAAGTGAGATACGCCGCCGAGGATTCCGTGAAACGGCAGTCGAGTAGGAAACTCAAAGAAGAGGTAAACCGAACCGCAAATTATCTCGAAGAACTAACAGGCAGACGTCCCTCGTGGGGTGAAAAAAAATAATTATAGACATACCCTCGAATGCCGTGAGGTATGAATCAAGGAATATATTTCATGAACCAAGAACCGAAGGTAACAGTTGAAGATATTGAGATGTCTGTGGATGCATTAGATGTCCAAAAAGCCGCAGATATCTTTGAAGAACATGGGTGTCTCGTCGTACGTGGTTTGATGTCCCCCTACATCGAAGCAATACATAAAGATATTGAAGCGGCAGCAGCAGAATCCATATCGCTACTCGACAAGGCAGAACGGATTGTTGAGGGGTGGCGCACACCAAACGGTACGCTTTTCTTACCGGCACCAGAAGGCTATGAACGCGACAAACAGATTATGGTGTTATCGATAGGTTATCAGACGAGCGCGGCGTTTTTCCAGTCCGCTTTCGATGAAAATACCGGCAAAATCGTGGAGGCGATCCTGGGACCGAATGTGGAGATCTTCGGCAACGGGCAGTGCCTCTATAAGGAACCCGTTGGCGGGCATCCGAAGCATCTACATCAGGATTCTGCGTACTTTGAACACCGCTATCAGGGACCCGTCGGTATCCTAAGTTATGTTGTAGACACCGACTTGGTGAATGGGGCGTTACACGTCGTGCCGGGTTCACACCAACTCGGACAACTCAAGCATATTGACACGTTCTCGCACCTCGGTTTGGCAGAAGATGAATGGCCTTGGGAGAGTGCACTCCCCGTCGAAGGCAAAGCCGGTGATTCGATCTTCTTTAACGTCAAGACGGTACACGGTTCCAAACAGAATATGTCGGATAAACCGCGCCCGATTTTCATCAACCGCTACCGCCGAACAGACGACTTTGTCATCATCGGTGGGACAACCACAACAAACCGGGCAGAAGCAGAGAAACGCGCCGCCGCCGCTGAGGAAGCGAAGAAATCTAATAGTGACCGAGGTTTGATGTTGCGAGGGTTCCGTCCCTTTAATTCGCAGGATTAAACTTGTTTCTCTAAGTATTTTAACCCCTAAATTCGTCTTGACAGGGACTTTATTGTTTGAAGGGGAGCAATTTCTTCGGTTCTACAACTGATACAGCATCAGATAAATAATCACGCCTGTTACCGAGACATATAACCAAATCGGAAAGGTTATTTTCGCAATACGACGGTGCGCATCAAACCGTTCGCGCCACGCCAAATAGAGCGTACGCAACGCCAACGGCACGATGACAAACGCCAAAAGGATGTGTGAAATTAGGATGGTAAAATAGACAGGACGAATCCAACCCTGCTGTGTAAACGGCTTTGATCCGGCATTGGCGTGGTAGATAACGTAACTAATCAGAAAAAGCACAGACACACCAAACGCGGCGAGCATACATTTTTTGTGTGCGTCAATCTTCCGTTGCCGGATGAATACATATCCGATCGTCAGCAGGATGCCACTGATTGTATTGAGTGTGGCATTAACTGTTGGTAAATCTGAAATCTCAAGCACGTTTTCCTCCTATGTCCTTGCCGCGGCAGCTACTTTTTACCGGGGCCACCGATAGGCTTGCGCGCCTTTAGAATTTTCTAACGCAAATTCCCACCGTTGACACCACGTCTCATATTTAGTTTCACCCGCTTCTGGACGCAGACGACTCCGCATGAGAAACGCAGGATAAAAGGGTCTACCCGTAGGCTGATAGACATCGTGGTAACGTAGATCAAAACTCCATCGGACGCTCTCGGATACGTTCGGTTTCGCACTGTGGAGCGTATAGTTATGGAACAAAATAACGCCACCTGCCCGGATCGGCAGCGGTTTCGGCGTGAGGTTAGCGGGTTGATTTTCCGGTAGGACTGCCAATCCTGCCTCGTTCCAATCGTGTCTGAAAAGCCCCATCTTATGACTACCCGGCATTACCTGTAGACATCCATTTTCCAACGTTGCATCAACAATCGGAATCCAGACGGTAAGCATAAAATACGGATCCGTATCGGGCCAGCAAACGCCTGCGTCTTGGTGCCAAGGTGTCGGTGCCCGCTGTGAACTCTTTTTCGGTAGGACAGCACGGATATGTTGGATCGGGTTACAGATAATCTCAGAACCGACAAAAGACTCAGCAATGTCAAGGATCTTGGGGTTCTTGAGGAAATTGAACGTCGCTTCGCCGCGTGCCTGCATAATATCCAAATTCGCCGTTACCTCCGGTGTCTCATTCGCAAGATAGAGCAATCGTTCCGTGAAGGGTTTACCGGTGTGTGGGTCAGTAACTTTTCCTTCCGCATGTAATTTCTCAGCACGTTCTGCGATAATTTTCTCGTATTCAGCGACCACAGGACCCAGATCATTTTCATCAAGTACATCTTCGAGCAGCAGATAGCCATTGTCGTGGAAAAACGAAACATGTGATTCGGTTAAACGCATATTACATCCTCCTTGTGTTATGTACTACCCCCACCGCTGTTCTGGCGGATCAAAGACGAACCCATGGAAAAACTTCCGCTGTTCTGGCGAGAGTTGCTTGTTATAGAAATCCTTAGGATATCCCCAATGTTCTTGCGAAGCGATCATCCACGGATGTTCGTAGGCATAATAGAGCATTTCGCGCCGCCCCTCCGGTTTCGTGAAAATCCCAGCGGAATGCCAAACCGCGTTATGGAACAGAATCGCACTCCCCGGTGGAGCACACACTTCGAGCGCGCCCGGATATTCGTACGGATACCGTAAGTCTTCGTGGTTTGGGTCGTACATCGCCGTATGGCTGCCCGGTATGAGCCACAGATTCCCCTGTCCACCTTCTGTCATATCCGTCAGATAATAACCGATTTTAAGTTGCAAAAACGGAATAGGACGTAGATTCCGATAGCCTTCATCGTGTCCATCAATGTGCCAACCCATCGGACGTTCCGTAAACTCAGCACCGTCTTCAACGATGGCATCCGATGCGTGATGGTGTGGCATCTTATTGAGCAATCCCGTGACGTATGGAAGAATCGGTTGCCAATCCAAGAGTTCCAAGAACGCTGGATGATCACCGAGGATATAGAAGATACGAGTGCTATTTTCGCCGTGAATGTGGGTCATTCCGGTTTGAGATAACCCTTTCTCCTCACGTTCCCGTCGCTTCTCAATGACTTCAGTGAGAGCATCTCTGAGCGTTGCAACGTGCGAAGTCCCAAGAAAATTTTCCAAGACGAGATAACCGTTGTTTTCAAAGAAAAACTTTTCGGCATCAGTCAGTTCGTGTAGCATATCGTAAACCCTCTTTTCTTTTTTCGTGAGGTTCTCAGTTTAAATCGAACAACGCTATGGCATTTTCACCAAAAATTCGTGCCTTATCTGCTTCAGGGATAGGCATCTCCTCAATTAAACGAACAAATCGTGGTATATCCACCCACGGATGATCTGTTCCAAACAACAGACGATCCGCACCAGAGAACTCATAAGCATACTGCAGTGCTTGCGCCGAAGGCGACACGGTATCCAAATAGATACGTTGCAGATACGCGCTCGGTGGTTGTGTTATGTTATCTCTCGCTCTCCCCAATACCTCGGTCTGATGATCAATCCTGCCGCTCATATAAGGTAAAATACCGCCAACATGGGGCATCACGAGTTGTAGAGCAGGGTGACGTTCAAGAATTCCACTCAGAATCAGTCGTAACAGTGCGAAACTGTTATCTACCTGTAATCCCATCATACCAATCATCCAGTGGTCTTTGATAGCTTCTCCCCACGTCGGCACAGTCGGATGCATAACAATCGGCATCCGCAATTTTTCTGCGTGCGCATACACAGGTTCAAACTGAGGGGCATCGACCGGTTTCCCACCGATATGGGAGTAAAGCATGATCCCGCGGCATCCGAGTGCTTTCACCCGATCCATCTCTGTTATAGCTTCATCTGGGTTTTGCCACGGAAGGCACGCCAATCCTGCGAACCGAGCTGGATGTGTGTCCACAAGTTCAGCGACGGCATCGTTGATCGCTTGCGCACCTTCGTTCCCTAATTCGGGAGCGAGCATACACGGCGGCGGTATATTGGTGCTGAGCAGCGCCATATCAACACCTGCCGCATCCATATCCTTGAGTTTGCGTTTCGGCTCGTATGCCTCATCTTGTAGACGAAAGGTCTGGACATCGCCGTACGTAACGACAGCCTCACTACCGCTGCGAATTACTTGAGGCGGGTGTGGGTTCTGTGCAAGGATTTCTATATAGGCGTTTGGAAATATATGGCTCTGACAATCAATTCGCATTTTTCTAATCGAAGGTGTTTGATTTTCGTATATCTTTTAGTATGCCATGTCTAACCCTTTTTATCAAGGAATCTTTTTCAGAGGAAATACACTGCTTCCTAAGTGGTAGGTGCGGTTTTGCGGCGTACTCGCCCCGACGAGTGCCAAACGCGCCTTCGGCGTTGATTCATGCGATCTGCATTCCAACCGCACCAAAAAATTCTTGTGTTTTATGGCTTGTGTGTTATCATTTTACAAGAAGGGAGGACAAGCGAACCATGATCAAGAAAATACAAAATTGGACAGCCACGGCATTGTTGTTCCTATTCCTGTTGCCGCTGGCATCTGCCCAACTCACGCCAAACATCTGGAAGAAATTCATCGGCGAACCGGCTCCTCTGGGGACACCTAATCTGATTGACTATTCCTATGCAGGTTACAAAAACGGTGAGGAAGCGATACCCGAAACCTTTGCGCTGCCCATCTTTGATGTGACCGATTACGGAGCCGTCCCAGATGACGACAAATCGGACACTGAGGGGATCAAAGCAGCTCTTCGCGCTGCCCGTGATCAGGGCGGTATTGTGTTTTTCCCGCCTGGACACTATGATGTCCTTCTTAACGACGAACCGGCGGACCAAATCGTCGTATCAGGGGACAATGTCATCGTTCGAGGCAGCGGTGCCGAAGGTGCTGCCAACGGCGGAACCACCATCAAGATGCACAATGCCCTAACAAGCGGTCTCAGGTTGTTTAAGACCCGTTGGCGTTCAAATGGTCGAGGTTCGTCAACCCGTATCAAAGGCTCTTTTCCCAGAGGGACACAGCACTTTGATGTAGAGGATGTGAACCGTCTTAGGAACCGCAGGTTCATCGAAATCCAAGCGGACGGGATACTCGGAGCCGATTGGCATCAATATTCTTCCCGAACTATAGCGGACATGCCGGAATCATATACAAACATCCGAAAAGGCATCAAGGTGTACGAAATTCATGAAATCGACCGCATCGTCGGAGACCGAGTTTATGTGAAGGCACCAGTTTTGACCCATCTCAATTCGAGCTTTAACGTCAACTGGCGAGATATGACGGTAGGTATTGGCTTTGAAGACCTGCACATAGACGGCAATTTGCAGGAACTTTACGAGCATCTCGTTCAAGAGGGACGCGGAGGTATCACGCTCTGGCATACCGCCCATTCATGGATTCGCCGGTGTCGATTCTCAAACACCATCAACGCGTTTGGGCACCACGTTTCTTACAGCAACTCGGCACTTGAGGTCATACTTGATGGCAGATACGGGCACATCCCCGGAAGCGTGACTGTTTCAACATACTGCTTTATCGGTCTGTTAACGGACTATACAGACAAAGGGATGTGGCACGGTATCAGCGTGGCTTCCTCTTCAGCAGGAACTGTTGTTTGGGAGATTGACGGAAAACAGATGAGAGGTCCTGATACGCACGGTTCGCAGCCTCGCCATACGCTATTCGATAATTATAACAGCATCAACCATCAAGCGAGCGGCGGGGCGATATTTAACTTGCCTCACCATCTCGATGGATACACTCGCTGGAACAACAACGTCGCCAGCAGTAGAACCTTTAACCTGTGGACACCCGGCGGATACAGTTTTGCGGTTACACAAGGCAACCTGATCGGCTACAAAACGTTGGGCGGTTCTATCCCCCGCGATACCTACTTTGAGGGATTCGGCACCCACGTCTCTCCCGATTCACTTTACGAGGCACAACTGAAGCGACGATTCGGTGTCCTGCCTGCGTGGATAGACGCTTCCAAAGACATGCATAGGGAGTTCTTTGAACACATTTTCAGTGATGTGACGCAAACCGACACAACCGCTGTTGATCCAGATAGCGGTGGTACGAAAATTGTGGGACCGTGGTTATGGGTACTGGTGCCGGATGAACGCCTTGACAGAACCAGAGACCTGCTGGCAAAAGCAAGTGGTGGAACTGTTACAGAGCAACAAATCGCAACTACCGGTGCGTCATCGGGAAGCAGAGTTGGGAACTACGTATGGACGCCTCTCAAAATTTCCAGCAGTGGTGGAAATAACATCACCAATATGACGAGACCGCTTGGTTGGAACGGAAACAACCGCGTCATTTACGGCTTCATCACCTTAAATTCCCCGCAAGAACAGGACACAAAGATGTTTGTTGGGAGTGATGACAGCGTAAAGGTTTGGCTCAATGGCGAACTCATTCGTGAGGAAATTGTTGGGCGGAGTGCATCCGATTACAAGAGTTCTTTCGGTGTCACCCTAAAACAGGGGAGAAACACATTGTTAGTCGCTGTCGAAAACCGGACCGGAGGGTGGAGCGGCTTTTTTGGTTTTCAAGCGGATGCAGAATATACGGTGTTACCTTTTGCTGGTGTTGGATATGCCCTTCCCAATGTTGAGATCTCTACAGGTGATACGTTTACACTTGATATCTACGCAGAAAATGCAACCGATTTAGCAGCATGGCAGTTTGATATCGCGTTTGATCCCTTACACCTCGAAGCAATTGAGGTCCGAAAAGGTTATTTTCTGGAGTCGGAGAGTGACGTAACCTCTTTCCAGAAAGGAACAATTGATAATCAGTCGGGTAAAATTACAGGTTTCAGTGAAGCACAACGCAATGGAAACCGTGTCAGCGGCACAGGTTTGCTGTTGTCTGTAACTTTTTCAGCAAAAGCGGGTGGCAAGACACAATTGACACTCAATGACTTCCAGTTGAATGATAGCAGTGATCAAGCAATCCCTGCTGGACCGCGTGAAGTTACGTTGATGGTGAAGGACAGGCTAATCTGGGATGTCAATGGTGATGGGCTGGTAAATATTTTAGATTTGATTCTCGTTGCGCGAGATTTCGGAAAGACAGCATCCGTCTATTCGCGAACGGATGTAAATCGTGATGGGGTTGTTACGATCCTGGATCTCGTCATTGTCGCACAACATCTCGGTGAGTCAATAGTCGCAGCTGCGCCGTCCATGCTTGCTATGGACAATGTAGAGGAGTTAGATCCTACGATGATACAAGCGTGGATAGAACAGGCGCAAATTGAAGATAATGGTTCTCTTGCCTTCCAACAAGGCATTGCGAACCTTCAAAACCTCCTCGCATTGCTGATTCCAGAAAAGACAGCACTGCTGCCGAACTATCCGAACCCGTTCAACCCGGAAACGTGGATACCCTATCAACTTTCTCAACCCGCAGAGGTTACCCTGACGATCTATGCTGTCAATGGAACAAAGGTTCGGACGTTAGCGTTAGGGCAGATGCCTGCAGGTATCTATCAGAGTCGCAGCCGTGCCGCATATTGGGATGGGAAAAATAATGTAGGCGAATCTGTAGCAAGTGGTATCTATTTCTATACACTCACCGCAGGCCAGTTCACATCAACGCGGAAGATGATCATTCGGAAGTAGGAAAGTATTAGTGCACTGATAAAAAAGTAGGGTGGAAGTTGATAGCTTCCATCCTTTCTCTCTTTAACGGAGATACTGTCGAAATACACAGGGGAAAGTTTTGCGCTTCAAAACGTTTTGTGTTATCGTATAAAGTATGATGTCTAATTTCCAATCAAACCCTATGATGTAGGACTTTGGAGTGCTGGTGGGGCAATCCTACTATGGGATTGGGAGAAGATCCGTCCAGATTGATAACCGTTAACAGCGATCTACAGCCTCAATTTTCTGTAATTGGGGTTAGGTCACTTACCCCCGTTTTGACTGAGGCCATTTAATCACATAGTTAGACGGCACCTCACGAACGAACATCGACGTAGCGCGATCCCGATCACCCGTGCGATAGACCGTAGTTGACAAATAGAGTTGGTTTTGCGCGCGGGTCATACCGACATAGAAAAGACGACGCTCCTCTTCGATTTCCGCTTCAGTGATATTCTGTTTCCACATCGGGAAACTTCCCTCCTCCATGCCAAGAATAATAACGACCGGAAATTCTGTGCCTTTCGCTGCGTGTAACGTCATTAAGGTCAATTGCTCGGTTTTATCGTCAAGTTCATCAATATTGGTGAGTAACTTCTGGTAGTCTAAAAAATTGGTGAGTTGATGTTCGTCGCTCACTGATTCAAACTGGACCATTGCGTTCATGAACTGAATACGGCGTTGTCGCCATTCAATATCTTCTCGGAATTCTGGGATAACGGTATCTTGTAGTTCTTCCATATGCGCTGCCGCTGCTGCTGCTTCCGATGCTTCAAGCGGTAGACGATCCGGCAGGACAGGGTTATGTGTCTGAGCAAAACGTTTCGCAGCATTAAGGTACACATCGGTTTCGGTTAAGGTATCTTTTGTAGCTGCTGCTTCTTGTTGCGATGCCTCTGTTTTGGCGAGGATACCAAGTCCCACAAGCGGTAGCAGCTCAGTCAGGGATTTCACTTCACGTTTGTAAGCATCGATTTTGATGAGTTCTTTGAAGATCTCTCTGTTGACCCTAACGTCCTCTAAGGCACCGTGTAAGCGTCCGTGTTCAATCCCAAATTTTTCGGCAAGTGCTCCCATACTGCACCGCTGTCGCGGGAAAAGCCTACGCGCGGTAGTGAGGGTATCGTAATGCGGTGCCGATAACCCCGCTTTTAAATACCTTCCGAGGTCTCGCGCAAGAATTGGGTTATCGTATTCCGCTACGTTGTGTCCAATTAAAATCCGGTCTTGGATAAACCCAGAAAATTCAGGCAATACCATCTCTATTCCAGGGGAGTTTTTGACGGTTTCTTCATCAATTTGGTGAATGCGCGTGGCCGCACGCGGAATGCGTCCACCCGGCGGTTTGACTAAGCAGTGATACCGTTCAACTTCATCCCCTATTGCGCTGAGACGATGTGCGGCGATCTCAACAATCTCTGCTGTTTTTGGGTTGATGCCGGTGGTTTCTAAGTCATAGATAACCATATCCGCCATATTTGGGCTTTCAAAACGGTTAATAAGACGTTGGCAAAGTTTGAGTGCCGCAATGCTCCGAACGTCTTCGGTTTCGAGATGGATTACATCGCTATCTGTCGTCCCTGCTGTCCCGATCAGAATTGTCCGCGCATCCCGTCCTGTTTCGCCGAGTTCTTCAAAATCACCAATAAGTAGATGCACGCCGCTGTCAAGTTGCGGCGGTCTATTTTCATCAGGCGGTAGGAATTGAAGTTCCGCACGCCGATCCAGGTAAGTTTCAAGCGTCTGATAAATGATGTGCGCTGCACAATACGCGTCAATTCCGTGACACGCAGTAATCTGAATCGGTTCGTCAAGGTCAAGCGCACTGTAGAGGACATCCCGTGCTGTCCCAAGGTTTGGCAGCTCAGGTTGTTGCTCGATGACTTCCAGTTCTTCAGCGCGGTAAGGTGACCGAGAGAATTCCAAAACATCAAAAAGTTTGGGGATAATTCTATCAATCTTTTCGCCTTCAAGTTCAGTGGATAATCTCTCAAGCTGTGTCCAGAATTGGCGGACGTTTCGACGTGTTAACGGACCGACATCTTTGGGGTATGCCTCAATATTTCTCAGAAGTTCTATAAACGCAATATGTTCACGCTGTGCAAGCCATTTCAGACGCACCCATGTCAAATCATCAATACAGGTCTCCGGGAAATTAAGAGCGTGTTCAAGGTCTTGTGGAAGTTGCCATTGGATGAGACGGAGATACGCGAGAATCCCCTTACTACTTCCTTCACCAAAGGAGTTTGTCGGTAGAATTCGCTGAAATTTGATGTCTGCGCGTAGCAACTGCTCCGTTAAAACATCCGCGAGCCTGTGTGTCCGGTAGAATATAGCGATATCGCGATAGGAACAATTACGACGTTTTACCAAATTCTCAATAACACTAATAATACCACGAGCTTCTGCTATCGGTGTATCAAAGGTATAGTGAAAAATGTCGCGTCCAGCATCTTTGTGGGTTCTGAGGGTGTGCTGTTTCTGTCGCTCCGAATTTCTGGAGATAACTTCCTCTGCAGCACGCAAGATTTTCTCGCTACACCTATAATGATCGTCCAGTTCGACGGTTCGCGGATCGAAATCCGTTCTGAAATTATCAATATACGCCGGGTCTGACCCGCGCCAACTATAGACCGACTGATCTTCATCGGCAACGACCATAAGATTATACGCCGGTGCGGCACAGAGCAGTTGGAGCAGATGGTACTGTACGCGGTTCACATCGTGAAACTCGTCAACAAGAATATAGGAAATTTCCGTGTGATAGGCTTCTTTTACTTCTTCTACGCCTAACAGTTCGACAGTTTTCAGCAGAAGATCATCAAAATCGAGGGCATCGTATTCGTTGAGTTTATGCTGGTAGTGCTCCAGGACATTTCGGATATTTTCGAGAGTCTCTGGGTCGTAAATATCTGTGTTATTTACCGCTTCAACGGGGTTCTGGAGTGTACATTTGGCATCGCTGATAATGTTTCGCAGCAACCATGGTGGATAGTCGTCAGCGTTGAGGTTCAACTCACGGGTGCTTTCTGTTAATATCTCGTCTTGAAGCTCCTGATCAAAAATGGTGAAATTTTCACTCAATCCGATCTTCAGCGCGTGTTTCCTTAGTACTTTGACACAAAACGCATGGAAGGTGCAAGCCTGAACGCTGGATCCGTGCGGTTCGCCGATCTCAGTGTTAATGCGTTCCTGCATCTCTTCAGCGGCTTTATTGGTAAACGTAATCGCAAGGATCTGCTCAGGTCTGATATTGTGTTCGCGGATCAGATGCTCAATGCGGTGTGTGATCACTTTTGTTTTCCCCGTGCCGGGACCTGCGATGACAAGAAGGGGACCGTCTTTATGTGTTACCGCCTCTATCTGTTTCTCATTTAAGTCGCGTAAAGTGTTCATTAGGTTTCCTCCTTTCATGTTATCGGAAGAAATTTGCGTCTTTCTTGTAATCAGTGTGATGTCTTATTTACATCAGGAGGTGTAGTATGGTGCTAATCTATTACGCTAAATAATTCACGGTTATTATACCTTATTCAAGGCGAAAAAGCAAGGTATTTTTAACACAACCGAAGACTAAATTTTGGACAATTTTATTGAATTCCGTATGATGGATTGGGTTAAAAAGAGATAGATGAAATTACTTGATCTTGTTCCACTAATTATCCCAAAAATCGCTGGTTTGGACGTATGAACATACAAAACCCACAACCCTACACACAATGGCAGCTGCCTCCAGGAGCCTTAGCGCGTCTCGGCAAAGGCGCGATAGCGGATATACAGTATTCGCCCGATGGCACCTGTCTCGCTGTTGCCACTTATATCGGCGTTTGGCTCTATGATGCACATACCCGCGCCGAACTCGCCCTCCTTAAACACGGACAGGATCAGGGTGCTACTTCGCTCGCGTTTTCGCGCGATGGCGCGACCCTTGTGACCGGAAATTGGGATAATACGATTTCGCTGTGGGATGTCCACACAAGGCAACGTCGCACCACGATGACATTCAGAGATGCTGAAGATGAGGTCTGGGCATTCGTCGTCTCGCCAGATGGTCATACGCTCATCAGTGCAGGATTGAACGGAAAGATCCAATTTTGGGACATTCACACCGGTCGCCTTCTTTTTGATGTCGTCGGACATGGGCACCCAATCAACACCTTAGCGGTATCACCTGATGGCAAAACCCTCGCCAGCGGCAGTAACGACTTCGCCATCAAACTCTGGGATGCCCAAACTGGCAGGCATCGCTCCACACTCACAGGACATACGCATGGCGTTATGGCGTTGGCATTTTCTCCGAATGGTATGAACCTCGTCAGTGGGAGCCGGGATGAGACGCTTCGTTTGTGGGATACCACCACCGGTGAGAACTTGGCAACTTTCGCTACCGACATAGGGGTTGTCGGTAATTTGGAATTTTCGCCTGACGGAACCCGCCTCGCAAGTGGGAGCGGTGACCAAACCGTTCGGCTCTGGAACGCCAATACAGGCACTGAACAAGCAACCCTCAAAGCACATAAAGAAACTGTTTGTGCTATCTCTTTCTCACCGAACGGCGCAGTGCTTGCCAGTGCAAGTCGAGATCATACTGTTCGGTTCTGGGATCCGGCTACCGGGGCAGAGAAAGCAAGTATTGACGGACATATTGAATGGATTAATTCCGTAGCGTTCTCTCCTGATAGTAGCCTGATCGCCAGTGGCAGTCATGACGAAAAACTTCGATTGTGGGATCTGTACACCTACACTGAATCTCAAACCCTCAACGGACATATCTATCTAATTGATGACGTTGCCTTTTCACCGGATGGTGCGATCCTCGCGAGTGCAAGTCAAGATGAAAGAATTTTCTTGTGGAATATAGACACCGGCATTGAGATGGCGATATTGGATCATACGGATATGGTTGCCGCATTGGCGTTTGCGCCGAACGGCACTACACTTGCGAGTGGCGGTGAAGACAATATCGTTCGATTGTGGGATATTGATACCGGAGACCAATTAGCAGTCTTAACAGGTCATACGGACGATATTAAGACAGTTGCATTTTCCTCAGATGGGAGAACGCTCGCCAGTGGCGGTGAAGATAAAACCATTCGATTATGGAATGCTGTTACAGGTCATTACCTCACTATGCTTACGGGACATACCAATGCTGTTAAGACACTCGCGTTTTCACCAGATGGTAGAATCCTTGCCAGTGGGGGTTCGGACAGGACCATCAGACTCTGGGATGTAAACAGTTGCCAGTGTGTCGCTACACTTATAGGGCATACCGATACTGTTGAGACGGTTGCGTTTTCGCCAGATGGACGCACTCTTATAAGCGGCGGTGATGCTGAGGACAACACGATCCGATTATGGGACCCTGTCCCTAACCAGCAGCGCGCAATCATTAAAAACTACAGAGTCCGTACGTTGGCATTCAGTCCAGATGGTAGAACATTTGCCAGCGGCAGTGCAGACGGCACAATCGTCATCTGGGACCTCGCAACCGTTGAAGCCATCCACGGTTAGGGCATATTTTATAGATACAATGCTGCGGCAACCTGCCATCTATTCTCCCCGCTATTCCCGAATATATAAGTGATTGTAGATTTTACTACAAATGTTTAAATCAATCTCATGTGGGTCCTATGTAACGGCACGCGGTACGTGACGTTAATATTTTCCGTATAGTGACATAGAGCGTGCCTAATACTTTGACACGACTTACGCTGTAAGCACGCCTACTTAAAAAGTATGAATTGTGTAGGTCTTACTTTGCACGACGTGCACCTAAATTTATAGGAGAGAAATGAATTATTTGAACATATTGAAGAATGCAACCTTTTTGCTGTTTGGACTTTTATTAATCTATATCTGTGGCTGTGAACGCGTTCAGGATATGATTACTTCTGAACCACACGACGCGATGGATACTGCTCCAATTCGGATAAGTGTCGTCTACCCAGGCGACTGCCTCGGCGATTCCTCTTATTGTGATGTGCTCTATAACGGTGTCCAGAAAGCCAAAGCTGAGCTGAGTGTTGAAATCACCGAAATGGAGAGTAATTTCGAGACATGGGATATGGAGCTACGAGCCAGTGCTGAAAATGCTGGGTTGGTTATCACTTCAGGTTATCAGATGGCAGATCCGGTTTCACGCGTGGCACCGGAGTTTCCAGACGTTATGTTTGTTATTTTTGACGCTGCAGTGGATCTACCGAACGTCATCTCTTTCACGCATCGGGTCAACGAAGGCACCTTCTTACTGGGAGCGATCGCAGGGTTAAAATCGAAAACTGGAAAAGTTGGTTACCTCGGTGGGGCGAATGTACCATTACTGCACGAATTTGAAGCCGGTTATCTCGCTGGAGTCAAAGCCGTCAACCCAAACGCAGAGATCTTTAGAGATTATGTCGCGGATGATCAGCAAGGTTTCTACAACCCAGTCAAAGGACAAGAGCTTGCAACTGCCCAATATGAGAGTGGTGTTGATGTGATTTATACTATGGCAGATCAGTCGGGGTTTGGCGCAGTTGAAGCCGCCAAAATGGCAGAAGATAGATATGTGATATGGAACTATATTGATATTACTGATGTCGCCCCTGGTGTTATCTTAACAGGTCTACGCGTCGGAATTGACGAGTCGGTGTATAATGTTATTCAGGCGTTCGTAGCTGGGAATCTGATGGCTGGCGTTCGGTCTCTCGGTCTTGCTGAAGACAATGTCGGCTATCTGTTGACTGATGGCAACAGGAATTTGATCTCTGATGACATCTTAGCAAAGTTAGAAGCATTGAAGGCAAACATTATTGCTGAGGAGATTACTGTTCCAACGATACCGACGACATCGGATGATGAAGGCGTAGAGATATCATCAGTTGTACCGTAGGGTCTATTTTGCTCTTTGTTTGTTGGCGAGGTTTCTGACCTCGCCATTTTAAATTACGGCTTGGTATCGGTGTTAACAGGTGGTTCGTCGTTGTTAATAAACCGTTCAATCGTGTTAATTGTTGCAGGACTCGTACGGAAGTCGGCAACCCACGGTTCACGGAAGTATGCCTGTTTCTCACGCGGTAAGGCAGCGAGCACTTCGGGTGGCGTCTTCAGCCGATGCCAATGTGTCGCGAGATGCGCGTAGGCGTTTAGGACTGCCACGCGTGGTGTCTCTCGTTGCCATACAGGCCCCGCATGACAGAGGTTTTCCGTAAAGAAGATGGCACTGCCAGCCGGGCAATCATACGACATCAGGAACGGACTCCGTTTCCCTCCTTCTAACGACATGTGATCAGCGTGCATCGGAAAATTAGATTTATGACTGCCGGCTATGAAATGCGTCACGCCATCCTTTTTGGAGACATCTGTGAGTTCAAAAACGACACGCACCATTCCTGCGTGGATCCTTCCGTTGTTGACACGGTAGCCGAAAATTGGATCGCCTTGTTGCGGGCCGCCCCCGTGAAGTCCACCGTGTTCTTGCCCTTTTTCACGCCAGACAGAAGAGCAATTTTCTAATCGGACATCGGGTCCAATGATTTCATGCAACACATCAAGCACCTTCGGGTGGTCAATCAGGACACTTGCCGGACCGCCCGGTACAGCGCGGTGTTCTGGCGGTAAAGATTCTGGGTTGTGGTGTATCTTCTCAATCTGATCAACGATTGCGTCCACTTCGTCGCGTTCAAGGATCGCAGGACGCACAAGGAATCCGCTCAAGTCAAATCGAAATTTTTCTTCATCAGTCATAGGTTTTGCATCTCCTTTGCTAACCTTAAAATGATCTCTCCTGAGTTTTGGCGAATGAATTATTGGAGTTTACCATCAACCCATAGTTCATATTCATAACACCATGTCCGGTAGAGAATACGGACGATATAAGGTAATCCATCAATTTTGAAGCGGTGTTCAAGTCCTGTGTCCCAACGTTTGGACGGTCTTTCGTAGATTAATTCGTCATCAACATAGATATGTACCTTGCCGGACCACGTATTCCAGTGATCAACTCGAACAGCATGAAAATTCTCGGTTTCTACCGACCATTGACGAGTCGTCATAGAAAAGACCACCGTGCTATTTTTCAGTATGCACTTTTTGAACAGCATCAACCAGTTTATCCGCACCGAAACGCACGACATCTGTTGCTGGTAATCCTGTCTCCGCTTCTGCTGCTTTTATTGCCGCTTGTGCTTCATTTTCAGAGAGATCGAAACAATTCAACGCCAGTCCGATCACTTTAGCCGGTTTTATCGGTGCGGCCATCGCTTCGTATTGGGCTATCATCTCAGTGACGGATGGCAACGGCACCGTGTACCGCGCAACCGTATCCCGTGAGGGTTGATGACAGAATATCATTGCGTCCGGTAGACTGCCGTGCAATAGACTTAACGTTACGCCTGAATACCCAGGATGCACCAACGAACCTTGCCCTTCAACGATAAGCAACTCGTGCTCTTTCGCGCCTTGCAGGACAATCTGCTCCGCTGCACCGGCAGTAAAATCGGAGACGACAGCATCAATCGCAATTCCCCACCCCCAGACCATAATCCCGTTTTGCCCTGTCGGACAGAATTCAGCATTCACACCACGAGCACGTGCGGCGCGTGTCACCTCTATACCAGAAAGCATCTTCCCGACACGACAATCTGAACCGACAGTCAGAATAACCGTGGCATCGACATCATCGGCTTTGCATGTCGCTACGGGTAAATCGGCAGGCGGTTTTCGGGCATCCCATAGGATTACATCATTCGCTGCTGCCAGTCCGGAAAGCTCTGCGTCCTCACTCAGGAATTGATGGAGACCGCTCATGATGTGTAAACCGTTGTGTATCGCTTCGTGGAGGATCGCGCGCCAAGGGTGTGGCAACTCACCACCGGGTGGTGCAATACCGATAGCAAGCATCGTCGGATTGAACTGCATCGCCGCAGCGAGATTGCTGACAATCGGAATCCCTTCCCCAATCTCAATAACTTCGCTAACATCTCGTCCGGCATTGGCACTATCAATAACTGCAATAACATTGTCCGGGAGATAGCGGACTAAGACCGTAGCTGTTTTCGATTCAAGGACGCCAAACGAACCTTCCGCAAGAATCGCTATTTTATGTGATTTCGGCTGTAACTGCTTTTCCATTTTTGTCCATCGTTTCAGGTAGAATAGATACACCTGTAGATTAACACAAATCACAATCAATTTCAAACTGAAAACCGACAACTGAAGACTGATAACTATTATAGAAATTGCCGAAGATACCTACCACCGAGTGCAAAACCGTCTAATCCGGGTGCGCCGCGGTCCTCGTTTTCGACACAGAGAACGTAATCATAGCCGGATTCCTGCAGCGCGCCAGTGATTGTCCCCCAATTCAGTTGTCCGCGTCCGGGCACCCGATATTGCCACCACCAGTTCCCGATAATCCCTTGTCGGAACTTCATCTGAGGGCTGATTTCACAATCTTTCACATCCGCATAATACCACTTGCCGTTGAACATACGGATAGCGTCCTCAGCGGGTAAGATACCCATCCAGAGCCAATGCGACGGATCACAAGATAAGCCGAGCGAATCTGACGGAATCGCATCAAGGATCCGTTCCCACATCTCTGGGTTACAAGCGATATTGCCCATCCGCACGGCACAATCCAACGCAAGCTGCACACCTTTCTCTTCCGCAAATTGGACGACAGGGGTCCACATCTCCTTGAAGCGTCCGACGAGTTCAACCGATCTATCACCCGGGTTCCCTGGTTCCGAAGAGAATTGCCCGTAAAAATGCCAACTGACGGGACTCCCTGCATACGTCACTACCACCGGTGCACCGAGGATATGTGTCGCTTCAATTGCCTGCATCAGTGTATCGCGAGCACTCTCCCGTGTTTCTGCGTCGTCGTCAAGAAGGTTACAGTGAGAGGTCAAAGCGGCGAGATAGATACCGTTGGCATCCAAAATTTCCTTGACTGCCTCGCCACCGGATTGTATAATGGCACTCGGTTGAAAAGTACCATTAGCATTCGGACGGATTGCATCAAATCCGTTCGCTTTTGTCCACGCTGCGCATTCGGCAAGGCTCCAACCGCCGTTGCCCACGCCGGTGCTAAAACTTAAATCCATAATTTTCCCTTTTTTGTTTGAGGACTTTCTACGCATGCGAATTCTTTATGAAGAGGATCTTACTGAAAAACTATTTTCGCTCTATAATCAACTGCTTGCCCAACACGGGGACCGTAAATGGTGGCCCGCAGATACACCCTTTGAGGTGGCACTCGGCGCAATTCTAACACAAGCCACATCGTGGCGCAATGTCGAAAAGGCGATGGAGAATCTCCGAAACGCTGATGCCTTTACGGCTGAACAGATAGCATCCATCAGCCAAGCCGCGTTAGAGCGATTGATCCGACCATCGCGCTATTTTCGTATGAAGGCACAGAAGGTACGCGCATTTGTAGATTATATCGCGGAGCGTCCCTTGCACGTGATGTTTCAGCAGGATGTTCCTGAATTGCGTGAAGAACTGCTCTCTATCTACGGTGTCGGTCCCGAAACGGCGGATACAATTATCCTCTACGCTGCGGGTAAACCGAGTTTTGTTGTTGATTCCTATACCTATAGACTTTTCTCACGATTAGGATGGGTTGAAGGGAGATACAATTATGCCAAACTTCGCGCCCTGTTTATGGACAACCTCCCGCATGATGTCGATCTCTTCAACGAATATCACGCCTTAATCGTTGGACACGGTGCCAGAATCTGCCATAAGAAAACGCCAAACTGCCAAGAATGTCGTTTGCGGGAGACGTGTGCATATTACCAGTCGTCAGAACGATAAAGGGACAAGTGGGTTGCAATGGATGTGCTGCTATAGCTTTTGAAAAAAATCGGCTTCTGTCAGAATTGAGACATCCAATTCTACGGCTTTTGCGTATTTGCTACCAGCACCTTCGCCAGCAATGAGATAATCCGTCTTGCGCGTTACACTTGACGTAACTTTACCGCCTCGCGCTTTAATTTTCTTAGATGCTTCCGTGCGCGTCATACCTTCAAGACTCCCCGTAACAACGAACGTTTTCCCACCAAAGAAATTATCAACGACCACGCTCTCTTCTGCACGAGTCGCGTCTGCTGCTACTATGAAACAGTGTAAACCCGCTTCCCGCAATTTATCAAGCAACGGTTGGTTTTGTGAAAAGAAACTGACGACGCTTTCCGTGATCTGAGGACCAACACCATCCACCAATTCTATCTCTTCCGGTGTTGCTTTACTGAGCGCATCTAAGGATAAAAAGTGTTCGATGAGCAGCTCCGCGACAGTTTCTCCGATATGAAAGATACCGAGTCCGAAGAGTACTTTCTCTACAGGTGCCGTCTTACTCTGTTTTATTTGATGGACAAGGTTACGCGCAGATGGGACACCCATCCGCTCTAATTTGCTTAGCGGCTCTATTTCCAAATCGTAAAGATCGGCAACATCGCAAACGAGTCCTTCATCCACCAATTGGTCAATTGTGGCGGGACCGAGACCTTCAATCTGGAGTGCGTTGCGCGATGCATAGTGCGCAATTCGCCGTTTCAGTTGTGCGATGCACGATACATTGACGCACCGAACGGCGACCTCATCTTCTGTGCGTTGGACAGGGGTATCACACACTGGACACTGATCTGGAAATTCAAAAGTCTTTTCATTACCTGTCCGATCTGCTGTCAATACCTCAACAATTTTAGGGATGACATCCCCAGCGCGTTCGAGCACAATGCGATCACCGATACGAATGTCTTTCGTTTGGATTTCTTGCTCGTTGTGCAAGGTCGCATTCGTAATTGTCGCACCAGCGAGTGTCACAGACTTCAAAATCGCAACAGGTGTCAGAACTCCCGTGCGTCCAACCTGTATATCTATTCTTTCAATGGTCGTGATGGCTTGCTGCGCATTGAACTTGTAGGCGATTGCCCAGCGCGGGTATTTGGAGGTCGCGCCAAGTTCGTTCTGGTGGGAGAATTCATTGACCTTTACGACAACACCGTCAGTTTCATAAGCGAGCGCATCGCGTTCCGATACCCAGTGTTCGTAATAGTCCTGAACCGCTTCTATCGATTTATGGCAGGCGGTATGCGGATTACACTTCAACCCCCAACGCTTCATTTTTTCAAGGGATTCCGTATGCGTTGAGAATTCTACCCCTTCCACATAATTGAGGGTATACACGAAAATATCTAATGGACGTGCGGCGGTAATAGACGCATCTTGCAGTCGCAGCGAACCAGCAGCGGCGTTCCGAGGGTTCGCGAAAGGCGGTTCCCCTTCTGCTTCGCGCTGCACGTTAATGTCGTTGAGACAATCCTTCGGAAGGAAAACTTCACCACGGACTTCTAACACCGGAGGAACCAGTATTTCTGTTTCAACAAGTCGCAAGGGCACAGAACGGATTGTTCGTAAATTATCTGTTATGTCTTCCCCGTACTCACCATCACCACGTGTGAGACCACGCGTAAATACGCCATTCTCATAGATTAACGAAACGCCTAAACCGTCTATTTTTAACTCTGTAACATATTCGGTAGGCGCCTCTTCCAATAACCGCCCCACACGTTCCGCGAATTCTTTCAACTCCTGTTCGTCGTAACCGTTATTCAGGCTCAACATAGGGTTGCGATGCGGTATGCGGGTGCCTAATACAGCACCACCACCGACCCGCTGCGTCGGTGAATCCGGTGGGATAGGCACATTAGATGATGCTTCGAGTGCCTCAAGTCGCTTCATGAGCACATCGAATTCAGCATCTGATAGTTCAGGCTGGTTTTCGATGTAATATTTACGCTCATGATGGCGTATTAACGCCCTCAGATCGTCAATCTCTGTTCGCATAACACCTTTGTCCCGTTTACGAAAATTTTAAACGACCCAGACTGGTCGCCAATAATCTATTTTCGTCACTGTGTATGTGCTGACAAATTGTTTGCGATCGTTAAGCGTCGCTGACGTGTAAAGGTGCGTGGACGGGTATATCCTTCGCCTGTCGGACCTGCGATGGTCATCGCTAAGAATCCTTCGCCTTCAAGTCCACAGGATGCGTAAGAAGGTGCGTTAATAACGACAACGCTGCAATCCATCGTTTTGTTGAATTGCGTGATGCGTTTGGTGTTATTCGTATGGAGCACTGCGGTATGTCCACGTCCGCCTTCTGCCCGGACTGCACCTGCCAACGCCTCATCGAAATCACGACACCGAACGACAGGTAAAATCGGCATCAAGTATTCGTTGATAACAAAGTTGTGATCCGCGGGAACTTCTACGACAATCGCAACGGTCTGTGCTGGCGCTGTAATGCCAGCGGCTTTTAAAATAGTCGTCGCATCTTTGCCGATGTATTCCTTATTCGATTCACCGTTTTCGGTGACAACAGCCTCCAATGCTTCACGTTGGCTCGCATTTAACAAATGGCCACCGTTCTGCGTGAGTTCTCGGATCGTCTCATTTGCAACGGATTCGATGACAAAGAGTGCCTTTTCACCGATACAAAGCAGGTTATTGTCGAAGCTCGTGCCTGCAATGACATGCTTTGCCGCTTGCTGAAGATCAGCCGTTTCGTCAACAATCGCCGGAGGGTTGCCGGGACCGGCAGCGATTGTCTTTTTTCCACTTGATAGTGCTGCTTTCACAACAGAAGCACCACCAGTCGCTACAAGCATAGCGATGTCAGGATGCTCCATGATCTCTTTTGCTGTCCGTAGACTCGCATTTGCAACAGAAGTCAGCAGATTAGGCGGCGCACCTGCTTTAACGATCGCCTCGTTGATGACGTGCATTGTCTCTTCGGTACAGTCGCGCGCATTCGGATGCGGACTGAAAACAACAGCGTTTCCTGCCGATAGCATTATAATCGCATGGTTGATCACCGTTGATGTCGGATTAGTAGTAGGTGTAATTGAATTGATAACGCCAAACGGGACATATTCAATGAGAAGCGTTCCTGCGTCGCCTGATATCGATTCCGAGATAAGATCCTCAACACCGGGTGAAAGTGTTACGGCACCTTCATTTTTCATCACTTTATGTGCCGCATTACCCATGTTGGTATCTTGTACGGCTAAATCGGCAAGGCGTTCCGCATTCGCAAGCGAGACCTCTTTGATCGCTTCAATAATTTCGCGTCTTTTGGCAAACCCAAGTTTAACGAATGCTGCTTGTGCTGTTTTCGCGGCTGCAATCGCCTCTGTCGCTGTTGAGAAAACCCCTGCACGGGAGGAACCCGTGCCTGTAGATGTCGTAGGTGATGCGGCCGCTGTCCCATCTTGTTGCAACGTTCTCAAGACTTGAGAAACAATCTCTTCAATCTGTTTTTCGTCAATTTGTGCCATTCAGCCCTCCAGTACCTCAAGGAAAACGTAGTAAAACCACAAGGCGGCACCTTAGATACAGAACCCGTGGCGATGCTAACATATTTTCTGGTAAAGCGGAGTAGGGCAAAGGCAAGAAAGTTATTCCTCGCCCTACAAAGCCGATTTATTTGCTCGGACTTTTCGCTTCCTCTGAACCTCCGCCGAGAAGCGTCTCCACATCTGTGTGCGGACGAGGGATGACATGTACCGATACTAATTCACCGACCGCTTTCGCGGCTTCTGCTCCAGCATCCGTCGCGGCTTGCACCGCACCCACATCTCCGCGAACCATGACGGTGACAAAACCACCACCGACCTGTTCTTTTCCAACCAATTTGACGTTTGCGGCTTTCACCATGGTGTCGGCAGCTTCAACCGCACCGATGAGTCCGCGTGTTTCAACCATTCCTAATGCTTCATTGCGCATGTAGTTAGCTCCTTATCTGTAAAAATAGAATGTAAGACACCCCGCAACGCACTCCCGATGTGTGTTTGTAATTTTACTATAATATGGATACGTGCGTAGGTTCCTTAATCAAATACGCTCGTTAATAATGATACTACAAAATCCGCATTTCTGCAAGTCAAATTTCAATGTGGTCACTTACCCCCATTTTTTTCTCAAGGTTTGTGGTGAAAGGTTTTTGTTGTTAAAAGTGTGAGAAACTCAGTAGGTTTATGATAAAATACCTCCTTACAGCAACCGTTTGTAAACCGACTTTACAAAACATGTAAGGAGG
>JAJEDN010000094.1 GCA_022821495.1 Candidatus Poribacteria bacterium
AAAGCAGGCGTTTCTAACACAATAGAGACCCAAAAACAGGTTTAGAAGGCAATCCTAACATCTGTTCGGGAGCTCTAACGGGAGAACACTGCCAACTTTTCATAACTTGTAATTTGATCAAACTGTCCAAACTATAGTATACTCAACGTGGGTTCTTTCAATTGTTACATCACTCCCGAGTCCCTTAAGACTTATAACTATATTAATTTTGCTCCGATCCACCTCTTCCCCTTCGTACTCGGTTTTTTCACTGAATATGTGTACGTAACCGATCTTAGTATTCATCAAAGTGAGGTTGTACCAGCCTTCTTGCGGATCTTGTGGCATGTTTTCAGGCACATCTTCTCTGTCGACCTGCGCAGCAGCAAATAAGACCTCATCAGGTCGCTGACCGGCACCATCGTTTTTACTGGACGCGGCAGCACTGCCGAGCTGCGTTCGGACATCCGGTTTCGATTCAATATCTAACACGATTGGGGTTTCAATAATATCAATCGTCATTTCTGATGTCGCGTCAAAACTGTACGGTTTTTGGAAGCGGGATAAGTATTGCGTCCCGACACCTAACATCAAGAAGATAACTGCTAACGTAGAAACACCGACTGCCCACGGAATTAACGGTTTGCTACCAGACGGCGCAACCGGTTTCAGACGCGCGATTTCTTGCATAATGTTCTCAGTGAGATTCGGTGTGATTTGGAAATTGCCTAAAGCCTCTCGTATCATCGGTTCCTCCTTTTTTAAGCGGTTCCGCGCGCGGTAGAGACGATTCTTAATCGCCGCCACCGAGACCCCTAAAAACTCGCTTATCTCCTCATAATTCATTCCCCCGAGGTAATGAAGCGTGATGACTGTTCGCTCGCTTTCCTGTAACTTCGCAAGCAGCTTCTTGACGATCTCGCGTTGTGTTTCCCCTGTCATACGCTCGTTCTCCTCAATGACATATCCAGAATAGGTCGCTTTTTCTAACTGCGCGTTGTTTGTCTCTTCCAACGATTGTGTCCACAGACGTTTCTTACGGAGCCATGTACTGCAATGGTTCGCCGCTATCACATAGAGCCAACTCGCGAAACGCTGCGGTTTTTTTAGTGTTGAGAGTCTCTGATACGCTTTCAGGAATGTATCTTGTGTGATGTCCTCGGCGATGTGGAAATCTCCGATCTTCCGCCACGCCAGCGCGTGCACTGACCTTTGGTACTTTTCCACGAGTGCGGAGAACGCCGTATCATCACCTTCAAGGACGCGTTGGATGAGGGCAACATCGTTATTTTTCATCGGATACCTCTAAAAAGGAAGTGTTCAGTATTTTGCATCAACACATAGTGACGCTATTTGAGATGAAAAAGTCTCATGATTCTGCAAAAATAAGCGTGAGTTCATAATTGGGGGGTTAAAATTCTATTTTTGGGTAATGAGAGGTTAGGTGCTGAGCGACACAGGAATGACCTGTCCGGGTTCAAGAGTTTTTAGAATTTGATTGACGCGGCGCATAGCGGAAGGAGGACGCGCATCTATTTTTTAGCCTCACCCGTTTGAGTCAGGCGGGGATTTCCCATGGCAACCGATGCCAATGCGATCTCTAAAAAAGCGACTGCTTGTTGTCGAGAAACAGAAGGGAAACCTTCGAGAAAATAGTCAAGGCTCTCACCGGCTTTGAGATGATCAATGAGGCTTTTGATGGGCACACGAGTGCCTGTAAACACGGGCACTCCGCCGTGAATATCTGGATCTTGGGTTATGATTTGCTCTGTGGTCATCCTTCAGTTACTCCTTGTCAGAGTCTTGGTTCCCAGAACGTTGGTGTGGATTTCCACTATTTTATCATAAATTCCGTAGACAGTCAATTCTTTGTCAATCTTCTGGTGTGGCTAACACGTAAGCGAAGCGTTCCGCAACCGCCAGACTTATCGGGCGATTTGCCTGAAGCGGTGTAACAGATAAAAACTGTGCGTCATCGCCTTCCAAAAAGTTTTCTACTGTAATAAGGCTTCTGATAGAAAAGAACCCGTTTGCGCTGACGACGTAAAGCAAACCATCCAAGATTTGAAAATCCGTGACGGAACCCACGGGGAGTTCTAATTGTTTGTCATTGAGGGCTATCGTTTCTGGTGGGTATTGCGTGATTTGCTGCATCTCTCCGGCACTAACAGCATACGCAATTTTCGGTTTTTCCCGAGTGAGTGTCACTCCTTCTTTCGTCTTGAGCGGATCGTTTCCTTCTTTCGCCTTGAGATGGTGAAGACCTTCTGCACCCACGTAATAGAGCTCCGTGGCTAAGGTCCCACTACCGATACCCATTGAATAGTTTTTACCGAACAAGTACTTGAGACGCGCACCGTTCTTTTGCTGTTCATCATAACCTTTTGTATATGCTGAGTAAATCAGCAGATCACATTGGGCAGATCTCATAGGGTTTTTTATCTGCTCCATGACCAAGCAATACGGCGATGCACGAACTTTCTGGTTTTTGCTGCTGCGGAGCTGTAAAAACCCGCGTTGAGATCGGAGCGATTCAGAGATACCACTCGGTAAACGTTCTAACATTGATGCCTCAACCTGTTGAACATTGGGACGGTCAGCTTTCGGACTGAACAACCACCAACGTGGTGACAATTCAACGGTCTTGACAAGTTGTGCGTGTCCGCGAGGCGCGTAAAAAATGTAAAGATGGTCATTTTCTCCCATAACGTAGAGATGATCATCAAGAACATCAAGGTCTTTGATTCCGTGTTGCTGCGGTAAATGCATAGTAGATTCAAGCACCGGACGTAAGGGTTGTGAAATATCTACAAGATGAAACTTTTTTTCGCTCGCCACAACGAGATGATCCCCAGAGGCGAGGACTTTGCCGATTTTATCAGGAAATTCAAGAGCCGTCAGATAGGCAGGACGTTGTGGGAGCGAAACATCAATGACGTGTAGATGCTTTTCTGTCGTGAGATATGCGTGTTCGCCTGAGAGGACGACTGTGTTGTTTGGACCGACCGGATACGGTAGTTGGATAGAAGCCGCGAGTGTCGGATATTCCAAATCTTCCATCTCTATCACGGTGAAAATACTCGTCCCTTCCGGCTTTGCAGAGGTAACCATCTTTTGATGTTGCTCGGATCCGTTTTTTTTAGGCTGCTCCAGAATGTCTTTCTGATTCTGATCAAGATGCTTTGAACTGCACCCTATGTTAACAACAGAAAGTAGTAGCATCACCGCCATAAACGAGAATATTGATTTGGCAAAAACTTTTAGCATTGCTGTTTCCTATTCTGTTCCAGTTGTTTTATGCTATAGTAAATCCTAAAAATAAAGAGACCCTTTCATCTCCCCTGTAGGTTCGGTTTTTGCGGCGTACGCGAAGAAACACCCAAGCAAAAACCACAGATGCGATGTGCATCGCGGTGTACTTACCCAAATTTTGCCCACACGCGGCAAAATTTTGCTTCGCAGTGAGAAAGCTTTACATTTGCCACCTGCATTCCTAACCGAACCGGCGCGGAGTGTCCTATTAATTCTAAACTTTACTAGGACTTACGCATCCGCTCTTAAAGTCCCCCTGATAAGGGGGATTTAGGGGGTTTAAACTAAAAAAATCTGCCATCGCGTGCTGAATTTGCGTAAGTCCTGCTTTACTATAAAATCCACAATATTCAAGTAATTGTAGATTTTACTATGAGTTTGATAAATAAATCAAAGATTTTTCTATAAAGAGAACCCCTGAGTCTAATGAACCGGATGAGATAACACATAAGCAAAATGTTCACCTTCACCGACCGCCAGACTTATCGGGCGACTTGCCTGAAGCGGTGTGGCGGATAAAAGCGGTGGTGAGGGGGATAAAACCTTTTCTATAGCCGATTTACTCAATCCCTCTTTCATGATCTCTATATCTCTCATGTTCTCTATTTCTATGATATAAGGGTGAACAATAGGCATAATAAAAAAGAACCCGTTTGCGGTGACTATGTAAAGTCGATCCCCGGAAATTTGAAAATCTGTGACAGGTCCCATTAATTGTTTTAATCGTTTGTCTTCAACGTCCATTGTCTCGCTCGATAGCTCTGGGAGGATTTCCTGCATCTTTCCGTTTGCGACTGCATACGCACGTGCAGGGATTCTGCGAGTGAGCGTCTTTTGCCCCGTCGCGGTGAGATACTCACGAAACTGCCACCCCAGGTTATGGTAGCCTGTGTATGACGTGACCTGCTGATCATCAACGCGATATACATTGAAACTCAACAGGTCGTATGTTGGCTCCACTACCAGAAAAATAGACGATGCACGAACTTTCTCTTGTTTGCTGCTGTGGAGTTGTAAAAACCGACGTTGAGACACGAATGGGTCCCAGAGATCTGCCGGAAAGGTGATTGAAGTCCACTGTGGGACCTGTTTCACTTCGATACCGTCGGCTTTCAAGCTTAGCAACCACCACCTTTTTTCCAGTTCAACAGCCTTGACGAGTCGCGCCTGTCCGCGAGGCGCGTAAAAAATATACAGATGGTCATTTTTTCCTATAACATAGAGGTGATCATTGAGGACATCAAAATCTTTGATTGGGTTTCGCTGTGGTAAATGCCCAGTGGATTCAAGTGCTGGATGCAAAGGCTGTGAAACATCAACAAGATAAAACTTTTTTTCGCTTGCGACAACGAGATAGTTCCCAGAGGCAAGGACTTTGCCGATTTTATCAGGAAACGCCAAAGATGTCAGATAAGACGGACGTTGCGGGATAGAAACATCAATGACGTGCAGGTGCTTCTCGGTCGTGAGGTATGCGTGTTCGCCTGAGAGAATAACACTATTATTTCTACCGACGCGGTAGGGTAGTTCAATGGAAACCGCAAGGGTCGGATGCTCTAAATCTTCGAGCTCTATCACGGTGAAAATGCTCATCGCTTTCGGTTTTGCAAAGATGCCCGTCTTTTGAGACTGCCCAGCAACGTTTTCTTCGTACTGCTCAAGAACGTCTTTCTGATTCTGCTCAAGACTCTTCAAATTGCATCCTGTGTTAACAACAGAAAGTAGTAGCGTCACTATTATAAACGAAAAGATTGATTTGACAAAAGGTGTTAGCATAGTTTTCTTCTAATATCGACTACCTCAGAAACCGCCACCTGCCGCTACGGTCCATAACATTTTCCTACTCAAACTCAAAACTAAAGAAAATGTTGTTTTTCTCCAACAGTTCGTAAAAATCGCCGCCCGGTTTGACGGCTGAGGAATCCGCAGCAAATCGTATGTAGTCTAAAATCAAAAGTTGGATAGTCCCTTTCAGTGCGTATGCTTCATCATCGGCTTGATCCTTTAGTAAAGTAAGGTCCGGGTCTTCCCCGTAAAACTCAACCAGTTCGTCTTCTAATTTCTCCAAGTCGAGGCGGTGTTTAAGGATACGCTGGATTTCTTGACGTAAATATGCCACTTTTTCCGCAATAGGTGTATCGTCTTCTGGCTTTAAACCGAAAACGGATGTGTCAGAGGGCAGCTTTAAACGGAGTAATTCAGCAACATCTGTGTTTAACTGACACTGCTTCGTGTGAATCACGGTCTTTAGGATGACTGCAGCCTTGGGTGCCGGATCTGCGCCTTCGATCGGTGTAAAGTACCGTTCAATTTTCTTAGGAAACCAGACATTGGGTAGGTATTCGTGATACGCAATTTCTCGTGTCTCTATATAGTTCACACCCGATTGGAAGTACTTCATTTCGATAATATCCACCGGATTGTCAATCGGAAATGCCCTTTGCAGCTTAACCAGATGAAAACCCTTCTCATGAGAAATCCAGATGATAACGGACTCATCCGGTAACT
Organism: Candidatus Poribacteria bacterium; assembly: GCA_022821495.1. Classification (GTDB taxonomy): domain Bacteria; phylum Poribacteria; class WGA-4E; order WGA-4E; family WGA-3G; genus WGA-3G. Next base: position 5,800 of record JAJEDN010000094.1, read on the forward strand.
TTAGACGAATAACTGAAGTCTCCTCGCCGTTCAAAACTTCACTGCCCAAGAGTTCACTCTCATGCTTTTCAAGGAGCTGCCAAAGCGGTTCTGTGAGATAGGTCCTTCCAGCAGCATTTGGATAGGTGAGCCAACATCTCGGATCGAGATCAGAAAGCGTATTCCACTGATATCGAAGAATATTTTGGAAACGACGGTCAGAAACTTTCCTGCGAAAAGGGTCGCGGACACTATATTCGGTATGCTGAGGATCATAAACCTGCAGCGTTGTCTCTCCAACCCACAAGATGAAGTAGGTTTTACCCGTCCGGTTCTCAATAAGTGTGTAACTCTCCGGTGCCTCGCTCGCGACGATACGCACATCGTCAGCAAGTGCTATCTCTTGCTGTTTGAATGCCTGTCGAATCGTTTCAAGAACCGTCTTCTTCTTGTCAAGTGCAACCTCAACGCTAAAGAGATGTTTTTTGTACTTATATATCTCCCATCGCTGTTCTCCATCGTCGAGTTCAACAGACGGAAAAACTTTTTTGACGAGCGGATAATCCTTTGCTGTAAGCGGCGTACCCCATTCGCGTTCCACTCGAATCTTATCACCTTCAAACTTTAAGGCATACTCAGTTTTCGCGATCCCCGGTCTTCTATGGTGTTCAATGACGAAGTCGCCGCTTACGGAAACGATTGAACTATCAGCGTGCTTCATTTTCGTGATAAGCGTTTCTAAGTCAAACACAGCAGGATTATAGCTGTGTTGATCGGATCCATCGCTTTTAACCGGTATAGCAGGACTCCCGAATAATTTCCGAATATCCGGTTTGGATTCAGGATTTAACACATCGCCAACTGTACTCGGTTTACCAGTTCCGTAATTGAAAATAGATGTATCAAGGGGTAAACCTAAACGGAGCAACTCAGTAACATCGGTGTTTAGCCGACATTGCTTTGTGAGTAGAACGCTTTTGAGTACAGGTTCACCTTTCTCTTGTTGTTCCAGTGATGATATAGGAGCAGTGGAACTCTCAATTCTCTTAGGAAACCAGACATCCGGTAGATATTCATGATACACAATTTCTCGACTTGAAATATAGGTTACTCCCGCTTTGAAGCCGAGCCCCGCTGACCGGTTATCTATAGTATACGCGCTTTCTTCTAACTTAACCAATCGGAAACCTTTGTCATGGGAAATCCAGAGTTTAACGGACTGATCGGGTTTTTTGGAGTCTCCTTTGGACTGAGCAGGTATGTTTAAGCGAATAACAGTTGTCTTTTCTCCGTTCAATATCTCATTCCCGATGATTTCACTCTCATGTTTCTCAAGTAAGTGCCACAGCGGTTCGGATAGATAAGAATTGTTTGAGGCAGGACAAAGGGTGAGCCAAAACCGCGGATCATTGTCAGAAGAGATAGGCCCCCATTGAGGTCGAACCCCATATTCGAGATGATTAGGGTCATAAACGAACAGCGTCGTCTCTCCATGCAACCAGAGATTGTATTTTTTATTTGTCTCGTTTTCAATAAGTGTGAAACTTTGCGGTTCGTCGTCATCAACGATGCGTACATCGTCAGCAAGGTTAATACCGTGTTCCTTGAATATTTGTCGAATCGCCTCCGGGGTCTTAATATCCGCGTCAGGGGCAATTTCATGTTCAAAGAGAAGCCTCCTGTCTTGGTTTCCTTCCCATGTCCGTTCCCCATCGTAAAACCCAACACGAGAGTGCCCTTCTTCCTGTTCTACAAGAACTTTCTCTCCCTCAAACGTCAACGTATATTCAGTTTTGCTGGATCCGAAACCGCTATGGCGTTCCATGACGAAATCACCGGTTACGGAGGTGACGGCATTATCGTAGTGCTTCATCTTTGTGATAATTGTTTCCAAGTCAAGCGAAGCAGCATCATTACCTTGATTACCTACTCCATTTTTCTTATCTTGTGCGTTGGCATTTCCGAGTTGTGTTCGGTTATCCGGTTCGGATTCAAGATTCAGCACAACAGGTGCATCAATCAGCTCAACCTTCATCTCTGACGCAGCGTTGAAACTGTAGGGTTTTTGGAAACGCGATAAGTGTTGATTGCTAAGACCGAGCATCAGCAACACTATCGTCACAGCAGAAACGCCTATTGCCCACGGCACAAACGGTTTACCACTGGAGGGTGCAGCGGATTTCAGCCGCGAAATCTCGCACATGATGTTTTCAGTAAGGTTTGGTGTAATTTGAAAATTGCCTAACGCTTCTCTGATCATCGGTTCCTCCTGCTTCAAGCGGCGGCGCGCACGATAGAGACGATTTTTTATCGATGCCACCGATACGCCTAAAAACTCGCTAATCTCTTCATAACTCATTTCCCCGAGGTAATAGAGCGTGATGACTGTCCGATCGCTCTCCTGTAATTTTGCGAGTAATTTCTTGACGACCTCGTGCTGTGTTTCTATCGCAACTTGCTCGTTTTCCGCAATAACATATCCGGAATACGCCGTTTTTTCTAATTCCGCGCTGCTTGTCTCTTCCAACGATTGCGTTGATAAACGTTTCTTACGCAGCCACATCTTGCAATAGTTGGTCGCTATCACATAGAGCCAACCTGCAAACTTCTGTGGTTCCTTGAGCGTTGAGAGGTTCTGATACGCTTTCAGAAAGGTATCTTGCGTAATCTCTTCGGCGACATGAAAATCTCCAGTTTTCCGCCACGCCAGCGCGTGCACCGGTTTTTGGTGTTTCTTCACAAGCGCGGAGAACGCAGTATCATCGCCATCAAGGACGCGTTGGATGAGTTGAGCGTCGTCGTTTTTCATCAGACACCTCTGGAAAAGGAATGTTCACGGTTTTATCTCTATAATTAATGATGCGACTTGCGATCAAAAAGTCTCATAATTCTGCGAGGTTTTGACTGCAAACTTCGCCGATAGATAAGGGTATATGCAAAGGAGATTGAAAATTCTATTTTACAGATAATGAGAGAGAGGCGGATTGTATCCGTGCTGATGGAGCGGCTCTCTTTCTGTTGATAGGATTATAACATAAATCCAACGAATAGCATACATGCTTTGGGTAGGGCGTTTAGTTCTTTCGTAGGAGCGAGTGTTTTTGCTTGGGGGTTTCTTGTCGCTCGCGATCTTCTGATCTTTGAAAAAGCGTAGAGTTGTTCAGTATGCGGTCTTAGTTCGTTTTAGATCGTTCTTACAGAGGGCGGACTTCAATCTAAAGACAGAAGGCGAGGCACAGGTGCCTCGCCAAACAAATCATCGCGCTTCTCAGATTCAGTCTTGTTCCCCTATTCTCCTCTGGAAATGCCGATGTGGTTTTGTTTCATGAGGTCGTGAAATTCACCGCCTGACTCGAAAGCCGAGTCGTCATTAGTTAATCGAATATAACGATGACCCAAATCAGAGATAATCCAAATGAGTTTTCTGGATTCCTCATGGACTTGATCCCTTAGCAGGGAAAGGTCTGGGTCTTTCGCGTAAAATTCGGCAAGTTCCTCAACCAATTTGAACAGGTCAAGGCGGAGATTCAGAGTTCGAGGGATTTCTTGACGTAAAAATGCGACTTTTTCCGCTTTTGGCGCATCAGATTCTGGCTTTAAACCGAGAACATGCGCATCTGGAGGTAGGTTTAAATGGAGTAACTCAGCGACATCCGTGTTTAACCGACATTGCTGCGTGTGGACCACAGTCTTCTTTAGAATGACTTCATCCTTGCGTTGCGGATCCGGATCTGTCAATGGAGCATAGTACCGTTCAATTTTCTTAGGAAACCAGACATCCGGTAGGTATTCGTGATGCTCTATTTTCCGTGTCTCTACATAGATATTACCGACTTTGAAGTGCTCCGATGCTGCCGGTTTCTTAGCGATAAATGCTCTTTCCAATTGAACCAGTCGGAAACCTTTATCGTGAGAAATCCAGAGTTTAAGGGACTGCTTCGGTAAATTGAGGCGGATAACAGAAGTTTCTTCGCCGTTCAGTAATTCACTACCGAGCAATTTACTCTCATGTTTTTCAAGGAGTTGCCAAAGCGGTTCAGTGAGATAGTCCCTTCCACCTTCGCTGGGATAAGTGAGCCAATATCTCGGATCGAGGTCAGAAAGGATATTCCGTTGATACCAAACCCCATATTCGAGATGATGGAGGTCATAAACCTTGAGGGTCGTATCTGCTTCCCATAAGATAAAATAGGATTTCCCTGTCTGGTTCTCAATGAGCGTGTAACTATCCGGCTCTGCACTCGCGACGATGCGTACATCATCAGCAAGTTTAATGTTTTGTTGCTTGAACGCCTGTCGAATTGTTTCAAGTATCGTAGCTGCTTTGTCAGGTGTAACCTCAAGGCTAAAGAGCAGTTTTTTGTATCTATAGATTTCCCATTGCTGTTCTCCGTCGTAAATCTTCACGAGCGGCAACAATCTGTTTATGAGCGGTACATCCTTATCTAACGTCGGATAACCCCTTTTTTGTTCTACCCTGATTTTCTCACCTTCAAACGTCAATGCATATTGCGTTTTCGCGATCCCTGCATCTCTATGGTGCTCAATAACGAAGTCACCACTCGCTGACACGATGGCACTGTCATAGCGCTTCATCTCAGTAATAACCGTTTGTAAATCGTGCGGCGCGGGATCATAGACTTACTTATCAGATTCATATTGCGTCAGAATATCCGGTTTGGGTTTAGGGTTTAGTACATCGCCTGCTGAACTCGGTTGACCCTCCCCGTGGTCGAAAACGGGTGTATCAGGCGGTAGACGCAGGCTGAGGAACGCTGTAACATCGGTGTTTATCCGACACTGCTGCGTGAGCAGGACATCTTTGTAAAGAAAATCTGCTTCATCTTGTTGTTCCGGTGATGCCTTTGGAACAGTAGTTCTTTCAATTCTCTTAGGAAACCAGATCTCCGGCAAGTATTCGTGATAGGCAATCTTTCGGGTACTGATATAGGTTACACCGCGTTTGTAGGGACTCCATTCCGTCGGATTCTCTACGGTAAACGCTTGTTCTGACTTAACCAGTCGAAACCCTTTATCATGAGAAATCCAAAGTTTATAGGACTCAGCAGGCATTTTAAAGTCTTCCGTGGACCAAGCAGGGATATCAAGGCGAATCACGGATGTCTTTTCGCCGTTCAAGACCTCACTCCCAATAATTTCACTCTCATGTTTCTCAAGCAAATGCCAAAGCGGTTCGGATAGATAGGCACCGTTTGAACCGAGGCTTGGCAAGGTGAGCCAAAATCTCGGATCATAACTCGAAGGAATCAACCATTGCGGTCGAACACTATATTCGAGATGATACTCATAAACCAACAGCGTCGTCTCTCCCTCCAACCAGAAAAAGTAAGTTGTCCCCGTCTCATTCTCAACAAGTGTGAAACTCTCTGGCTCGTCGCCATCAACAATACGGACATCGGCTGCGAGGTCAATCCCGTTATGTTTGAAGGCTTGTTGAATCACCTGAAGATCAGTTTTTTCCTTGCCGGGGGCAATTTCAAATTCAAAAATCATCCTTTTATTTTTCGCGCCCTCCCAGGAGCGTTCTCCATCCCAATACCCGATGATCGGCCATCCCTCTTCCTGCTCTATTTGGATTTTCTCACCTTCAAACATCAGCGTATACTCTTTTTTTCCGATTCCTGAATCTTGATGGTGTTCCATAACGAAGTCACCGGTTACGGAGACGACAGCGTTATCGTAATGCTTGATTTTAGCAATAATCGTTCCTAAATCAAGCGGGGCAATGTCATCGACTTGGTTACCAATGCCATTATTCTTATCTTGTGCGTTGGCATTTCCGAGTTGCGTCCGGTTATCCGGCTCGGATTCAAGGTTCAGCACAACGGGCGCGTTAATCAACTCAACCTTCATCTCTGACGCTGCATCGAAACTATACGGTTTTTGGAAGCGCGATAAGGATTGGTGGTTTGCGATACCGAGTATTAATAAAACAACCGCTAATGCGGAAATACCTATTGCCCATGGTATAAATGGCTTGCCGCCAGATGGCGCAGCGGGTTTTAGACGCGCGACTTCTCGCATAATGTTTTCAGTAAGGTTTGGTGTGATTTGGAAATTTTCTAAAGCCTCTCTTATCATGGGTTCCTCCCTCTTTAAACGGTGCTGTGCGCGGCGTAAACGACTTCTAACGGTGTTTGCTGATACACCTAAAAACGCGCCAATCTCTGAACTGGACATTTCGCCGAAGTAGTGAAGCGTGATGACTGTGCGTTCACTCTCTTGAAGTTTGGCAAGCAACTTTTTGACGACTTCGCGTTGTGCCTCCACTTCCGTCCGCTCGTTTTCCGCAACGACATACCCAGAATACGTCGCCTCTTGTAGGCGTGTATCCTCAAGCGACTCCGTCCATAGACGTTTCTTGCGCAGCCACGTGCTGCAGTTATTTGCAGCAATCACATAAAGCCAACTCGCAAAACTTTGCGGTTTTTTCAGCGTCGCTAATTCCTGATATGCCGTCAGGAACGTATCCTGCGTAATTTCTTCGGCGATATGAAAATCCCCGATCTTCCGCCACACAAGCGCGTGCACCGGTTTCTGGTATTTCTTCACCAGTTCCGTGAAGGCAGTATCATCCCCATTGAGAATACGGTGAATGAGATCAATATCAGTGGTTTTCATGCAATTCCTCCCGATCGCGCTATAGTGACGCTTTTTGGGAGTCAAACTGGTGCATAATTCTGCAAAAAATGGGAGGGTTCATGTAAGGACGGGATTCAAAAATTTTCAAGATTAGAGGATTCGTGATGGAACGAATCGAGGATTTGTTGAATTTGTGTTTTTAACATAGGAAGTTCAAAATTGGACCACAGTATATTCTATCTCTTTCTCAATGTAAGGTTTGAAACCCGGTTTAATGGAGGTGGGAGTAACAAGGTCAACGTTCTTCTCGAACAGATCTTCAAGAAAAAGAGCCAACCCCATATAATCTCGGAAAGTCAACCTTTCGAGTTCAACAAGGAAATCAATATCACTTGCGGCAGTCGCTGTTTCGCGTACGTAGGATCCGAACAATCCGATCCGTTTGACCCCGTATTTCCGCAAGGTCTTCCGATTGTCTACAAGTTTCTGCTTGATAAACTCCTGGCTAAGAACTGTTTGATTGTCCACTCAAATACCCTCATTACCGCAGCAGTTCATACACCTAACAGAGCCTTCCGTATCGTATGTCCTATATTTATTATTATAAATCACCTTGAAATTTAAAACAACTCCTTTGTGGAGACACGCCTACAAAATATCACAAATATTCCTAAATTGACACCCATAGTTCTTGAAGTTTAGCGACCAGCCATGCGTTTGAGGTCCCATAACAGCACTGTTCCATACAAAAGGACATTACTCTTCAAGATTGAAATGAAACACATTGCCGTCTCGTGTGTTCACGTATAGGGTATTTCCGTCAACGGCGAACTCCTCTACATGATCCGGCATTTTTGAGATAACCTGTTCCCAAGTGCCGCTTTCCAAACGATAGATACCTGTATTTTTGATAAAACCGTAAAGTGTGTCTCCGTCAACAGTCAGTTGTTTCATATTGAGAGGTATTCCTGCTGCATCAGTCATAGCACGCCACTGTTTTCCGTCACTTGACGCGGCGACACCTGCATCTGTCGCTACATACACGGTGGCTCCTACAAACACGATGGTTTTGAAAGCTTTAACAGGGAATGGCAGTGCTGGCGTGAGATCGAGCCAATTATTTCCTTTATCAAACGATGCAACGAGGTGTCCATCCCGCTTGCCAACATAGACAGTGTTTCCTGAAGCCGCAAGTGTGAACCCCTGCCAAGTCGAAAGAATCTCATCAATCTTTTCCTCTGGCATACCTGCGCCTTCAAATGCCTTCATTGCTTCCCTATAAAGGAGTTCACCCATCTCTTCCACACCTGTGTCGTACCACGCTGTTTCCCCCGGCTTCCATCGAAAGAGTTTAAAGTTGTACTCCACATAAAACGTGTCGCCACTAATTACAAAAGTACCATTTACACCTCTCCGTATGAGTCGAATTTGATCCTGATAAAGGTCTTGTTTGTAAAGTTCTTCTTGCTTAAAAGTGCCACCTCGTGTCAACGTCTCAAAGAACTGGTCTGCTCCCTCAAAATTCTCTTTCAAGTGTTCAATGAACGGTTTATCTGACACATCTAAAGCACCTGTCCTTCCTATATTCCAAAAGCGACTTAATTTATGTGAGTCAAAGAGAGGCGTATCTTCTATCCGCATGACTGTGTTGTTCTCTGCAGAGATGCGATATAAACCTGTTTTATGCGTGTTGCCAGGACTATGAGAACCCATTGTTTTGGCATAGAGACTACCGCCGAATTCACGTATCTGCGTAAAAGTCGGTGGTTCTTCTCTAACAGGGGCTGTCATGGGTGTTCCCATTTGAATCGTTCTCCAGGATTTGCCTTTGTTGGTCGTTTTTACGATCTCGCCCCCGAACATCGCGTAAAGTGTTGGCGGCACATTTTGTCCTTTAGATGCGATTAGATTATATATGCCAGCCCAGTTCTGTTGATTGATGTTTATCGCGTCCCACGATATGCCGGCATCAGAGGAACGATAAAGACCGTCGCTGCTACCAACATAAATGGTACTGTCATTCACCACTACAGCAGAACGAAATCTATCCATTGGAGGTGAGGTGCCGGGTAATTGTGGCGGCAGCCATGTATCTCCAGCATCGGTGGAGCGAACCATTCCGCGTTCCATTGCCAGAAGTGTTTCACCCGCAGCAACGAGCTTGATTTCAGGTGGCAACCCCATTACCTGCCAAGCGTTTGTCGGCGTTATATCGTCCCAGGAATCACCGAAGTCCGTTGATCGGAATATCCACCAACCCTGCGCCAGCCCTTGACTTACTGTTTGATCACTTGTTCTATTCTGACTAAACTTTGCCGCAACATAAATCTTCCGTTCAGTCGTGGCGATTGAAAGGATTTCTCCGACAGGTACTGGAAGTTTTACGCGTTGCCAGTTGTTATCCTTCAAGCGATAGAGTCCATTACCTGTTCCGGCAAACAGTGTATCTTGGATCACGACCATGGCGTTCGGTCTCTCCGGAAATCCGACGACGTTCATTGCCTTCCAGGTTTTACCCAAATTTTCAGAACGAAAAGCCGTGTAATCAGAAAAGATGATATAAAACGCTTGTTTTGTTAGTTCTAAATCAAAAGCAAACAAGCCATAACCTACCGGCAAAGCGTGGACTAATTCCCATGTTTTGCCATCATCCTTAGAAGCGAGAAGTGCATTATTCACTGATAGATAGAGTGTATCATTCCACTTTTCTATACGGGCGGTACGCCTATAATTAACACCCAATGCGTTAATATCGGTAATCTGTTGCCACGCTTTCCCACCGGATCCCATTTTGTAGATGCGCTCATCAGCAACAGTATAAAGTTCACCGTCAGATGTGACAGACAAAGCAGTGGCATCACTCCCTTTCATGGGTTCAGCCTGAATCCATTCCTGTTTCGGCACAGAAACGTCTTCACCTTCCGCCTGTGCCGCAGCGAATGAGACATCATCGTGTTGCTGACCCGCACCATCGTTATTGCTGGGTGTAGTAGGACTTCTGATTTGCGTCCGAATATCCGGCTTGGCTTCAAGATTTAGCACAACCGGTGCCTCAATGAGATCAATCGTCATTTCTGAAGTCGCATCGAAACTATAAGGTTTCTGGAAACGCGATAAGTGTTGACTACCGATACCTAACATCAGAAATATGACAGCTACTGTTGATGCAGCAATCGCCCACGGCACTAAAGGCTTGTCTCCAGATGGTGCCACAGGTTTTAGACGCGCGATTTCTCGCATAATATTCTCTGTGAGATTCGGTGTAATTTGGAAATGATCGAGTGCTTCTCTTATCATCGGTTCCTCCTCTTTTAAACGGTGCCGCGCACGCCGCAAACGACTTTTAATTGTGCTTGTTGATACGCCTAAAAATCGACTAATTTCTGCAACTGTCATCTCACCGAGGTAGTGGAGTGTCATCACTGTACGTTCACTCTCTTTCAGTTTCGCGAGCAGCTGCTTGACCACCTCGCGCTGTGATTCCGAGGCGATTTTGCTCCGTTCTTCGGTGACGTGTTGGGAATAAACATCTTCCTGTATCATTTTTGTCTCTGTGTCCTCTAACGGTTGCGTCTGTATCCGTTTTTTGCGGAGCCACGTGGCGCATAGGTTTGCCGTAATCACATAGAGCCACCCAGAAAACTGGTTCGGATCTTTCAATGTTGAAAGTTTCTGATACACGTTCAGAAAAGTGTCTTGGGTGATGTCCTCAGCGATGTGGAAATCCCCGATTTTTCGCCAAGCGAGCGTGTGAACCGGCTTTTGATATTTATTCACAAGTTCCGCAAAAGCCCCTTCATCACCCGCGAGAACTCGTCGAATAATCGCAACATCGTCGTTTTGCATCAGGCACCTCCAAAAATCGATGGTTGATTAATGACCTCTCGAATTATAATGACGCAAGATAGGTGCAAAATGGTTGCTTAATTAAAAAAAAGAGAAATTTTTGGAGGAAACGGAGGAAGATAATGGTAAGAAAGGGCAGCATTCAACACCGTCCAGCTAAAGGACGTTATTTTTCAAGGTTGAAATGAAGCATGTTGACTTTCCGTTAGCACAAGCCGTTATTTTACTATTATTCACTTTTGTTTGAACCTGCGAGGATTTCATTCCAATCCCACAAAAGAATTGTACCATCCATGCCGGTGCTGACGAGCGTTGTACCATCGGGTGAAAACGCTAATGTCTGTGCTCTTTGCGTGTGCCCATCAAGTATAATGATCCTGTCTCCAGTTGTTACATCCCACAATTGGATTGCCCCGTGGCTAAGCCCATTAAGAAGAACCGCGCCATCTGGCGAAAACACCAGCGGTGCAGCAGAACCACCGAAAGCCCTGAGGCCTCGCGTATAATCAGTGTTAATCGAGAAAAGTTTATCAGCGGTATCGACCACCCATAACTGGATGTGACTCCGTGTTCCAGCGGCGAGCAAGGCACCGTCCGGCGAAAACGCCAATGCTGAAATACGTCCCAGATTCTCTTGCTCCGTCGGCTCTGCAAAGACGGTTAAGGCTCCACCGGTCGCAACGTCCCACATTTGAATTTTCCCGTCTTGCGTTCCACTGACGAGCCATGTGCCGTGCGGCGAAAATGCCAATGCCACAATTGTCGGTATATCGTTCAGGGGCATACCGGGTTTCAGCTCAGCAAGAGTGATCTCTTGTTCATCACCTGTTCTCGTATTCCACAAGCGAATTTCCCCGAGTCCCGTAAACGCCACCGTTTCGCCATCAGGAGAAAATGCCAGTTCTTTGACCCCCCTGGCATATGGCAACGTCATCAGTTCACGGCCTGTTTTCACATCAGTCAGGCGGATCAAACGATCTGGAGTCGAAAGAGAAAAGCTGCCGGAGGCCCAGGAAACGCTATACCCTTCTGCACCTACACTGGCGAGTTTCGTACCATCCCGTGAAAACGCTAAAGACAGCAACATATCGCGATGTCCGGCATCTTGGATAGTCGACTTTTGCAATGTTTTCATATCCCAAAAGGTAATTACACCATTAAACGCCACACTTGCCAGCGTAGAACTATCCTCAAAGAAAGTCGCTGCAGCCATCGACTGTGTGTGTCCAGTGATCCGGTCAGGTAGTGAGGTTCCAGTTCCTGCATGCCAGAACCGGAGCGTGCCGTCTGCACTGCCGCTTGCAAGCGTTGTGCTATCCGGTGAGAATGCTAATGCCGTAATAGCATTAATATGGCCAGTGAGCGTCGCGAGAGGGTTGCCAGTCGTCGCATCCCACAGTTGCACCGCTTTGTCTGTCCCCCCACTGGCGAGCATTTTCCCGTCCGGCGAAAATGCTAACACATTCGTCCAACCTGTCTGTTCTTCGAGTGTAATCCATTTGTCCGGGTTGGCGAGATCCCATAAGCACACCCTCTTATCTCTACCGACACTGGCGAGGCGCGTGCCATCGGGTGAAAACGCCACTGCTAAAATATCATGTTTTTTTGGTATAAACGCTGGTTGGCGCGGTTGTTGAACCGACAAATCTGTATGTCCTCTGAGAGTGGATAACACTTTGTAAGTCGCTATGTCCCATAACTGAATCTTCCCATCCGCTCTTCCAATTGCAATTTTATCGTGTGCGATTGCGTAGACTCCTGGTTCATCAGACATGTCGGATGGTTCACCACGCTTGAAAAACTTTGAAGTCATCTCTTTCGTTTCAATATTCAAACTGATGATAAACTGTCCTCCACTTCCTACACTGACAAGCGTTTTCCCATCTGAAGAAAACCGTAACGCTGAAGCGGTATCATAGACCTCAGGGAATACGATTTCTCGCCCAGTAGCGAGGTCCCACAACTGGACTTTCCCCACATCAGAACGTTCACCGCCATTGGCGAGGAAACGACCATCCGGCGAAAATGCGAGCAGTCGGCACGCGCCCCTAAATAGGGACTGCTCTTCACCTGTCGCCACATCGTACAGCCACACACCGATGTTACTGCCGACTGCAAGTTGTGTGCCGTCAGGTGAAAACTGAATCGCATTAATGCCACCTTTTCCGAAACGCGCTTTCGCTTCTTTCGGCAGTTCCCATTGCGAATAGTCTTTATCGGTTTCCTCTGATTGTGAGTCTGCAACCGATGCCGAAACGTTGTTAGGCTGCTGGTTGAAGGTATCACGCTCGCTTGGGGTATTGACATTTCCCACCTGCGTCCGAATATCCGGCTTGGCTTCAAGATTTAGCACTACGGGTGCCTCAATAATTTCTACCATCATTTCTGAAGTCGCATCGAAACTATAAGGTCTCTGGAAACGCGACAGTTGTTGATTGCCGATACCCAACATCAAAAAGATAACTGCTAACGTGGAGACGGCGATTGCCCACGGCACGAGTGGTTTACCACCTGACGGCGGAGTGGGTTTCATTCTTGAAATCTCTCGCATGATGTTCTCTGTAAGATTTGGCGTAATCTGAAAGTGTTCTAAAGCCTCTCGAATCATCGGTTCCTCCCTCTTTAAACGTTCCTGCGCACGGCGAAGACGACTCCGAATCGTATTTGCCGATACGCCTAAAAACGCGCCAATCTCCGCACTGGACATTTCGCTGAAGTAATGCAACGTGATGACGGTGCGTTCACTCTCTTGGAGCTTCGCAAGCAACTTTTTGACGACTTCGCGTTGCGCTTCTACCGCCGTCCGTTCGTTTTCTTGGATAACGTAGCCTGAGTACGTCGCTTTTTCTAACGCCTCACTGCTTGTGTTTTCCAACGGCTCTGTTCGCAAACGCTTTTTACGGAGCCACGCATTGCAATGGTTCGTCGCTATTACATAAAGCCAACTCACAAAACGCTGTGGTTCCTTTAGCGTTGAGAGTCGTTGATACGCTTTTAGGAAGGTATCCTGCGTGATCTCCTCGGCGACGTGAAAATCTCCGATTTTCCGCCACGCGAGCGCGTGAACCGGTTTTTGGTATTTATTCACAAGCACAGAGAACGCAGTATCATCGCCAGCGAGGACGCGTTGGATGAGTTTAGCATCGTCGTTTTTCATTAATTATCCTATTGGAAAGGCGCATGCATCATTCCGGGTTAAAAACTGTGACGCGACTTATAAGTCAAACTGGTGCATAAAAATGAATTTCAGAATTGCTGGACGTTTCTTTTTCAGGAAGGACAATTAGTATTGTAGCACATCCTAACTGGTTATATAAGTCCTAAGATGGGAATATGCAGAGCCATTCAATTCTCTGGAAAACAGTTAAATTACCTTATGATTTTAGCGTATCTAAACACGAAAATCCGCGTCTTCCGCGTCCTCCGCGATAATCCGCGATTCAGACAATTTGAAAATTGAATGACCCTGTGGGAATATGGGAGTATTCAGTTGTAGGTTGTTATAGTAGATTTTGAAATTACTTATACACTTATCCCTTACCAGAGCAGCGTTTGTAGTAGGGCAATTTATTGCCCGTCTCTTCAAAGCGTGTGCAAATAATTACGGGTTCTACTATAATAGTTAGCAATCAGCCATCGGAGGTGCCATCAATCGTCAGCAACTGAGGTATTATAGTAAATCCTATAATTATTTGCACATACGGTAGGCTCGTAGGGGCTGGGTAACCCAGCCCCTACGAAGGTGCGAAGTGTAAACTTATTTTTTGGTTTTACTATAAGAGGTGACATTTATGCTTAAGTTAAGGGGGCATATAGGAAGGAAAGAGGCGGGGTTAGAAACCCCGCCAGCGAAGAAGAATTTACGTCTCTGTTTTTCAATGCAATTTGTGGGTTTTCACGTCTGCCCATGTCGTCGTGAGCAGGTGTGGTTGCGGTGATACCGATAGCATATACGCCGGGTCGAACCAATCCGCACCAATATTTCTTTGCCCAATATGTGTCAACTGCGTCCGAACCCCACTGTTTACATCAATTTTGAAAAGTTGTCTCTGATTGTTAATTTCCTGTGTATAAATGACTTCGTCGCCGTTGGGTGATAACGCAGCCGCCTGTACTTCCTGACCGTCTTCCGGAATAAGTTGTTTGAGACCCGTTCCATCTCGGTTGATGATGTAGACGGTGTCTTTATCTGCCCACGCTTCGTGCAGCTCCCTATCTAAGATGGCAGGTAACGGATGTTTGTTCCCTGTAAAGATAAGTTTATCCCCTGTAGCCGACCAAGACGGATTCGTTTCCCATCGGAATGCTTTTTTGGGTAGGAGCGGTTTCACCTTTCGGGTGCGGACGTTAATGAATGCGATCCAAGTGCCCTCTAAATCAGACGCTCTGTAGGCAATTTCTGTCCCATCTGGCGACCATGCCGGATAGAATTGACCGATGATAAATTCCTCATCTTGGTCGCCTAAAGTCGCTATGTACATACCGGATGTGCCGCCGCCGTCGGGCCAATAGTCATGCATATAAGCGATCTGTTTGCCATCTGGTGACCAAGTCGGGGATGTTCTTCGACCTACTATCTTTCGCCTAAAGATGCGTCGGACATTCGACCCATCCGGATTCATCAAATAGAGGTCTGGTCTGCCATTGCGATCGGAGACGAAAACAATTTTCTCACCTGTTGGAGACCAGGCAGCACCATAATCCACTGCGGGGTGTCGTGTTATCGGGACTTGTTCAGAACCGTCTGGATTCATGGTATAGATTTCGTAATTGCCGTCCCGTGTGGAGGTAAACAGGATTTTCGGTGTTGCCGGTGCCTGTGCGAAAAGGAGTGAAATACTTAAGTTTAGCACGAACACGATAAATATGGGAAAAATAAACAAATATGTCGTTTTCATACAACCCCTTCCTAAAGGGCAGGCACAAGACCTGCCGCTATGAACTGCGAGACTATTGCTTTTTTACATCTCCCCAACTGGTTGTTAGTAAATTAGGCTGTGGTGAAACTGGTAACGCATACGCCGGATCAAACCAATCACCACCAGTATTCGTTCGACGAAAAGGGCCTTGAATATGCGTCAGCTGCGTCCGAACCCCGGTATTTATATCTAACTTGAAGATTTGAGAATGTCCATTAATCTCCTGTGTATAAAGCACTTTCGATCCGTCTGGCGATAACACAGGATGCTCTGCATAGGGACCGGCTTCCTCGACAAGTTGACGCAGACCTGTGCCGTCGCGGTTGACGATGAAGATTGTCTGTTCGTCCCTCCATGCATTGTGCAGGTCGCGATCCAAGAT
>JAJEDN010000026.1 GCA_022821495.1 Candidatus Poribacteria bacterium
CGTCCGAATAAGGCAGGGATGCTGATTAAGAAAGGCTTAGCAACGCCCTATTGGTCTAATGGTATATTTTGTATCAGACTCAACTATGATACAACGGCATATAAGCAAGATATTGTTGTCGGTGTTGACCCCGGCAGCAAATTTGAAATTTAAATATAAGAGGCTAAAATAACATGTCAAAAAAAATGTCAATACGGATTCTGCTTGTCATGTGGTTTTTTGCATCAGTTTCCTTAACACATGCGCAACTCCCACTCGACGGTGTAGTGAGTTACTGGTCATTTGATGAAGGGACTGTTGCGGGTGGCAAGGTTGAGGATGTTTTAGGCGACAACGATGGAGAGCTTAAAGACGGCCCGAAATCCGTTGCTGGTAAAGTCGGCAAAGCCCTTGAATTCAGCGGTGCGAATTCGGTCCATATTCCCGGCACCGCTTCGTTAGAATTCGCTGGTGAAAAAG
Organism: Candidatus Poribacteria bacterium; assembly: GCA_022821495.1. Classification (GTDB taxonomy): domain Bacteria; phylum Poribacteria; class WGA-4E; order WGA-4E; family WGA-3G; genus WGA-3G. Next base: position 460 of record JAJEDN010000026.1, read on the forward strand.
AGATGAGCGTTGCGGTTTGGGTAAACGCTGACAGTGATAGCCCAGTGCAAGGCGTCGTCGCTGGGTGCTGTGGTACAATCGTAGCACAACGTGATGTCAACGGTTGGGCATTGCGATTTGATGGTAGAAATGCGGGTCAAGAGATGGAATTTATTGTCCAACCGGGTTGGCAAGGAGACGGCGGTTTCGGCGTGCCTGCGTTCGATAAAGGGAAATGGCACCATATTGTTGGGGTCGTTGCTGACAAAGAGATGCTCCTTTACGTCGATGGTAAGTTGGAGGCAGAGCAAAATTACAATGGTCCGATGTCAACGGGTGGCTCAGAAACCGAGATTGGACACGCAGGCGATGGCGGTTTTATTGGCATCATTGACGAAGTTATGATCTACAATAAAGCCTTGTCCGCAGGTGAAGTTAAGCAGATTTTTGAAGCAGAAGGGCTTCCCGTCGAACCGCAAGGCAAACTCGCAACCCGTTGGGGGCAGATCAAAGCATCGTTCTAAAGTAACATCTTCCTATAACAGGGCGGAATGTTCACATATCCGCCCCTTTCCGGGCTATAAATCCTACTGTTCTTCGCGTTCTATTCACCATTTAAATTTTCTTGACCTCAATTTTTCCTTGTGTCATAATAACCCCATAAATTTGAGATTGATGTTCAATAGTCGTTAATACCCCAAGTTTTTTCCTACCGCTTAGACTTCATCTTGAGAGAGGACCCTTTATATTTATGGAACCCGTAAAAGTAGGTGTAATTGGATGTGGCGTAATCGGAAGCAGACATCTTAGTATCGCATCGGAGGCATCACACATTGCGTTGGTTGCCGCTGCAGACCTGATTGAAGCAAATAGAACTAACGCTGCACAACGTTTCAACCCACCGAAAATGTATAGTAACGACCTCGATCTGCTCGATGACGATGAAATCGAAGCAGTTGTCCTCGCGTTTCCGACGCAATATCGGACCGAGGTAGCCTTACGCGCATTCGAGAGAGGCAAGCACGTCTTAATAGAAAAACCGATTGCGATGAACGCTGCTGAGGTCGAACAACTCATCGCTGCGCGTGGCAACTTAATTTCAGGATGTTGTTCTTCACGGAACCGTTTCAGCGCAGCTGCGCGACTTGCAACACAACTTATTACGACTGGCGGTTTGGGTGAACTCCGTAGTATATATTGCCGCGCGATTAGGGGTGCCGGAAAAGAACCCGATACACCGCGCCCGGCTTGGCGATTGACGAAGGCACTCAACGGTGGTGGCATTCTCGTTAATTGGGGATGTTACGACCTCGACTATCTGCTCGGTATTACAGGTTGGCAGCTCAAACCACAGACCGTATTTGCACAGACATGGACGGTGCCAGAAGTGTTCCAATCGCATATTGCCCCTGGTTCCGATGCCGAAACACACTATACTGCGCTCATCCGATGTGAAGGTGGTATCGTGCTCAGCGTTGAACGCGGTGAGTTCATGACGATGCACACGCACGAGGGTTGGGAAATTATCGGTACAGAAGGCTCTCTCAAGTTAACGATGGGTGATGGTAAACCAGAAAATGTTACTTATAATCGTACAACGACAGAAGACGGCGTTGCGTCAACATCTCTCTCAGAATTAGGAGACGCACCGGAATCAGAACACAGCAACCCGTTGGCTGATTTTGCTGCCGGTATACGCGAGCATCGGCAGCCTTTGACGAGTTTGGAAAACGCGCTTGTTGTACAGAAAATAACGGATGCTATTTACGCCTCTGCGGAAACAGGAAACGCTGTGGAGGTAGAAAACGGATAAAAAGATGAAATTTTGTGAAAATCGTCCAGTTTGTAGGGGTAGGTCTTGGACCTACCCCTTAAGTTATTTATACGAAAAATTTTTCGGCGACCACAGTTGTAAAATTCTTACCCATGACTCGGTAGCCTTCCGCATCGGGATGTAGGTCATCCGGGAGCAAATGGACAAAGTCAGCACCAAAAACGCTTAACCCGTCAACGTAATGGACATTCTGATCGCCGTGTGTTTGAAGGGCTTCGGCAGCGGCTTGTACCTCTTCACGCATCCTTTTGAGATGAAATCCTACAGTGTTCGGATTTTCCTCTCTCGGTGGACAGCAGATAGGCGACATCAGCACGATGGGTATATCTGGATGCTTCTCTCGGACAATTTGGACGGCTCCGATGATCGCCGGACGGAACGCTCGTGGTCCCAAACTGGATGCGCCTTGGATGTTGATACCGAGACACATTGAGATATAATCCGCTGGCGTGTCCCGGATCATCCGTGCGATCATGGCATCGAGATGGCACTGTCCACCGTAGCCGAGACAGGTTAGATTCAGTCCGTGTGTACGTGCGACGACCGCTGGCCATGTTTGTGTCGGCGATGCCGCAGCCCGACACTGCGTAATAGAGCTACCGTAGGTAATCCATCGGGGGCGTGTGTCATCAAAGGGTTGCAGTGTCGCTCCGTCATCTATCTCCAAGCTGCGGAGTTGAAACTGTCCGTATTGTGGCAACCACAACTCAATTAACTTCTCACTATCGGACAAGCCTTTAAAAGCGAAACTATCCTTCTGTTTCAGGTCAGTTGCCTCTATTAATTCCCCATCACTACAAAGATCAAGCATTCCGCATTCGTTCTGTGGGACAATATTACCTGAAACCTGTGTCGTATTGCTCCGAAAACTGATGCGAACACCGGCAGGCATAGCGGAACGTTCAAGTAACGGTTCCGGAAACAAAATATGCGCTGAGTGTGGTGTGCGCCACGGCATCACCCAATCTTCAGTTTTCTGCAAGGAAACAGCCCCTTGCCAAGTCAATTGTGGTGCATCTGGTTTCAATTGCATTGCATTTCTCCTTCACCTATAGAGGTCTACATAGCGTCAATGACGGCGCGTAATTGTCTTATACCCGCTAACATATCCTCCGGTTGTCCCCAATGTTCAATGCTCGCTGCACCCGTAAACCCATCATCAACAAGCGTTTCCAATAACTGCTCATAGCACAAGTCTGTGTCTCCGATCGGATTGAGATTTTTTTCTGGATTCGGTTTCACATGCACATGCCGTATAAGCCCTTTAATATGAGCATATCCATCTGGCAACGGATTTTCGCCGCAGTGTAATCCGTTATTGACATCCCAGCAAGAGGTGAGTGCCGGACTATTTCCGAGTGCATCAATGACAGCACGTGTTTCTTCGCAAGTGCCAGCGAGACATGCGCTTTCGTTTTCAAAGCAGAGCGTAACATCTGCGCTCTCTGCAATCGGAACAACCAGCGAAAGTTTCTCAACGATACGTTCCATATAGTCGTTAATATTCGGACGCGGTGCGTTTTTAATACGGCGATTCGGATTCCAAAACGTGAACCCGCGGATGACCTGTGTATCGAAAGCGTGTGCGAGTGTGACCATCCGGTCAAAGTGCTTTCGGTGTTGATCATACTCCTGCGGATCATCAATTGCGCACTTGCCAAACGGTGATCCGACACTGGCGCAGCGAACATTATAGGCACTCAACACATCTTGAACGCGTTGAACATCGTCATCGTCAATTTCGGTTACGTGTTTTCCCCACACGCCACCACGTATTTCAACAGTATTCGCACCGGCTTCGACACCGAGTTTGATAGCTTCCTCAAAATCGGATTTAGAAACCTCGTCAGCAAAAAAACAGACATCAATCATTTTTAACCCCCTAAATCCCCCTTATCAGGGGGACTTTCAAAACCGTTGTGTAGGTTTTACAATTTCTTCAATTCAGTCACAATCTGATCGGAACTGACGCGAGTGTCAAATTTGGCATCAAGGAATTTCCATGCAATGCGCCCATCCTGATCAATAATATAGGTTGCGGGACGTGCGATACGCATGTTACTTGTGTCAATAACATTATAGGCATCAATCGCGGCTCTATTTTCATCCGAGAGCAAAAGATAAGTTATCTCGAGATTTTGCTTTGTTAAACCTATAAGTGCCTGTGAATCAGCACTAATCGCAATTATTTTCGCATCTTCGGCACTAATGTCTTCATAACCTGTTTGCAACTCACCAAGTTGCGCTTGGCAGAAACCTCACGTGCCGAACCGATAAAAGACGATGACCAACTTTTGTCCGCTATAATCTGCGAGACTATGGATATTTCCATCTGCATCCGGCAACGAGAACTCCGGTGCCCTTGTCCCAATAGCGAGTCCTTCCCCCAATGGAAATTGCTTGCCTGTCTCCTCTGGAGACATTATATCTTGTAAAGTCTGTCCCGCGTTATCACATGCTGAATACAAGAGAATAACAGCAGCAAATAGGATTGAAAGGTTCATTAAACTAAAAGCACGCGAAAACGCGGCTTTCCGTTTCGGGTTTAAGAGATAATTTGTTATCAATTTCTTGAATTCCATAGGTTAGTAATCCTCAGCAGGTGGGAATGGCTTCGGTTTCTGAGGGTTTTCAATTTCCATCTCGACATTTTCCGGTGGGAATTGTGTGCAGACCGCACCGTTTTTCATCACCCATCGGAAGTTGTGCCAGAAACGTCTACTGGTCTTGACGATTTCTGGATTTGTATAGACGCCTGCGACAGCAATACGACTCCGCTCAGTTTTGTTGGGTGGACTATAGTGCCAAAGACTGCTGTGCCAGATGACGACATCTCCGGTCCCCAACTCAATATGATGTACACCGTGCTTTTCGATCATCTCCTGGACAGTTTCTCGTGGTAGTTCACCGTGTATACTATCGGGATACAAGACGTGTTCAATGATGTCGGTTTTGTGGCTACCGGGGATAAACTGCATGCATCCATTTTCCCGTGTTGCCGGCTCAAGCGGTGTCCAGAAGTTGAAAGGCTCCGTCTCACCATCACGCCAGAGTCCGTTGTCTTGGTGCCACGGGGTTGCACTGCCGGTGCGTGCGGGTTTAAGGAAGCAGCTATTGAACTTCATAATAATGTCATCACCGAGGAAATAGCGTGCGATATTAAGTATTTCAGGACCGGCATGGATATTGTGCCATATCAGTGGCGACTGAACGCAGAAATTGCTGAGTTTGCGATAACGTGCGATACGTCCTTGTGGCGAATCATCCATCGGATCCATCGGATCAATATCAGCGACTTGTCCCGGATCAGGTAGCATGATGTGATTACGAATCACGCCGCGAAGTTCTGCAGCCAAGTCTTGTGAGATAATGTTACGAAGGATAAAGTAACCTTCGGTCTCATATTGTGCTTTTTGTTCAAGCGTCGGTTTCCAGTCATGCATAAGCGTGTTCTTTCATTTAAGGTGTCCTACAAATAACGCAGCAAAATTGTGTAGCGTCAGTGTCGCTTTATCTATCGTTCGCCTTGAGTCGTCCCCAAGTTGTTGTGAGCAAGCCGTTCGGTGAAACAGGCAGGACAGCCTCTACACCCTGCATCAATTCAGCGATCTCAGCCTCTGTAATGCCACGATCAAAGAAGATGACTTCGTCCAATCTACCGATGAACTTTTCGCCGCCGAAGGTGCCAAAAAGTAGTTCGCCTGCTTGATCTATATCACCGTCCTGTTTAGTGGTGGCTTCGAGGGTGCCATCCACATAAAGCTGCATCTCGCTGCCGTTGTAAAGTCCGACAATGTGATACCATTTTTCGGGTTCAACGACGGTCTTTCCCCATACACCACCGGTAAACCCGTCCCCTGACCAGATGCCGAAAACATAAGCGCCCGGCACTCTTTCGCCTCCGGATTGAACCTCCAACAAATAAGAACCGTTTCGTCGAATAGCAGTATCAGAAGCACCTTTATTCATGTAGACCCAGGTCGCAATACTCATCTGATCTTTGAAATTGAGACTATCCGAGGCTTCAACGGTCACAACATGGGGTGGTTCAAATTCTAATGCGCCGCCGAATTTACCTTCCGCCCATTTCGCGCCGCTGATCGTGCCATCGTTCCCACTGCCTGATGTATCCGCAGCGGTGCCGCCTTTACCTTCATCAAAAAGCCAGATGCCAACGGCATCATCCAATAACTCGGCAGAAAGCGGAGACATTACTATACACAAACTTCCAATGATAGTGATCCAAAACATCAATTTCATGTGCCTTCCTCCTTTGATGATATATGAGTTTAGCAGAAACGGAAAAATGTGTCAAGGTCTCGCGCATCGCAAGAATCGGGGGTACGAACCCCTCCTACAAGACTGATGCCAATTGTATGCCCTGACTGGAAACGCAGGGTCATTCAATTTTCAAATTGTCTGAATCGCGGAAGACACGGAGGACGCGGAGGACGCGGATTTTTCGTGTTTAGATACGCCAAAATCATAAGGTAATTTAACTGTTTTCCAGAGAATTGAATGGCTCTGACTGGAAACGTCTTTTTGATTGAATTATTTGGGTGAGTGTGATAAATTAAAAACAAACATTATGCTGTGAATTGACTGATGCTGACGCGAGAAATGATAGCCGATGTACCATCGGATCCGGGAGTCTACTTTTTTCGTGGAGCCACGGGGACGATTCTCTACATCGGCAAGGCAAAATGCTTACGGAAACGGGTGCGTTCTTATCTCCATAATATCAAAGGACGCCCAAGTAAGATCAAACGGCTTATCCGTTGGACAACAGATGTCCGGTATCAGATTTGTCGTTCCGAGCAGGAAGCACTCTTCCTCGAATCGCGGCTGATCCAAGAATATCAACCCTCCTATAACACCGCGATGAAATATGGACGGACATCTTGGTATATTCGGATAGACGTTGGAGAGGCTTTTCCGCGCCTTGATCGCGTGTCTGAAACGCAACCAGACGGTGCGAGATACTTCGGACCGTTGTCAAGTCGGCGATGGACGGATGAAGCGATTGATGTTTTACAGCGGATTTTCCCGGTCCGCACGTGTGAAGGAGAAATCACACCGATTCCGGGGTTTCGCGCCTGTTTTCAGTACGACCTGAAACGCTGCGATGCCCCTTGCGCAGCATTGATTACGAGCGAACGTTATGGAGAGATGATTACAGATATCGTCAATTTGCTCGATGGTGCTTATGAAAAAGTGCAGATGAGCCTGGTTTCCAAACGGGATAAAGCGTCGGAAGTGCTGGAATTTGAGAAGGCTGCTGCGTTTCAAAAGCAGTTACAACGCATCCAAAAAGTCTTTACATTTTTAGATGTGCATCGGCGATAAATCTATCGAAACGGAGGACAGCAGGGCACCCATTTCTAAAGGATGCACAATCACGGGGACTGTTGAACAGACAAGATATCGGTGGCAAATTTTCGCACATTTAGGGAATAATTTTGATTTTGTAAAAATATATTGCCAAAAAGATTAATTCCGTGTTACAATAATTAAAATTGATTACGATAGGAGCAGTTCCTAAATAGTTTTTCCCTATGTTTTTGTTTTTATTTTTACGTAAAACGGTAAATGTAGACATTTTGTGCGGTTTAATTCCGTGCTACCGTATCCAGTAGTATTGTGCAAAAACTAAGCACATCCGACAAAAATCACGTCGATTCTACTGAGATGGGTTCAGACACGAGTGAGACGAACCCAGACACTGTGAGGACACTCGGAAGTGATAAAGCGTCAGTCTTTCGGGCTGGCTTTGTGAGTTCCACCATACCACGCGTTTCCTTGTGGGATGCGGTTCGTGTGTAATTTCTGGCTATCGTGGTCAGAAAACACTGATTATGCACAGGATAAGGACACGACGGTGTTCGTAACAGGGGGTTAGGACCCCTCTAAAGAACTATCGATTTTCACAAAGATACACGGAAAAACGTAGTTTTTTAGGAACAGGTTAACTTATGCATATCGCGAAACTATCGCTGATTTGTTTTGTTGCCTTTGCCTTCATACTCGGTTGTGGGCTGTTCGGTGAACAAATCCAAGAAGTAACACTTGACGTGACCGGAATGACGTGAGGTAGTTGTACCAGTACGGTGCAGGAAGCACTCAAAAACGTTGCCGGTGTCTCTGAGGTGGTCAGTGTTTCTTCGGACAGCAACACAGCTGTGGTGAAGATCCAAAAAGGTAAAGTCAAGACAGATGAGTTGATTAAGGCTGTTGAAGCGGATTCACGCTTCAAGGCAACGGTTGCGAATTAGTAGAACAGAAAGGGCGGATTCATCCGCCCTTTTCACATGAGTTGAACGGACGCGATTAGAAAATCGCTCTTAATAAGTAAGGGGAATAAGCTTATGCGTCATTTAAACGTGAGCATGCTATTTGTCTGCTTTGCAGCGCTATTATTTATTTTTGCTTGTGCGGACACGTCAAAGAAACCAGCAGAAGCACCAAGTCAAACGGCAGAAGAAACGAAAGAAACACCAACCCAAGCCACAGAAACAGTCATTGAAGAAGTGACGCTGGCTGTGACAGGGATGACGTGAGGCGGGTGTACCAGCGCAGTGCAGGATGCACTCAGCAAGGTCAGCGGTGTTTCTGAAGTCGTCAGTGTTTCTATGAATGAGAATAAGGCTGTCGTGAAAGTTGAGAAGGGCAAAGTTACAACAGACGCTTTGGTTAAGGCTGTTGAAGCGGACCCGCGCTTTAAGGCAACCGTCGCTAACTAAAAATTTTAGGTTATGTAGGTGTAGATTGAGATGCGCCAATTAAATCGATTCTTTCTCTGTTTTTTCGTCGTGTCATCTGTTTTTATGTTCGGGTGCACTTCGGAAGAAATGGGTAAAACGGGTTTCGACATCACATTGTCAGTTACCGGAATGACGCGTTTTACCTCTACATTCAGTGTCATGAAGTCGCTGGAGAAGATAGACACCGTGGTCGTTGATGATGCTGCCTTCAAAGTAACGACCGCCGTGTTTCCATTTGGCAAAATTAGCAACGAAACCGACGACGCTGTTTTAGAGAATAAGATCGGGTGGCGTTTCAAACCTGATGAACCCAAGTATTTTCGTGTTAGGTTACAGGCAGTCGCTGGTGCCGATCCCGCGAACGGTGTTAATGAGGCTATCTCTACGCGTGTAAAAACGGCGTTAATTGAGGCAGTTGAAAGCGTGGGGTTTGAGGCGAGCGTAGAAAGTATGGAAGTTAGCGAAGCAACAACATACCGCATCCATAGACTTGGGCTCAATAAATAATATGCGGTTGCTATCTGCTCACAAGACTTGTCCCGAATGATCGTATGGCGAGGTATGAAAACCTCGCCATTTCTTTTTCGCGGGTGAAGGTGAAATACAGGAAGACCGACATCTAACCTACTGCTTCTTGGCGTAGAGCGGATTGTCAAGTAGCGATTGCACTTCGTAGATCGAGCCTTTTAGTTCGGCATAAGGCTCTGGCATACGCACAGGGGCTGCTACCATACGCGGTTGATTCGTCGGTTCGCCGCGGATGATCAAGTCGTTGAAAGTATCCCAATCCGGGATGCCTTTTAGGGGCCAGGCATCTACCGCGCAATACTGGAAGAGAAGTAAACGTCGCGATTTGTCAGAAGTGTTCGGGGCAGAGCCGTGTAACGCTCTGACATGATGGATTGTAATCCCACCTGCCTTCAACTCAACAGGCACAGCACCTTCTGGTGTAAACTCAGGATCCGTCACTGCGCCGATAAAAGCACCATTTTGGTGATGATCCAACGTCGGACCTTTGTGAGAACCGGGAATTATCATCAACGCGCCGTTCTCCACAGTCATATCATCAATCACGATACCGACCGCGAGTAGGTCGTCATTCGTGTGCGGATAAAACGCCCAATCCTGATGCCATTCAACCGGACTTCCGAACTCAGGATATTTCATATTCAATTTATGCCCATTATATCGAACGCCGGATCCGATAAGTTGCTCTACTATATCCAGTACTTTAGGGTGCCGTAAGGTTTGGTCGTAGACGGTATGGTAGAGTGCTGGACTTTTGATGCGTCGCACGCGCGGGTTCGCGGCAGTATGCCCGGGTTCCAGATCAAAGATATCAGTATGTTCGGTAACCTCTCTCGATTTCTCAACGAATTCATCAGTGACTCGCTGAAGATCCGCGACTTCTTCTGCCGTTAGGACCGCCTCAACACCGATATAACCGTTTTCCTCATAAAAATCACACTGTTCTTGCGTGAGCATTGTTCCACTCCTCCTGGCGAAATGATGTTGTTATTATACACCAATGCGTTAAAAATATCAACCCGCGATTAATAATTTTTCATACACGCTTTGTACCTGTCGGACATGCGTTTCAACGCCGAACGCTGCCTCGGCGTATTTCCTGGCACGTTGCCCCATAGATAAACTTCGGGTTGGGTCATTGGCGAGTTCAATAATTTGGTTAGCGATTTCGTCTATTGGCTCTGAAGGAAAAATGTATCCCGTTATACCGTGAGCAATCATATCAGCAGTGCTGCCGATTGGCGTGCCTATCACAGGCTTACCAACCGCCATTGCCTCCGCAATGACACTTCCCGCCGAAAGGGTTACGAGGAGATCGAGTTCTTGCATTGCATTCGGCATATCCGTGCGGTGTCCCGCGAAATGGACGATCTCTTGTAACTGATGTCTGGTTACTAACCGGCGGACTTTCTGTTCATAGGTACGATGTTCAGGTGTATCCAGTGCGGCACCGATAATATGAAATCTGACCTTTTTGCACTGCGCAGCGACCTTGGCGGCTATCTCAACAAAGGCTTTTTGGCGTTTGAAGGGTTCAATTCTCCCTACGATGCCGACAATATACGCTTCCGAGGTTGCTGTTATAGGAGACGGTTGAAAGACCGACAGATCGACACAATTCAGTATAACATCAATTTTCCGAGCATCAATCCCGGCTTGGAGCAGTGGCATTTTGCTTTGCTCCGAGATAGCGATGATGCTGTCCATTCGGTCGAACTTGTACTTTCGGACCTGCGTAGGTGTAAGAAGATTCCGAGCGTGTGAAACAATAGGGATTTTCAACTTTTTTCTTAGATACCATAGATACGGGTTAAACCACGAATCAGAGGTATGGACGAGGTGCGTATTATGTGTCTCGGCAAGTGTAGCTAATTTTCTGGCGGCACTGTACCTCGCTATCAACGATTTTGTTTTTCGCCAAGGTGGGAGATCAAGAATCGACACCGGAATATCAGCAGCCCTCAAGTATTCGGCGAAAATACCATCATCCGGACAGACAACAAAGGGATAATAATGTGCGCGATCAATATTTGTGACGAGATAAGCGAGTTGTTTTTCACCTCCACCGATGCTCGAACCACAATGGCTGAGGTAAAGTATCAATTTTTTGTCCATGCGCCCGCCTGCCCATCATACGAGTTAGTTCTCAGTCGCGAGTTGCGTAACCAACAAATTAGACAGGAAAATCAAGCTTCTGATCTCGGAAAACCTGACTCACCGATCGGCGTTGATGTACCCTCAATATGGCTTGAGAAAGGAGTGGCGCGATAGAAAGCACCTTAATTTTTCCATCCAACTGTTTTTCGGCTGGTACTGGAATCGTATTGGTGGTGACCACTTCACGAATTGACGGGTGGTCAAGACGCTCCAACGCCGGACCGACCAATATAGGGTGTGCAATACTCACATAAGCGGGTGCTGCGCCAGCCTCTGCTAATGCCATGGCTTGTTGGCGAATTGTCCCGCCCGTTTGTATTTCATCGTCGGTAATAATTGGCGTTTTACCTTTGACATCTCCAACAAGTTCAACGAATTTAATGCTCTGTCCATCAACACCGGTGCGTCGTTTGTGCATGATGGCTAACGGAAGTCCAAGCATGTCGGCGTATTTCTCTGCTAACTTGGCGCGCCCTGCATCAGGCGCGACAATTACGCCGTCTTCAACTTGCTTCTCGCGGAAGTAATTGACCAAAGTCGTCACGGCAGTCAGATGATCCATGGGGATATCAAAAAAGCCTTGTATTTGTGGAACGTGAAGATCAATAGCCATGACCCGACTTGCACCTGCAGTTGTCAATAAATCGGCTACGAGTTTCGCGCTAATCGGTTCGCGTCCTGTTGTCTTATGATCTTGACGGGAATATCCAAAATACGGAATGATAGCGGTAATCTGTCGGGCTGATGCCCGCTTCATCGCGTCAATCGTGATGAGCAGTTCCATCAGGTTTTCGTTGGCAGGTTGACTTGTTGGCTGAACGATATAGATATCGGTGCCGCGGATACTTTCCTCAATCTGAACGCGAGTTTCAAGGTTGGGAAACGGACCGATTGTAATTTTACCGAGTTCAACACCTAAAATCGCAGCGATTTCTTTTGCTAATGCCGGGTTCGCACTCCCCGCGAATAGCCTGAAATCCCCGCTAACTTGCTGGTCAATCGGTGTGGACATGCTAAAACCTCCTTAGACCGAGTTAATCTTATTCACCATAAATTGTGAATCGTGTACATGTCTGTCGGACTGTATGTATTTTATATAATGGCCGCTATAAAAATCATCCATAAGCACATAAGAGCAAACGGAATAATGAGACCAATTATGGACTGGCGTAGTTGAATGCTTCGACTTTTCGCTCTGTAACTATCCGTATACAAGGCTGCGTCTTCAGGTGATTTCCCAAGGAGCCGCGAAGCAGGTGGTGCTGGTTCATAGACAGAAGCAATAAGGACCCCGAGTATATTTCCGAGAAAACCGATGAAAAACCATGTAACCTTCTTGGCATCGGATTCCGCGTCTTGTTCAGCTGTCAAATGGGTGCTTGCTGGAACAGGGGACTGTTGAGAGTTATCCATTTTAGGTTCCTTCTATGTAGGTTAGGGATGTTTAACTTTTGTCCTTAAGAAATTAGGGATTCGCCTGTCATTTCAGCGGGCTGTTCTAAACCGAGAAGATGGAGTGCTGTCGGTGCGATGTCTGCAAGTCGCCCACCTTCACGGAGCGGTTGCCCCTTACGTTGATTATCAACAACAATAAGATCTACATCATAGGTCGTGTGCGCGGTGTGGATGCCTCCGGTTTCCGGGTCAATCATCTGTTCACAGTTCCCGTGGTCAGCGGTGACAATGAGGGCACCGTCCTTTTTAAGCACAGCATCAACGATTCTCCCGACACCGGTGTCAACCGCTTCAACGGCTTTGATAGCAGCTGGAAGCGAACCTGTATGCCCTACCATGTCGCCGTTGGCATAGTTTAGCACTATCAGATCATATTTGTCGGAGCCGATCCGACGCAGCATCTCTGCGGTTACACCGGGAGCCGACATTTCGGGTTTCTGGTCGTAGGTCGTTACATGGCGTGGAGAAGCAATAATCTGTCGATCTTCGCCTGGGTATGGTTCATCGCGATAGTCGTTGAAGAAAAAGGTAACATGCGGAAATTTCTCGGTTTCTGCACATCGGAATTGTGTCAAACCAGCATCGCTTACATAAGCACCGAGCGTATTCTGCATTTTGGGCGGTTTTTTGACAGCTGCTTCAACTGGCATTCCTTGCTCATACTCAGTCATTGTAACAAACTTAACGTCAGGTTTGCAATTCCGTTTAAAACCCATCTGTCGCGTGACGCCGTCTTTTCCTTCCGCTTCAAACGGAAATTCGTCCAAGCAAAAGGCTTTCGTAAGTTCGCGGGGTCGGTCACCTCGGAAGTTATAGAAGACAACGGCATCTCCGTCCGCGATCCGAGGAAGCGGTTCACCGTCAGTACCCAGCACTACAGATGGACGGACAAACTCGTCACCTTTACGGTTGGTGTCATCTGGATTGTCATAGTAGTCTTGATAAGCATCTGCGGCAGCAGCGACACAACTGCCAACACCTTCGGTTAAGAGACGATATGCGACCTCAACACGTTCCCATCGGTCATCCCGATCCATGGCATAGTAGCGTCCTACAACGGAGGCTATTTGACCGATCCCTATCTCTTTCAACTTCGCTTCAATTTGCTCACAGAATTGGATACCGAGGTCGGGTTGGCAGTCGCGTCCATCGCTGAAATTGTGAATTAGGACTTGATGAGCCTTAAGTCCATTCGTCTTGGCGAGTGTCAGAAGCCCATAAAGGTGCCCCAGCGAACTGTGAACGCCAGCATCGCTTGCCAATCCCATGAGATGGAGATGCGTTCCGTGTTTTTTGACATGCTCGATCGCATTTAAAAGTACTTCGTTCTGGGCAAACTCACCGGATTGGATCATGGTGCTGATACGGAGGAGTTCCTGATTCACGATACGTCCCGCGCCGATGTTCTGATGCCCGACTTCGCTGTTGCCGATGACCCCCGCGGGTAGACCGACATCTTCGCCTGAAGTATGGATTTGAACGTATGGATAGTTCTGCCGCAACCAATCATCTACGGGTGTCTTTGCGAGGTGAACGGCGTTAGCGTTGTTAAATTCGGGGTACGGATTATTGCCCCAGCCGTCTCGAATGATAAGAACGACGGGGCGTTTCTGATGGGTTGCCATGCAAATTCCTTCCTATTGCATATAGTTATCGGTTATCAGTTGTCAATTAAGAAACCTTTTGTGGCAGTTCCGTTTACCGTAGCTGCTATAGAAGGAAGCGAAGCGAACTGACAACTTTTATGATGCATTGCGCACAACACGTCTGTAGATGGCACGCAAAGGCACCTCACATTCAATTGAAGGGAGTGATAGCACATCCTCAAGATGCTGAAAGGTATTGCGATTCCATTGCGTTTCTCGGCGGCAGTAGTGTTCAACACGCACGCTGTCTTGTGAAATAAGGATGTATTCTTGCAAGGACGCGAGCTGCTTATAGTACTCAAATTTCTCACCACAGTCATACGCCGCTGTTGAGGGTGATAGCACCTCTATGACAACAATTGGATTGAGGAGTGTGTCAAAAGTGTCATCCTCAAAACGCTGTTCACCACAGACAACAATAACATCTGGATAGAGGTAGGAGGCTGTTGGATCAGTTCTGACGCGCATATCGCCAGCGTAGACTTCACACTCCCCTTCCATCAGTTGATTGCTAAGCTGAACTGTTACATCTACCGTGATACGATTGTGCCAGCGACTCGCCCCGGACATCGCAACTATTTTCCCATTGTGGTATTCGTTCTTAAAGGACTGCTTGCGTTCCCACGCGAGGTATTCTCCAGGAGTCAGATATGTTTGTGCTGGAAGAGTTGACATGCGTGCCTCCGCAATTTTTGTTTTTAGGGCGATTCTCTTATAACCCACCCTTTAATTTACTCCACGTTGTGGTAAGTTTTCCGCGGGCTTCAACGTCCTGAGGTGTTTCCATAACTTTTTGGATGTCGGCTTCACTCAACGTTTTTTCATAGAGTCGGACTTCGTCAATTTTGCCTGGGAAGAAATCGGTTGGTCTCCCGAAATCGTCGCCACCGATCCAGAGATCTAAAGCGGAGGGTGCGATTGGTACACCGTTGTCTGCTTCGCCTTCGAGTTTGCCGTTCACGTAGACCTTCATGGTCTTTCCGTCGAACGTTCCAGCAAAGTGATACCATTCGCCAATTTTCCAATCGGTTGTTTTGGATTCTGTAAAGGTGTTGTTCGGTTTGACGAGGAAATCGATGCTATCCGCATTACCGAAGTCAAAAATAACAAAGATAGAGTCATTTTTAACCATTAAGCGGCGGCTGGTGAGTACATCGTTTGGACTGAACCATGCCATGAGCGTAATATTTTCCTCAATTGCGAAGGCGGCATCATCCGCGACAACGACATGGTCTTCCTCACCGTCAAATTCGAGTCCGGTCCCAAACTTTCCATCAATCCACTTGGGATTTCCGTTAAATTCTCCGTCATGTCTATTGCCAGTGACATCTTCGGCTTTTTTTCCGTCGCCTTCATCAAAGGGCCAGTAGGCGACGAGTCCGTCTTCTGCGACGTTGGCGATGCTGAGGCTGGGAATGGTGAGGAATGCACACAACAACAATACAAAGGTAACTTTGGGCATTGCGATTTCTCCTATGTAAGCGCGAAATTTTAGATTTGTATCTTGGGGATTTATTGTTAATATTATAACACATTTTTGGAAATGAAATATATAAAAAATATTGTCTGAATCAGGATTCGCAAGATTATAGGATGGCCAGGATGAGGAGATGTTGAAAACTTATGTTCTATTTCAATATCACGATCTGCTGTGTCGCGGAAAAGTCCCCTGCTACGAACTGTAAAAAATAGACACCACTTGACACAAACTCGTCTATCTCATTCTGTCCATCATTGTTAATATCTGCCCTCGGGTCAGACGAGGGTTTCTGCCCAAGATTCTGTCCTACAAGCACAAAATCAAGGATGTTGACTGTCCCATCCTGATTGACATCGCCATTCAGTTCGGTTCATTTAGCTGTAATAAATAAATCTGCCCAATGTGCCCAGTCACAGGTAGGGGTTTTACCGGAATCGGTCACTAATTCCAATAACACCGTTTCGCCTGCAAATTCAGAAAGAGAAATACGCGCATCTACCCAGCCAGGTTCGTTGAATGCAAAGTGCTCAAATCGGTTTTGTCCATTTAGAAATACTTTAAAAAACAGCCCATCAATACTACAACTTCTATCGGGCAATCCCATTGAAAAAGAGAATGTCACATCTTGGACAGCGGGTAGTGCCAATAAGAATTGCAGAACAGTTTGTCCACCAGGGGGCGGATGTCCGTTTAGGGTCTGCTTACGCACGCCGGTGGCAGTTAGTTCTGAGCGTTTTCCAGAATCCCAAACGCTTCCCTCCCGGAAGATACTATCATATTGAAGTCCCGCAACAAAATGGGCATCTCGAAGATTATCACGCCTCTCTGTCTGTTGAGGCGTACCGAAAAGAATGAGCACAAGGGCAGGGAGTTGTGCTTTCAGCCAATACTGTCCGTTTCCGTGATTCTCTAATGTATCGGGGAAGCTGCTTATCGGCACATTAGGTATGAAAAACCCTATCTCTGTCAGTTGATCTACCGGCTCATAGGTGATTTTAGGGTCTCCCCACATAGCCCAATCCCATGCACCATTTCCATTGGGTCCCGGTGTCGTCGTAAATCGGAGTCTAACCTGTTGGGCACGATAGGGTGTCAAATCAAGCCGGACATGTTCCCATCTCTGTGCATTGTACAGTCGACGAAAAACCTCTGTCTCTTGAATAGAGACAATAAATGTTACGCCATTAGAGCCTTCAGACCCATCTCGTAACCCGATATCAAAATCAAGATAGATGGGCGTTGAAGTGTCAGGGAGTGAGAGGGTCCATTCGCCAAAAGTAGAGGTATCCTCACGGATATAATCATCCTGGATATTCTGATAAGGCGGGTGTGCATCAATCGCAGATTTACGAACACCAGCGATGGAAACCTCCGTTTTATGAAAAGATGCCCCTCTTTGTCGTGGCAATTCCTTACCCTTGTGGACGATGCCTGTCCTTGCGAGATGAATTTCTGATAATAAATCAATTTCGTGAGAGATATCCGTCCTTTCGAGTTGAAATAGAGCTGCATTTTTTGTCACCCGCGATTCCGTCACAGAGACGCCGTCTGGCAAGGCGTTGATATGTGCTTGAGAGAAATCGCGCGGTGTATCACTCAGAAAATAAGATTTCTCGGGATGCAACCCGAGTATTGTAGTTTCGTTATAGGCGTGCCAGTGTAGTAGACTCCGGTCCGTTGCTAACCGTGTCACGCCAAAGACTCTTTCATACCCGACCTCGTCCTGGGGTAAATTGAAAATAGTACCGCTATCGGTAACTTTCAGCGTTGCAATTTCACCGTTTTTAGCCACATATTGGAACAGTGTATCAGCTCCCCAGTCTTTTTCAAAGTTAGGCTTAAAACCGAGTTCCTGCCAAGTCCGGGCAATCGAGAGTAATTTCTGTGTTTCAACCCGTTCAGGGCCCAAGTCTTCCATCGACCAGAGGCGAAGCGTTGGCAAAACGCCCCAATTCTCATACGCCTCCAGATACTCTTGATAAAGTTGTGGGCCTCTATCAGGGTTGGGCAATCCCAAATAGCCGTAAGGCGATGTATAAGGAGAAAACAGGAACGCACTAATTGGATGTGGCGTGCTCCGTCGCGTGGGGGCCCATTGTGGCGGGTTTTTCCAACGTTGTGCGAAGCTCTCGCGGAAGAATGTCACTTCATGAAGACTCTCACCGCCAAAAACAACACCGGGCATTGCTTTTGCCAATTCCTTATGCATTAGGACGTTCCCTTGACCAGCATTTAACCCATCAATCCATCCATTTGCGTCATTAACAACAAGACTGCTAACATCTAAAAAGAAGGCATCCACGCCGTATTTTTGCCAAACCTCTTTGAGTTGTTGAACAAAATATTTTCTAAATTCGGCACTCGCGAGATTCATGAAAGCATGGCGATTCGGTGTGTCTGTTCGATCCCAAAACCAACCCATAGGATTCCCACTCCACAAGTTCCGATATTGGAATTTCTGAAATTCAGCGTATACAGGATGATAGGGCGCGACACCAAGGAGGTTCACATGTACCATCACCCGAAATCCGTGTTGGCGAGCAGCTTCAACAAAACTACCAAACTCAGATTTTGCTGTATAATCTGGGTAATTAACATCAAAATCATCCCTTCGCCACTGTGTCACATATAGTAAAGTTTTTGTGGGGTCAATCTGATCTGCTAACTTATCTAATATGCTAACATCCAAACCAGAATCGATATAGGTAACGACCAGACCGATCTCTCCAACCCATGCTGGCATCTCATCCAATCGCCATGGTTTGAAAGTTTGTTCCATCCAATCCCGATATTGTCTCGCAGGCCTGCGCCAATCGCCACTATATGTATTCAATCTCCATACAACAGATTTCGCGGAGGTAAGCGCGTCGAAAGGTGCTTGATTTTGCGTTTCAAAACCGAGGGCAAAACTGTCCACATATTTTTCATAGTGGAGGACTTTAAACTGAAAGGTTTCATCTGCTCCCCGAACGAAAAAACCACCCTGTTCCCCTTGAAGAATCGCGAGTTGTACTTCCCAACTAAAGGGATAATTGAAACTTCTGGAAGTGAATGGAGACATAGCGTTAATGATTTGTCCACCGTCCGCAGGAAGAACAAGCTCCAGATTCTTGACATTTAGATTCCCACACCCCCACTGAACCCCATAAACGCCTGCTGTGTCGGAAGTGCCTTCCTGTTCAATCAACAAATCACCGGTACTTTCGTCAACCGTTATAAAAAGGCGAATCTCGTTTTGTCTTTGTTGAAACACCAATTCTGCTTTAAGCGGCGCAATTTTCTGTGCCCCTGTTAGCGTAATTTCGTCCATCCAGACATGTCCACCGTTTCTCCTTAATAATCCACTGCGTCCACTAATACCTGTAGGCACCTCGCCAACACCGAGAGGCAAGGTGTAAGTTTCAGTTGTGAGTTTGTTATGGAGTTGGATGATAACACCGTTTTCAAATTGAACTTCGTACGCGTCAGTTTTGACGAAAACGGTATTGTCATGGATGGTAAGTTCGGCAGGTTCGGTGGGTTCAGCGCAAATCATACAGACTATGCCAATTAGAATTGCGGTGATTAGAAGACGCATGTTGTTTCTCTTGTCGAAGCGTTACGTTTCATTTTCTTGTATCTGTTTCAGTCTAAAATTTAATAATCACATATTAACACATTCCAACGCGAATGTCAAACCATTTTGAAAGATAGGGTGCATAAAGTTTTTGCCGATAAATGGTGCTATTATGGACATGCAGCACCTCATAGGACAAGCATCTAAGAAAAGATTGGGCTTTGTAGCATAACCTGTTAGGTTGTGACTGCAGTGTTGCCATCTAAAAGCACGCTACAACCTTGAACACTGAATGTCTCTATAGATGCACAGGCTAACAGCCTATGCTACAGGTTATGCTAAAAAAATCTGGCAAGGGTATAAATCGCGAGCGACAAGAAACCCCCAAGCAAAAACACTCGCTCCTACAAGAAAAGATTGGGGGTTTTTCCCTGCAATCTTGCCCTAAATTTCAATATTGACAGACTACTAATATTTCCAACGGACACCCACGAGGCGGGTTGCTACGAAACAGTGCGTTCAATTGACCAGTGTCTATCGGTACTTTGGACGACAGTGGCACCCGATATGTCCATCTGTGTTAACATTTCGTTGACTTCGGCGATGGTGAATGCGGCGAGGAAGGAGTCGTAGTATAACTTCTGTTGGTAAGGGTATTCTCCACATTTTTAGCAATCCATCAAACTTAATTTTTCACCGACGTTTGTTTCTTGTTGACACTTCGCTAAAACTCGTCGTATAATTCTATTGAACTATCCAGGGTTGGAAATGTTGCACTGCAATGTGTTGCGGACTGTATCACAATTATAGTCGGAGAGGAAGATGAAAACAATCACATACGCTGAGATCCAGCAGTTAGTCACAAAAATTCCAGAAACGGCGTTACCGTTAGCGTACTGCTTGTTGGCTGAGTTGGCGGTAGGGGAACCACAGTCACCTCAGGCGGCGTTCATGCGTCTCTCCGTAGATGAACGCTGCGAAGTTCTGGCACAACAGGCGGAACAGATGAAAACCCATTATGAAGAAACAGCAGACGAACGCACCAAATGGCAGACAGGAGATTTCATTATTGAATACGAACCTGTCATTATATAGGAAGTGCGTAACCGCGCGAATCCATCTTATTTTTTAAACCCTAATTCAGACAATCACCCAGCGCGTTCAATTGACCAGTGTCTATCGGTACTTTGGACGACAGTGGCACCCGGCATGTCCATCTGTGTCAGCATCTCATTGACTTCGGCGATGGTGAATGCGGCGAGGAAGGAGTCGTAGTATAACTTCTGTTGGCAAGGGGTGTCGTCTGCGGCGTACTTGTCGACGAAGGCTTGTGCGCCTGTGGGGGTTTCTGGACGGATGAGGTCGCGGATGAGGACTGGGCCTTGGGGACGGGCAACTCTGCCCATCTCTTTGAGTGCCTTCATCGCGTCGTGGATGTGATGCACGATGCTGTTGGAGATGAGTCCGTCAAAGGTGTTGTCGGGATAGGGTAAGGTTTTGGCATCAACAAGTTCGAGGGTTATCCGATCCGTGAGTTCGGCATCTGCGACGTGGCGTTTCGCTATCTTGAGCATCTCCTCGGACAGGTCAATAGCGGTGATGTGGATATTGGGACAACGTTGTGCGAGTAAGATGGGAATCTGTGCGGGACCGGTGCCGACATCAAGAAAATGTCCGTTGCTCGCGCCGAGTGCGACGACGCGGTCAACAAAAGCCTGATCAACTTCGCCGTGCCCCATCGCATCGTAGGCTTCGGCGGCTTCCGCTGTGTCCATAACTTCCTGTTCTACAATTCGGTTCATTTTCTGACTTTCTAATGAGTTCAGCAACAGTTATTGCATTCTGGTGGATCTGGTCGGGTTGAAATTGGGTATACATGCCGACTGCCATCGCGTCCGTCGGTTTAATATTTTCAAGCGCGAGCTGAAGTGCCTCACGCGGTTCGTTTCTGCCAGCAGCTAACACTTTTATGGCAATTATCGGCAGCGGTATCGCTTGTATCGCAGCGAATGCTGCGGAGCGATCATCTGGCAAATAGAGTTCTCTATGTCTTGTATGATTATACAATGCACAGACATAAAAGTCAACATCATATCCTTCAGTGTAGCAATGCTTGAGGATCAGCGGATCGTGCGTGCCGAGTCCGACAGCGCAGCCGAGATCCCGGATGTGTTTGAGGCTCTCGTGCAACGAATCGAGCCGTCCTTCGACATATAACTTATCGGTCGTGCCGCCGTGATGGTAGATAGAAATCGGTTTATAGCGCGCGATCATCTGTAGGTATTCGTCGAGATCGGCGTATTCTGTATCTTTCGGGGTCTGCGCAATCCACTGAATTGTGCCACCGGTATTCCAATATTCGTTGAGGACGCGCATGATATGTCGATCGGCACGCGCGAGAACGGTATTGATCCCATTCTCTTCCGCTTGCCGGAGGTCTGCCATGATTTGGTGTGTCGTATAGTAATCTATCATCGCTTTCGATGCCGCTGCAGAGCGGTGCGAAATGCCGCTATACGGATTACCACCGATAATAAGTCGTGTGACGCGATGTGATGCGATAGAAATAGTCGGTAATTTCATCGTGTTATTTTGTGCCCCCCGGCTTCTATTGAGAAAAATGGGAACTCCGGGAACCGGCACTGGGATTCAGATCTCTGTTCGCGGAAATTTTGTAAATTATACCCTTGGGGTCTGTATGAAATATAAGTTGATACATTTTAACCGTTGTATCGGGTGTCTGTGTTACCCGGCGTCCGAGGTTAACTGACTGTCTGCTGGAAATGATTTCGCGATGTGCTTGCTGTAGAAAAGTCAGCGAAGGTGTCTGCCAGATGTAAATTTTTGAACCTGTGTCGGTGTTGCTGATTCCATGGGGTATTCCCCATTTTTGAATCGCCTTTGAAATATGCCTTCCGTGCCACACTTCCAGAATTCGCTGTATCTCTTTCTGTTGTATTTCTTTCTCTGGTGAGGGTTCTGGAGCATTCACCAGAGGCTTCGATGCCGTACAACCAACGAGTAAGATACTCGCGACGAATACGAGCAGTGTGAATTTGTTCATTTTCAAATCTCCTTGCGATGTGGTTGTATTCTCTTATCTTGTGAACGTTCTGAGGTCCGCATTAAATGTGCAGGTGCCGTACACCGTATAGACAAATGCACCTTATTTAATCGTGGACAGACTGCTTCAGTCTACCCCACAAGGTCGTGTGTGTGTTGATTGTCGGAGAGACAGAAAGGGCACCTGTTGGTACCCACGCCGGACCCATATCTATCTCTGGATGGCGAGTCAATCTACGGCGATTCCCTATGATGCCATTGATATTTGTTCGATAGATGTCAGCAGTTCTATCCCACCAGGACATGAACACAATCGTGTGTCCATCAGGGGCCCAGACCGGCGATGTCTCACCGTTCAGATGGCGGGTGATCCGTCTGAGATCTGTCCCATCAACGTTTAGGATGCAGATGTCATAGCCTGCGAAAAAAACTGCGCTAAAGGCGATCTGCTTCCCATCCGGAGACCACGCAGGCGTCCATGCCTGGTTAGGTTGGTTGTCGAGCCGCCTCGGATTTCCGCCATCCGCATCCATCATATAGATACCAGCGGGGTTTTTGAAAGAACGATAAGCGATGAATTGGCTATCAGGGGACCAAGCAGGGGTGTTGTTCTTCTCATCCGCGTCCGTCAACTGTTGGAGATTCGCACCGCTGGGTTCGATTTTGTAGATGTCAAGCGTCCCTGCTCTCTCGGAGACAAACGCAATCCATCGTCCATTTGGAGACCATGCGGGACTGAAGTCATCTGCCGGATGGTTCGTCAACCGGTCAGATACCTTTGTCGTGAGGTCCATCACATAAATGTCCGAATTGCCGTTTTGAGAGGAAACATAAGCCATCCGCTGTCCGTCCGGCGAAAACGTGGGATAAGTCTCATTGGCTAAATCGTCTGTCAACTGCTGGAGATTCTTGCCGTTTATATCCATCATGTAGATGTCATAATTTTCATTCCGCTTGGAACTAAACGCAATGGACGGAACATCGGAAGCGTATACATAACGGTTCACTGCAAGCAAGAAATGCCCGAATAGTAGTGTCGTTCCCAACACAACAATATAGGCAAGTTTTTCTTTCATTTTCCTACGCTCCATGTATGTCCTCCAGATTCAATCCGAACTTTTGATTTCAGCCCATGTAGTTTTGAACAATTGTGGCTGCGGTGAAACAGATAAAGCCAACGGGTTAAACCAATTCCCTACATAATTGCTTCCTTCATGCGTCAGTTGCGTAATTTCGAGCGTTACCACATTGATTTTGAAAATCTGAAATTTACCGTCAATCGATTGGGAATAGGCAAGTTCATCACCAGACGGCGACCAAGTGAGTGCTTTTGTCCCTACCAAGACAACAATCACGTCAACAACCTGTTGAAGTCCACTACCGTCGCGATTGACGGTGAATATGCCCTGTTGCCCAAGCTCCGGTCTGCGCCAGACAAAGGCGATTTTGTTGTGAGTCGGTGACCACGCCGGTTGCCACATTCGCTGGTGACCCTCCAGCTGGAGTGTCTCTTGCTCGTCGGTTTTTAGGTTGATAAATCGGATCTGGCGGCTTGCCCAACGAATCTCGTCTACCACAACATACGCAATTTCTGTTCCATCCGGGGACCAAACAGGCTCTTCACCATCCGCTTTTTCCATTTCAACAACCCGGTTTACCGACGTTCCGTCTGCCTTGGCGGTATAGACGGCTGTCCGTTTAGTCTCACGGTCAAGTTGGATATAAGCAATTTCTTTCCCATCAGGGGACCAAGCGGGATCGTCTCTATGTGCGGGTGCCGTGCGAAACACGGGTCGCTCTCCGTGTCCATCAGTACGCATAATATAGAGATCACGCTCCCCACCTCGATCAGAAACGAAGAGGATTGCTTCCCCTGTTGGTGAGCAGACTGGACTGGAATCGTTTGCTCGGTGATTGGTTAATCTAACCTGTTCACTGCCATCGGGATTCATCATATAAATTTCTGAGTTACCATTCCGATAGGACGAAAAGATAATTTTTTCGGTTGTGAGCGGTTTCGCAGAGATAGAATACACCAGCCCCAAACTCAAGTAACACAAACAGAAAGCATAGAGTCGTTTCATAGGAAATTTCCCTTAAATTAGATGTCCGGTATTTATATAATCCTTTTCGAGTCCGCACAATAAACGCTGCTTTGTTAACCTTGTCAGGTAAATAGCAATTTCTATGCCAATTTAAAACAGTGTAGGACTTACGCATTTTTCCACGATAACGGATGTCCGATGCACCCTGCAGGCGGGGTTTAAAACCCCGCCTGCAGTGGGGCTGCGTAAGTCCTAACAGTGGAAAGAATGGGAGATATAGCGGATTTAGTAAGTTTGGCGTATGTATTGATTGCACGAAATGGGGCAAACGGGAAGATGACTGCCCGAATTTGTGCAGATACTCATAGAAAAAAGAAAGGGATATGGGACAACAGGACTGCTGTCCCATCATAAAACTATCGAATGGCGATGGGGTTACCAGGGGAACCCGTCGCACCTTTGAGGCGCAGCGGTGCGAAACTGAAGGCGAATTCGTAGACCTTTGCCGCCGCTAACTCCTCCGTGATGATGTTCTCAAGGTTGTAAATACCGTGTTTAACGATAAACAGCTGATGCACCGGGAACGCGAGCGTCTCATCGGGATTCGGAACGACCTCGATGCCCCAGTTATCACTACACAACATCACGATTTTCTGATCGACGAGGTATTGCCCTGCCTCTAACCCGATGCCGGGTTCTGTGGTGCCGTAGCGCTCATTGTCTGTCATCCAGAATTTACCCCAACCGGTATGGATGATTACAACATCGCCGGGCTTAATCTTGACACCTTGCTTTTTCAGCGCGCCCTCCAAATCGGCGCGCGTAATCTCATAACTATCGCCGAGATGTTCAACACCTTTATAGCCAGCGACATCAATCAGCACGCCGCGCGTCACGATCGGGCCTACGTTCTCGACACCGAGTTCTGTGAGACCTTCGGCTTTGGCGAAATCACGCTGATCCAAACCATTGTAGTAGAGGTCACCGATGCCGATATGACCGAGACCATCAAATTGCGTGCCGATCTGACCGATTTCGCCGCTGAAAATTTCCTCAAACCACGTCGTTTTATTTTCTCCGAGTGGACCCGACATCGCCGGAATCCGTAGGCTATAATGCCGCGTTCCGAAGACGGGGATGCCGCTTTCATAGACTCTACCGAGTTGAAAGACTTCACCCGTTTTGATTAAACTGGCGGCTTCTAACACTTTGTCGGGCGTTAATCGGTTGACAGCACCGCGCCTGTCATCGGCACCCCATTCGGAAGGGAACCACGATTCTTGCGTGAGGGTAACAGTTGCTGTGAGGGCAAGTACACCAAAGACAACCCCAAACAGAATAAAATGCTGGCGTTTTTTCGATTTTTGGGACATAATTACCTCCTGTGGCGTTAGAAAAAGAACAACCCAAGACCGTTGACTATAATCAAAACCAAGAGATT
This sequence comes from Candidatus Poribacteria bacterium, assembly GCA_022821495.1. Lineage (GTDB taxonomy): Bacteria > Poribacteria > WGA-4E > WGA-4E > WGA-3G > WGA-3G. The sequence continues at coordinate 26,405 of JAJEDN010000026.1, forward strand.
AACATGAACAGACACAGACCCTGTACCTACAAATAACAAGGGTTTCTATGGCTCTTACTTCAATTGCCTTAATTCTACTATCAGCATTTTGTCATGCGTTATGGAATTTCTACAGTAAATCCAGCAGAGATACACGCATCCTCTTTTTTTGGTGTGGATTTTACACCGTAGCCATAGCGTTCGTTGTCTTTGGTATCAAACATCCGATAATTCCGAAACCGGTGTGGGGTTATATTATTGCCTCCGCACTGGTTCATCTGTTCTACCGTCTGTTTTTGACGCACGCCTATACGGTTGGCGAGATTTCGTTTGTCTATCCGATTACGCGCTCAGCCCCCGCTTTTCTACCGCTCTTTGCCTTTATTTTCCTAAACGAACGAATTTCGGGGCAAGGCATGATCGGTATCCTATGTGTGATGGTATCTATAGTCCTCTATCAACAACGCGAGGCGCGTATCCAGTTCAAGACGTTCTTTCGTTACCTTGGCAAACCCGATGCCCTTTGGGCTTATGCGACCTTGGCAAGCGTCATCGGGTACTCACTGATAGACAAGCAAGGGATGTCTGAATTTCATCGTTATTCGACAAACGCTCCGTTGTGGCGCGCTGTCACCTACTACTTAATGGAAAACAGTATCTCGCAAGTCTTTTACGGGTTGTCTTGCCTCGCCCGGTTTCCACATCAACAGATTGCAGAGATTGGACGATCAGAATGGAAACGGGCACTCGCCGTTGTTGTCCTCTCGTTGGTATCCTATTCGCTTATTCTCTACGTTTTGATGACAGAAAAAGTTAGCTACGTGACCGCGGTTCGGCAGTGTTCTGTCATTTTCGTTGTTTTGCTCGGTGGATACGCCTTGAAAGAGACCTATACAAAACGCCGCTTGATCGCCGCTGTCGTAATGGTCCTCGGCATTTTTTTGATTGCAAAGCAATAGTCTAAAGAAAGGATGATGGATGACGGTGCTTTCCATCCACGCTTCCTTCCTTCCAATCTTCCGATTGCATCAGCAACCAGAACGATTTTGCATAGATCCTAACGGACAAAAGACTACCCAAAGGAAACACCCAATTTGACGCTCCGTTCAGGATGGTTGTCCATCTCTATGTAGGCTTCAACTGAATCTTCAAACGGCACTACCGGATCAACGACATCTTCACAATCAAATCTGCCCTCGACAAGCCACTTCCAACAGGTATCCACGATGCGTCTGAAATCCCAACGCGGATGATCGCGGTTCGGGTCGCTATTGGCACGCGCAAAGATGATGTTCGGAATGTTGACGTGCGCGACAGCACCGAGGTCAAGTCCACCCGTACACGCTTTCGCGCGTCCAGCGTAGACGATGGTTCCTTCAAAGGTGACGCTGCGAATCGCATCGTCAAGTGCTTCATAAACCGCGCTCGTTTCTACAGCCACATCAACGCCAAGTCCGCCTGTCGCTTCTTTGAGAACTTCACCGACATTGCAGGCAGTCGGGTCAATGACAAGCTCAGCCCCGGTCTTTTCAGCGACCTTCCTTCGTCTCTCAATCGGATCTACGGCAGCCACAAAATCAGCCCCTGCGATCCGTGCCATCTGCACCGTCATCAGCCCGATGGCACCCAACCCAAAAACAGCGACTCGCTCACCGACGCGAACTTTTCCGTCACGAATCCCAGACATCGCGAAGTGCAATGGATCATAGCAGACCGCTTGCTTCCACGTCATTCCGTCCGGCATTCTGAGGACACTGCTTGCGCGCCATGTATGCGTTTCTTTAAGATGCCCGTGATGCGTGACGCGTTCTCCGATCTCGAAACCTTCTACATCATCACCGATTTCGATGATTTTTCCGACGCACATATTCCCGAGTCCCATAGGGAAATTTGCGTTGTTGTAGCCGTAATACGCTGTCAGTTCGGTGCCACGTTTGGGGGCACCAAATTCGACTTGGACGCGGACACTATCAGCGGGAACCGGACCGTCCTCATATTCTCTTAAAACGGGTTGCCGAGGGGCAACTGCTATTAATTCTTTCGGCATGCTTGTCTCCTATGTTCTAATCAGCACGGGGAAGAAAAAGTCATAATCCACACCTGCCAAGCTATCTATCATTCGCTCACTTCTTCGAGATATTCGCTTAATTTTTTCAACAAACGTTTATGCCGTCCCTTTGAAATAGAACCGATGTGTCCTACGATCTCATCTAATCTTCGGGCAGGAGACCCCATCCTTTAGGTTGGGGAGGAATGCCCGCTCCTATAGTTGAAATTAAGCCGTCTGAGGACTGTAAAACTGTTTCGCTTCGCACCTGTTGTGAGCCGTTTTCCGTCAAGGTTATAGATTTTGTAATTCTCCAATGGAGTTTGTATTGCCCCTTCCAGATCGCAATATCGAAGTGGAATCAGACGAGGGGAGTATCCGAAACATAGGATTGGCTACCATGCCAAGATATTACGATATTTTACTGTAGTCAACGGTTTAACTTGTGAAGTGAACCTTTGGTGTAGGTTTTGCACAAGCCCAATCCTTTAGGGTTGGGTCACTGACTTGATTTCTCCAGTGGGTTACGGCACACTGCGTGTGCCTACTACTTTTAACAAAACTATTGACGTTGAAGGTTCGCAAGTTGTGTCCGGAGTTTTTCCAATTCTGCTTCCGCATCCTGTCGTCGTTGTGCTTCAGTTTCTGCGAGTTTTTCGGCATCTTGCCGTCGTTGTGTTTCTTCCTCTGCACGCGTTTGTGCTGCCTCTCTTAGGTGATGCTCTTCAAGAGGAGTTGTAATCGGCGTGCCATCTGGGAGATACGGACGTAGCAGCCTAACGTGTGTATGGTGTTGTTCCTCCCAGCGAAAGTAGAGATTTAACGCTTCGCTGAACAGCCCCCCTTGCGGGTCCGGTTCTATCTCAACAATACCACCTGATGGATCCTGTCGCCACCCGCGAAATTCTGCGGGTTTCTTCAGCTCCGGCTGATGAATAAAATACTCTTGGACCCCTATATCATTTAGATACACGCCGACTTTTTCATTCCGATCTTGACGTGCTGTTGCGTCAGAAAGGAACTCAAAGACAGCAACGGGTGCTGCGCCTTCTGCCCACGTATAGAAACTACGCCGTAACGGATATTTCGCGACACCAAAAACGATGTGAATATCGGGTGCGACACATTTTGTGATGTCGCCTTCACTATAATAGATAAAACTGTCGATACCAATGTGAACGAGTTCATTAATTGCGAAATATCGCTTGAACTGTTCGTAAAGTCCTGAAATCTGTTCGCCGTGAAAATCGGTTGCAGACATAGGTTCGTCATCTTCACACGGATAACCTTCAATATAGATAGTCGTTTTGCCGTTCGCTTTTGGAAAGACTGGCATATACTTTCTCTGCTTGAATTCAAAGTCATTTGTGGTATCCATGATTTTCTCCGTTTGATTATCGATATTAAATAAAAGGTGCCGTTACAATTTTAGCTGGATGCATCCTACCCCGAATTTCTATGTCAATTTCATCATCTTCAGATATTGTTCGTGACGTTACAATAGCGAAACCGATACCATATTTGAGACTCGGTGATGGCGCGCCACTCGTTACCTTACCTATGTGTTCACCATCTTGATAAACAGCATAACCCGCACGCGCTACAGCACGGTCAAGCATCTGAAATCCAACCATCTGTCTCGCAATGCCTTTTCGCTTCTGCGCAAGGAGTGCCTTCTTACCGATAAATTGCCGATTCTTGGATTTGACGAACTTACCGAGTCCAGCTTCATACGGGTTTGTGTTGTCATCCATATCCATACCGTAGAGACGGAGGCCTGCTTCAAGGCGTAATGTGTCACGTGCCCCAAGCCCTACAGGCTGCCCTTCAGCTTCCATGACAGCGGGATAGAGCGCGTTCCACAACTTTTCCGCATCGTTGGCACCAATGTATAACTCAAAGCCAGTTTCCCCTGTATAACCTGTCCGTGAGATAACCGTAGGGGTACCCGCGACTTCACCGAGTACAAACCGAAAAAACGAAATTTCAGAAACGTTCTGTTCTGGAACGAAAGGCTTCAGAATGTCTACCGAATTTGGACCCTGTAGCGCAATGAGAGCCGTATCCTCGCTCACATCTTTTACTGCTACGCCAGCGTCGTTGTGAGTCTCTACCCATGCCAAGTTTTTTTCTATATTGGCAGCGTTGACGACCAGCATATAGTGGTTATTGGTGTGTCGGTAGATAAGCAGATCATCAATGATCCCGCCGGTTTCATTACAGAATAGGGTATACAAGGCACGTCCATCGGTTAAACGTCCCACGTCGTTTGTGCTGAGTTTTTCCATCAACTCGCTTGCCCCCTGTCCACAAACTTCGATTTCTCCCATGTGCGATAGGTCAAACAAGCCGACAGTCGTCCGGACAGATAGATGTTCCTTAACGATACTGCTATATTGGAGCGGCATCTCCCAACCACCGAATTCGGTGAATTTGGCATTAAGGGACTCGTGGACTTGATAAAGCGGTGTTCTCTTCATTTTTACAGCCCATAGATACGTGCAAGATTTTCGCCGAAAATCAGTGCCTCAGCATCATCGCCGAGTTCCAAACGCTTAAGCGCGTTGATGACCTGAATAGGACGATATTCTGGCAAGTTAGAACCGAAGACGATCTGTTCGGGACCGAGTTCGTCAACCGCCTTTTTTACCTCTGTTGGCACGACGGTGTCTGGATCTGTCCCCCAACGGCGATGGAACCGCAAGATGGTGGTTCCGAGTGAAACGTTCTTATTCGCTTTCGCGACAGCGATACCCGCGTCTAAATCGTCTGGAAACCCCATGTGATCCATGATAACTGGTGTTTCTGGTACCCAACTTGCGACAGTACCGATCCGATTCGGATGGCAATTATTAGGGCCTGAGTGAATTGAGATGATAAGTCCATAGTGGCGTGCCGCCTCAGCCACAGGACGCACAATCGGGTCATCAACGTTGTAATTATGGATAGCCGGCATCAGTTTGATCCCGGGCATTTCCCACACTTCGGCAGCTAATCTGACCTGTTCAACCGGGTCGGGTTCTGTCGGATGTACCAGGGCACAACCCAGCGTGCGGGGGTTCCCGCGAATCGCCTCGGCAAGTTCTTCATTTTGCGGAAGGGGTTGCGGGGTCGGCATGACAACAACGGTATCCATGTTGGCTTCGTCCTCCAACGCCAACAACGCTGCTAAATCAAGTTTACCATTTTCATCACGAAATGAATCATTGAGATAGACTTCAAAATCGCCTCGCATGGAAAACTCCTTTGAATAGTTATCCGTTTTGGGTTATCAGTAGTCAGTTACGGGGTCTTGATGTAACAATTCACGATAGATAGAATACTCTAAACGCGAATAGATGGCTATAGCATTTCTGAAAATCCAGATTACCTGTACAATTGATCACTACCCCCCCTTTTTCCTCTTCCTCAGTTATGGAGCAGCATCTTCATTGATAAGAATCGCGCCATCCGTTCTCTCTTTAAAACCAACAGTTCCCTTCATTGTGGCATACACGGCATCTCGGTAATGTGTATAAGCAGCCTCTGCAGTTGTGGAGTCTGAGAAACGGATGATGCAAACAATTTGGGCATCCATCCAATTTACCGAATCGGTTTTATTTTTATAGAGCGCGGCGATTCCGAGTGCTGTATCTGTGAGTTGTGGAACATTGGCGGGTAATGTGCTGTAGATTTGGCGTAACACCCAATTGGATCGGAATAACTTTGTGCTTCCATGCACTCTTTTCTCAGCAGGCAGCAGCGTAAGTATTTCTGGCTCTGGCGGTAGATCTTTAATCTGTGCAGCGATGGCTTTCGCGAGTGCGAGCATTCCGTCACGAATGCCGGTGGCGAATTCGTAACCCTCTATCTGAACGAAATACTTTCCTTTTGAAAACCGAAGATACCCGCCTGAAAGTAGTGCCTTAGCACCAACCCATTCAAATTTCATTTGCGGATAGGTATGAAAATTGTAAATTCCAAAGGCGTTTTCTGGTGTTCCCATATCGAAGATTTCGAGTAAAATTAACGGCTTTGAACCGAATCGAGGCGTTTCGTACTCCACCTCTGCCTGCCGTTCAAAGCCGTAAGCATAATAAAGATCGGGCGAAGCCGCTCTATCGCGATAAAGGGTTTTGCCTTGATATGTCGAAGGTGCCCGCGACTGAACCCAACCCAATAATTCCACACTGTTTGGTAAGAGTGACTCAGGCGAAACAGTTGTCTGTAAAATTGCGTCTGTTGTTGAAGATTTTTCATCCGGTGCTGACGAACGCTTTATGTTTTCTGCCACTGCCAGCATCAGCGCCTCTGCTTTTTTCGCAGTAGAACTCTGCCACACACCGTAGATATACCTACCTTCTTGCTCGGCAGCCGTCCAATTCCCTTCTTCTCCACCGCATGAAATCAGCAGCAAACTACAGAGAAAATAGGGAGCGACCGAAAAAAAATGAAATCTGTCAAAAAAGCATGATGTTTTTCGTCTCATCCGCGCGAGGACTCCGTGTTGTGTCCTGTTACCACTGTTCAGCAAGTTGGTTGTAGAGGTCTTCTATGAGTTCTTCTACAAGTCGCCTCTCGGCTTCCGCACGACTTTCCATGGGTTCAGCTCGATTTGGCACAACATAATAGTCATGAACTTGAAGGTGGTTATCAGTTTGGGCAATCATGTTATTGCGAACGCGATCAAGGAATTCGTACTCAATTTGCAGCGACATACGCACCATTTCGACTTCGCCTTGGGCGCCATAACTGTGTTCCCGTATATCAAAATCCTGTATCCGCATCGTAAATTCGGCATCGTTTCCGTCTCGCCACTTCCGGTTGAAGCGTTGCGTCAGTTTTTCATGAATCACTTCATCGTAAGGTCGCTGGGACGCGTTATCGTAAGCAAAATCTGCATCCAAAATTTCAATCGGTGTGATGCGGATGGTGTTAATATGCTCAAGATACGCTGATTTGGAAACATACCCGCACCCAGACATTAAACCGAGGCATATCAATACTGTCAACACAAACATTGATTTAGACATTTTTCCCTCCGAGTCTTGTCAGAAATTCGTACGTTAATCTCAAAATGTTAAACCACTGGGCAGGACGGGTTGTTGAAATTTTACTGGCGTAGCCTTCGGACGTGGAGCTGTCCCTTTTTTGCCATAAAATACAGATTTGACAGTATCAACAATGTATCGCTTGTAAGCAGGGGTTAACAAAACAACAAAGACAAGAACAAGAAGAATCAGAACTATCGCTAAAAAATAGGTTAGCCATTTCTGATCGAGGAGATCCCCTTTACCAAGGGCGTATTTAGTCGTATTGCGTCGTGCTTTCATCGGTTTACCTTTCTCTTGCTTACAGGTGTGCTTTATTCTTAGTGAGCCTGTATATTGTGTTATATCAAGAAATCGGATTCATTGCAATTATTGAAAATTATAGCACAAAAACAGATGACATGCAAGATTTTTAATCGGGTATTCAGGGCCGTTCAATTTTAAGAAATTATTCGATTTTACATCTTTTTTCCATGATCCCGTGCGAAATGCTGCGAAAATTTCGGCGTTTTGTTTTAAAACATAACATACATAAAGTGTTAATGCCTTGGAAAATACAACACCAAACACCTACAATTGAATGACTCTGTCGGGTATTGGGGAAGGCGGGGTTAATGAAGATTAGAAGTTGAATTCGGTCATGCGGGTGTTCATTATCAGAATCGAGATTTACAGGATTAGAGGATTTATAGATAGGACTTATGCATCTTGCTCTTTTGTAGCATAACCTGTTAGGTTGTGCCCCAGAACGCCTCTGTTTTTTTAGAAGCTCTATCTCGCAGAGTGGCATACGGGTCAATTTGTGTAAGTCCTAAGCACTGTAAAATCCGTTATCTGTGTCTTCAGTTCTGCTTCCGACGGTGAAATAAGTCTGTGTTGCTTCTGACATATCGATTCTTTCTATTTTGGGGTATCGTGGAAAAAAAGAGAGTCGCCCGGTGTGGAGGTTGGTGACTCTCTAAAGTTAGTCTACTATTCAGAACCGTTTTGTGTCACGCCGGGGGGTGGTTCAGAGAATTCTTCGCCGCGCGCGCCTGCTTCTTTTCTCCGCCGATCCCAATCAGCAATTTCTTTATAAGCCTTCGCCTGTCCCTCAGCAATACCTTCCGCTTTACCTTCCGCTTTACCTTCCGCTTTAGCTGCTGCTTCGGCTGCCCGAATTCGCTTTTCTCGTCTGTCATAATACCAATCTGACAATAACATGATGAAATCAATGCCTCCCACTATCATCCCGACTACGGCCGCGCCCACCGGGATGAAGTTTGAAATATCGTCAAGGACATTTTGAACGGATTCATGTCCTTTCCAGCCTTTCACTGTTTCATAATCCAAGGCGATGGAACCATAGATAATAACAAAGAGGGAGATTAGGAAAAGGGCGAAGCCTGTTTTCCCTACTCTCCAAAAATCTCTCACACCTCGCCAGAGTTCTTGCTGTTTTATCAAAATCCGCTCCGTGAAATTAAAAATATATTATCATATCCTGGATAGGTTGTCAACAAAATAGGGCAAAGGAATTATCCTTCACCCTATTTGTTTCTTATATTGTTCTTAATTTTCTAAGATCGCACAATGCGCTGTGTCCTCTATCGAGAACGACCTTTCGGAATACGTGGCGAGTTCCGATCACGGAAATCACGAGAATTATCGCGTTGTTCATAGCGATTCCCGCGCCGATCGCGCGAGTCATTTCCGCGCCTGTCTCGATATTCACGCGAGTCTCGATTATCCCGATAGTTAGAACGACCCCCATCGCGCGAGTCTCGGTCTCGGGAAGTGTTCCAATCAGATGAGGACTCACGATCCTCACTTGATTCAATTTTCAGGTCTTCAACCGGGACACCACCAGCAGCAACGAGTGCCAGATCCACGCGGTCTTGATCGTCAATCGTAAGGATACGGACAGTGACTTCGTCCCCAACCTGCATGACATCCTCTGCGCGGCGGACGTATCCATCTCCCATCTGCGAGATATGAACAAGTCCATCCTTACCGGGCAAGATCTCTACAAATGCACCGAAGGATGCGGTTCGGACGACTTTACCGGTGTACTCTTTACCGATTTCAGGCATAGCCGTGATTGCTCGAATCTTCTCTTCAGCGCGTTTGACATCTTCTGCACTGGTAGCCGCAATTTCCACAGTCCCATCATCTTCGATGTTGATGGTTGTGCTTGTTTCCTCTTGGAGACCCTGAACAGTTTTACCACGAGGTCCAATGAGATCCTTGATTTTCTGCTGGGCAATTTGAAGTGAATGAATCCGAGGCGCGTAAGGCGAAAGTTCAGCGCGCGGTTGCGCTATAACGGCATTCATCTGTTCAATGACTGACAAGCGTGCTTCTTTTGCCTGATGGATCGCGCGGCGCATCAATTCGGGCGTAACACCCTCGATCTTGATGTCCATCTGTATAGCAGTGACGCCTTCACTCGTTCCTGCTACTTTGAAGTCCATATCACCGAGGAAATCTTCGGTACCGAGCATGTCAGTGAGGATCGCTTCTTGTTCGCCTTCCTTAATGAGTCCGACACCTATTCCTGCGACGGGGCGTTTAATTGGCACGCCTGCATCTAATAGCGCGAGGGTCGCACCACAAACGGTTGCCATAGAGGATGAGGCATTGGATTCCAAGATTTCCGAAACAATACGGATGGTATAGTGGAATTCGTCTTTTTCAGGAATAACCGGTTCAAGTGCCTTTTCTGCGAGCGCACCGTGTCCGATCTCTCGACGTCCAGGTCCCATCATGCGTTTCACTTCACCGGTACTAAATGGCGGGAAATTGTAGTGTAGAAAGAAAGAACGTCTCGCTTCGCCATCAAGTCCGCGTTGGACATCTTCATCGCCAGATGTGCCGAGGGTCGTTACACAGAGTGCCTGTGTTTGCCCTCTGCTAAAGAGTGCGGAACCGTGGGTGTGTGGGAGCAGAGAGACTTCACCAGAGATAGATCGAATGTCGGTTACACCGCGTCCATCAACGCGCTTGCCTTCTGTAAGAATTGCCTGCCGCATCTCTTCTTTCTCAATGTCACTTAAGACAGAGATGGCATCTTTTGCTGCATTCGGATCGGCATCTTCTGGGGTATCCTCAAGAATCTCCGAGAGCACTTCTTCTTGGACTTGTTCGAGGTAATCCTCACGTAATTTCTTGTCTGCCATGCCGATAGATTCTCGAATGCGCGATGTGGCGAGATTTCGGACCCGGTCGCTAAGGTCGGCTTCAACGGTTTTAGACGTATAATCGCGTTTCGCATTACTACAGCCTGCTGCCAAACCTTCTTGAAGTTTGATGACTTCTTGTATCTGGGCGTGTGCAGCGATAATTGTTTCAATGACTTCATCGTCAGGAATTTCATTTCCACCGCCCTCAACAGACATCACAGCATCAGTTTTTCCACTCACGAACAACTCAATATCGGAGGCATGCAGTTCCTCATAAGTTGGATTGATTATTAATTGGTCTTCGGCTTTCCCGACAGTAACTGCGGCGACAGGACCATTAAACGGTATGTCCGAAATCGTTAATGCAGCGGATGTCCCAATAAGTGCTGGCACATCTGCCGGATGAATACCATCCGATGAAAAGACATTACATAAAACTTGCACCTCTGCTTTAAAATCCTTCGGAAAAAGAGGTCGGATGCAGTGGTCTATTAAACGAGCCACCAATTGTTCTGAAGTCCCAGGACGCGGTTCGCGCCTACCATAAACTGTCGGTATGCGTCCAGTGGCATAAGCCCTTTCACGGTAATCTACTGTTAATGGAAAGAAATCGAGGTCGTGCTCACTATCATCGGCCACTACTGTGACCAAGACAACCGTTCCACCATATTGTACCCAGACAGCGCCGTCTGCTTGTTTCGCAACTTTTCCGGTTTCAATTGATAACTTCTCACTCCCAAGTTGCATTTCAACTTTCATTCTATATACTACTCCTGTATTTCCAATTTTTTTCTTGTGCCATCAAATATAAAAAGTAAAAAAGTCGTTGAAGAACAGTTTTGACTTAAGAACCTATTGTCAACTTAACGATGTTGACTACAGTTTTTAAGAATTAAATATTCCTGCTCTGACAAGACCCATTCAGCATTTGTTAATTACACGATCGCACTTATTCTGTCCCTGTTCGTCCCAATATAGAAACGTCCTCAGCACCGGTACAATAGCCTAATTTGCTTTCAATCCGATAGTGTCACGAATTCCGAGGTCATTAATTAAACGGTAATAGCGTGTAACGTCTTTTTTGTAAAGATACCGCAACAAGCGGCGCTGTTTGCCAACTAAGCGGAAAAGTCCATGGCGCGAGTGATAATCCTTCCGGTGTGTCCGAAAATGTTCAGTCAACTGGCGAATACGCTCAGTCAAAATTGCCACTTGGGCTTCCGGGGAACCGGTATCTTGCTGGTGTATTTGATACTTTTGGATTAATTCTTTCTTCTCTGCTGCACTAATTGCCAATTGATTCACCTCCTTAACAACAAGCCTTGGGAGTTTGAAAATTTCGCCGAACATTATCTCATAAAGACATAAAACTTCACTATAAGGCATCAATACCTATTCGGTGTTATATGAAATAAAATGCTGATTGCGTTCGGGGAATCACTCCCATTTTTAGTTAATTTGATACATATATGATACCACAGATTCGTCGGAAATTCAAATTAAACTCAGATCTCTAAGTAATGTTCTCTTTTAAATGGCATTCCGATACAAATGGGGTAGATGCCTCAAGAATTTTTGCGGCATCAGTGATATCGCGTTGTATTTGTTGAACCAGCATCTCAAGATTCGGAAACTTCCGCTCGCTTCTGATTTTCTCTACTAAAAATACTTCTACAGATTTTCCATAAATCATTTCATCAAAATCAAAGAAGTGGCTTTCGACCTGCACATTTGTACCATTAAATGTAGGGCGGACCCCAATGTTCAGTACGCCATCCAACCATTGTTCCCCTAATTTCGCCCGAATCGCGTAAACGCCATTCGGTGGACAGGTTTGATTCTGTGTCTCTATATTAGCGGTTGGAAATCCAATCTCCTTGCCACGCCCGTCACCATGAACAACATTACCCAACAAGGAATACGGACGCCCTAAGAGTTGTGAACCGCAACGAAGGTCGCCGCTCACAAGTGCCTCACGGATCCGGGTGCTATGGACCGGGGCACCCTCTATCTCTGTCGGTGGAACAATGGACACATCAAACGCATACTCTTGGCTGAGTTCGATTAACCGGTCGGCGTTCCCCGCACGGTTTTTCCCGAACTGACACGCATATCCGACAACAACATGTCTCGCTCGGCATTTTTCCAAGAGAACTTTTTTTACAAATTCTGCTGGCGACATCCGAGCGATCTGCGCATCGAAACTGAGCATAATAACTTTATCAATACCAAGTTGTTGGAGAATTTCGACGCGTTTGGAGAGCGGTGTTAGGAGGGATGGACACCGTTCTGGCGCAAGAAACGCGAGCGGGTGTGGATAAAAACCGACTAAAGCACTCATCAACTGGTGTTCTGCAGCGTGCTGAAGAAGCGTATTGATAACCGCTTGGTGCCCGATATGAATTCCATCAAATACGCCGAAAGTAACGGCTGTGTCTCTGTGGAATTCACCAATGTCATCTAAACTACAACCACTTGTTGGGGCTTGCAGATCGCTCCTGTTATTAGCGTTTTCCACGTTACTCAATCCTTCTGGCAATCACCATGTTCTGAAGAACTTTGATCAATGTAGCGTTGGGCGGCTTGTACAAGCGTCCTAACGGCTGCAGGATACGGCATAGCGATCCGACAGCCGGCGGCGCGGGCGTGTCCTCCGCCTTCAAATTCTGCAGCGAGTTGACTTACATCCACATGTCCTTGACTCCGTAAACTTATTTTTGTGCTTTGAGCGGTCATTTCTGACGCGCAGAGTGCTACCTCAACACCGGCGATCGCTTGAATTTGGTTCACAATACCTTCTACAGCGTCAGGAGTCGTTCCTATTTTTCGCAGCATTCCTTGTGTGGCGTACACTGTGGCAATCTTTCCGTCATTGCTTACTCGCAACGTGCGGAGTACTTCGCCTGATAGACGAATTTTAGCGACAGGAAGCTGCTCGTAAACGTTCCTATAGACTTCATCCGGGGCGAATTCTCCTATCTCAATTAATTCGGCAGCGATCCGATGTGTTTCCACTGTCGTATTGCTGTGGCGAAAACAACCCGTGTCAAACATGAGACCCGTATAAAGACAGAGGGCACACGCTTTGCCTATTGACCCCTGATGGCATTTAATAAGTTTATAGATGATTTCTGATGTAGAAGAAGCCGAAGGCATAATGAGATTGATATCTCCAAACGCCTCAGCGGTGGCGTGATGATCAATATTAACAAGTGCGTGCGTCGGCAGCAAGGCTTTGGAAAGCGTTTTTCCAATTCGAGCCAATGTGCTTGCATCCAATACAATTAACACCTCTGGACGATATGTCCTGACAGCGTGGACATCCTCAATATTATCCCAACAAGGCAGAAATCTATAGTTCTCTGGAACGGCATCTGTATTAAATATTTTAACGGATTTGCCGAGTGCTGTAAGAAAGTGATAGAGTCCCAACTCGGAACCGATTGCATCGCCGTCTGGGTTAATATGCGTTGAGAGTGCGAAGTCGTGGTACTGGTCAAATAGGGTGAGAAGTGTGTCGTAGTTCTGCATATCAGTTATCTGCAAGGTGTTCATGAAATATCCGCTGTGTGGTTTTCGGATGTCTCATCTTCCGACGTAACGGACTTCAGGAGTCCGTCTATTTTGAAGAGATAGTCAGCAGACTCGTCAATAGCAAACCGAAGCTCTGGCGAATAGCGGAGCGTGAGACGGTTTCCTATTTCTCGTCTGAGAAACCCTGCAGCACTTTTTAAACCAGCAAGCGTCTTTTCCTTCTGCGCCTCGTCTCCGATAACGCTCACCTTGACATCCACATACTTCAGATCCGGCGACATTTCTGCCTGTGTAACAGTGCAAAACGCTACACGCGGATCCTTGACAGAACGCTGAATAATCTCACTTAATTCCCGTTGAATAAGGGCGCCTACCCGATCTTGCCTTCTATTATCTGCCATGTTGTTACCATCTTTCACTGCAAGTTTGACTTACAGGTTTTATCAGAAGAAAAATTCCGTTTCGTAATCTACCAACTCAGCGTCTGCATTTGTCTCAACAAAAGTGATGACATGCGAGATAATCTTATGAAGATGCGCTGCATCGTTAGAAACGGAAACAGCGGCTAATACCGCGAACTGATGTGCATCTAACGCTTCAACTTCCGCAACAGCGACATTGAAACGATTTTTGAGCCTATTAACAAGACTTTTGATAACCCGGCGTTTCGCCTTCAGAGATTGACTTTCAGGAATGCGAAGCTGGATTTTACAAACACCGATATGCATGAAAGGTGTCAGTTAATTAATTGTAATAGTAGGTGCGGTCTTTAACCGCACTGTGAATAAAATAGATTATTACTCGGACTCAGGTACCTACGAAAGCGAACGTGCCACTTGTTCGTGGATATAACATTCGAGAACATCGCCGACCTGTAGGTCGTCAAATGTCTCAATACCTATACCGCATTCGTAGTTCGCCTGCACCTCATTTACATTATCCTTAAATCGGCGCAGAGAATTCACTTTTCCTTCGTGAATTAATCGATTATCGCGTAAAATACGAAGCGGTTCGCCATGCGTAATTCGCCCCCAATTGACGTAGCTGCCAGCGATTAAACCGAGGCGCGGCACTTTAAACAATTCACGTACTTCTGCCCGTCCAATGACGACTTCTCGTACTTCAGGATCAAGCAAGCCTTCCATCGCTGAATGGATATAGGAAATGAGTTCATAAATAACGTTGTACGTCCGCACATCGATCCCCTCAGTTTCCTTAGCTTGCACTGCTTCTGTTGTTGGATGAACATTGAAACCCACAACAATCGCATCTGATGCAGAGGCGAGCAAAATATCAGTTTCGGTGATACCGCCGACCGCTTGGTGAATTATGTTGATCTTCACCTCGTCGGTACTCAACTCCAGGAGCGATGAAGCAACTGCTTGTACCGATCCTTGCACATCACCTTTAAGGACGACATTTAACTCTTTAATCTCGCCTTCTTGAATCTGTTGGAATAGGTTTTCAAGACTGACATGGCTATTAGCCCCGAGTTTTTCGGTGCGGTACTGATCCTGGCGAGTTTCGCTGATTAGGCGGGCATCTCTATCAGATTCTACGACGTAGAATTTGTCGCCTGCCTCAGGCACGCCAGTGAAACCGAGGACTTCAACCGGGCGTGAAGGCCCCGCTTCCTTCAACCGTTTCCCAAGGTCATCCATCATTGCTCTAACTCTTCCTGAGTATCTACCCGAAACAAATACATCGCCAACACGCAATGTACCAGACTGGACAAGAACAGTAGCAACAGCCCCGCGTCCTTTGTCTACCTCTGCTTCAACGATAATACCGCGCGCAAGTTTATTCGGGTTCGCCTTGAGTTCGAGAAGTGCTGCTTCCAAAAGGAGCATCTCAAGCAAAAAGTCGATGCCTGTTCCTTCCGTCGCGGAGGTTTCAACACAAATTGTTTGTCCACCCCAATCTTCTGGAAGAAGTTCATGCTCTGACAATTGTTGCTTGATGTAGTCCGGACGTGCACCGGGCACATCTATTTTATTAATTGCGACCACGATGGGGACTTTAGCCGCTTTCGCGTGACTAATAGCCTCGATCGTTTGTGGCATGACACCGTCGTCCGCTGCAACAATCAGAACAACAATGTCCGTTGCCTGCGCCCCGCGTGCCCGCATTGCAGTAAAAGCAGCGTGCCCGGGCGTATCTAAAAAGACAACACTTCCACCCTCCAACGCTACATGATAAGCCCCGATATGTTGAGTTATGTTTCCCGCCTCAGATTCACTGATATTTGATTGACGAATGGCATCTAAAAGAGAGGTTTTACCGTGGTCAACGTGTCCCATAATTGTGACGACTGGCGCACGGGGTTTTAAAGATTCCGGCGGATCTTGTACTTCGACTAAGAGCTCTTCCTCAAGAGTTCGCGATTTAACGGCTTCAAAATTCAGATGCTCTCCGAGCATCACAAGGGTATCGTAACCAAGTCGTTGATTTATGTTCGCCATGACCTTTAACTTCATCAGTTGCATAATCAAGGCATTCGGCTGCAACTCAAGCGATGCAGCAAGATCGGCAACAGTTGTACCTTCTTCGATTTGTAATTTATCTGTTGTGTCAGGTGATGCCTCTGGGGGAGCGCCATCTGATGCCTCAGGTGTAGAAACGGCTTCCTTCGGATCTGTCATCAATTCGGATTCAATTAACTCCATAGTATCCGAATCAATGGAACTCATCTCTTTTTTGCCGCGAACTCCATGCTCTTCCAAAAGCGCAATAAGTTCCTTGGTTGTTAGGTTGCATTGTCTTGCGAATTCGTAAACTCGCATCCCTCGACCCTGTTTCTCCTCACGATTACCTTTGGCATCCTTTCGCCGCTGTCGTGGGGCTTTGCTCATGATCATTCCTCCTTTTTCCTGTTGTACTCTCGGTTTCTTCAGTCCATTGAAGAAGAATTCTCTCAAACCGCTCTATAACTTCGTTTGGCAGTTGCACACGTAACACAGAATTAATCCGCCTTGGAGACTTAAACGCCTTCTGAATACAGCGTTGAGAGATGCAGACATAAGCACCGCGCCCGTGTAAACGCCTTTGGTTGTCAATTCGCAGCCTATCATCTTTTTCAGAGGCAAACCGTAGCAATGTTTTTTGTGGAAACTTACCACGGCATCCAATACACGTACGAATAACATCCTTCAACAACTTCACCCACTTTTTGCCGCTTTAACTTCGGTATGCCAATTAGCTCTGTTCAGGCATTGTAGAATAAGAAGCCCGCAGCAGCCTATTCGGATTTATCAGAATCATCATTCGCATCAGCAACGTCAAGCGTCTCAGAGTTCTCTTCAGCATCCACAATAGTTTCACTTTTTTCGTCCGGAGGCTCAAGTACTTCGGCCTCAAAAGTATCCGCGCCTACCGCAACATCCGCTGCTGAATCAACGTGATGTTCATTCTCCGTTGAATCTGGAGTATCAACAATCGCTTCTTCTCCATCTTCTGAGCTATGCGTTACTTGTGTCTCGGTTTTATCAGGGTCTTCCGATTTAAAGAGTTCGTCAATCGAAACAGTCGCCTCGGATTCCCCTTTTATGTCAACCTTCCATCCCGTTAGTTTTGCGGCGAGCCGAGCATTCTGTCCACGTTGACCAATGGCTAAAGAGAGTTGATCGTCTGGAACAATCACACGTGCGCTTCTATTTTCTTCGTCGAGTTCTACTCTGCGCACAACGACACGTCCTAAAGCTTTGGAAATAAAAACAGTGGCATCTTCGCTCCATTCAACGAGATCAATTTTTTCATCATCAAGTTCGCTGATAATATTTTTGACGCGAATCCCTTTGACACCGACACATGTGCCAACAGCATCTATACCCTCCTCAACTGCCTGAACAGCAACTTTTGTCCGATTGCCTGGGTCACGTGCGACTGCCATAATCTGGACCTGACCTTCATAGATTTCAGGGACTTCTTGTTCAAACAATATTGAGACGAGATCTCGATGGGTTCGCGATACGATAATAGGAGCACCGCGCGGCTCATTTTTCACCGACAGAATCAGACATTGCAAACGTTTGCCGCGTTCGTAGTTTTGAGAGCGCGGCATCTCCCGAGGTGGCAAAAAGGCTTCTGTCTGTTCAAGATCTAAAATGATACCACCACGTTCAAAACGCTGGACATAACCCGTGACGACCTCACCTTCGCGTCCTGCGAATTCGTGGTAGATTTTTTCGCGTTCCGCCTGTTTGATTTTCTGGAAAAGGATCTGCTTTGCTAACTGTGCCGGAATCCGTCCGAATTCATCCGGATTAATTTCGACGTTCAGTGTCTGTCCGACCTCAATATCGGGTTGGAGTTCCTTCGCTTTCTCAATAGGAATCTCCGTGGGGAAATCACGCATAATCTCAACGACCTTTTTAGGGACGTAGCAGCGTATATCACCCGCTTCCAAATTAATCTCAACAGAAACATCGGCATCGGGACCGTAAACCCGGCGTGCAGCAGCACTAAGTGCTTCCTCTATCGCCTCAATAAAAACTTCTTCGGGTAAATCTGTCTGTGCCGTATTTTGACGAATAGCGTTTTGGAGATTTTCTAACATGAGTAATGTTCGCGGTTTCTTAATTTCTATAGGTATGTAAATAATATCCTATATAATTTCAGTCCGCATGCTCCTTTCCAATTCTTTTACAACTTGCAATGTACACCGTTCGCGCCTACCAGTTACCACTGCAGGTGTATGTGTGCCTTGCGAATTTGTGAAATCTGGACAGAGATGTTCTCTCTACCTGTCTGTGCCAAAATAACCCTTTCAGGATGGACCTCTACGATAACGCCTTGCACATGACGTTCCTGCCCATTTTCTGATTCCGAAGAGACTTCTATCCGAACAGCGCGTCCACAATTTCGCTGAAAGTCTCTGGCAGTTTGTAGCGGTCTATCTATTCCGGGTGAAGCGACTTCCAACTGCGTGTAGCCTGTTAATTGTTCATGGACTTCCAAAATTGGGTGTACAACATGGTTCACTGCTTGGCAATCCGCTACCGAAAGACCATCTGGCTTGTGAATGAGGAGTCGCAAGGTCTGTTTGTGTGCTTCAACATCTACAAGTTCAATGCCGTCAAGTTCAAGCATCGGTGCCAACATCTCAATAATAGAGTTCTTCTCGGTTGTTGTCATATCTATAATAATATATAAAAAAACGCGAAATATCCCAATAGTAGAGGTCCCTCGCGGTTCGTTTTATGTTGTGTCATGCAGATGGAGGACGTAGCACTGAGGTAATCGTGTTCGTCTCTAATTCTAAAGCAACTGCGTTATACAACTTCTACCGATTGCCAAGCAACGGTGTATTAATTCTCTTCCATTACCTGTATTGTGTTACATAGTACCCGTTTTCCCTGTCGTAGTCAAGCCAATTCGCCAATCCTACAGAACCATTTAGCGTTTACCCATAACTGAATATTGCCATCAATCGGAAAATCTAAGGATTAAAAACTAATGCGTTTGAAAAAACTCGATGGATTTTTTCTGCCAACTGCCGTTTTATGCCCGTCTGCTCTGCATAGCAATCTTGGACATCAGCTGCAAGCCAAAACATGTAACTAAAGCAAAATTCGCGAAAGATTATGACATAATTGTATCATATCTTCTGTGGTAAGTCAAATTAAATAGGGCTTACCCAATTTTTCTATCAAATCCTAAGTATTGGGCAGTGCTGGTGAAGTTTTTGTAAATCTTGTAAATAGTCTTTACTAACCCGATTAAGTTGTAGAAATCATTTTATTTTGCAGGTAAGTTATGTTATAATACCTAACATGAGTATGTTTCGTGAACACTGGATCGGCGGGTTAGTCGCTTACAGTACTTTTTTCGTCATTTCGCTTATTGCGACCTTTGCTGTACCAATCTTTTATGATGGAATGCCGCAAGAGTGGAATCCAACTATCCCACCAGTGAGAGACCTTATAAAAATAATCGGTTGTTTCGTTGTTGCAGTGCTGTTCGGATTGTGGCCCGATGTTGACATCAAAAGTAAGAGCCAAAAGATTTTTTATAGGGTACTGTTTGTTCTGAACGTGGTGCTGATTGTTTTTTTACAGAAGTATCTCGAAGCTGCGTTGTTGGGGCTATTCGCCATGCTCCCCATTATGAGCAAACACCGTGGCTGGACACACGCCAAAATTACGATGATACTGCTCCCTATTGTGTTTCTGTTAATTCCAATCTATATCGGATATCCGGAATGGCAATCGAGCGGTAATCTTGTGGACCACTTTAAGGCATTACGAGATTGGGATTACCTTCCACACGCTATCCTGAGTGGTTTGCCATTCTATGTAGCAGGTTTCATCGGCTATGCGACACATCTCCATTTAGACGGTATTTTATTTCGTTCGCGGAAAGCACAACGACAGAAGGCGCGGGCAAATCAATGAACACAACAACTGAAACGCTGCAAGAAGTATTTGGCAATCAAACTGTCCAGGCACTCGGTCATTTCGCAAATGAACGCGGCGTACAACTTTACCTCGTCGGCGGTAGTGTCAGAGATCTGTTGCTGAAACGTCAAACAACAGATATTGATTTTGCCTTGGCTTCCAATGCCATTCAGTTTGCTAAAGCGTTTGCTGCGAGTATCGGAGCGACTTGCATCGCACTTGAAGAAAACCCATCTACTGCACGTGTAATAGTTAAGAAAGACGATAGCTCACAGACATCAGCACGCAGCATGGATTTCGTGCAATTTCGCGCCCCATCGCTCACCGAAGATTTACGGTTACGGGACCTAACAATTAATGCCATGGCAATCGCCTTTGAAAATGTTAAGACGACTGCAAATGATACGTGTACACAAAACACCTTTCATGTGATTGACCCGTGTGACGGTATGAAGGATTTGGAAACCGGTTTGCTCCGATTCCCAAGTGAACAGGTGGTGCCAGCGGATCCAGTCCGGCTGCTACGGATTTACAGATTTGCTGCACAGTTAGATTTTAAGATTTCTCAAAGCGCAATCGACTTGATAACAAAGTACCGATCGCTGCTATCTAACGTAGCGATAGAACGATGTCGCGACGAATTGATGAAAATTTTTAATGTTAATACAGCACATCTATATCTACAACAGATGGCGGCAGTTGGGCTCCTTGCACAAGTCGTTCCACATATCAGAGAGGTGGACGGATCGTGGCGGGTGCTTGCGAATTTTGAGAAGAATCCAATTCCCACAGCACTACAAGCATATCGTAGAGAAATCGATGAATATCTTCAAGAGGAACTCGGTGCGGAAATCAACCGGTGTTCCTTAATTAAGTTCAGCCTTCTCTTAGGCGATAGACTCGGCAGTGTTGGTGCGCACCTTCGGTTGAGCCGAAAAGCATCTCGGTTTATGAAATGTCTCTCTTCTGGAAGCAAAGCACTTAAAAATATAGATCAACGATTGACAAAAAAAGAGATAATTCGCTTCCTCAGAACTTATATATCTGACGGGTGGGGTGTGCTTCTCTATACCGCAGTATTACACCCAATTGATCCAGTGTTATTTCAACAGATTGCAAATACGTACTATGAACAGGTGCTGCCTATCAGCAAACAAGGAAGACTCATCACAGGAGATGATCTGATTAAGAAGTTCAAATTAAAAGAAGGAGAACAGATCGGGCGGTTGTTAAAAGAGGTTGAAAAACGACAGTTTGATGGCGAAATCCGAACGCGTGAGGAAGCACTTGACACCGTAGCGGCGTTAATTCAACAGTCTAATCGTTTGCTTTGAACTACAATTTCGCTTGGTATTTTCGTAGTAATTTCGGAAGCAACGACAGCAAAAGCATAAGCACGCCAGCGATTCCGAGATAGAGCAGCGTCTTCAAAATATCGCCTTCACCACTGACAAACGCACCACCGAACTGGACAAACACTGCCGTCCCGGGTAGCATAAAAATAGCGGAGACAAGCACAAAAGTGGAAAACCGGAGACTCGTCAGTCCGTAGGCATAATTTTGAAGGTTAAACGGGAAAATAGGAACCAGACGTGTAAACATCAAAATGCGCCATCCTTGTTCTTCAACCTGTTCATCTATCTTACGGAACTGGGCATTGTCCTTGACCCAACTTTCAACAAGGTCCCGGGCAACGTAACGGGCGATGAGGAAAGCAACAGAGACAGAAATAATAGAGGCTACCGAAGCGTAGAAAACACCCCACAACGGTCCGAAGATGAAACCCGCTAATACGGTTACCGGGGTACCGGGTAGAAAGAAGACAGTAGACACAAGGTAGAGTCCGATATAGATCAACGGGGCTATCCTTCCAAAACTTGTCACCCACGTTTTGATTTTCGGCACATTTTCCAACCGAATCTCGTCTGTTATGCCGTAGTGTCGCAATATAAGATAAACTACAGCAACACTGCCGACAGCAATAAGAATTTTAATGATACTATTTCTCATTTTTTTCTGAAATCGCCTCTAAATAAGCCTTGATCTGCGCCCGATATCGAACAGGAATACGGTTATTTTCTACTGCTTCAGCATAGGCACGCGACGTGTTCAGGACCACCTCACTGAAGGGTAAATAGGCAGGAGCATCGTCGCTAACCTCACCTGTAAAGACTTCAGAGAAACCTTCCGCAGTCCCTGAGATCTCTGTCGTAAGCGTCAACGCTTCCCCATTCGTCTGTAAGATTGGTGTTGCCTCACCCGTGAGTGGCGATGTAGGATCTTCACCGTCCGTTTCGTTTTCTGTTTTGCCTGTATCACTTGTCTGTGATTCTGACTGTGGATCGGGATTCGATGTGCCTTCGCGAGTTCCTTTCACCTCGTCGTCCCCGGTGTCTTGCCCAGGTGCCCCATCGCTATTCGCAATTCCGCCGCCTGAGGATTCCATTTCAATAGTTGCTAATGCTAATTCCTTCTGGCTTGCCGTGAGTTGTGCCTCCAGTTGCGTCAGGTCGGTTGACTTTTCTATTTCCTCAAGCGCGGCAATGATGTCCTGCAAGGTTTCCGATGTGACAGGCTGACCCTGAACCTGATTCAGCGAATCACCGAGCGCGCCTTTTGGTAGCCCTTGTGCCAAACGTTCAAAAAGACGCGTAAGTTCCGCTTGGAGTTCTGGCGGTATTTCAGCCTGTTCAGCGATGGTTTTCAGTTCCGCAGCGAGCTGGTTCGCATCCATGCCCTGAAAATTTTGACTTGCTGCTGTAGCTTCGGTGATAGCACGCTGTTCTGACTGCTGTTTACGAACCTCTTTTTTTAGGTTGCTGAGATGTCTTTGTGCCGTATCAAGATTTTTTGCTGTTTTCAACCGATTCACAGTATCTGTGATTTGCTGTTGTAGGGTTGAATTCTTGACCTGTTTTCCATCAAGACGCTGAGCAGCTTTATCTAAAACTTCCTGCTGTAGATCCGTGAGTGGTTGCGGTACTTCATAGAAGCGCGGAATAGCGAAAGAAAGCCCAATCAACAACAACGGGATTGGAAATAGTTTCAGAAAGGTCGGTACACGATATGGACTTACCTTCGCGATCTCTAAGGTTGCCACAGTCTCTGCAGCATCTCGGATTTGGAGTTGTGCGAACTCGCCTTGGGGATCGGTTTGCATCAACCCAAACGCTGTGCCGAGACGCTCGCGAAGCCCTGCTTTTTCGTCAATAGCACGCGCCACAGATAGCAAATCTTTCCGGTGCCTGACACTAAGACATATACCTATAATCACAGCGACGGCTATGACGATCCAACTGATGTTTAGCATCTGCATCGGTAGGAGAATCACTCGGTTCAGAAGGAACAGCACGGCAAGCAGAACAAGACCAGAGAAAAACGCAGCTGCGATTTTCTGTAAGAGTACCTGCCGATACATCCTACCACGAATGTCGGTTAGACAATTCTTGATACGTTGTGCTGCTTGGTTGCGTTCAGAATTTACCATGCGAGTTTCTCCACTGTCGTCATAACCATATCTGGAGTGATTGCTTCAAGATTTTCACGGGCGTGTTCCTGATGTGCATCCCATTCTTTGGACGAGAGTGTTTTCATAAATTCACACGCTTCGCGGGCGACCACTGCGTGTCTGTTCCACGGCGGTGCCCACTGGATGAGATTTGACGCGCCAAACAAAGCAACTGTAGGCGTTTTCACCGCAGTACTGAGGTGCATCGGTCCCGTATCATTACTGATATAGAGATTACACCGTTTCAAAAGTGCTGCAAGTTGCATCGGTGTTGTCTGATTAACAATAATAGGTGAATGCGACATCTGTGCCGCTACTTGATCCGCCAACGCACCCTCCCGCGGTCCGGTTGTGATGACAATGTGTGCACCGTAGGCTTCGTGAAGTCGGTCACCGACAACAGCAAAATTTGCTGCGTGCCAGCGACGGTAAGTCGTAGCGGCTCCTGGATTGAGGCCGATGATGGGTTTGCTGTCATCAAGATTCTGGTTTTCAAAGAAATTGTTCACCCAAGCCCCGCCCACATCATCAACAAACACCTCCGGTTCATCATCTACGACTTCAATGTCTAGTGCACGAACAACGTCAAGATAGCGTTGTGTTTCATGCTGTGCGGTGTTATTTGCCACTGCGAGACTCAATAATTTCTTCCCACCGGTGTTTGTTTCAAAACCGATACGAAACGGAATCCGAGCAAGAAAAGCATGAAGCACCAAGCGGAACGTCGGTTGTAATATAACCGCCATCTGGAATTTTCGCCGAGCGATTTGGTAGATAAGTTTCGGCAGAGAAGCCTGATAAGTAATTACCTCATTTAAATGCGGGTTTGCGGACACCAAATCCTCTCGTGTCGGTGCTACCATGTAAGCGATATGTGCCTCTCGAAAGTGCTGACGTAAGGCACCGATGACGGGTGTTGTTAAGACTGTTTCTCCAAGTGGCGCGAGTCTAATGATTAAAATGCGCTTGACCTGCTCAAGATTTAGCATATTGGAGCTGCCTCTTTCGCGTTACACGTTACAATTCCGCTAATCAAGAAAAATATACCAATTGTTCCACTCTTTGTCCTGTTTGAGATCCTCAAACCTTTTGAGGGTTTCCCGATGTTCATCGGAAAACCCGTAACCATAACTATATCCCCCGACACCTACAATGAATTTCGCGTAATATTTGAGTGCTTCTGCTTTGTGTTTCGCGGCATTCGCTTTGTCCGTTTCTGCATCACCACTGGTGAACCCGTCGTTAGACCGTCCATCTGATGCTTTCAAAACTTGCCAGAGATTATCATTGACATGTGCAATATGGAGGTAAGCCATATAGACCTCTGTCAGACCGCTCTTGGCATATTTTTTGACGTAGTCGTAGTGGGCGTTGAGAGATTTGACAATAGATTCACGCTCATTGTTTCCATCTTCAATGAGATAGTATTCGGCAGCCGGTCGCCAACTACTATCTGGATATAGTGTAACAAGCCGTTTTAGGAAGCCATATTGATACGAGGCGGCTGCAGCAAAGTGTGCGTATTCAATCCGCGCGCCCCACTGGTTTAGTGTAATAACCTTACTCCACTCCATAATCCAGTCAGATTCATTTCTCGTCTGCTTGTCTTTTTTCCACCTTTCGTGAAAATCCTTACTGGCAACCCAAGTCTTGCAAAGTCCATTGGCAAGCCAGAGTGTTTCTTCCTGATCTTCGCTCTTTTCGTCTGTTGTTAACAGCGGTTCTAAAGCGAAAAGTGCCTCGTAAAATTTTCCGTCCGCCATTAAAGTTTCAGCTTTTTCAAGAGGGTTTTCGGCTTCTCCAAACGCTAAAACGCCAGAGACAAGACATATAAAAATAGTAACAAATATTCGACACGCCATCTTATACCTCCATAGTTCTTTGGGGAACACAGAAAACTGGATAGGCACATGCCACCGTCCATTAATTGTAAATTTCTGTTGGTCACGGTATAATACCGTAAAACCGACTGGAATTCAAGATGATTTTCCACATCCAAACATTAAAAGAAAAGTATCTACGCGGTTGGGAACGACAGGCGACTGTCATCTTACTTGCTTCCGCGCTGATTCTAACACTGCATAGATTCTACACCCGACGGAGTTTTTTCAACCGCCACTTCGCAGAATACTTCGGAACCGGACCGCTCGCAGAAAGCTACCCCTATTATTACTGGTTTTTGACGACGGCAATCACATTGCTACTGATCCCGATGCTCGTTGCGAAATTCGGAACACGGGAAAAACTGAGCGATTACGGAATCCAACTCGGAAACCAGAAACTCGGATGGAGCGTGACAGGGATCGCATGGATTCTGATGATTCCCGTAGTCGTCCTTGCTGTTATCGTGTATCCACCTTTCGTAGCAAAATATCCTCTGTGTAAGGTCGTCGCAAGCAGTTGGCAGACATTTTTACTCTATCAACTGGCGTACGGGGTCTACATGTTTTCGTGGGAATTCTTTTTCCGCGGGTTTATGCTATTCGGATTGGAACGGAAATTCGGGAACTACAGTATCTTGATCCAGACGATCCCATTTGCTGTTCTGCACTACTCAAAGCCGTTACCAGAGGCACTCGGTTCAATTATTGCGGGGGTATTGCTCGGTGTATTAGCGTTGGAAACGCGTTCATTTATCTATGGTGCTGTCATGCACTGGCTCGTCGCGATGACGATGGATGTGGTGGCTGTGACGCTTCCACGCTAAAATTTGCGTTGCGGACGCTCGGCAATTGTGCTATAATTTCGTATAAAATAGGGGAAACCTATGCACTCCGCCAGAGAATATAAGAACTTGAAGGGAAACAGATCATCCAGCCTTAGCCTATTGTATTTTCACTGGGAAAAAACTGAAGATCCCGCCACACGAAAACATGGAAAACATTGGCAAATACTGATAGGAGGAGATCATGCCAGCAAACATATTCACTTTACCGGTTAGTCTTGAACAAGTTGCTGCCGTGATTAAACGGATGCGCCCGCAAGATCGGCAACAATTGTTAGCAATGGTACCGGAGTTGGCCACTGATGCAATCAAGCAAAAAAAATTGCTTGACGGTGCCGCGCAAGCCGTCGTGCAACTCAAACAGGAGCTTTTGGCAGAACTTGATAGCCAACCGTTATCTTCCGATGAACCTTTCTTAGACGGCTTTACGCTTGGGCAATACCTTGAATTATCTGAGGCAGAGCGAGAAAAACTTTGGGATGAATGGAGTGAAGTCGCACTTGAAGACATAGAAGAAGTGGAGGTCCAGCCGAATGCGCTGCTTGCTTGATAAAGTTACAGCACGCCACATCATGGGTTGATTCAGAGCGAGAAAACATGGAAAATATTACGAAAATTGTAAATGACTTTGGCGAAAGTATTGTTCGCATAGATGGAAACATTCCTATTGACCTGCCAGCGAAGAATGGCGACAGGTTTTTATTTATTAGTCACGATCAGAGTTTTCTAACGCATGGTTTGCACAAGTACCCCGCCAAATTTTTCCCAGAGTTGCCGCGTTGGCTCATCAAACGCTATTCTCGAGAAAACGACTGGATCCTCGATCCATTTGCAGGTAGCGGTACGACAAATGTTGAGGCACTCCTTTCAAGACGTAACTCTGTCGGAATTGATGTTGATCCATTTTCGCGTTTTATTTCAAAAGTGAAAGTAACGCCTTTGGTAGAAAAAGAACTCAAATTGGCGCAAAAAGTGCTGCTGGAGGCGGTTCTTGAATATCGCCCTTCACTCGTCACTGAATCTGATTTACCTGATTTTCCTTACAGAGACAACTGGTTCAACAAAGAAATTCTCTTAGAGTTAACCTATTTAAAACAGCGGATCCACGCACTTGATACCCCTGACGCGATTAAGGATTTCTTCAAGGTCTGTCTTTCATCTATCATCCGTGCTGTCTCCAACGCCGACGACAACTGTACTCGCACAGTGATTCGGAAAAAATTAAACAAATTGGTTCGGCCCTCTGATGCCCTCAACCGATTCCTGAAAGCACTTTCCGTCAAGGTGCCCAAGATGACAGCATTCTCTCAAAACTATCCATCGGACATAACCACCGATTTCCCAGAGGACATGGATGCAAGGAATATCAAATACGAGGCAAATTACTTTGATTTAGCGGTAACCTCACCACCCTATGTCAATGCTGTTGACTATCCGAGAACCCATCAATTGGAGATGTATTGGTTAGGCTTTGCACAAGACTCGTTAACCGCTCTGAAAAAACAAAACGTCGGGACAGAAAGCGTTTCAGCCAGCCATTATAAAGTTCGACACGAAATAGGCGTGCCAGAGGCAGATAAGGTAATGGCGAACATTTTTGAAATTGATCCAAGGCGTGCGTATATTGCCTTTAAATATCTTGATGATATGCGAAAAAACCTTATTGAAGTCTACAAAGTCCTGCGCGACGGTGGTAGATACATTGTTGTCGTAGGTAATAACCGTATCCGAGGGCAGTTATTCGAGAATTGGAAATATCTCATGCCAATCGCCGAAGATATTGGATTCGAGATTGAAACCTACTTTGGTTCAGAGATCATCAAACATTTTATTAAGGTTCCCAGGGGGGAACGCATCAATACCGATTGGATCTTAGTCCTGAAAAAGAGGCAGAAGCATGGTTAACATAGAAGAAAGAGGCAGGCAGGCATCGGTTGATGGATTTGCTCATGAGCATATCGCTGCTGGGATTTTAATGAAAAGATACCAGAACGTTTCATTGGTTGATCTACCTTTATCACCTTATGACATCATCATTGTCCTTAAGAAAGCAGATGATAGTGAGGACATCATTCGCGCGCAAGTCAAAACAGCAAAACAATCAGTATCCTTTACTGGTGGAGGTAGAGGTGGAGTTGACAGGGAGTACAAATCGGACGTTAAGACTTATACACAGTCCACTGTAACCTCAGATGTTGTCATTGGAGTCCATCCAGCAGGCGATAATGCGTTTGAGCTCTATTTTGTTCCAACTATTCTCATTGAAGCACTCAATCAGAAAAGCATTTCTATTAACAAGATTCGAGATTTGAAGGAAAATTATGATATTTTAGAAAACTGTAAAAATAGGAAAGTGGTAATCGATAAATGTAAAGAATATGGAATTTTATCATCAGAGGAGGCTCGCTACCTCTTCTAGAGATATCCTCGTCTCAATTTGGCATCTGTTTCACAGGTGACGGATGCTTAGCGTGTGCACCTTCAATCACCAGACGATGCTTAAGCGCGTTCAACAGAGAACTGAACGTATCTAATAATTGTGTAGCATCCTCATTAGAGAACATGTCTGAAAGTGTTTCGGTATCCATACCAGTTCGTTTGCAAAGTTCAACAACTCCCCCTTGTGATTCTATAAAGAACCGAAGCTCCTTCAGGAAGAAAGGCAGGTCGCCATCAGCTTGGTATTCATCCAATGTCAGTTGGAGATAGTCAATCGCTCCCTCCTGATCATTAGCAAGTCTTCTAATTTGATACTCGCGCCAGTTTCCCATTTCTCTCATCGCTGTGTCTCCTTGATTGATAATTATATTTCATTTTCTATTAAAAACGCAAGGTATATTTGCAATTTCGGAATTGCTCAGATAATTGCAGTTGACATATACACCGTTTTCCAATAAAATATGTCCTATACAACTTGTAAAGGCATTTTGAGAACTGGAGATTGATTTGTAGAGGAGATCAAAATATAAAATGGCTAATAATATTTTTCCACCGATGGAAACTGCTTATCCGATCGGTGATGCACACGTTGACAGTTTAGAAGCATATCAAGCGCAATATGCCGAATCGATTCAAGACCCAGAAGCGTTCTGGGCAACAGTTGCGGAACGGTTGACATGGTATCAGAAATGGGATACGGTTCGCGATTATGACTTCGTTAACGGCGATATTAAATGGTTTGAAGGCGGCACGCTGAATGCTTGCTATAACTGTCTCGACCGACATGTGGAAGCAGGACACGGTGATGCAACTGCTATTATCTGGGAGGGAAACGATCCATCCGAAGATAAGACGTTCACCTTCAGTGAACTCCTCGCTGAAGTCAAAAAGTTTGCCAATGTCCTGAAAGCACAAGGCATCGAAAAAGGCGACCGCGTCTGTATCTATCTACAGATGGTACCAGAACTGGCGATTGCGATGCTGGCGTGTGCAAGGATTGGTGCTGTCCATTCTATCGTCTTCGGTGCGTTTTCAGCGGAATCTCTTCGAGACAGGATTAACGACTCGGCGTGTAAAATGCTTATAACGCAAGACACCGCAATGCGGGGTCCCCGTAGCGATATACCGATGAAGGCAAACGCAGACGCAGCCGTATCGGAATGTCCATCTATTGAAAAGGTCGTTGTTGTGGAACGCACAGGAGATACAGTTGATTTTGACGCATCGCGCGATATCTGGTGGCATGAAGCGATGGCGGATGCCGACGCGGAATGTGAACCGACAGTGATGAACGCCGAAGATCCGCTCTTTATTTTGTACACCTCCGGCTCAACAGGAAAACCGAAGGGGGTCTTGCATACGACAGGCGGTTATCTCGTTTATACCTCTTACACACACCAACAGGTCTTTGACTACCATGAAGGCGATGTCTACTGGTGCACCGCTGACATCGGCTGGATTACGGGGCATTCTTATATTATCTACGGTCCGCTCGCAAATCGTGCGATTAGCATTATGTTTGAAGGCGTGCCGAACTACCCAGACTTCGGACGTTTTTGGCAAGTCGTTGAAAAGCATCGCATCAATATCTTCTACACCGCTCCGACAGCTTTACGTGCCTTGATGAAAGAAGGCGATACATGGGTCGAAAAATATGATA
This sequence comes from Candidatus Poribacteria bacterium, assembly GCA_022821495.1. Lineage (GTDB taxonomy): Bacteria > Poribacteria > WGA-4E > WGA-4E > WGA-3G > WGA-3G. Next base: position 56,883 of record JAJEDN010000026.1, read on the forward strand.
AATCCACGCTCAGGTTACTCGGCACGGTAGGTGAACCCATTAAAGAACCCGAATGGCTGTGGTATTACAATATCGTCGGTGAAAAACGGTGCCCGATTGTGGATACATGGTGGCAGACTGAAACCGGTGGTATTCTGATGACACCGCTGCCCGCTGCGACACCGCTGAAACCGGGGTCTGCGACGTTCCCATTCTTTGGCATTGAGCCGGTGATATTAGATGAGGAAGGGAATGAAGTGGAAGGTAACCCCGCAACGGGGTACCTCTGCATTAAAACGGCATGGCCCGGCATTATGCGAACCGTCTATGGCGATCACGAGCGATTTTTAGATACCTATTTCCGCCGATTTCCCGGTTATTACATGACAGGCGATGGGGTGCTACGCGATGAAGACGGTTACTATTGGATTACGGGACGCGTGGACGATGTGCTGAATGTCTCAGGGCACCGATTAGGCACCGCCGAGGTCGAAGGCGCGATCGGGCAACACGATGCAGTCGCGGAAGCAGCCGTCGTCGGCTACCCACACGACATTAAGGGTCAAGGTATCTATGCCTATGTTACGCTTATGACAGGCGAATCAGCATCTGATGCAGTAGAAACAGGCATCAAACAAGCAGTCAGACAACATATCGGTCCTATCGCTACCCCTGATAAGATTCAATTTACGCCAGCACTACCGAAGACGAGATCCGGTAAGATTATGCGACGCATTCTCCGCAAAATCGCGGAAGGCGATATTTCTGATCTTGGGGACACCTCGACCCTTGCCGATCCGACAGTCGTTGATGCGTTGGTTGAAGGTAGACAATAAAATAGTTACCAGTTATCAGTTACCAGTTAAGAGAGAGACCTGATTCATCAAGTCTTTTTTTTAACTGAAAACTGGAAGGATTTTTTTGAAAAAAATCCGTATTCTCACTGCGAAGCAAACTGGCAACTGACGACTGTAAAAGAAGTAGGAGCGCACATTGGCATCAGCAGAAAAGATTGTAAATGAATTAAAAAAGCAGGGAATCACGCACGCCGTAGGTGTTCCAGATAACGGCAGCGCGCGAATTTACGAACTTTTGCGGGCAGAACCAGAGATTGAAGTTATCACGGTAACCCGCGAAGGTGAAGCGTTTGCCCTCGCATCTGGGTTGTATGTCGGCGGTAAAAAACCGGTGATAATCATCCAAAATACCGGTTTGCTGGAATCGGGCGATGCCATCCGTGGCACCGTGATCAACATGCGGGTGCCTGTGGTCGTATTCATTGGGTACCGCGGATATCACAACCGAGATGCGGATGGGCGATGGGTCGATTCCGTAGCCAGTTTCCTCGAACCGACACTGAACGCGTGGGATTTACCTTATGAGATGTTAGAAACAGATAGCGATATTCCGTGCATCAGCGGCGCATTTGAGAAAGCAGAAGCCACTTCATTGCCAGCAGCAGTTCTACTGATTGGACATGCGACATAACCGCGGTTACATGTTTCAGGTCGTCTCAGTCAATACTCCATTAACTTTCTCAAAATTACTATTATCTTTTCCAAGAAAGACGATTGTTGCGTGGGCATCCTTGAAGAAAATAACGGTGTGCCTACATTTTTGTGTTGTTTTTATACAAAAATTATGCTAAAATGTCTTAATCATATCGGTTTTTAGGCTAAATTTGTGTTTTTTTTAAACATTTTACTTGACAAAACGTTTTAACATAATGTATCATTAACGTTTGTATTATTTTATTTATTCCACAGAAGGAGAGGAGAACAATGGAAGCCGAGTTTTTCGGTGAAACAGCAAATATTGAGAGTGTTGATCCCTATATGGATACAACATATCCCGCGGACGAAACAGAACCACCAGAGAGTTGTTACAAAGGAAGCGATCAGAGTGCTTTAACAAGTTGGCTCCGAAGCGTAGCAGGTCATCGCTTGTTAACGCGCGAAGAAGAAGTTGACTTGGCGAAACGGATTGAAGCCGCTGAGGCAAAGCCACTGGACGAACTACTACAAGTACTGGTGAAAAACGATTTATTATCGCCCGAGACGAAAGCGGAACTGGTGGTACAGATAGGGACCAGTGAAGACGAACCACGAGAAGCACTCGATAGATTATTGGAAGGATTAGGACAAAATAACCTATTATCCAATGAGGTAATAAGGGAACTGGCAGAACGGATTGAACCGGGTGGAGATGACGCACGAAAAGCATTAGTAGATGAACTATTGAGCATTTTAGTGCAAGCTGACACGTTACCGGACGAGGAAAAGAAAAGTCTGGTAAGACGGATTGAAATCGCGGAGGCGGAAGCACGAAGATCCAGAGATGAACTCGTTCAGGCGAACCTACGACTCGTTATTTCTATCGCTGTTAGGTACCAAGGGCACAACGTCCCCCTCGAAGATCTGATTCAAGAAGGCAACATCGGATTGATTAAAGCTGCAAGCAAGTTTGATTATCGGAAGGGTTTTAAATTCAGCACCTACGCTATCTGGTGGATCAAACAGGCTATTATGCGTACGCTTGACAATTTTTCTCGTTCAATTCGATTACCCTCCTACGTCGTCGCGAAGATGAATAAATTTGACGCTGTCTATGCAACACTGTGTCAAGAATTGCAACGCGAACCACGTCGCGAAGAAATCGCTGAAGCCTTAGACCTGTCACTCGTGCAGGTTGAAGAAATTTTGAACTTCAACGCCGATGCTATTTCAATGGATTTACAACTCAGTGACGAACGCGCTGCCGCAACGTTAGGTGATTTGATTGAGGATCCCGCGAATAGTGGAGAAGAAGGACCTATCGCAGAAATGATCAACAAAGACTTGATCGCCCAATTTCTTGACAGATTACCGGATCGAGAACAGAAAGTACTGAAAATGCGTTTTGGACTCGAAGATGGAGAACGTAAAACGTTACGCGAAATCGGTGAAGCCTTGGAAGTCACCCGAGAACGGGTCCGACAACTTGAGATAGAGGCAATTAAACGGTTGCGCGTCCTGTATGATGAAATGGGAGAATTCCAGCCGGATCAGGCTTGGGTAGGAAAAACAGCCGCGTAAACACTACTCACGGAAAACAACTATGAAAAATTTATTAAAAAAGTTTTCTGGAAATGAAATTCCGTTGCTCGCAGTAACAGAGGCCGCACAGGAGAAAATTCATGCGGTCATACAAGCCGAAGAGGTCGAAGTCGAAGGGCTCCGCATTAGTATCCAAGGCAAAACTGCTACCGCGTTCCAATATAGCCTCGGTTTGGCGACCGAAGCACAAGCGGGGGATATTGTTGTTGAATGTGAGGATTTTAATATACTTGTCGATGCCGAAAGTGCCCCGAATCTCAAAGGTGCTGTGATTGACTATGTTGACGACCTAAATGCCAGCGGGTTCAATATCGAGAACCCGAACACGCCAGCGTGGGACAATCCAAAGGCACAACAGATTCAGGAACTCATTGATGAACGGATTAATCCGGCAGTCGCCGCACACGGTGGACAGATAGAACTGCTGAATGTTGAAGAGGATTCTATCTACATTCACATGGGCGGTGGTTGTCAAGGATGTGGCATGGCGAGTGCCACTCTTAAACACGGCATCGAAGCAATGATTCAGGAAGTCTTTCCCGAAATCAAACATGTAATTGATACGACAGATCATGCGGCTGGGGATAATCCGTATTATTCCCCAAGCAAAGGGTAAAACAGAAGGGCGGATCGAACGATCCGTCCATTTTTATTTTAACTTGAAACAACGTTCGCACCCAGGTTATTCGCCTGTGTAATAAAACAGTTCCCACCGTTTGGCAATGTTTGCAGGAACGTTTCGGTTTCCTCTTTTAGCCGATTAACATCTTCGGCTATCACACAGATCGCTGGTCCCCAACTACTAACGCCTGCTCCGAATGCTTCACTGTCGCGCAAATAGTCAAGCGTCAATTGAAGTTCAGAGCCCTGTGCATCAATTTCTACGCGTTTCCATCCAAACGTCTGAATATCATTCAAGGCTTCACCAAAATTTTTCATATCCCCTTCAATAAGGGCAGGAAGTATTTGGAGCAGTAGAAGGTGCGAAAGTTTCTGGGCAACCCATTCTGGCTGTGGACACAGGGTACGAAAAAGTTCGACCTCCGCATTGCCATAAATTCTTGAACAATTTGGCATCACAATCAACAGCGGTAATTCCGGAAATGAATAACGCAGTAAGATGGGTGGTGGTGGAATATCGCCAACAGCAGACGAAGGAAGGAAGGAAGCCTTCTGTTCAGGGTAGCGATGTCCACCATCTACGATAAACCCGCCCGTTTCAAACGCCGCGATCCCAATACCTGAAGTGCCCCCACGCCCGACAACCTGTGCTAACTCACGCACACTTAGCCCAAGCCGATATAACACATTGACAGCCTGAGCAATACCGAGCGAAAGTTGTGTCCCTGACCCGAATCCGCAATGCATCGGGATTTCAGATTCAAATGTTAACTTAAGTCCGGGAAATGGATAGGCACGTCGCAATCGCTGAAGAACAGTAATCGCTCGCTCACGGTATACAGAATCGGCAACATCAATGCGCTTTGCCCGTTCAGCGATGATTTGGAAATTGGGTTCCGAAATCGTGAGACCGAATCCCCCATCAATTCGTCCCAATGCGCCGTTCAAATCAAGCAGCGAGAAGTGTAAACGGGACGGGGTCGTAATTTCGACATGGTGCATAACTGTGTCAGACTACTTTAATTCTGTGGTGTGATCTATCCAATAAAAACGTTTGTAGGGGAACACATCGAAAATGGCGTAACAGTTTTAGTCCGCATTCCTATCTACGACAAGTTCAAGGACACCGCTACCAAAGATAACGTAATTTGTTGATACCCTATCGCGATGCAATGTAGTCCGCCGTGTGTATCCACTTGCACCTACCTGCTTCGCTGAGTTCATCACAGACGTCACGGAACTTGGAAGATCAGAGAATTCCTCACCTTGAACCGTCAATCCAGGTTGATTCAGGGAAAGTTCAAAAATAATATCTGTATTACTTTCACGCTGCTGCAAAATCTTAACAAGCTGATTGATGTTTTTCGGGCGAAAGTTAAACGGTGCACGTGAACGCTGCCATTGTTGATCAGTTGTTGCGTTCATTGCCAAAAGCGTAATCAACCCGTCAGGTGCATCGCTCGGAATCGTAATTGTACCAATTTGTGTTATTGGATTCTCAAGATGGGGTCGCAAAGTTAACACCACTTCAACCGTTTCGCCGGGACGATAGCGTTGTTTATCAATCCAAAGTCCCTCAATCAAGGCAATTCGCCGTTTATCCTCTAATTTCAGATTAAGTGCCACCTCTTCAAATTCAACCGGGGTATAGGAATTATTGCTCAATTGTAAAAGCGGGGGTCTGAGGACATTCGTGACACCATACGTAGGTGAACTGCCAGAATAAACGTTTTTATAATTGATTTCACGAGATAAGAGTCCCGGTTGTTCTTTCAAAGTGATCGTCGCGTCGATCGTTAGCGTATAGTCCGCTACAGCAAATTCTAACGCTCGGACGAGGGACCCCGCCCCTGTCTCAATATAGAGTGGCGTAAAACTACGATGTCGAATGACCTCATAAGACTTCTGATGGCGCACGCCATCGCTGGTTTCCATATTAAGGGTTACAGGAATGTATGGCGGATGCGAACCGGTGATGCCAGCAATAGCTGCTTGCCGATCTTGCACTAAGGTACCAATGATTTGGGTTGCAGAGGCTACTTTGGAGGACCTGTAGCGACCCGGCATGATAAAGTGGACATAACCGCCAGAGATCGGCAGATTGATATTACCCTCTCCATTTCTTGAGTGTCCGTAGGCGAGGAGCTGATCACCATCAATATAGGTAATCGTCCCATAGCCAAAAGCGGTATAATCACCCCGAGCGTACGCGATGCCCACTATTTGCCCTTGCTCAACCGGTGATTTTTTAATCGGACTTCCACCACCAGGTGCCTCAAGCGGCATCAGGTTGAATTGGTCAAACAGTGGTTTGTAGAACCGTATAGCCTCAGAATTAATTCCAGACATGGCAACCGGTACTTTTAGTCGTTCTGACAGACCATCCGATTGAAAACTATCAATAGGCTGCTGTGGATATATATTGTTGTTATTAGGAAAGAGAGTAGAGAGCGTCTTGATGTCCGTTGCCACTGTTTGGGTATCAAGGTTAAACAGTCGCGTACCGTGATAACTTAAATTCGGTTGCATTCCGTATTCGGTAACCTTTACCATAAACTCAATAGGAGTTATACCGAACAAGTTTGCATGCTCACGCTGATTTCGATAACTTCGCGAGAGGGCACCCATGAGCCTACCATTAATATACGTTGGACTTCCACTCATCCCACCGGCAGAGCCCGTTTTTTTAAAGTTATCGCTAAGTCCTTTTGCCCATACGATATGCAAACCCGGAAAACGGTTGTAGTAAACGCTCACGACTTCAAAATCGAATTCCTCAACCGTTGTTCCAGAGAATACGGTGTAACCTTTACCTTTCATACCGGGTTGCACTTCAGACAGCGGCATGAATTTCTCGGCATCCCACGCAATCTGCGCTTGAACATGGTAGGTTGTGAGACAGAAAACGACGCAAGCAAAAAGGGAAACGCTTCGCATTTATATTCCTCTTTAATTAATCGGCGGCGGCTTCTTCATGCCCATTCTGTCTGACATCCCGTTCAATTAAACCGTCGCGAATGTGAAGCACCCGTTTCGCATGTTCAGCGACTTCCGGTTCGTGCGTCACCATGATGATCGTATTGCCCTCATCATTCAACCGGTTGAAAATCGCCATAATCTCCTCACCGGAACGCGTATCTAAGTTTCCGGTCGGTTCATCGGCAAAAATCATAGAAGGACTATTAACTAACGCACGCGCAATCGCAACACGCTGAATTTGACCACCAGACAATTCGGTTGACTTGTGATCAACCCGATCTGCTAAACCGACGGCTTCCAGTGCCTCAAAAGCACGGCGTTTTCGCTCTTTTCTACCTAAACCGGCGTAAATCAGTGGCAACTCAACGTTGTTAAGCGCGCTCGTACGCGGCAAGAGGTTGAACGATTGAAACACGAACCCGATCTTCTTATTCCGAATGTCCGCGAGACGATTGTCGGAAAGTTGACCTACCTCTTCACCCTCAAGAAAGTACTCGCCCGATGTGGGGGTTGCGAGACACCCGAGGATATCCATCATAGTGGATTTACCAGATCCGGACGGGCCCATAATCGCGATGAACTCACCCTCTGTTATGGAGAAGCTCACACCCCGCAACGCATGTACCTGCACATCTCCCATCTGGTAGACTTTCGTCAAATCCCTTACATCTATTAACACAGCATTTCCTCCTCAACCTTAAGTTGATGAACGTAAAAATTAGTACACCTATGCCAACAAGCAGCACGCTTTATTCGTCTTTGTTCTCGTCTGATTTTTGTCCCTTCGTTAATTCCTGCATAGAAGGCACAAACACACGATCACCTTCCTTCAAACCACCTGTAATTTGAAAGTGCGTGTTGTTGCGCTGTCCGATTGTAATATGGGTTTTAACGCCTTTTTCTTGTTTGTTTTTGCTCGGTTCACCTGTATCTAATTTGACAAAGTATTGTCGTTCACTACTAACTTCTGCTTCTATATCGGAGAGTACGTTTTGCTCAGAGATAACAAGGCTAATCTCTATTGGACCTTTACGTAGCCCTTTCTGATCGCCTTCAAGCAAAATTTCGAGGTTACCACGTGCCTTTTCCGAGTCGATTTTACCGACCTGTCCAGCGAATTCCTTTCCAATCAGATTCCGAATTTTGATCTGTTGGCCTTCCTGGAATTGCCCAAGGTCTGTCGAATTAATGTTCGCTTTTACCGTGAAAATTTCCGGACTTAGCACAGATGGGATCGGTAGTTGAAGAACATCCGATTCTTCAAACACAATAATATCGACATCTGCTGACATACCGGGCAGTAATTCAGCGGGTGAACCGATGACCTCTACGTCTACCTCAAATGTGATGACGGAACTCTGATTTTGGGGACCGCGCCGCGTCGCGCTCGGTGAAATCTCGCTCACCTTCCCCGGAAAGACGCGCCCTGGGTAACTATCAACAGTGATTTCGGCACGTTGCCCTTCTTTTATTTTCCCGATTTCCACTTGGTTGATTTGGGTTCTGACAATCATCTGATCAAGGTCAGCGATACGCATGATCGCTTCGCCACGTGAAAACGCTGAACGCCCCGAAGTGATAATCTCACCCTCTTCCACAATAAGCTGCGTAATTGTCCCCGCCATCGGTGCTCTAACGGTTGTCCAATCGTAGCGCTCTTTTTGAGAGTCGAGTTGGCTTTGTGCTTGGAGAAGACTCGCCTCTGCCCCCACCCTTGAGTGTATTGTTAATTCCTTTTCTTCTTCTGTTGTCTCTTGTATCTGCAGGAGTCGGGTTTGTGCGTCCTCAAGTTCCGCATCGTACTGCTTCCGCTGCGCTTTGAGCGAATTTTTAAGCGTCTCAACATTCTTTTTATTGAGTTCCAGTGTCGATTTCCGGCTTTCGATCGCTGTTTTCCGCGCATTGAGGTTCTCATCTTGAGATTTTATCGTCTCTTTTTGTGATTCAACCTCTTTCTGGGCGGAATTGTACTGCGACTGAGCAACTATAAGTTGTCGCTGAGAATCTTCCAATGCTTTCTCTGAGATGAGATCTTTAGCATGCAGTTCTTTGTTGCGTTTATGCTCCGCTTCTGCTGTTTCAAAGGAGATTTTTGCTGATTCAACATTTGCTTGTGAGCGTTCAAGGGTCAGTTTTGCTTGCCCTAATGCAATTTCTGCTTGCTTCAAGGCGATATTGTCTTGATCAAGGGAGTTTTGTGTCGTTGCAACCAGTGTTTCAGCCTCAGTTATCCGTTGCTGTGTGTTGGCGACAAACGAATCCAAGGTCGCTTGTGCCTTAATGACAGAATTTTGTGACTGTGCGAGACTGCTTTCTTGCTGTTTCTCGGTAATTGTGATACGAAGTTGAGCACGCTCAAGTTCCGCCTTACGCGCCTCAAGATTCGCCTCTGCCTGCTTCTTTTGCTCCAGAATTTGTTCATCATCAATGCGAAGCAGCGGTTGATCCATCTCAACTTTTGCTCCCTCATCAACGAGAATTTCAACGATCTCACCTTCCACGTTTGAGCGAACATCTACCTCTATAAAAGATCTGAGATTACCAGACTCACGTACACGCACAACGAATTCACCCCTGCGGACGACTTCCTGTTTGGCCTCCGTTTCCTTCTTATCTTGACCGAAACCGAAATTCATACGGGTAGCGCCGATTGCCCCCGCAGCAATAACAACTACGGCAACTACCCCGATGATAATCCATTTCTTTCGATTCTTCATGCTATTGTAAAACTCCCATTGCATCTTGCAGACGGGTTTGCGCAATTTTGTAGTCGTAGAACGCATTGACTTCATTCGTCAAGGCTTGCGCATAACTCGTTTGGGCATCAAGCAATTCAAGCAAAATCGCTTTACCGACATCAAAGCGTCCTTGAATGACATCTAAACTCAGCTGGGCGTTGATAACCTGTTTTTTAGAAATGTCAACGGCGGCTTCACTTCGTTTAAGATTTAGATAGTTTTGCCGAACAGCGAGGGCGACGCTTCGTTCTAAGTCACTCGCATTTTCACGGGTCTGTTCTAACTGCATTTTCAGTTCTTTCACACGATTTGCTAAGACACCACCATCAAAAAGCGTGAAATTCAGCGATACGCCGGCACTCCAGGTTCGGAAATCAGAGAAATTCTCACGCTCACGGAGGTAGTCATCAAGGTTGACGTTGTAATCAACATCTGCGTTCAGACGGGGCCAGCGCTGTAACCTCGCCAAGGTTAAACTCCATTCTTGTGATTTTATTTGGGCTTGTCGCTCTTGAAACTCTGGACGACTGTTAAGCGCTATCTGGATAGCTTCTTCAACCGACATCTCTATGCGTTCAATTGTTCCGCGTTCCTGATACAATTGATAGGATTCATCGATAGAAACCGTAAGTAAGATGCCAGGGTCCAAGCCGAGGAGCCGCGGCAGCGTCGCGTGTGCTATTTGAAGTGAGTTACTGTTGTTCAGCAGTGATAACTGATCGTTTGCCTCGCGGAGCTCGGCTGTCGCCACGTCAGCGGGGATAAGGGTACCCGCGTCTACGTAATCCCTTGTCCGCTGTGTGTTTTCTTGTGATCTTGAAAGAATTTGTTCACTGACTTTGACGAGTTCCTGCCTTTTCAACACATCGTAGTACGCGACTGTGATGTCAAGGATTAAGTCTTGTGTGGTCCGCTGATTTCGGCTGACAGTAGCACTCAGGCTCTCTTTCGCTTGCGCGAAACTTCCCTCGCGCTGCCCGTTGTCCCAAATTGTATACTGCCCGCGTAGCCCCAAATTGTAGTTTTCAGGTTCAAAACCGAATTCAACACGGTCAGAAAAATCGTAACTGCCGTTTGAAAAAATTTCTGGAAAATACCGGGCGCGCGCATTTTTGACCCGTAGTTCTTGCATCGCGAGATTCAAGCGCGCATTTCGCATGCTTGTTGATTTTTCTAAACCTATCTGGATACACTGTTCAAGGGTTAAAGGTTGTGATAAGTCAACTTCGACAGCAGGTTCTTGTGCTCCGATACAAAAAACTACTGCAAACTGAAGAATAAGAACGGTTTTTAAAAGCACGTTTTGGAACTCTTTATGCCGTGCCTTTGACGAAGTCGTGAGTCTCGATAAAACAGTTAACTTTATTTTCCCATCAATCATTAAGATCTCCTTGTCCATTCCGACGCTTACAGATGTTTTCCAGCATGTACACCTTGTGCCGGTTCAACACGTTCTGACAGTCAGTTTTGGGAAATTATAAACTTCACCAAAACCGCGTTATTATATAAGTTATTATGAAAGTCTATGACTCTCTCTAATTTCGTCTGGTGCTATCCGACTTCTAAGAACCTTTCAAATCGGAGACATTCGCCCAATTTTTTTACGATCAAGTTTAATTTGCAAGCAACACCAAAATACCTTATTTATGTATTTTGACGCTATTCTTCGTTAAAAGTTTAGACATTTTGACCCTTAAACTGGTTCATTTTCTTGCAAATATTTGGATTTTATGCTAAACTGCTCTGTTAAAATGTTTTGAAAAATAGGTCGTGGATAGCAACATGTCACAGCGAAATTCCATTTTCACATTCATTTTTATCTGTATGGTGTCTATTATTACCGCCTCGTCACCAGCATTCTCAGAGGATTCTGGTACGTATTGGTTGCTTATAGACGCAACGCCGGATGATCGGGCACATGAACTACTGAATTCGCTCACCGAACTCCTAACATCGCGTGGAGAAGTACCCAGTGCACAAATCTATCACCTTCAAAGCGAGCGCGCAACAACCGAAGAAATCCAAGCGGTACTCCAAGAAATTGGTGCGCAAACGCAGGCACAAGACACTCTAATCTTTTTATATCATGGGATGGTCACCAAACCGAGAGGTATACCCACGATGCACCTGTTGACGCAGGAAGATGAAGATGGGATTCGAGATGCCACCCTCAATGAATGGTTTAGAAAAACTGAAAGACAACGCACCTTTGTTATTGTCGATGGTTATACAGAGGATACAAACTTAAGTGCTTACTATGCCAACCGAGAGACGCTCGGCACTGCTGCACTGAATGTAATTCAATCAGCAGAAAAAGCGGATACCACAGCACTCCTCAAGGAACTCCACGCTGCACTCTCTGCAGATACAACCGATTCAGACGATAATCGGCAGCTAAGTATTCTCGAAACCTATGAACTGTTACGAACAAATCCCAATTTTGTCGACGGGATTCTTGCCCCAACTGGCGATGTCGAAGCAGCGCTGCTGAAACTCAGTTCAGCCCTTAAGATCACAACACTTCCCGAAGGCGCGCAAATTTCTATTAACGATGCAGAAGTCGGAAACACTCCGAAACTGGTCACTGAGAACCTCCAACAAGGCACCTCCATAATATCTGTGAAGAAAACCGGGTACATCATCCCCGCATCCAAGACCGTTGATCTGCAATTGACACTCGGCGAGTCTGTTTACTTGAGTTGGGTACTTGATCCTATTGCTGTTCATGGCACTATTACAGCGGTTTCTGATGAATCGGCTGCCGGTACTATCGTTTGGATTGATGGAACAGCGCACCAGCAGACTGTGGGGGCAAATGGGATTTTTCGCTTTGATGAGTGGAAAGATACGAATGCATTGACACTCGGTGAAACCTATACACTCTACGCGAAACAGGGAGACCTGAATTACGGTTCGGAAACCTTCGCCTTTGACGGTTATAGTGATATAGCACAACCGATTCAACTCATTAAACGGACATGGTTTGAGGTGTCGCAAATTGAGTTTGACCGAAATAACCACCAAGGGGCTGTCACCGCTTTCCAGAACGGAATTGAGAACACGACCGATTTCCCGAAAATGTCGCAAGATCTGACAGTTTTACTCCTTAGTTCGTTTGCCGATGCCTTAGAGAGACAAAATGTTCAGGATGTTACTTATCTGGTAGTTACAGCGAAACTGGCGGAACAGCTCGGTCAGGTTGCTCTCGCAAAAAAGTATTGGGAAGAGGTAAAAACAAAGGCACAAAAGGGGACACCTGCCGCCCAATTGGCTAACCAGCGGTTGTTACACCTCAATCGGAATCGCTATCTCTTCAATATCGGCCTTGTTGTGCTATTAGTTGTGTTACTTGCCTCTGGGGCTTGGACATTTTACAGATTCCGAAAATCCAGACAAGTAACGCAAGAAGACTAAAACCATTATAGTCGATTTTGAAATTACTTACACACTTGTAGGGGCTGGGTTACCCAGTCCCTACGTCTACGTCCATCGAGTGTGCAAGTAATTAGGGGCTATAGTATAAAATTAATTCCCGCATCGGAATAGTATCTGAAATAAAATAGGACTTACGCAGCACCCTTGCAGGCGGGGTTTGAAACCCCGCCTGCAGGGCATAATATGTAGATTATGATAGAAAAATGCGTAAGTCCTATAAAATCTAAAAGTTAATCCTGTGAGAAAATTCCATTCCTGCTAAGAGTTCTTCTACTACCACTGTCGCATATCCACCCGCAGGAAGCGTAAAACGCAAACGCACCCCCAAATCACTGTCAGTAGCAGATACTTCATGCAGTTGTATCGGCATCCGCAAGGGGCGACGCGTTCCAGGTAACCGAATGCCCACGACTTTACGGAACTGTTCAAAACGCATACCTTCATTTGCGAGAAGCGATGTCTCTAAAGTCAGCGCATCACCTGTCGGTATTCGCATCTTGTACCCGAAGATTGGTCCCGAAGGACTAATCTCGAACGTATCTGCACGCCGTTGTTCGATCGTTGGGTTCGGAACATGAAAGGGTGCCCCGTTGCTGTGTTTCACGGCAATGTCGCCCGCAATAAGTTTACCTAAATGAGGTTCCCGCTGCGCCAAGGTGCGGTTGAAGAGGTGCGCTTGATACGCTGACAGATATAACTTACGTAACCGATGCGGAATGGAGGTTATCACCCTCTCGGCAGGCTTCCGCGCTAATTCTCGTTGCATACGCCGCGCGACAGCGTCTGCTTGCAGTGCGTCCGCTGTGAGCATACAATTCAGGACGGTTTCCCATTCTGCTTTCAGGAGCGCTTTTCCGATCAGATGTGAATCATTTTTTTTCCCGAACCGTTGCGTACCAAACCGATTCGGTACACCTTCAGTTACCAACCGCGCCATCACCGTTTTAACCAAAGACAATCTGTCATGAGGTATATCATGTAGCGTTAATTCAAAACGGTTGCCACGAAGGTGTCCCACCCGCAATTTATGCGCATGCCTTTCTGCCCATAAAACGTCAATATCCGGTTGTTCAATCTCCAAAACCCGTTCCGGTGTTACACCCTCGACAGACAAGGTCTGCGTTGTAACCGCATGCTTATCCTTTAATCCCGCATACCCGAAATCGCGTGTTGACACTTGTAGTTCCCGTGCAATTCGGTTAATAGCCTCCAACGTGCTAAGATTCCGTTTCCGAATAGCAAAATAGGTATGCGTCCCTGTTCCAGAGGGTTCATACAGTGGTAGTTCTTCAACGATAAAATCTTCGGGTTCTTTAAACATTTGACCTTCCTTACATCCATTGATCACCACGTTATTATATGCCTGATTACCTGATTTGTCAAATCGGGAAATAGAAATATTGCTTGCCATCAACACAAAATTGTGGTATACTTAACAGTGAACGATCTACAAAAAGGAGGGGAAAATGGCTTATATAATTTGTGAACCGTGTGTTGATGTAATGGACACCGCATGCGTTGAGGTCTGTCCAGTGGACTGCATACATACCACCGAAGGCGAAAAGCAGCTTTACATTGACCCAGATGTCTGTATTGACTGCGCAGCCTGCGTACCTGCGTGTCCGGTTGAAGCGATCTTTATGCAAAGTGACGTTCCAAGTGAATGGGAATCGTATATTGAAATAAACAGCAAGTTTTTTGAGACTTTTGTTAAACCTGAGGCTGCGGACGATGGCACAGACGCAGCAGGAAAAACCAAACAAGGAAAACAACAAGGGATTCCGGAAGAATTTGTACAGATACCAGACGCGCCAGACTCAAGACTACGGACACCTTACAACTTATTAGTGATGCTTGGGCAACCCATCCTGGGCGCGTTCTCAGCGAATTTTAAAACACGGCTTGAAGAGATGGCAGGAAACACGCGTGTCTTTAGTGCCGCCGTATCTACAGGCATCAACAGCCTAATCAACCTAACGCTCTATCCGCTCATCCTTTTCTTTATCGGGTTCCCAGGACAATCTCCCGACCTTTTTTCAAGTAGAGGCAACTTGATGATTTTCCTCGGGATAGTCATCGCGATAACCGAAGGTATTTACCGGTTTAAAGACGAATTTGGTTCAACAACCGAGCAACCGCGTTACGGAGCAGCATTCTACGGTTGGTTTGCCTCGCTTGTAGCAACGCCGCTGCTCATCGGCTTACGTTCTGCCCTTGTTGTTACGCCTGCAGCACATCGGACAACAATGCCTGGATCCGTAGAAACGGATGGCGCAATTTATTCCGATGACATAAAGGAGCGGTACCGGCGCTACGGAATGGTCAATCAGGTCTCAGAAATGGCAGACCACTACCGTATTGAGATTGAGTTCCCACGATGGGTGCCGAATTCTGCTGCCAAAGAAACCTATGATCTGCCCGATAGAATGCCGCACTATGACTATGAGGTCTGTTTAAGTTCCCCGTATTCTATAGACGCTACATCTGCACCTGAAACCACCGTGACAGTTCAGACGCAGCTTCCTGTGAACCCTAAGACTGGACAGATGGAAGACCCACGGTTTGAACAGGTCGTCGGACGTACGAGTTCCTTCCCTAACGGCTTTACAAGTATTTTCCCTATTCAAGCACAACCTGAGGATTTCCATACAACTTATCGGAACAGGGTCCTTGAAATTATCGTACCGAAGACAGGGACATACGAAAAACTTATCTTGGAACCGACCGTTCACTACGCAAAACTCAAGGGATAGGTTTCAACGGTTCGCTATGTCCAAGGTCGAGTGGATACTCAAAAACATCGTCTTTACAATAATAGCGGGTAAGTCTCATGTTGGATAACGAGACGCTTGTCGCTTGGGATAAGCGTTACCTCTGGCATCCATTCACGCAAATGCAGGATTGGTTGGCGGAAGACCCTGTCATTATTGAACGCGGTGAGGGATGCTACCTCATTGCTACCGACGGCAATCGGTATCTTGACGGAACCGCCTCTATGTGGACGAATGTCCACGGACACAATCACCCGCAGCTGAACACAGCGCTTAAGACGCAGCTCGATAAAATCGCACACACGACGCTCCTTGGCTACAGCAACATTCCTGCGATTCAACTTGCACAAAAACTGGTAGAAATTACGCCAGCCGGACTGAACAAGGTGTTTTACTCCGATAACGGTTCAACCGCTGTCGAAATCGCCTTGAAGATGGCGTATCAGTACTGGCAACACAAAGCAGAATCGCAACGAAAACTATTTATTCATTTCGATAAGGCATACCACGGAGACACGATAGGTGCTATGAGTGTCGGGGGTATTGATAGTTTTCACACCACCTTCGGTTCCCTCCTTTTCAAGGGCGTGCGTGTATCTACTGCTGAAACTTATCATGCCTCGCATCGGGCTGACACATCTGGAAACAACGCTTCAACGATAATCCATTGGCTTAACGCCGTAGAAGCCGCACTCGCTGAAAATGCTGGGCAGATTGCTGGTATTATTTTAGAACCCTTAATCCAAGGCGCGGGCGGGATGCTTGTCGCGCCAAAGGGGTTTCTCAAGGAACTTAGCACGCTTGCAAAACAGTGGGATACGCTTCTCATCGCCGATGAAGTTATGACTGGATTTGGGCGCACCGGCAAAATGTGGGCATGTGAGCACGAGGACGTTACACCCGATATTTTATGCACGGCAAAGGGACTCGCAGCCGGCTATCTGCCACTTGCGGCAACGTTAACGACTGACGACATCTACAACGCCTTCCTCGGTGAATACAGAGACCTCAAAACTTTCTTCCACGGTCATACGTTTACAGGAAATCCGTTAGCATGTGCTGTGGCATTAGAAAATATCGCTATCTTCGAGCGTGAGAACCTCCTTTCTCGACTTCAACCTACTATCGATCATTTCAGGAACCGGCTTCAGGATTTTTCTGCCCTGCCCCACGTTGGCGATGTGCGGATGTGTGGCCTCGCCGCTGGTGTGGAACTCATGAAAAACCCGCACACAAACACACCCTACCCGTTTCAAGAAAAGGTAGGGATCCGGGTCTGTAAAGAGGCGCTCGCACATGGAGCAATACTTCGACCGCTCGTGAATACTCTTGTGCTGATGCCGCCCTTGCAAATCACGATTTCAGAGTTAGACACCCTGTTGGACATCGTTTATACATCAATTGAGAACGTAACAAAAAAGAGGACGGGTCTTTGAACCCGCCCTCTAATTTAACTGGACTGACTTAGAAACCTACGCCACCGGTTGCCGTATTCTGTGCCCTATCTGTTACTCGAATAGTAATAGAGTGAGCACCTTCGGGCAACTCATCGGTTTCTAATAAGAGTTGCTCTTTTTTGGAATCGAAGATACCGTCATCGGGGAAGATAGCCTTCCAGTTCTCATCGTTGTCAATTTTATAGACGGCTTTCTGGATAGGTGTCGCCATATCCGTAACTTCACAAGCGATTTTGTAAGTGCCATTACCATTAGGCGTGACTTGAATGTCGCCGACAGCCGGTTGCGTATTATCTACATCGAACGGCATACTCATCTTATCCGCAGATTTTGCCCAACCGACTGGATTGCTTAGTTTGTCAGTCGCGACAACTTTCACCTGATAGCGTCCATCTGCGACAGTCGTGATATCCCACTCAAATTCGGCTTTGGTTAGCTCTTTCTTCAGGAGCCGCCAATTTTCTTCAGAAATCGCTTTATAGTAGAGCGTGTACTGAAGTGTATCGGCGTTCGCGTCTTCAACCTCCCAACTAACCTTCCATGTTTTAGAGGGCGCGTCGCTTCCACTACTGGATCCACCGCCACTTCCGCCGCGCGCGCCTGGAGGTGGTAAGTTCCCACCAGAACGCCGCCGTGTTTCTTGATTGCCACTGCTACTTCCATCATCTACATTAATACTCGTAAAACGAGGTTCAACATTAGCCTGCACAGAAGCGAGGGTGACCTTTTTCAGGACAGGTGTTTTTGCTGTATCGCTGGTTGTGAACTTAGCACGCCACTGGATATATTGTGCCTCTCCATTCGGTACTTGGGAACCTTCCGCGATCGTAAGTTCTTCCGACCAGTCATTCCAAGTGTCATCAGGCTTTTTCGTATTACCAGTCCGCGTTGAGAACGCGATTGCGGTGCCTTCTTCCATCTCACCTTCCCAAGAAAGTTTTCCCCAGCGGGACAGACTTTTTGCGTCGTGAACCTTCGATTCAAGCGTCCCGTCTTCCACGTAGTCGGTTGTAAGCGTAAAGAGTTTCCCCGGATTTCCGGTTGCCAAGAGGGTTTTGGTTTTCCCATCTACCTCTTGTTGATGTATCGCGACGATCTGATCGGCTGAGCATTTTCCAATTGCAGTAGAGTCGCCAGTCATCGGATTAACCTGATAGATTTTTCCTTCATTTCCGGTACCCACAAGAATTTGGGATTCGCTTTCCAGCACGATTGCCAAAATAAGAGGTTCCGGCGAATTCCAAATTGACACAGCCGTTCCATCTGGTCGAATTTTGTAGATATTGGATTTATTTTCTTGAGGCGGGCCACCACCGGGGGGCGGGGGACCACTCGGTGTAGGCGGTCCGTTGCTCGCGCCGCGCCGACCTCTTGAAGGTTCGGCGGGTTGAGATGTAACAGCTGCAGTGTATAGATTACCTTCACTATCCATTTTAAGGGCACGGATTTCTTTTTCTTTCGCTTGATAAATAACCTTTGCAGTGCCATCGTCCATAATATGGTAGATAATACCGTTGTCGCCGCTTCCCGCATAGAAATTATTTTCGTGCAGAAGGAGCGTCATAATATTTTTTTCTTCGGCATCAAAAAGAACACTGGATTCACCTTCTGGTGTGATCTTGTAGATTTTTCCATCAGTGCCAGTTGCCGCATACAGATTACCGGCATCGTCAAATTGCAATGCCCAGACATATTTGTCGCCTTCATTGAGAAGTGTCGTAGGCGGTGTCGTCGCATCTGTGATTTTGTAAATCAATCCGTCAGGGCCTGTACCTGCGTAGAGGGCATCGTCGGGGCCGATCGCAAGACTGTAAATCGTGACTTCAGGTGAATTATAGTAAAGTTCAGCAGTATCAGCACCGGCACTAATTTTGTAGATTTTACCTTCGTTGCCGGTACCGGCATAGAGGTTGCCTGCTGAATCCTCAGCAAGTGCCCAGACTTGCGTCTCCTTCATTTTCGTGAAGTCATCAATTTTTAGAGACAACATAACGTCTCCAGTGCTTGTCAGTGAAAGGTTTTTAGGCTTACCAGACTCGAAATCCGCATGATGTTGCTGTTCCCACAACGAAGTTTTTACTGCAGATGCGACACCCGCGAAAATAAGGATGGTTAAAATTAAACTCCAAAAGGAGATGACACGGCGCATTGAAAATACCCTCCTATAGGGTTGTTTAGGCGGAACTTAAAATTACGTGCAAGTCGCCAAATTTATGAGTTTTGATTTAGCATTCACCCGGATACAGGATTGGATCTACGGACGCTATCCCATCCGGTTATTGTAAGGCGCGGTTTATTTGCTACTCGGCATCCCTATCAACAACAAAACGAATAATCCCACTACCGGAGACAACATAATCTGTGGACATCTTGTCAACGTGTAAGGCTGTTCCTGAAGTGTATCCCGTATTACCGACCACCTGTTTGGCAGTATTCATCACAGACATGACTGAGGGTGGCAAATTTGAGAACTCTTGACCCTGAACGGTGAGCCCCGGTTGCGGCACAGACAGTGCAAGAATAAGGTCGGAATTGTTTTCCCCGCGTTTCAAGAGTTCTACTAACTGGTTGATGTCTTTGTATCGAAAATTGAAAGGCGCACGCGAACGCTGCCAAGATTCGTAAAAACCTCCGTTGGAAGCGAGGAGCATAACAAGACCATCTGGGGCATCATTCGGAATCGTAATCGTTGCCGTCTGGACTATAGGGGCTTCAAGGTAGGGCTGCAAAGTTACTTCTACGGCAACAGTATCACCCGGACGATACCGGAGTTTATCTACGCGTAAGCTTTGAACCCTTGCTGTTCGCCGTTTATCTTCAACTTTTATGTCAAGCTCGACACCTTCGACCTGTACCCGTGTGTAAGGGTTATTATCCAACATTGACATGGGGAAAGCTAACGTTTGCATAATACCAAACGCTGGTGAGCCGCCGGAGGAAAAGACGTTTTTATACCGCAATTCTTGGGTTTTTAGATCCGGATGCTCTTTCAAGGTGACAGTGGCGTTCATATTAACCGTGTGGTCGTGGAAATAGAACTCAAGCGCGTCAAGGATGAGGGAGGTTCCTATTCCGACATAGATGCCCGATATTCCACGATCCCTTATCACTTCATAGGACCTTGCGTGCTGTTTTCCATTCGTCGTTTGGACACTGACATTGACTGGAATATAACTGGGGTGCTTTCCAATAAGACCGGCGATTGCAGGCTCTCGGTTTTGGACTAAGGTACCGATCGGTTGTGTCGGTGCCGCGATTTTGGAGGAACGGGAACGGCTCGGATAAATAAAATGGACATAGCCGCCAGAAAGGGGCAGGTTGACGTGGCCTTCCGCTGCACCGGCAGGATGTCCATAAGCGACTAACTCATTCCCATCGACATAAGTAATAGTCCCATAGCCAAAAAGCGAGACATCACCACGTACGGCTTCCGTCCCGATGATTTGTCCCTCCTCAATGGGTGATTTTTTAATACGACCGCCTCCACCTGCAGCCTGAACCGGTGTATAATTGTATTTGTCAAAAATCGGCTTGACAAACTTCATGAGTTCAGGACTCAGGGGCGGGTGCGCCATAGGTATAGACAACTGTGCAGCTCTCGTGCGGGAAGGTGTATTGGAAATGCTGTCAAACCATACTTGATCAAAATTGCGAGGGATCTCTGCGACTTTACCATCCCGAAGTAGAGACGGTCCCATATCCAAACCAGATTCCTGCGATGCAGCTGCAGTGCCAAGATTAAACAGTTGGGTACCTTGGTAGGCTAAATTAGGCTCCATCCCACGTTGTGCCACTTTAACCATCAATTCAATGGGTGTAACACCAAAAAGATTGGAATGGGCACGCTGATTAATAAACCCAAGCGAAAGGGCACCTATGAGCCGTCCATCAATATATATCGGGCTACCACTCATACCACCTGCAGGACCGGTACGTTTAAAATTGTCGCTGAGGCCTTCACACCATATCACGTGCCAGCCCGGGTAATAGTTGTATTCAATACTCACAACTTCAAAATCAAAGGGTTCCACCGTTATTCCTGAAAATACCGTGTAGCCTTTTCCGGTCATACCCGGTTCCACATCGGACAACGACATAAACTTCTCAGCGTCCCACTTAATTTGCGCATGGCTGTGATATGTAGCCAAGCAAAACACTATCAACGCGCAAAGCCAAACCTTTTTCACAACGTCACTCCTCTCTGAACTATCAGAAACCTGTTTCATGTTCGCGATAATAATCTCAATAGGACTTACGCAACCCTTATTGCAGGCGGGGTTTGAAACCCTGAAGAAATACCCAAGCAAAAACCCTGCAGTGCGTCATGGGGCCGTTATCATGGAAAATGCGTAAGTCCTGCTCAATTGTACATTCATTGAGATATAGAGCCATCCAGTTTTTTGACCTGTAGCCTTTTTCAAATCTCAGATTTCGCTCAATAACTGTGATCTACGAGCCTTAATTCTCTAATTACATGGTGGCAAATTTGTTAGTATACTCTAAGGAAAACGGAAACGGCTCTATGTAATTAACATTGTTCAATACTGTCAAGAGATAATAGCATATTATAGCAGCTTGATGCATCTGATGTCAACCTGAATTGATAACAATTTCAAATCTTTTCGTTAGCGAAGCCCTGATTTTCAATTGATATTTTTTTTTAATCCGTGTTATCCTTAAATAAAACGAATAGGAGTCGTATCCACAGTATGTCGAATACCGCTTGTATTCTCGCGATTGACCAAGGGACAACAGGGACTACCACGCTTCTCGTTGACCTACAAGGCAACATCGTTGCGCGGGGATACCAAGAATTCACACAATATTACCCACATCCAGGGTGGGTAGAACACGATCCAGATGAGATTTGGAACGCTACATTACAAGCAATAGACGCACTTTTTGGAGATAAAGCACCAAACATTATAGCACTCGGAATCACCAATCAACGCGAAACAACGCTCATCTGGGATCGACAAACAGGAGAACCGATCTACCCGGCAATTGTATGGCAGTGTCGGCGTACAGCAGATATGTGTACTGCGCTTGAGAAGCAGGGAGTTGCCAAAGAGGTAAAGACAAAGACAGGTCTTGTTTTAGATGCCTACTTTTCCGCGACAAAGGTGGCGTGGATCTTGGATAACGTTAGCGGGGCACGGGAACAAGCCGAACGCGGCGAACTCGCCTTTGGAACTGTAGATACGTGGCTCCTGTGGAAATTAACCGATGGTGCTGTACATAAAACCGACTATACAAACGCATCGCGCACGCTGCTCTTTAATATCAACACCCTCTCATGGGACGATACGCTTTTGGAAACCTTCAACGTTCCAAGGGCTATATTGCCTGAAGTCTGCCCGTCAGCGAACAACTTCGGGACAGCGAGTTTCTACCGCAATTTTTGGCTCGAAACTTTTGGCAAAAATATTTGCCTCGATGGAATACCAATCGCTGGTATCGCAGGTGACCAGCAAGCCGCCCTTTTTGGGCAATTGTGCACCAAACCCGGCATGGCGAAAAATACCTACGGGACAGGTTGTTTCCTCATGCTAAATACGGGTAAAGAAAAAATAGAGACCGAGACAGGCCTTCTGACAACACTTGCTTGTAGTTTAGACGAAAACCCTGTTTACGCGTTGGAAGGCAGCGTCTTTGTTGGGGGTGCTGCTGTCCAATGGCTACGAGACGGTGTTCAGATTATTGAGACGGCTATGGAAACCCAAGAAATCGCCGCCAGTATCCCAGACGCAGGGGGCGTTATGGTTGTGCCTGCGTTTACTGGACTTGGTGCACCTTATTGGGATGCAGAGGCGCGCGGTGCTATCCTCGGATTGACCCGAGGGAGTACCCGCGCACAGATTGTCCGTGCGACCTTGGAGTCAATCGCTTATCAATCTGCTGATGTCGTCACTGCAATGTTAACAGATGCAGAGATAGCAATTGAGCGTTTGCGTGTTGACGGCGGCGCAACCACTAATGACTTTCTCATGCAGTTCCAAGCCGATATTCTGGGGATAGATGTAGAACGTCCCGCACAAATTGAGTCCACCGGACTCGGTGCAGCATACCTCGCAGGTATGACAACCGGAATCTGGAATGACATTGCTGAACTGGAAGCATATCGATCTGCAGCCACATCTGTAGACGAAGTTTCTGCAGCTCGCGTCTTTTCACCACAGATTGACACAAACCAACGGAATCTGAAACTCGCGCAGTGGAAGAAGGCAGTGCAACGGGTTATGAGTTAAAATGCGACTCCAATGGAAGTATTCCCTTGTTATCAACCTTTCTGTCATAGCAATCCTCGTGGCGTTTTACTTTTTTGATAGTCTCCGAGTGCGGCGCGAGATGAATGCCCTCCACGCTTTGGGGGCTGAGCGAGGGGCTGAACTGAAAAAAATGGCTGAAAACACCATACTCCATGCTGTCGTGACTGAACTCGAAACGTCAAAAGTATTTGATGCCGTCCAACTTGATCGGGTGCTTGATGAACTCAAGAGAGAGCGCCCTGATATGCAAGATGTGTTAGATATTCATGTTTCCTTGGATGATACGCGTATCCGCTCCAGCCTGTTGCCCCGAGAAGATACGGCTAACATTAATCTCGATGCATCAGATCTGGTGCAAATTGAGACGAAAGGGGCAACAGTAGACACAGTTGAAGGGCAGAATGCAACTGCTATTGTTATTAAATATCTTGTTTCCTTGGCAACGCCTAAACAAATAGAACCGCCTGATGTTGATTACGAAACCACTTTAAACAATGGTAGCATTCCTTTTCCGCTCTGGAAAATCCTTGTCGCACAAAATATCTATGTCATGGATGCCATCGTAACAGTCCAGGAAAAAGGACAGCGATGGCGGATCACGGATAAGGAACGCGTGAACCTCTATACCTTATGGAAGGAGAACGATACGTTATTTGTCCAAAAAACACAGGTCGGATATATTCAAGTGCTTTTTAATGTGCCGGATATTGACAAATCAATCCGATCCGCTTTGCTTATGCACGCGA
Organism: Candidatus Poribacteria bacterium; assembly: GCA_022821495.1. Taxonomy (GTDB): domain Bacteria; phylum Poribacteria; class WGA-4E; order WGA-4E; family WGA-3G; genus WGA-3G. Next base: position 80,973 of record JAJEDN010000026.1, read on the forward strand.
TACTCATCGTGATTGTTGGTGCCCTCCTCGTAATTCTGATTGATCTAACAACGAATCACTTGATTATGAGACCGTTAGAACGCATGACGCGTATTATTCAGAGCGCGGAAACCGACAATCTTTCCCTTGAGCAAGATTACTCTTCGGATGAAATCGGGAAGGCGACCCATAATCTCGTCCGGATGCTCTGGCAATTGCGAGACGCACACTCAAAACGGATTGATGCCTTAGGGCAATTCGCCGCAGGGATCGCACACGAAATTCGGAACCCTCTTAATTCCATCGGGATGACTGCTCAACACCTAAAGTCCGTATTCTCACAACCAAAGGTGAGTTCCGATGATATTGAAGAGGCAAAAGAACTGTTAGAAATCGTTGACAACAAAATAGAGGAATTGAAAGAAATTTCAGAAGAGTTTCTTACACTAAATCGACCCAGAAAATTAAACAGAGAACCCGTAAACCTTAATGTCCTTGTAGATCAGGTATTAGTGGAATTCGCTCTCATTACTGAAGAAGCCAAGGTACAGGTAATCAAAAACTATGATGAAAATCTGCCGGATGTTCCATTAGATGCAGCTTTAGTACGACAGACCCTTTTCAACTTTGTGCAAAACAGCATCCAAGCTATGCCGAAGGGCGGTAGCATCTACATTACCACCTTACTTGAGGAGGTCGATCGAAAAACGGAGCAGGCAGTCATCGAAGTCAGAGACACCGGCATCGGCATCCCTGAAGAAATTCAGGAACAGATTTACGACGCGTATTTTACGACGAAAGATGCTACCGGGGGCATAGGACTCGGACTTGCAGTTTCACACCAGATCATTACTGCGCATAAAGGCAAGATTGAAGTCAGAAGTCAAATGGGAATGGGAACCGCTTTTAAAATCAGTTTTCCACTGAATGAGGGTCAACTTCTATAAACTTTTGGCAAATAAGGAGAACCGAGACGATGGCATCAATACTGATTGTAGACGACGATCAAGCGCAACTGACGATTTTACAGCGCATTTTAAAACGTGAGGGATATACCGTTGAAAGTGTTGAAGACAGTACCGCCGCACTCGAAAGCTTAGAGAATCAGATGTTTGATCTCGTTATTAGCGACATGTGGATGTCTTCGCGATTTGAAGGTCGGGATCTACTTCGAGAAATAAAGCGTACCGACCCTGATCTGCCTGTCCTTATTATGACAGCATACGCTGAATTGAATGATGCTGTCAATCTGGTGGCACACGAAGGCGCGTTCTACTACCTCGAAAAACCGATTCAGATTGATGTGCTAAAACGTGAAGTAAAGCATGCCCTCCAGACGCGCGGAGCACTCGGAGAACCTGAAAGCGAAACCGATGATCCTACCCCTGAAATTCAGATTGATGAAATTGTAGGTGATAGTGAGCAGATGCAGGAACTTTTCAAAAAGATGGCTCGGATCTTGCACCGCGGTGTCACGCAGGTACTCATCACTGGGGAAACAGGATCGGGAAAAAGTTTGGTTGCACGCGCACTCCATGAACACGGACTTAGAAAAGATAAACCTTTCATCGCTGTTAACTGTGGCGCGATTCCTGATACCTTAATTGAAAGTGAGCTCTTTGGGCACGAAAAGGGAGCGTTCACAGATGCTTCGCAGCAAAAGAAAGGGCTATTTGAAGTCGCAAACGAAGGGATACTCTTTCTTGATGAGATTGGAGACCTACCGACACAGACACAAAGCAAACTCTTGCAAGTCCTCGAAGAACGCGAGATACGCCGAGTTGGCGGCACCCAGAGCATTAAAGTTGATGTTTGCGTAATTGCCGCCACAAACAAGGATCTCATTCAGGCAGTTCGAGACGGAACATTCCGAGACGATCTCTATTTTCGGCTGAATGTGATTCCACTTCACGTGCCACCGCTCCGGGAACATCCAGAGGATATCCCACTGCTCGTGAATTTCCTCATCCAAAAATTCAGCAGCGAATACACCGAAGCCTTACCAAAGCAGGTTACGCCACAAGCGATGTCTGCCCTTCGGCGTTATCAATGGCCCGGCAATATTCGGCAATTAGAAAATTACCTGCGCCGGATCTTTGTACTCTCGGAAAATGAGGTGATAGATAAAGACGAATTACCGCCGGAGATTGTAGATACATCGCTGCCAACAAGCGACGTTGAATTCGATATTCCAGAAGAAGGGGTTTCGCTTGATGATATTATTAAGGAATATGTGTGCAGTGCGTTGACAAAAAGCAACGGAAACCAGATTCAAGCTGCGAAACTGCTCGGCATTTCGCGCCGTAAACTTCAACATCGGATGCAGAAATATGAACTCCAGAGCCAAGATTTCAAAACTGAACCGTAGCCGGAAATATTTCTCATTAAAGTCCCCCTGATAAGGGGCGGTGAATGCCCATAAGGCATTCATACCGTTGATTCGCATTCATACCCGGGGAAGCCCATACGGGCTTCATACCGTTGATTCTGATTCTTTAGGGGGTTTAAAGAACAGAAATTACTGCCCTGGACTAATACCGAAGGATCCTTGTATCAATTTCTTGTGCCCACCGATCAATACCACCGACTAAACTCTTCACCGATTTAAAACCGAGTTGTTGTAAAAGGAACGCCGCGTCAAGACTTCGCATCCCCCAGTGGCAATACACGATAATCTCAACCGCTGGCGTAACTTCTCTAAACCGTTTCGGTAACTCACCCAAAGGGATCAATATCGCTTCTTCAAGGTGAACCATTTCATACTCCCATTTCTCTCGCACATCCAGTAAAACAAACGGCTTATTTTCGTCCATCATCTCTTTGAGTTGGTTCGGTGTAATCGTGTACGTGTCCGCGTCCAACGGAAGAATCGCTTCCGATACACTTGGGGCAGCCTTCGGTAAATTCCGTCCCTGTAAATTTCTTATATACCGCTGCCGTATCTTTTTTAGTATTTTTTTGATATGTCTAAACATCTTTTGATTTCCTGCAGAAAAGGAGCTGCATGTCGTTAGAAACGCAGCGTCACTCCGAGGGTCGGAAGGATTGGTAACAGGGGCTCTCCTTCAACAGTGCAGCCCTCGACTTCACTAAAGGCATATTGATCCAGGTTCCTCCGGTTATATAAGTTTAAAACTTGGAAATACCAAGACAGGTCCCATCGCTGATACGAACTCTGCTTTGTAATGCGAAAATCGAGGCTATGATAAGGGGGCATCCGTTCTGAGTGGGTAGCACCAAACTGCCGGTCACAAAGGATACTCCCATCAGGTTGCAGAACTTCCGTGTAAATCAGAGGTGTTCTCGGTTCACCCGTATGGAAACGCCAACTGAGATAGAGATGCCAAGTCGGTGCAAATTGATAGCTGCTGCTAATAGCAAAGGAGTGCCGTCGGTCATATTGGCGAAAGATATTTGTGCCACCAGCAACCTCTTTGGCAACGCCGTAAGCATAACCGAGTGTCCACGACAAGCGATTTGAAACAGCGTGCGTCATGAACACATCAAGGCCTCTGGCATCCCCGGACTGCGGCGGCGCGAAAATTTGGTTCTGTCGTCCGAATTCGCGTAACCGTCCGACAAGATTATCAAATGTGTTGTAATAGCCTTCTACACGCACCAAGAAGCTATCGGTAGGCGTATATTCAGCACCAATGACGTAATGTACAGCACTTTCGGCACGGCCCACCGTTTCGATACCGTCCTCCACAGGGACTCCCATGAGGCTAACGGGCTGATGGTAAATGCCCCAAGCACCGCGTAAGATAAAGTTACTCGTCGGTTTTACTGCAAGTGCGACTCGCGGTCCAATTTCATAACGTTGGATACCTTCTTCTCGATACTGCTGGTAGACGTAACGCCCGCCGACATTGAGCGCAAGTTTCGAGTGCAGCTGCCACTCATCTTGTAGGAACGCGCTGAACTCGCTGCCACTCTCGTCAACATCCGCAAGAATCGGTTTGTATACATTTATACCGGCTTGCCGTTCTTGGACGTTATATTGATATTGCGCTGTCAACCATCGCCAAGTTACACCTGTACGAACGGTGTGTTCATCAAAAAGGTTTGCGGTGAATTCCGTTTTTGTGCCGAGAAACCTGAAATTTCGATTGTCAGAGTCCGCCCTTCCGCTCATTCTATCTTGATCAGAAATACCACCGAAAACAAACACATCTGTCCAGTGTGAATTATTAAAGGTATGTCGCCACTTTGCCCAAGCTGTTGAATTGTTATATAGGGAATCCAAGTTACTGTCTACATCATCCAAACGTTGATGATTCTTGTCCCAACCGTATAACCCATTAAGCGTAAGTGTGTCTGACGGGGTCAGTTGGTATGTGAACTTACCATAGACATCGGCGTACTGCGGATTATAGTCTTCATCAAGGTCAATCAGTGCAAGAATGAGATCAATATATCCACGTCGTGCAGATAGGAGCCAACTGCCTTTTTCCGTGAACGGTCCCTCCAGAGTTGCCGTTGCGTTTACCAGATCTATCCCAAAATTTGCGGAGAATTGCTCAGTATTCGGTGCCCTTGTTGTGATGTCAAAAACGCCGGACATTTTCTCCCCATACGCGGCAGGAAATCCTCCCATCAATAATTGCGTGTCCTGAACGAGATCCAAGCCGATAAGTGAAACCGCGCCGCCGAAGTCCTGTAGGTGATATGGATTATAGAGTTCCATGCCATCCAATCTAACTGAAATATCGTCCTTCTCACCGCCTCGCACACTGAATCGCGCACTATAGTCGCTTGAGATCACGCCGGGAAAAACATGTCCCGCGCGCATCACATCATTGTCAACCAACGGAAAACGTTCCATCTCCTGCTTAGATAGCGAAATCCTCGCTGATGCCCCCTCATAAATCGTAAAACGACCCGGCGTTACAACAATCTTTTCCAATGCTACAGGTGTGGCGCTCTCCTCAGCGAAAACCGCAACCAGACTCGTTAATCCGAAAAATAGCGCGGAAAAAATTAGGTGTGCAGGTTTCTGAAAATTGGTGGTGAACATATCCTTGCCTCTTAGAATCTTATGTTTAGCTTCAGATATACCGCAATTATAGCATATATCGGAACTTGTGGTCAACTACCTAAACATTGACAATAACAATCTTTGTATGTTAAACTATACATCAAAATACAGGAGTATCAGTGGTTAAGCAACCGCTTTCTCGAACACTTTCGGATTTCCAAAACTCACTATGAAAGAAAAAGTCTCATCCGCATTAAGGCGCAGCACTGCTTTTCTGTGCACACAACAGCACAAAGACGGGAATTTTGAGGGACAACTCTCCTCAAGTACATTTCCGAGTTGCGCATACGCATGGATCCAACTCGCCCGTGGCGACACTCCTGAACCTACATTGACTGAATGGTTTATTGAAAACCAGAACGAAGATGGTGGCTGGGGATTAGACACGGCAAATATATCAAACGTAGAAGCGACCCGATTCGTTCACATAATTTTGGACCAAATCCACCAACGAGCACCCCATCTATCTCTCCAAAAACTGCTGGCATCCATTCCAAAATCAGCACCCCATCTTGCTTTAGTCAAATTGACTTACGCGGCTTTCAACCAATTTGACTGGAACGAGCTGACCTTGCCACCAAATGCCTTGCCATTCATGAAATTCGCAAGGCAATTGACAAAGATACCGCTACTTGGCAGTCGCTTGAAACCACCGAGACACCGTTTACCCCCCGTCGTGCTGTTCAATACATCTATGTTTGACGACTTGTTCATTGCCGAACAACATACGCTTGTCCCTGTTTTCATTATGATTGAATTGAACACCGCAAAACGTCCTGAAATGATTGAATCACTATTTGCGTGGTTGAAGGCACATGTGCTCAGCGATGGCAGTTGGTTTCGGGTGAACTATATCACGGCACTTTCTGTCTTAGCACTCATTGAACTCCAAGAAAAATGGGAAGCGGACGATGAGATCGTTAGGCTCATTGAAGACGGTATCGCTTGGCTCCAGAAAACTCGCAATCCTGATGGCGGATGCCGAGAGGCACTAAACCTCAATGTTTGGGATACCGCGTTGAGTATCATTACGCTAACAGAAGTGTATCCTGTAGATGCGGAGACCCCGTCTTCCAACGATGAACTCACGGATAAGATAAAACGTGCAGCACTGTGGCTTGCCGAACATCAGAACGCCGATGGGGGTTGGGCATTTTCCGGATTAGGTGATAGCACCCTTCCAAGCGATGCCGACGATACAGCACTCGGTACCCTCGCGCTTATACGTTCACGCCGTCTGGATAGTTCCGCTAACCCATCGACTTTAGATGCAGCGATCCTTCGCGGGTTTACGTGGTTAAAGACGCAACAGGGACGCGACGGGAGTTGGAGCACATATCAACCCGGACAAGGCGATGTCGGGTGCGTCAGTATCACCGCACATGCGATTGAAGCACTACTTGCGCTTGGTAAGAGTGATGTTACGAATAAACCGGATGTCGAAACCGAAATACAACGCGGGATTTATTGGCTCCGCCGTCAAATTCATCGTGATGGCTATTGGCGAGATCTCTGGTTGGCAAAAGATACGTACGGCACTGCTTGTGCTATTGCGGCACTGGTGAAAGTGGGTTTAGTTGACACAGCAGAAGTCCATCGCGGGGTTGAATGGTTAGAACGCAGTCAAAATGCGGATGGGGGTTGGGGTGAAGATATGTTCGGCACGCCGACCGAAAGCACAGTCGAGCAAACAGCATGGAGCACCTACGCCCTCCTACTGGCAAACGCCGAAAACCAGGCCGCTCACAACGGTATAAGGTTTCTACTCGAACATCAGCGAGAAGACGGTTCATGGCAAGAGGCGTGCGTCGGGATATACTGGGAAATTATCGGCGGATACGCGGATCCGATTTATGCATCCGTTTTTCCTATACTTGCCTTGAATCAGTTATCGCGAACACGCGCTGAGGTTCACGATGCCGACATTGGATAGAATATCAATTATTATTCCAGTGCTGAACGAAGCAAAGATTTTGGGGCAGACCCTTTCCCGACTTCATTCCGAACTTGGACCCCACGAACTTATCGTTGTAGACGGTGGCAGTACCGATGGCTCCATTCAGATTGCGGAGCAGTACGGGAAGGTGTTTATATCCGAACGCGGACGTTCTAAGCAGTTAAATGCCGGAGCAGCGGCTGCATCGGGCAATATTCTTATCTTCTTACACGCCGACATTTGGCTTGAATCCGGTGCATTGGCGGCGGTAGAAACAGCACTCTCTTCGGGATACATTGGCGGTGGGTTTCGACAGAAGATTGACGGGGAAAATAGGCTCTACCGAGCTATTGAGATCGCTGGGAACATTCGTGGGAAATATTTGAAAGTATTTTATGGGGACAGTGGTATCTTTCTTTCACGCGCAGATTTCAAGAAAATTGGGGGTTTCCCTGAGATCCCGATTCTGGAGGAGATGGAATTTTCAAAAGCGTTACGTAGACTCGGCAAAACAACGCTTATTACCCCTCATATCCATATCTCTGCGCGACGTTGGAAAAAGAAAGGGGTCCTCCGCACCACAATAAACAACTGGTTGATCACACTTCTCTATTTTCTGAAATTCTCACCGGTGCAACTCGCTAAACTTTACCGACATATCCGATAAACCCCACCAGCAAAGATACGGAGATGCGTTCGTTCCTGAAGTGTGCTGTATCTACGGGACTACAATAAAAAGGGAATTTCCTGGACTGTCTGAGACAGCAACCGGAAATTCCCTATATAAAGATGTCAGGATAACTGATTGCTATTCTGACAATAAGACGTGTGCAATTAGCGGGTCTGCTTGATCGAACCCCAAGTTGTCGCTAACTTGTTCTTGGCTTCAACATTAAATTCAGCTTCCTCTGAGAGCCAGTTGTTGATGAATTCAGCGACACCGATACCACGAATATCAGGATTATCGGGCCATTCAGGTTTCGCAGCCTGCCACATCGCGGCGATCATGCCGGTTCCATCGTTACCCGGAGACTTGCTAATAGCAACGGCTGGGTCGGCGTTATTTTTGTCGGCTTCCCCGAAAATAACGAGATCCCAATCAGAACCATCAAACTGCTCGACGTGCCATGGACGATCAGAGTTAAATGCCTTCATTGACGGCATAACTTTTTTGCCAAGAGCTGTCGGTTTCATAGCACCCACGCGAGCATCGAAACTAAGTCCGTCAATATCAAAGACATTGGCAGCACCGGTAGGACCGTTATCCGGGCTGCGGACACCGCCCTCGTAACTCATGTAGAAAATCCAGTCGGCAACGTTAATGACGATATTACCGGCTTCAACAAAGTTCTCAACATTAGAGCCATCTGCATCTTTATTCGGGAACTCATAAAGTCCGCTCGGGCACGTTCCACAAGCCAGAATAATGACATCTTGTTGCCCGTTATCGGTATGTTCCTTGGTCCACTTAGCGAGCGGGGAATTGTCACCTACTTCGTCGCCGTCTCCAAAGTCATCGATGTTTTCAAACAGGGATTTGACGCCCGGATCATCTTTAATCGCTTTGACATTCTTCGCAACAGCCGCATCAGAAATCCAACCAGGGTTAGTCGGACCTGAATAAAAAGCCAAATCGTTGGCTGAAACTATGGACGCAAAACTGAAAATAGCCACAAGGGCTATACTAAAATAGAATTTTTTCATGATGTGCATATCTGTTAGTCCAAACCTATATAAATCTATGTCTATACAAATTTGAACGGGATTCCTTAAGTCCTTTTATAGACACCGTCGTGTCTAACCTGCCTGTCCCCAGGGTCGTCTATGCACGTCATAGAAGGGACAGGCGATTTGCACGTAGCAAAGGGTTTCGCTACGTGGTGTAACCCACAAAGTCAGCCTCAAAAGACTGACGCTTTATTATTTCCGAGTGTCCTCACAGTATTAAGGTTCGTCTCACTCGCGTATGAACCTTTTGCGTAGCAAAGACGTGGTTTTTGTCTCTTGTGCTTGGTTATTGCACACCACTACGCATACGGTAGTGCGGAATTGAACCGCACAAAACGCCTATCGTTTACCATTAGTATATCTTAAGAGCAAATTGAAGTCAATACATTTTAAACCACTACTGCTTCAGTGTTGCCCACGTTACAGCAAGTTTGCCGTGAGGTTCAACAGAAAGGCTCACCTCACGATGGCTGTCGTAAAGGAAAAGATTGTCGATGTAGTAATGCTGGAGTTGATTCGTGTGGAAACCCATAACTCCCTTCGGATGCAGATTCTTGGGATCGTTCAAATCTGAAACCTTTTGAAACGAGAGTTCGTTTTGCTGCTTGACATAGAGTTCAAAATTATTATCATTGCCGAGCAGCGCGAGGGTATACCATACTTTTGTGTTAATAGGGATCGGAAATTCGTCTCTGAAGTCAATATACTCGTTCCACGTCCCGCGATCTTCACCTTCGCGTTTGTACCAACGTGCAGAATTAGGACGACCAAATCCATCAGAGGGTGTAACAATCAATTGATAGAAATGGAGGTCGTTTGCCCGGAAAAGGAGTTCCATCTTACTCGGCTGCGGATCACTGAAAAGATAAAAATCAAAACGGAGCCCAAAATCTTCAAATTCTATTATCCCGTATCCAAAATCCTCAGCACCGTTCCCATCACCCTCGAGGCGATGGATTTCCAGGTGCTCTTTTTTGATATCCCAAGATACCTTCTGACCCTTCCAGTATTTATCTTTGAGTTTACCTTTAAAATCATCCGCTACAAGCAGTTTGGCATAACTCATCTGGCACAATAACAGGGCGAAAATTATCAGGCCACAGAAAATAGCAATTTTTCGCATAACAGTTACCTCCGCATAGGTAAAATTCTAATCTTATTTTACGTTATATCCCAAAACTTTTCAAGATTTTTAATTCATATTTAGTCAAGATTTCTACGCGGTGAATAGAACTTACTCTTTTGTCTCCATCTCAATACTCCCATTCTTTTGCCAGTTATCAGCCTTTTCTTTTAGCTTTTCAAGGTCGTCCGGATTTTTGATGTCAACGATGTGCGGCGTAATGATGATCACAATCTCCGTATCTTCCATAGCAGTTTCGGTACTTTTGAAGAGTCGACCAATCAACGGAATGTCGCCTAAGATTGGCAGTTTGTTTTCTACCTGTTTCTGTTTCTTACGGATGATACCGCCAACAACGATCTGTTGTCCATCTTCCACATCAATATAGACGCTAATAGAGTTGTCATCAGTGATAGGTGCATTGAAGTCAGTAAACTCAATGAAATTGCTGGCACTGATATTTTCGATGTCCAAGCCGATGGTGCGCTTACCGTCCTCACCTGCTTTCGATTTAGCGATGTAAGGGGTGAGATCAATATTGATGCCCACCGGTGGATCAATAAAATCGTAGTTAAAGAGTGGTTGTGAGACTGCCTCTCCCAAGATGCTCGTGGTATCAACGCTTTGAAGGTACGGAATGCGGCGACCGCTACTCCACGTGGCGTTCTGCGAATCTCGTGTTAAGAGGGAGGGTGTTGAGAGGGTTTGAACCTTGTTTTCACGCATGAGCGTGTGCAGCAATGCCATATACTCCTTGGTCGCCAAACCGAGGTTGAACCCGGAGATTTCTTGTTCAAGTCCGAGCTGCCCCTCAAGGCTACCAATAAGTGGATTGCCGGGAACCGGGGATACACCGAAAATTTTGTTTTCTTGCGCCGTGAGTTCAATACCGAGTTTGGTGGTCTCGTCAAGCGTGACTTCAAGAATTTGGATATCTATCCAGACCTGTCCTCGCACAAAATCTAACTCTTTAATAAGTGCTATAACATCAGGAAGGTAACGCTGTCGCGTCGTTACAATCAAAGTGTTGGTATCAGCATCCGCGAAGATAGTCACTTTTCCACGCAAGGAGTTAATATCTTGCTGCTGCTGTCTACCGGCATTCATAACGAAGAATCTAAAACTACTGAATCCACCACCATCTCCCTCACCTTCCCAAACCTGTTGAAGCACTTGCTCAAGTTGCGTCGCCTGGGCATACTCAAGCCGAATGGTTTTTGTTACCTCTTTTTGCCCTTCGGGGGTGGGGACATCCATAGAGTTGATAAACTGTGTGATGAGTTCAAAATTCCGCTGCGTAGCCGTTGAGATGATCACAGCGTTCAACGTCGGATACGCTTCAGCGGTGACATTGCCTGCCAGTGAACCTTGCGTCTGATTACGCTGACTTTGTGGGAGATAGAAGAAAAAATCCCGATTATTTCCAGAACTGCCTTGATACGTATTATTAATAACGGCAGCGACATTTGTAGCATCGGCGTACTTGAGATGATACATGCGGGTCCCCCACTCCTGGTCCGGCATGTTGACATCCAGTTTTTCGATGAGACCATTAATCGTTTCAAAGTTCTGTGAACTTGTTGAAATTAGGATGGCGTTGAGGCGTGCATCAGCGACAAGGTGAACTTCACCTTGTACACCGAATCCACCACCACCTTCAGTGCGTTCTCGGTCCCTGCGATCCCACCAAGGCCGGTCTCTGTCGCGGCCAGCACTTCCGCCTTCAAAAAGATCCTCTAAACTCGGGACAAGACTTTCAGCATCTGCATGTTTGAGGAAATAGAGCTTAATTTCTTCTTGGGTCTCCGCTTGGTCAAGTTCTTGGATGACCTTTTCAATGATAGAAAAATTACGTGGATCCGAGGAAACAACGATAATATTGAGTCGCGCGTTGGGAGAAACATTAATGACCCCGACAAGTCCTTCTTGATCCATTCCCTGTTCGCGTTGCCAGTTTCTTAATCTCGCACGATCCCAAGCGTCCATTCTACGGCGGTTGTCTTGACTTTCACCAGTAAGGACTTCCCGGAGCGTTTCTGCGACATCCTCAGCAGCTGCGTATTGGAGTCGGAAAGTACGGATCTGCGTCTGTGAGGTCGGTGAGACATCAAGATCCTTGACAATCTCTTGGAGGAAAACCAAGTTCGCTTCAGAGGCTTTAAGGATAAGTGAATTGGAGTTGGGTTCAGGAATAATTCTGATGGTGCCATCAAGGATTTCATAACCGGTGCCATCAGCCTTCATCTGTTCTGCTGCCTCTCTCGCTTCTTCCGCAGTAATACGGGTGCCACCACTTCCAGATTGCCCCTCGTCGCGCCCCTCTCCTTCCCGTAAAATGTTTGTGAGGGCTTGTGCCAAACTATTGGCATCTGCATAAGCAAGTGGAACAATGAGAATCTTTAAGGGGAACCTTTCACCTTCGTCAGCCACTTGTAGAATTGTAACGATTCGGCGTATGTTGGAGGAGACATCGGTGATTACAAGCGAATTTGTTGCGGTGTCCGCGAAAATATGCGCCTGTGAATTGAGTAACGGTTTGAGACGATCCACCTGTTCTGAGGCAACGACGTTTGTTAATCGAATGATATATGTTTGAATCTCATCAGTCATATCAACAAGATCCGGGTCCGGTGTAATGCTTTTGACGACACCTTTTGTACGCATCGCACGCGAGAAGGTTGTAACCAAGAGGGTGCTATTGGTCTGGATGAGCGTCAGATCGTATTGCGTGAGGACGGTTTTGATTTGTTCGACAACCTCTTCAATGGTCACATCTCTGAGATTAATGAGTGAAAATCTTTTATCCCGAATGTCTTCTTCACTGGCGATGATAGTGAGGTCTGTTTCTCGCGACAGCCATTCAAGAACACCTTTGAGTTCTTGACTGGTAAAGTTAAAGTCGAAACGGATTGCCCGACCTTCATCGTCGGTCTGCGCGACACGCATGGTGGCTTCTCGGTCCTGTGCTTGTGCCCCGACAAGTCCGGTGATAAGTAATCCGAAACATAGCAATGAAATAAATAGAAATCTTCGTCCTTGCATAACATCCGATCCTTTTTGATTTAATCAGATTTTCCTGCAAACCTCACCAGAGGTTTCTAAGGTATGAATGCCATAGAGCCTCAGCAAGATTTAGACAGTTTTTTAAGACCTGAAACCGATCCACGGGTCTCGGTAAATTTAAAATATTTGAGCGAGGAGAAGGATTTCAACATTCAAGTCTGATCCTGCATCTCCTTCGCGATTCCGACCGCGTTGTGATTCGGAACGCGATGCTTGTTTATTAGCAGAAATTCGTAAATCGCGGACGGTTAACCATTTAGCGTTTGTTTCAATGAGATGGTTTAAGTTAACGAGTTTTTCAAGATCTGTTTTGAATTTCATTTCCACGGTGTAAAGCCGTGTCTCATAAGTCGATGGTGCCAACGCAAGCTGCTCCAAAAGGATTGCAGTTTGCGACTGAATCTCTCCAATATACTTGACTAATGCCGCTTGAAGTTCACCTGTATTGGGGCCTTCCTCAGCGTATGTATCCTGGGCTTGTGTCAGAATATCGAGAAGCCCACTCTTTCTTCGTAACTGGATTTCAACGGTAGCGGGTTTAGCACCGATACCAAAGATACCCGGCGTACCCGCAGTTTTAACTTTGTGAATTTGGGCTTCAAAGAAGCCTTGTCTGAAATCTGTCGCGCCACGAAGTTGTTGCATCACCATATTTTTCAGATATGCAGCGAGTTGAACTCGGAGCGGGATAGGTATTGTCTCTGGGAGCGAGGCGAATCTCCACGCCTCAGATTCTGACCCCTCTGTAGATGATTCTGTATCAGACACCGCTTCGTCTGTTTCGTCCATTTTTTCGTCAGTCTCGGATTCTGTATCCTCTGACAGCCACGCATCCATCAACATGTCGAATGTTTCAGCTTCAGCCTCCTGTTCTGCTATCTCCGTAAGTTCTATTTCTTCTGTTTCTATATGCTTAAAATAGAGATAGAGAACCAGCCTCTCTCGATTTTGTATTGTTAATTTTTGGGTCTGTTTTCCGGAGCCGGGTTTCGTCAGGAGTTGGTAATTCTGTTGGATACCGGCACGTTTTATGAGCGCATCCACGCGTGCCCGAATAACGGTCTCCGGCAGTTCGGTGTCAAAAAGTGTCGCTGCACCCTGAGCACCTGTTTGCGCGGGTGGGTCTTCTTGTGCCAATCCAGTGGCTTTGTAAATCTCAGGTTCAATCGGTTTAAGTACCGCTGCAGCGCGGACCAAATTCTCAGTTTTCATCAACTGTTCTTGTTTCGCTTTGGCACCCTGATTTACAAATAAGCCATAGATGGTCGGGACACCCCGTACCGCGATTAGCAGCAGAAGTACAGCACCTAAAATGCCCAGTAAAACTCGGCTCCTGGGTGTTAATTGGAGATCCAGTTCCATAAATCCAACCTCTATAAATTCTATCTGTGTAGGCTAATGCGGTAAAACATCTGAAGCCTATCTTCACGAGCAGACGGTTGAAAACCGCACTGCCCGAAACTTATATTTTATAGGACTTACGCAGCCCTCTTTGCAGGCGGGGTTTGAAACCCTGAAGAAACGCCCCAACAAAAACCCTGCAGTGCGTAGGTCCTGTTTTATTCGTCTTTCTCGGTTTTTTTATTTTCAAGTTCAAGGGTGTTAGACGAAGGCGACGCAATTTGTAATTCTGCCACCTCTGCTGTTTTATCAATCTGAGGCTGAGGCATTGGATAGCGTTTCTTAGCGAATGCCCGAACAGCGGACGCGGTTAAGTTACACCGCACCTGTACTTGGAAAATCTGTTTTCTATTTTGCGAAATTGTCGTAACCTCACCTGGCCGAACATTTGTAAAGACGCCAGATCGGTCGAGTGCGCGCAAAAGTGTATTTATAGCGTTATGGGACGCGCCCTCCAAATTGAAAGTAATTCTTGCTGTTTCAGGTTCATGAAGGTTGATAATATTGAAATTGGTCCAAGCGACTTGTGTTCTATCGCTAAACATTTCACTAAGCGCGTGCAAAATATCAAGCGGGGACACATTATGCGCTAACATCTCTGTGAGTGCCAATTCACGCCCAAGCTGCGCTTTCGCGGCTGCCATGGGTTGTGCATAACTCGCAAGGCGTGCATCAACCATTTCTGTTCTATGCTTTTGTGAACGTTGAAGCGTATAACTGCCAAAGAGGATACCACCGACAATTAAAACACCCAACCCCGCTGCAGCAAAAATTTGGCGTTGCCGTGTCGTTTGCGTCAACGTCGCGGCAGCCTCTTGTGGTAACAAAGAAGGTTGGAGCGTCGAATCTAAAGCACTAAATCCTACGCCTAATGGAACCGCAAGGGTATCGCCCCATTCCTCAAGTATGGTTTTGGTTTCTGCACCTTGAGGATCAATTTTAATATGTGGCTGTTGCTCGATAGCACGAAGTGGATTCCAAAAGGATGTCGGAATGTCAAGTTCTTCTTCTAAAGCCGCTGCCAGCTCAGGAACACGTGCTCCACCACCACACAACCAGAGCTCCGCCTCGCTTTCGGCGAATCTGGGGCTTTCAACACCATCGGTTTCTTCCGCAGCATCAAAACCATCCGATGCCCGATGTGCAGTCGCAGCAGCAATAGAACGCCGTAACTCACCAACCAATTGGGCTGTCCACGCAGATGTAGGTGCTTCATCCGCCGGAATATGTCGTTTTTCTGCTTCTGCTGTTTCACTATTAATATTCAATTCCTCGCTGATATGTTCTGTGAGCTTGTCACCACCCAAACGGAAGCTCCGAGAAAAATGCAGAGCACCACCCTCAATGAAACAAAAATCGGTTTGTGAGGCACCAATGTCAACAACAAATGTAGGCTGGGTACATCCACTGTTTGCCGCTGTACTTGCAATAGCGATCATTGAAGGCGTGACCGCAGATGCGGACACACCGATCTGTTCAAGGAAATCCAGATAACTTGTGACTGACGCATGTCGGGTGGATATCAACTCTACCGAAGTCGCATCCGGCGTTCGTCTCACATCATGGTAGGTAAAGATTGCTTCTGCAATTTGAAATGGGAGTTCCGATTCCGCCGCAATCGCAACGATATTCGCGAGTTGATCATCGGTTGCGGTAGGCAAGTTGGCTAAACGTTTTGTATTTACCAGAGATCTCGGCAGCGCGAGCACAACCGCAAGGTCATTCCTATTGAATAGCGAAAGCAGGTTTCCTTTTTGTGCCGGGCTGCCTAAGGATGCCCAAAGGTGTCTTATCGATTCAGCCACCTGTTGCTTGTCATCCTTGTCAGGGTATGTAACAACCCCCGCATTGGTGAGACGCAAAGACCCGGATGACTGTTCAAACTGAACCATTTTCGCTGTATGCGTGCCGATATCTATCGCCACAACTCGTTTTTTTGCCATTTTTTATTCGCTGCCAACTATCGGCTATTGGAAACCGTCAGTAAAGGCGTTTTAAGTGAGCCATTCTCACTTTACCGATGATCCCAATAACTGATACCTGACTGCTATCTCCCGCAACTGCCGACGGAAACTAACCGTCAACAGCCATTAATTAATCTAATGCTGTCGCCAATATTGGATGATGATTTGGTCACCCGTCCGATCAATGACACCGATACAGGTTGAAACAACCTTACCTGTGGCATCAACGCCGGTTGACTCAATACGATAGCCGTGTGAACGGTAAGTTACCGAATCGACAACTTCGCGGAACGTCTCAAAGTTAATCTCCTCAAGTTCTGAGAGTTGTGAGATGTTGGTGAACGGATGACCCGTTATCTCCTCTTCGGTAAAACTTAGGACTGGCGCATCATCTGGCGGATCTTGTTCGCGGCGCGTGACGATCGCTCGCGCTCTTTCTGAGTCCATTCCGGGTAGTAGGGCTAAGATTTCAGCAGACGCAGTGTTTATGTTAATCAGTCCGCTGCGGGTTTCTCCATCTGTAAGGGTTATTTTGTCAACGATACCGATGAATTCTTGCTGCGTTAACATTGGGACATCTTTAATAGCATCTATGTTCTGAAAAAATCCTTGTGCGTCCCGATGATCGATGATACGCTCGGCAATGCCTTGGTCAACACCCTCCAGAGATTCCAAGGTCTCAACATCAGCGGTATTGATATTGATTTGTCCATCTTCGCCCTGTTCCTGTTGAGGACCGTTCCGTTCTTCATCGTCTTCATTTCCTTCATTTCCACCGGAATCTTCAGTCGTGATTTGGTCTCGGATGTTGTTAAAGAGGTCATCAGAAACCGCTTGTACATCTATGAGTGCAGAAAATCTGTCAAACTCACGCTGCTGAATCAGTGATTCCGCCTCAGCCTGTGAAAAGACAGGTTGCCCGCCACCTTGACCGGGCTGCGTTTCAATTTGGGTCAATTGATCTGCTTCCGCTGTATTGACATTAATAAGCGATTCTCCATCAGGGTCAGTACTTGCGTCAAGAGAATATATGGTTGCTAAATCTACAAGCCCGGGATGTATATCTACTGATGTATTCTGCAGACTTCCCGAACCCGCTGTTGAAGGCTCAGGAGATGTGCTTTGTGTATTGTCAGCACCTTGTGTAAGTGCCGCCATTTGTTGTGTCCCGTAAAGGAGCTCAGAAGTCATCCCCTCCACTCTGGCGAGATCTCGAACAGTCCGATACGGCTGCCCTTCTACGATTGCGTTAGCAAGTGCCTCTGTCTCTGCTTCATCTGGTGAAGCACCCACCTGTGCCAGTAAATTACTAATCAGTCCGGCATCAGCGGTATTGATATTAACCTTTGAGGCTTCATCCGTGATCGCCACGCTGTAGTTTAGGAATTTTCCAACCTGAATCCCATCTTCGACTTGCCCTGTGATAGGTGCTGCCCAACTCTCACCAAGCGAATCGAAGGGGGTCTGGTCTGTTTGCATGACCGCAAGTGTCCACTCAAATCCTGCCTTTGCAGCGTAGTGGTACTTTGCCCTATCCAAGAAATTCCGTTGGGTACGCTGTTCTATATGGATCGAATAGAGCAGTTGTGCCGCCAAAATAGAGAGAATCGTGAGTATCCAGAGGGTTGAAACGAGGGATAATCCACGCTGTTCCTTGTAGAATGAATAGGTAAACCGCTTCGTAAATAGCATCATCTATTGCCCTCTTAAGGGGCACCCCCTGCTCCGCCACCAGCGGTTGCACTTGCTGGGAGATATACCATCGTCGATTGTGTCATACTGTTTGGTGGTGTCACAGGTTGATTTTGGGAAGTAAACTGTGTGGTATTTGTACTTGTGGTGCTGCGTGCTTCTCCTTGGACAGCTATTAGGATTTGGATAGCACTCGGAACACTTTCAGGATCGTCCCAAGAGGCGTTCCACACTTCCGCCTCGCCATCAAAATACTGGAGATCGAAATTAGCGAGTCCCGTAATGAGCGTTGCGACATCAACGTAAATCGGTGCCCCATTTTCGTCTGTTTCCGGGATTGTTCCGCCTTGTAAGAACGGACCGATAACAACTTCTGGGTCGAGGGTTGTGGTTGTAACGCGAAAGAGGGCGTATCTACTATTCTCTTCGGCACCTATATCTTCTGTAGAAGCACCTCGGAAATTATCGGAGTTCAGAATGGATTCACCGGGGGTAGGTTCTGCAGCGACAAAGTACGCTACACGTTGGACATCGCTTAAAAGTGGCAAAGGCACTTGTGAAGCATTTTGAGACTGGAAACTTGAAAGCTGCTCCATAAAAGGGTCGGGATCTGTCGGAACGAGTGTGACAAAACTGAACATGTCCCTATCGCCTAATTGGCTGGGCGCATCTTGCGTATACAGGGCAAGCTCTGGTTCTTGCGGCGAAACCTGTATGTTTCCCAGGTCCGTTACGAGGCGATCCATCGCAAAACGACATCTTTGTGCAGCCAATATTTTTTCTTCTGTCTGATGGTAGGCATCCACAGCTGACTTGAAAGCAAAATACGCTGAACCGCCGATGATAACAAGGATGCTAACCGCCATGAGCATTTCAATGAGGGTCAACCCACTTTCACTCGATACCTGAGGGGATATTTTTTCAATTTTCATGGCTACGGTGTCCGTTGAACGCTGCGAAACAATTATCGACCGCCAGACTGTTGTCCTTGCTGCGTTTCGGCATTTTGTCGGTCAGCGATATAGGTGTTCATAGACATAGAACGTTCTCGGTTTCTATGCTGCCACGTAACGGTTACTTGAACCTTACGGACATTTTCAACTTCTTCAGATTCTATGTCTTCAACGATAGAACTCCAGCGGTAGCGGGTATTATTACCGAATTCGCCTGTTTCCTCACCTACATCTGGATAACCCGTCATTTCAATTTCTGCCATCCGAAATTTAAGAAGGTAAAGTACCGTGGTCGTGTTGTCTGAAATCCCTTGATTCCGTGCAGCAGACGCAAAGACGTGTAAGAGTGCGGGGAGTACCGCCGCCAAAATTGCTAATGTTACCAGTATCTCAACGAGCGTAAACCCCTCTTTTTCTCCCGATACCGAGTGTTTAATTAGTAGTCTCATATTTTTTAATCCTGGCTCGGAGATATTAGTAAATTAATTTTCTGAAACTTTAAAGCCTAATATTTCAACTTCTTCACGGGCAAGTTGTCGTACAATAACACGACCGCTCGCGGCTTCAACAGAAACAGTCATGACCTGATTTCGTGTGTTTTGGAGGTACACGCGTGCTTCCGCTGAAGATGCGTTCGGTGAAAAATAGATGTACCCTACCCCCGAATCATTTTGAAGCGTTTGACCATTGTGATTCGTCTCCAGCGCAGCTAATGTAACGCCCTGATCCATCGGATGCGGCACGCCCAAAATACCACTCGCACGCCCCAACGTCCCTTGTTGAACAGAATTTGTTGTCGCTTGTCCGGGGACGTTCGTATTATTTCCCGCTGCTGTTCCTACTGTAGAATTTCGGGCGGTAAGTGCTGATGAGAGTGGCGTACTTGGGTTAAATGTTTCACTCGAAGCAAGCCAACACCGACCGTTGTCAATATCAAAGACAACCAAATGTGCTGTTTGATCGGTGATTGCCATATCCCGTGCAAATGTGAGGAGATTCCGGATTGTAGAGGCTGATGCTTTTAATCGACGCGTTGTCGCGAATCCCTTCAGCGTCGGCATCGAAATTGCAGATAATATGCCGATTAGCACCAAAACAAGCAGTAATTCAGTGATTGTGAAACCACTTTGGGGTTGAGAAATAGGCGAGATGAAAACACCTCGCCTACCTGTCGTCTGTTTCACTGTTTTTTAATAGGCTGCGGTTGATTCTTCAACCCAATTCGTGATATCCGTATCCAACTCGGTGCCCCCAACCTTACCATCTTTACCCATCGAATAGAGATCATATTCGTAACCGTAATGGGTCCCCGGATGGCGGTAGACGTATGGATTCCCCCACGGGTCTACAAAATTCGGGCTGTCGATATACGGACCATCCCAGTTCGCTGGTGCAGGACTCGGGGCACGCCACAAGGCGTTTAATCCTTGTTCGGTTGTCGGATATTCGCCCGTTGCTAAATTATATTGTTCTAATGCGGTTTTCAGACCGCCAATCTCTGTTTGAGCCTTCGCAACATTTGCTTTTTGCGGCGCATTCATGACCCGTGGCGCGATAAAGGCCGCTAAAATCCCCAAAATAACAATAACAATCGTCAGTTCAATTAGCGTTAATCCGGATTCATCGGATTTTAGTTGCTTGAACATTTAAGTTTACTCCTATGTTATTCTATAAAATCGTGAGACGTGTTTTGCACCTAATATACAGATTAGCCGCTTAGTAATTGATTCGCCTCAAAGATCGGAAGAATCATCGCGACTGCGATAAAACCGATAATCACTCCCATCAGTAGAATGACAAGAGGGCCGATCGAGCTTGTTAGGCGTTCGAGGCTCTTTTTTATTTCGACATCATAGTATTCTGAAAGTTTACCGAGCATGTGGACAGGTTCACCTGACTCCTCGCCAACAGCCACCATGTGCGTGACAAACTCAGGAAAATCCTTACTTTTACTCAGTTCGCGAGAGAGCGTAGAACCTTGCTCAACTTCGACTTCCGCTTCGGCGATCACGTTGCTGTATACTTTGTTGCCTATTGTATCTTTGACGACCTTGAGGGCAGGCAGCATCCGTACGCCATTTTCCAAAAGTGTTGCCATCGTTCGCGTAAAACGGACAATCGCAAACGTGCTGATTATTGGTCCGATAAGTGGTATTTTGAGTTTCAACCGGTCAAACCAGACTTTGCCTGCTTCGAGCCGGAGATATTGCCTTAGCCCAGCCACACCTAAGATGATGACGAGGAGTCCCACCCACCAGTAGGTTTGGAAGGCATCGGTTGCACCAATGAGGATGCGTGTTGGCATCGGCAATGCGACCCCGAGGTCATTGAACATCGCCGTGAACTTTGGTATTACAAGAATCATGAGTACCGCTACAGCTGAAACGCTGAGCGTCAACAGAATAATAGGATAAAAAAGTGCTGAGATAACATCGTTTTTGAGGAGTCTTTGGCGTTCTGCAAATTCGGCAAGCCGTTCGAGGACTAAACCGAGTACACCGCCACTCTCTCCCGCTTTTACCATATTAATGTAGAGGTCGGAAAATGCCTTTGGGTGCTGTGTCAGTGCATCGTTAAAAGTCGCGCCGTGTTCAACATCGTATTTGACTTGTGAGACGATGCGGTTGAGTGCCGGATTCTGGATCTGACCGAGCGTAACTTCTAAGGCTCGAGGGAGTGGAACGTGAGCATTCACCAAGGTCGCCAATTGATACGTGAAGAACTCAACGTCCGCCGCTTTAACGCCGCCACCGCCGATTTTCAGCCATTTGCGGACATCGTTTGATCCGTCTGCCTCCGTCTCCTCAACAATGTCCGTGGGCCAATAACCCATTTGCCGTAACCGAGAGATGAGTTCGGCTTTAGAGTCTGCTTCCAGTGTGTTTTTTACACTACCGCCACTATGCGTGAGTGCTTCATATCGGAATAACGGCACAATCAACCCCCGTTACAATATAGAACCATAGGTATAGACTAAAAGCGCTTTAGACTGCCCCACATCGTAGTCAGTTTCGTCTTGGGGTTTACCGACAAACCACCCCTGTTCGGGATACTGTTGCCGGTGATCACTACATTAAACAACTTCTCCGAAATCAAATTCATCTTCTTGCGTCAATCGCATGACTTCGTCAACTGTTGTAAATCCGGCAGTAACTTTGCGCCACCCGTCTTCGCGTAAACCTTTCATGCCTAATTGTACTGCCAGACGACGAATTTCATTGGTCGATGCCTGTTCAAGTGCCTTTGAACGAATCTCGTCAGACATCAGCAAAACTTCAAAGATGCCAATCCTACCTTTGTAACCTCTGCCTCGGCACTCTTTACATCCCACTGCCCGCGGAATCTCAAGATCGGTCGGAATATCGACATGATTGCCATTACCGTTTCCTATCAGTCCTACCAATTCTTGCGTATCAGGTGTATACATCTCGCAACACGCCTTACAAACACGGCGAGCAAGTCTCTGGGCGATGATACCTTCCACCGTAGAGGCAACCAGATACGGTTCAACATTCATATCAATCAGTCGCGTGATAGCCCCCGGAGCATCGTTTGTATGAAGTGTGCTAAACACAAGGTGACCCGTTAGTGAGGTGTGAACCGCCATCTCTGCCGTCTCGTAGTCACGAATCTCACCTACCAAGACTTTATCTGGATCCTGACGCAGGATATGGCGGAGCCCAATCGCAAAAGTGAAATCAATGTCCGGATTGACTTGGATTTGGTTGATACCTTCTAACTCATATTCAACTGGATCTTCAAGGGTAATGATTTTAACGTTAGGCGAGTTAATTTCTTTCAAACAGGCGTAGAGGGATGTCGTCTTTCCGCTACCCGTTGGCCCCGTCGCAAGGATAATACCGTGCGGTTTACGAATCATGCGCTCAAAAAGTTCAAGGTTATCTTCGGTTAATCCGAGCTCTGCAAGCCCAAAGTCAATAGATTGCCGATCAAGGATACGGAGAACAACGCTTTCGCCATGCAGCGTCGCAACAGTCGGGACAGTAGAAACCCGAAGATCTATTTGCCTGTTTCCCACACTTCCTATTTGCCTGCTGATTTTTCCGTCCTGCGGACGTCTACGCTCGGCAACATCCATACCCGCCATAATCTTGATACGGGACGTGATCGCGGATTGCAAATAGGCAGGTGGCTGCGGTTGATCCTCTAATACACCGTCAACACGAAACCGGATCTTAAGCTGCGTTGGGTAAGGTTCAATATGGATATCACTTGCCCCCATCCGAACCGCATCAATAATCATCTGGTCAACGGCGTGGATCACTGTCGGATCTTGACTGAGGTCCTTCTCATCAATCCCGAAGTCATCAATGGTTTCACGTTCAAAGGTCTCAGTTGCTCCGACAGGTCCCTTGATACCAGCACTGAGAAGGCTCTCAGCAGTGCGCCCATAGAGACGGATAATCGCTTCGTCAATGTCTGCTTCATCCGCAAGGACTGGGAGCACCCGGCAATTTGTGATGAGTTCAATCTCGTCAATAAGAACGACATCTAAGGCATCCGCCATTGCTACGGTGAGCTCATCGTTGTTTAATTCAATGGGAACAATTTTGCTACGATATGCGAACCCTGGGGATATTTTTTCAAGTGTGTCGCCTTCAGGATTAATCCCCTCCAATTGGACAACAGGGGTTCCAGACGCTACACTCTTCGTAGCAAGCGCAAGAAGGTTGGACGGCACGCCATGCTTGGAAAGCACAGCCGCTTCGGAGGCATCAGTTTCTTTTAATTCTGCGACGATATCTGTATAGACTTGCTCCGAGATGAGAGATGCCTGGCGCATCACCTCAACAACCGAAGCTGTATTCTGTATCTGTTGCATAGTGTAATTGCTCTTGTGTCGGCGGAGGTTGGGTCCCCGCGCAAGCCGTACATTTTGTGGTGTCTTTTCGATAATTTGTTTTGTATTTTCTCTTTATCGCTAATTAAGACGCATCAACTACAAATAAGTTTAACAAATTACCTAAACAATTTAGGTCGCATATCCTCTCCTAAACATTTGAGGATATACTACTGTAAAATACTTGTTAATAGTATTAGACGCGTAAAAACTTATGCTTCGACAAATGGGCGTAAAAATTGGTGCTCACTTCTACAACATCTACGCCATACGTTATTTTGCTGCCTTAATCCGTCGAATCGCCTTTTGTGCGGCACTACGAACGTTTTTAGAACTGTCCTCGAGGGCATGTATCAATGCTGCGAACGTCTCAGGGAAAGCCGCTCGTATGTCTGACAACTCAACTATCACGTTTGTTCGGACTTTTGTTGAATCGTCATCCATACTCAGAATTAAAGCATCGCGGATGGTGTCAGTCCCTTGTCCTTTTTTTGCCATCGCTGAGTGTTTACAGTCTGTATAAGTTGTTTCTGAATTAACATCGTTACCTCCTTGATTGGTTAAACTATAAGGCTAAAGTCTGCTAATTTTCCATAGACCAAACATAGAACGGAACAAGTTTCGCGATGACTTCAAGTGGTGTATCTTCTACTGATAGTACGACTTCAAGCGATACCTCACTATCTTCTACCGAAATCCATGCCAGCAAGGGTGCTGTTTCTTCGGAACTGACAAGGACTTTGTCAGCAGGTGGTGTTCCTTCCCCCGCTGCCTCTAAAACTCGTGCTAAATTCAGGTGGGCAAATACTATCGGGTTTTCCGGGACTTGCTTCAAATAAGCGGGGCGCTTTTTCTCTTTTATTGCATCTACGAGGGCGTGCATCTGCTCTTCTGAAAAACTCAAAAGAAACTGACCGTCTACCTCACTATAATAGATGTTTGTCGCGAACTCCGACAGCGTTGCTTTATTATAAACCGTTTGAGAAACAGAAATATTTTGTAGGTTAGATAGACTATTCGTGAATTGATTCCATTTCAGCAGATGCTTAGGCTTGAAGATTAAACCGCCGTGTGTTTCTACAGCGGCAGCATCTATTGTAAACGAATTATCAGCGTTAATCTCGAGCGCCTCAAAGGTTGTGAGATCAAATTGAGATAAGTCAGCGACCGACAAAGCAAGTTCTCCTGTTAATGCTGTCATCACATCATCTTCCAGATCGAGGTTCAAAAGCCCTTCTACATAAGAGATGCCTTCGATGAGGTCATCTGTCAGATTTTTCTCCATCTCGGAGCGAACGATTTTCCAGATGCCTTTCATGACATTCGGGGCTACGGCTACAAACATATCCTCTTTACCGGACAACGCGTTTAAAATTTCGAGTTTCTTACCTTTCTCCAAAAACATACTGATCTCGTTTTCTGAAAAATCTGGGGCATCAGGATTGAATCGCGCAGCCATTTGATAGAGAGGACCGGGCTCCATCAAATTAAGCCGGACACATACAGATTGAAAGATAGGAAACCGTGTCCGTCTCCACTCATCTAAATTGTCTATTTCTACCAAGGAGAGTGCGTGTTCCATGTCAGCAAACATGAACGCTTCTCCTGATCCCATTTTCTTTTGCATCCCGCCAAATACCTCGTTATCCGCGATAGATGGCGCGTCTTTCCGGTAGGTATCCATCAATTTCTCGAAAGCCCCTTCACCTACACCAACCACGAGAAACTCACCGGCAAATCCATACTTAGCAATATTCTGATCCATTTCCAGCGCATTGTAGCGAACCCGCTGGTACACACCCGCATCCAAGCGTAAGGTCGTTGTGCCGCTCAAGCCTATAGCACCCTCAGCAATTTTGGTGAACCGTTGGAGTTCGCTGAGATTCCCACCTGAATGGGCAACGAATCCAACTTGTACAGCCCGTGTTTCGTCTAACCAAACGGCTAATGCTGTCTGATACCCAATTGTTCCAAGGACGCTTAGCAGATCCGTACTCAGAAAAGCCTCTGCCATCGTGATCGCGTTCCGTATTTCCTTTGATTCATCTGGCAATAAGGCAAGTGCTTTCTGCCAAGTTTCGGAAGTCTCAATTTCGTTGTAGACCTCGTCTATATGCTGGAGTTGTACATACAGAACACTCTCCTTTGGCATGAAGTCTTCCACCTTCGCGGCATTCGCTGCAAAAGCAATACCGATAAGCGAAAGAACAAAAATGGTTGTTTTCAATGTGTTTCTCATGAGATACCTCGTATGTACGCACCCAAAGTACGTCTTCTCTCTACGGAACTCTAATATCCTCAACGAGTGCCTGCACCTCATCAGGTGGCGGTGGGGTCAAGGCTGACACACTGATCGAGACAATAAAGTTTAGCACCATGCCGAGTGTTCCGATCCCTTCAGGTGAAATGCCCCATAACCAGTGTTCTGATGTATTAAGTTCCGGACTAATAAATTTGAAGTAGATAATATATGCCGCAGTAAAGGTGATACCGACAATCATACCGCTGACTGCCCCGGCTTTGTTCATCCGTTTGGAGAAGATGCCCATGACAATCGCCGGGAAAAAAGAGCTCGCCGCAAGCCCGAAGGCAAATGCAACGACTTGCCCCACAAATCCGGGTGGATTAATGCCGAAATATCCCGCGATACAGACGGCTACACCGGCTGCAATGCGCGCAGCGGCTAACTCCTGTTTCTCGGACAATCCCGGTGCGATGCTACCTTTGAGCAAGTCATGCGCGACCGCTGTAGAAATTACCAATAGCAACCCTGCAGCTGTTGACAACGCAGCAGCCAATCCGCCAGCAGCCACTAATCCGACAACCCAATTCGGGAGTTTCGCAATCTCAGGGTTCGCTAATACCATGATGTCCGGATCAATTTCGAGTTCATTTTGTATCTCTGATTTCGGACCTCGATACTGTATCTTTCCATCGCTATTCAAATCATCGAATTCAATCAGCCCTGTTGCCTCCCAATTCTTAAACCACTCCGGTACATCCTCATATCTGACATCTGTTAACTCACCATTCTGTTCATACCTGACGGTTTTGAGCAGATTTGTCCGAGCAAACACAGCGACTGCTGGTGCTGTGGTATAGAGAATCGCGATGAACAAGAGTGCCCATCCAGCAGAAATACGTGCTTCAGAAGCTTTTCGGACAGTATAGAATCGGATAATCACATGCGGAAGTCCGGCTGTTCCTAACATCAATGCCGCTGTGATGAAAAAGACATCAATGGTGCTTTTACTTCCGTCCGTATATAAGTTAAATCCCAGTTCTTCACTCAAGCCGTTAAGTCGATCCAGAAGATATAACCCTGAGCCATCTGCCACTTTTCCCATCAATCCGAGTTGTGGGATAGCGTTGCCTGTAATCAGGATAGAGATAAAAATAGCAGGCACGAGGAACGCAAAAATCAGTACACAGTATTGTGCAACCTGTGTGTAGGTAATGCCCTTCATACCGCCAAGCACGGCGTAAAAGAACACAATCCCCATCCCGATAAGTACACCCGTCTCAACATTGACGCTCAGAAACCGGGAAAAGACAATACCGACGCCGCGCATCTGTCCCGCCACGTAAGTAAAGGAGACAAAAATTGCACACACCACGGCGACAACCCGAGCCAGTTGCGAGTAATATCGGTCCCCTACGAAATCGGGGACAGTATACTTCCCGAATTTGCGGAGATAGGGTGCCAACAACAACGCCAGCAGGACGTAACCACCTGTCCAACCGAGCAGATAAACGGAACCGTCGCGCCCCATAAACGATATAAGTCCCGCCATTGAGATAAAAGAGGCGGCACTCATCCAGTCTGCTGCTGTCGCCATACCATTGACGACGGGATGTACGTTGCTCCCAGCAACATAGAAATCCCCTGTAGAACGTGCCTTCGACCAGAGCGCGACGCCGATATACAACGCGAAGGAGAGTGCCACCATCACAAATGTCCATGCTTGTACGCTCATGATTGTTCTGCCCCCTCTTCATCTTCGGGTTGTGCGTATTTCTTTTCCAAACGGTTCATCAACCACGCATAGACGAAGATAAGCTCAACGAAAATCCAGATAGATGCCTGTTGTGAAAAATAGAAACCGAGCCGGTATCCCCAAAACTGAATCTTGTCGAGTTGTTCCACGAACACAATTGAGCAGAGATACGACGTGACGAACCAAATCGCTAATAGGATAGCGAGGTATTGCAGATTCTTCCGCCAATACGCCTTATTTTTTTCCGATGTTTCCATGAATGATCCTCCAGTATTATATATAAACTTTAAGAATGGCGTTTAGAAACCCACGTTAAACGGTATCAAAAAACGATGCCACTGTCAATAATTCTCTGGAAACATCAACCGCTCGACGTGTTCAATCAAAATGTGCAAGACTTTAATATGGATTTCCTGTATGCGGTCAGCTGTATTGCCTGGAGCAATCAGGCATATATCACAGTGTTGCTTAAGATTTCCGCCATTACCGCCGAGCAGTCCAAACACCTGCATCCCACGTGATTTCGCTGTCGCTGCTGCACGGATAACATTCTCAGAATTTCCGCTGGTTGAAAGCACTACGAGCAGATCACCAGAGTGTCCGAGTGCCGAAAGTGGACGTGCGAAGATCTCAGCAAATCCAAAATCGTTTGCTGTGCAAGTGATATGTCCAGCATCGCTGAGTGGAATTGCTGGAAGGGGTCTCCGATCGTCCCGAAACTTTCCCGTGCATTCCTCAGCAAAATGGATGGCATCGCACAAACTTCCGCCATTCCCACACGTGAAGATCCGACCTTGCCGTTCAAACACCTCACGCATCATCTCTGCTGTCTCCGCGATGGTTGCGATATTCTCAGGGTTTTGGATAAACCGATCAAGTACGTCCTGCGCTTCCAACAACGCATCGCGAATGCTATGCAAAATGTCCATTATATTTTCTCTTTTTATTTTTTTCAAACAGTGCTTCTATTAACAAATGGTGTTGTTCTCACCAATATCACTAAATCCGGAAAATTTCGCCTAACTTCCCGCCAAGCACGCGTCCCGCACCGAGTAGACACGCAATTAGGATTAACATCCCGACCACGCCGAGCGCGCTCGCCGTATATGGACCGTGATCAGGACGTTGAGAGAGCGACCAAATCGCTTTTGTAATCGGATAATAATCGTCTTTCATCGCCAAGATCAAACTATCGCTGACTTCTAACATGGAGAATGAGAATACCAAAATCGCACCCGCGAGGATGTTCGCGACAACCAAAGGCAGGGTTATTTTATACAAGGTACGGATCGGTGTCGCCCCCATGTTTTGTGATGCTTCTTCGTAACTCACGCTGGTCTGCTGGAGCCCGGCGTAGATAGAACGCAACATATACGGCAGCCGTCGCACCGCATAACTGATTATTAGAAGGAACGTCGGGTTCTTCCGAGGGTCTATAACAGAAACGAGGCCATCAGGAAAATACCGTAGCAGCAGTGTCGTATCTGCGAAGCTGCCCATATACCCAAACGCAATC
The DNA here is from genome assembly GCA_022821495.1 of Candidatus Poribacteria bacterium. Classification (GTDB taxonomy): domain Bacteria; phylum Poribacteria; class WGA-4E; order WGA-4E; family WGA-3G; genus WGA-3G. Next base: position 110,225 of record JAJEDN010000026.1, read on the forward strand.
GCGACACCGGGTAACGCTAACGGCAACATTGCCACTGCATCCAATAGGTTTTGGAACGGGAGACGCTTACGGGTTAACAAATACGACACCACGATACCGACAAGCAGTGCCAACAGGGTGCTGAAAATACTGTATTTCAGACTATTAAAGATACTCGGTAGTGTATCGTCATGTGTGAAGGTCTCAATATAATGCGCGAAGGTCCAGGATTGCGGGAACACGCTAAATCGCCATTGGCTTATGTCTGGTGTTAACGAAACAAGGATGACACTAATATGCGGTAAGAGTGCCATAAACGTCAAACCGCCAATAAAAAGATAGATGATGCTACGCATACCCCATCTCGCATCCGTTTCTCGCGATGTTACGTGCCCTCTGCCGAGCATTTCATAGTGTTTACTGCCTGTCCAGCGTTTGGAAACGTAAAAGGCGAGTGCTGTTAGGACGATAATTAGGACAACAAGCGCGTAGCCCATCGGATTCGTGTTTGCCTCAGTCACTTGGTTGAAAATTCGGACCGAAACCACCTCTCGGTATTCAAAGATTAGGGGTGTACCGAGATCGGTGAACGCCCAGATAAAGACGAGGATCGCACCTGCAAAATAACCTGGCATCATCAAAGGGAGTGTGATCTGACGGAAAACTTGGAACCGGGACGCCCCCATATTTTCGGCGGCTTCCTCCAGACTCGGATCAACGTTTGCGAGTGCCGCTACGATGTTGAGATACATTATCGGATACAGGTGCAAGGTTGACAACATCACCACGCCCCAAAAGCCGCCACCGAACCAGTCAATAGTGCTCGCCATATCAAGCAGTCCAAGTTTGACGAGAAGCATATTGACGCTCCCATATAATCCGAAAAACTGTTTCATCCCAATCGCCCCGACAAACGGGGGCATAATCATCGGGATTAAAATCACAGAGCGTAACATATTGCGTCCGGGATACCGGTACCGGGTCAAGAAATACGCCAGTGGAAGGCTAATGATGCTCGTCACTATGGTGACCATTACACCGATATTGAAACTGTTGACAACCAGTTTGCGGATATTCGGATCGGTCACCATCAGTTTAAAGTAGGTCAGATCAAATTTGCTTTGAATCCAGAACGCCTCTTTGAAAACATAGAGAAGTGGGTATATCAGGAAAGCAGCGAAAAACAGCGTTGTCAATCCGAGAACAAGTGTAATTGACGGCGTTAAATCGTATTTTCGTTTAATTTTGTCCATTAACGACAGATTTGTATATGGATTCTCTTCTGTCTCTGACCGATTCAGCATCTTTTTTCTTTCTCCAACCTTTTATGTATCTCGAACGTTTCACACCTGCAGCTGCGCTTTCAACGGCATCGGGTTTGCAGGTTATTCCTTAATTATACCCTATACACTACCGAATTGCATATATTTTTTGTGAGAAAAAAAAGAGGTGTGATAGCATTCGGCAGTAAGCCTACTCACTATCACACCTCGGGTTGTTCCTTTGGAAACGCTCTTAAATCCATACCGCGGAGCGATATATCTATTAAGTAGCATCCAATGCGATTCTTGTACGCCCGCGGAGTGCTCTGTCTGAAAAAATGTTTAAAACTAACTACTATAGCCTACGTTGGAATGCCTGAAAACTATTTGCTAATGAAGCGTTTAGGAGCAACTGCTTCAGATGGTTCAGATCAGCAATCGCTTCAAGTGCGGGTTTTAGGGGGTTGACATCGGCATTCGGGAATCGTGCGCTGAGAACTGATAGTATGTTTTCAATAGTGGTTTCCCGCGCGCCACGCTCAACACCTCGGGCAAGTAAGACTTCTGCTGTCGTTTCTGCCATCGTAGAGACCTCCTTATCAGATGTTCGTTCTTCCACCAAACGAACCAATTCCTCTCGTTCATCTACAGGACGACGGTGGAAGATCAGCATCAATAGATAGACTAACGCCTCACGCTTTTGCAACGCTTCGGACGCGTCAAGACTTTCAAGGAAAGATACCGCTTCAACTAATGCACGGCTTAACGACTCCTTGTCACTATTCTCATTTTGAAGTACACGCAGCAACCAACCTAACAAACTCTTTGTCCCCGTTAATGTCTCTACGTCTGCTGATTTTACGCCTAAAAATAGTGTCCCAAATCGCGGAACAAAACGAGACAACTCTGCCGGAATGTCCATCATCGCCTCAAGCGTCAACGGGGTTTCCCAGTGTCGATCTCCAGTATAAAATACTATCGGTAAGATTGGCGGAAATTTGCGCTCACTTTTCGGGGCATTTTGATTTTCCCATTCCCGACGATGTCTGTCCCAGATCAACATCATGTAAAACAGCACCCGAAACCCCATCATCTCGTCCACCGTGGATTGATGTTCTATCAAGATATGGATGAACAGTGTCTCACTTGTGTCTCGGCTCCTAAATGGAACACTAAAGAGGAGGTCTGCTTGCTGCTCACGAAGTGTCTCTGATATAAAAGTACTACTCGCGGGCGCGAGGGCTCCAAAAATCGATAAATGCGGCGAGCTCGGGTTCAATCATTTTGACTAAGGCCTCAACATTTAGTTTGTTTTGGAACAACCGTCGTATACTTCGGTCAGGAAAATGTTCAATCTGTTCCCGTAAGAAGTCGTAAAGTTCTTGGTGTTGAGAAGTCGGGTTTTGTGTTTCTTGCAGTATAAGTGTCACCTCAAATGTGAAGATTTTAGGGTATTATATCATGGTCTGTAGAAAACATGCCAATCTTTTTTGTCTATCAGGGTCATTCAATTCTCGATTTGGATCTTGGTTCTGCTTTATATAAGTGAACATTCTTAGGGAAAATCGCGAGCGACAAGAAATACGCAGAAACACCCACGCAATACGCAGAAATACCCTATCAAAAACACCCCAAGCAAAAACACTCGCTTCTACAGGTGAAAAATATCCACAGATATAAAGTGAATAGGTACAATTGAATGGCCCTGGTGGCGTTGCCCTTTTTTCTTGCGTGGATCTGGCACTTCTGCTAACATATCAAGTAAGTGGCAAGAGGACCTTCTTGTCATGATTCACCTCAAAAGTGTGATAATTTTTAGGGTGAAGTATAGCAGAAGTCGCGTGAAAAGTCACGCGACTTCTGCTTGTATAGAAATGTTAACACCTGTGAAAAATACAACACAAAAAACCTACAATTGAATGACCCTGGAAGCGCGGTTCAATCATCTGTCTGCTGCTAAAGCCTCTGAGAAGTCCTCTGTGCTTTCGGCTAAGAGTGCGGCGCGAAACAGCTGCTTGAGGCGTTGGGAATCCTCAATCGTTTCTAATATCGGTTTGAAGGTGCTCGCAGCATCGGGCTGCAATCGGAGTTCCAATGCTTCAAGAATGTCTTCAAGTGCCCGTTCCCTCATGCCTTGCTCAAGTCCTTGTTGGTGTGCTTCTGCTGTGGCTTTTTCTGTCCAGTATTCAATAATATTACGTTGCTGCATGGTTTCCTCCGAAATGATACGTGAAATTGCTTCTGATTCATAGACTAAATTCCCCAAAACCGCCAAGGTCCCGAGGTACGCTGGTTTGTTCGGGACATCAACGCTATCGGCGGTTTGGATACACCGGCGCAGCCATTGTTCAGCATCTACACCCACAGGACGTTTCATCAGCGGCGTGAAAGGGAGCAATCCTGTAGGTTTTGCATCAAGAATCTGTTGCCCCTCCATCTCAATGAGCCGGAAAACCTTATATTCAATGAAAATCTGATGTCCCGCTATGTTTTGCGCATAAACGCCACGGTCCCTTCGTCCCGCATCTGGTCGAAGATAGATGACACTTGAATACACCGGCAACCGATACCTTTCAACCAACCGAATGATATAACCTGCCATCCTCAGAGACATCTCAGGATCATAACTATCGGTGGTTTGAAACTCGAAATGGACCAGCACCTCTTCACCGTTGCGTTCTACTTTGATGACGATATCTGCCTGGTGCATTTCAACCGTAGGTTGCTCCGGTACGATCAAATCAACGAAAGTAACATCGTCTCCCTCAAAGTTTAGGCAGTAATTGACGAAGTCCATGGGGTGTGTTTGTGCTTGCGTTTTGGTAAGGGTATCAAAAATCGCCATTCTATTTCCTTCTTTAGTTTCGCAAATTATAGCATGCATTTGGAACACAAGTCAAATTTCATTTTTATTTTTCCTATAAACACGATTTGTGCTATACTCTAACAATACCCACAATACAGAATCGTAGCATTATTTATGGCAACAGTAAAACTCGAAAACATCACAAAACGCTTCGGCGACCTTATCGCGCTTGACGACATTACCCTTGATATCCAAGACCAAGAATTCTTCGTGCTGCTCGGTCAAACGGGTGCCGGAAAAACGACAACGCTCCGCTGTATTGCTGGCTTGGATAAACCGGAAGAAGGCACAATCTATTTGGACGATGTCAGCGTCAACGATAAAACCCCTGCAGAACGCGATGTCGCTTTCGTTTTCCAAGCCCATATTCTCTATCCGCACCTGAGCGTTTACGAGAACATGGCGTTTCCATTACATCCGAGAAAACTCTCTGCTGAGGAAATCGACCGGCGTGTTAGAGATATCGCGCAGATGCTCCATATTGAACATCTGCTCATGCGAACCCCAAATCAGTTAAGCGGCGGTGAAACACAGCGCGTCGGACTCGGACGCGCGATGGTCCGTCGTCCGCAAGTCTTCCTCATGGATGAACCGATATCGAATCTGGATGCGAAACTCCGGACGGAAATGCGTGCCGAAATCCGCTGGCGGCAACGTGAACTCGGTACAACTACTTTCTATGTAACACACGACCAGATCGAAGCGATGTCAATGGCGGACCGGATCGCCGTTCTCGAAGCAGGCAGCATCCAACAATTAGGGACACCCGCCGAAATCTACAATCACCCTGCCAATCTATTTGTCGCCGGTTTCATAGGGAACCCGAGCATGAATTGCATCCCATGCGACATCTCCAGTACCAACGGCGAACTTCAAGTGAAATTAGCCGACGATACTGGAAACAATAACGCTGTGACAATCCAAGATGCCCGGATCGCTAACGCATTGAACGACAACATCTCAAACAGCGACACCGTCTTTGGTGCACACGCTGAGGATGTCCTTGTGAGCCATCAATCCATTCCGAACGCATTTCAGGCTGAAGTTTATAGCGTTGAACCGCTTGGCGCGGAAACAATTGTCGAGTTGACACTCGGCACGGATACTGCAGGCGCACATACGATTCTCAAGGCATGCACAGTCCCCAATTTTAAAGCAGACATCGGACAACATCTTTATGTGTCGTTTGTCCAAGAGCGAATGCATTTTTTCGACAAAACCACCGGTAACGCACTTTTTTAATTATTCCTTTGTTGCCGGCTAAAGGGTTAATATTTTCTCGAAGAACCGTCAAATTTCCAAATCCAGTATAAATCAATCAGAAACCTGCTCGTAATGTAATGGAGAGCAGCCCAGGCACAATAAATTAAAAAATGGATTGGCAACTTAAACTCTTTAACCTCATGCCCAATTTTCTAAAACGCATCGGATGTCAACTCCTACGTCGACTCGGCTACGATCCCGATGCGTGGTTAGAAAATTTTCTCAGTAAGCACAAAGGAGACTGATACGTGAAAGGCGGAGATATTCTCATCGAATGCTTGAAAGCGCAAGGTGTCTCAGCGGTATTCGGAATGCCCGGCACCCAAAATATCCAGATCTACGATGCCCTGCTGCGCCGTGGGAAAGACACGATTGACCACTACCTCGTCCGACATGAATACGCGGCAACGCAGATGGCAGACGGTTTCGCACGCGCGACGGGTGAAGTGGGTGTCGCTATCACCGTCCCGGGACCGGGTGCCAGCAACGCATCGACTGGAATTTTAGAGGCGTTTACCGATTGCGCACCTGTGCTGCTCATCACCGGACAAAGCGATTCCAGCCTCTATAGCAAACATCCGAGCAAAATGTTCCACGGCTTGGATCAGATGCGGTTCTTTGAATCGCTTACCAAGTACTGTGCCATCGCCCATACCGTCGCCGAGATTCCTGTCGTTGTGAAAAACGCTTTTAAAGCAATGCGGAACGGGAGACCCGGACCGACGGTGCTGGAATTCCCGATGGATGTTGTTACAGGAGAAGGTGAGGTCCGAATCCCGCCGCGTGTGGAACGCGCTGAATTACCGCCGTCTGACGATACGAACCTCAGTGCCGCCGTTGAAACAATCCGCAACGCCAAGATGCCACTAATCTTTGCGGGTTCTGCCGTCTTCCACGCGGATGCCCGAAACGAGTTACGTCTCCTCGCCGAAAAACTGAACGCACCTGTCATTGTTACCCGCAATGGAAAGGGTGTCCTGTCCGAAGACCATCCGTTGGCACTCCAAATCTGCTACGGCTATCTCGGACGCGAGGCACTCCAACGTGCAGACTGTCTCATCGGTATCGGACCGCGCTTCACTTCTATTGATACCCGTAACTGGAGTCTGCAACTGCCGCAACCCTTCATCCAAATTGACGAAGACGCAGACGAGATTGGACGCGAATACCCGTGTGATGTGGGTGTCGTCGGTGATATGAAATTGACGTTACAGGCACTTGTTGAGGATATCGCGCCCGGTGAAAACAGATGGGACGAGACACTATCGGAACTCCGAAAGAAGTTTGACGCACAGCCATCGTTGCCAGTCATTCACGAATTACAGGATGTGCTGCCACGAGACACTATCTATGCAATTGATGTTCACGCACTCGGCTATGCTTCCTTCGCGGAATTTCCCATCTACGATCCGAGAACCTTCCTCTACCCGAATATCGGCGTAGCATTAGGACATGCATATCCGGCAGCGATCGGTGCGAAGGTCGCCCATCCCGACCGTCCGGTTATCTGTTTCAGTGGCGATGGTGGATTTTTGATGGGTGCAGTGGAGATGGCGACGGCTATGAAATACGGTATCAACGTCGTAGCGATTGTCGTAAACGACAGTGCATTGTCAGCGATTAAAGGATCCCAAATAAAAGGATGCGAAGGACGCACGATTGATACAGATCTGGTTAATCCCGATTTCGTTGAATTCGCAAAGTCTTTCGGTGCTTATGCCAGGCGGGTTGAGGATTTGGGGGATTTCAAGGAAACCTTACGCGACGCACTCGCTGCTGAGAAACCCGCACTCATTGAAGTGATGCTACAGGAACGACAGGACGATATTATCAACGTCATCGGATGGTTGATGTCCGAACCGCTCCGAAAAACGGGTTTTTAACATTCTCTCTTCAATTTCACGATACCGAACGCTCGTTTCTTTGATATTCCGCCAATTTTTCAAGAAGTAGGAGCTGCTCAACTCGCTGTGTTGGTTCCTCGTGCGAGTGTTTAGGTGTAAAATTCATAACTAACGCCTCAAGCATCGGTTTTCTGTTATCCTCTTTTGCACCGAGGTAATAGAAGTGCTCCTTGGTTAACACCTGAAATCCTGACCACAACGTCTCAAGAAAGGTGTTCTCTCTGTGTTGGTTGCTGTGCCAAGTAGATAAAATGAATTTGCAAGGCGATTGATTTAGTATCTCAAATAGGTATCGTTCGTTTTCTTCGTCCCAACTATCAAAATAATCAACGTGCCGTCCAACATAAGGCGGATCACAGTAGACGAAATCATCTCCAGAAATGCCTCTCAGTGTCTCTTTAAAGTCTTGGCAAATAAATGACCAGTTAGAATGCCTTGACATAACATAAACGTAGTCAACTTGATTCACAATCTTTGTTATATATGCTTTGGAAAACCGCTGTGGTTTGTGCCCGAAAGGCACATTAAAGTGTCCTTTACGATTGAACCGAATCATACCATTAAAGCAGCAGCGGTTTAAAAAAAGAAAATCTAAAGGTTCATGCGTTTTATTAAACCGCTCTCGAACTTCATAATAGTAATCTTGCCCACACTTTGATAGTATTTCACCTTGCTGTGCCAGAAATTCTCTCACTTTCAGACCATCTATCTTACCACTCGCTATGGCATTATAGAAGTTAATCAAGTGTGGATTGCTATCTGCAAAGACAGCGTTGCGCGGTGTAATATTGAAACCAACGACCCCAGAACCCATAAAAGGTTCAATCCATCTCCCTTCAAAAGACCAGTCCACAGTTCTCTTTATAAAAGGAACAAGTTTGCTTTTAATTCCTTGACACTTAATTGGTGGAATCATGACTTTCATCATATCCGATTTAATACTCGCCGCGGGCATTCCAACCCGGATACTGTTCTTCCAATGCCTCAAGCGTTTGCGGTGTATAGTACGGATGTCCAGCAGGTGGGAACCGAAAAACTTCGCGTTCTGCTGCTGTTAACGTACCGATGAACTTCGAGAATGTCGCGTTTCGCCCTTTATCTGTGTAGTGCCGAAAACCTTCCCAATAGTGGTCTGCACGTCCGAGACCGAATCCCCACGTGAAGCGTTGCCCGTCTTCCCGCAGATAATCGCTTGCTGAATGCAATGTATAGTTGTTGAAGATACAGACAGTTCCACCTTTACAAACAAGCGGTTCGTATTTAGAGGTGTCCCGTCCGTGTTCCTTAGCAAGGAGTCTCAGCGGTGCTTGGTCTTTGTCAACATCCTCAAGATGTACCCAAAAGCCGAGTTGCCCGAACTCACGAGCACTCTCGGACTGTGGTAGCAGTGAGTTATTGCCGTTATCAATGTGCAAATTGTTCGGATCGCTATCGACACCCGGTCCTTTAAATCCGGGATAGCGTGCAATCATACACCCCGCACGGAAGTGAATATGCTCCGTTTTCAGAAATTTACGCGCGAATGCCCATGCATCGTGATCCACGATCGCACGTAATAAAGCCATTTCAGCGGGCGGGAATTCCGTCAAAATCGCGCTACCGGGGGGTGGGTCATCCTTAACTTCTTCCCATGTCGGGAGCACACGGCGTTGGGCAGCCTGCATCTCCGCAAGTTGTTCACCTGAATAGTAGTCGGGCACAATTAAGTAGCCTTTCGCTAAGAGTTCATCCAGTTGGGCATCGGTAAATTGCTTCGGCATGTGAACCTCCATTGGAAAAGTGAAGCAGATTTGAATGAGGACATGTTAAAAAATTTTTGCTGACGAACCTTGACAACCAAAATGGGTGGCAAAGCCCGTCAGCAAAATTGAAACTCCCCCAGACGGACTCGAACCGCCGACACGATGGTTAACAGCCATCTGCTCTACCGACTGAGCTATGGGGGAATATTAATGTTAATTATACCCGATCCCGTCAGCAATTGCAAGTTAAATAGTACTTTTTTGCTGCAAGCGAAACAGACTGAATATTAATTATACATTATCCTATCTGCAGTTGCAAATTAAATTTTTTTAGGACTGTCTTTAGCATCCGCACACAACTTCGGTTCCCGGAACACCTTGTTTACCTTGTGTTTCATAGCCATCACGTTTCCACCAATCCAAACCACCCATCAGTTCCTTAACCTGGAACCCCAATTTTGCCATATTCAAAGCACCTTTGGTAGAAGCATTACAGCCGATACCATCACAATAGGTTACATACACCTTTGATGTATCGAGTTCACGTGTAGTCGCCTCCGACATCGTTCGATGTGGTATATTTATGGATGTCGGTATGTGTTCAAGTGCGTAAGCCTCTGGAGAGCGTGCATCTATGACGACGATAGGTTCCCCGTTATTGAGTGCTTCATAGAGATCCCAAGAATCTGTTTCGTGATTAAGTTTCGCTTGATAAAATTCGATCTGATTCATAATTTCCTTTTGTATTTAGCGTTAGTAGTCTGTCCAGTCTAAAATTGGGAGTAATCCCGCTCGTAGTAGGTCAATTTATTGCCCGTTGTTGCCCGTGGAACGTGTGATAAATCACACTACTACGAACGAATCCCCGTATAATTCAATGGTGGATAGACTATTAGGTATAAATTTTAATTTCTTCAGGGTTGATGGCAACGATACGGGAAATGCGTTCAAGTTCGTCTTCGGATAGCACTTGGACAATGTCCTCCCAGACCCGGTCTTCGCGTTCTGAGCGTTTGTATTCATAGATGTCGAATTTACGGCTGATGACGAGGATGCGGATGTGTTCGTCACCATCGTCGAAAACATCAACGAAATAGTCTGGATCGGGGAAAGAGCCTGCTTTTAGGGTGTCATGTATTTTTTGCTTTAGTGTTTCAGGTGCCATGTCTCTACCTCAATTACCAAATCTGAACTTCTTCAGGGATCGCACCAACTAATAAAGAGACGTGTCCCCATTCCTCATCTGAAAGATGCTTTAGGAGTTCGTCCCAGATAATGTCGCCTCTACCTCCCATAGTGTGTCCGTTGAATTTTCTACTGACAACGACAACATGGATGAAATCGCCGGCTCCATCAGATACGTCAACGAAATCTTTTGTATCGTTGAAGTAGCCTGTTTTGAGCAAATTCTGAATTTTTTGCTTTAGCGTTTCACATGCCACATCTCTACCTCACTTACCAGAGCATAACCTCTTCAGGCAACATACCGATGGAAAGGAACACATGCCCCCATTCCTCTCGTGAAAGATTTTTTTCCAGCTGATCCCAGATAATATCGGTTCTGCTTCCCATAGTATGTCCATTGAATTTTCGACTCACAATGACAATATGGACATGATCCGCCGAACCATCGGAAACATCAACAAAATCCTTACTATCGCTGAAGTATCCGGCCTTGAGAGTGTCGTGAATTTTTTGCTTAAGTATTTTACATGCCATTATGTAAATCCTTCATCAGAAGTTATTGTCTATCCAGTGCATAAACCTTTCAATAGAGGTCATAAACTCAGTTGCTTCTCTGCGATTTGCCTGCTTGGAAGTGTAACGCCAATTTGGTGTCCACTGGTTGACCTTGTTAAACAAGGATAACACATCACGATTTTGCATCAGACGATTATAGCCTGGGGCAAGCCTTAGTAAATCCTCCAATTGATGCGTAAAGACTGTACGGTGTGCAGAAAGTATAGAACGTTGCCGAAGTAAGTCTTCTAATTCGCCCAAATTTTTGCAATCGTAGATTTGCATCAGTTTGGTTTTCAAGAGGCATTCCACCGCGTAGCCTCCAATATACATCGCTCCGCGCCACCGAGAGGCATTGAGAAGTACCTTTGCATCTTCCAAACGTTGATGGCTAGCATTCGCTTGTTCGCTGATTCCATTGTGCAAGTCCCGATTCATAAGGTTAACTTTATTCAGTCTAAACCGTCTCCATTATCTGTTTTGGGGCATATTTTAAAAGTAAATCACACTTTCACGTCTGTGTCAACGCTAAATTAGGGATGTAGAGAAAACACTTTGATTTCATTAGTCCGAATCCATCTCGCCGCCACACTTCGCCCCGTAATTATTATACCTTTATACTTAAATGGAGCTGTCCCAAAGTTTGCGAAAATCTCAACTATATTCCCAAACTCAGTGCGTTGGACTTGCCTATCATCGCTTAGCCACTCAAAATCGGTCATCGCTTGTCCACCGATCTGCTTATGCAACGGTGAAAAGAAGGCGTAGTGCTTTTTTATCCACGCTTTATGTTTTTCAAATTCCGCCATATTCAGATGGTATAACGGCGGCACATTGTAGAGCAATTCCAAGAGTGCCAATGTCTCGATGGCATTCTCAAATTTGAGGCTTCCAGAACCCCAATGGTGCGTTGTTATCACCGAGTCGTGGAACACAATCTGGTAAAGCGGTAGTCGGAAACGCGGATCGTAGTAGTGATACAGATAGTTCGGTTTAAGAGGCACCTGTTTGATGTGAACCGCGGGACCTTCAGGGGGCCAGTAACCGCCAACATAATAAGGCGAGGTCTTAGATTTCATATCTGGATCACCCCATCCAATAACAGGCACCGTCATCCCGTGTGCGAAGTGAAGCACCGCTGCCGAATACGCAGCACCGCCTTCGGAACCGACGACCATATCGTGTGTATCCCGAATCCATGAAATCCGATCCAAGCGTGCGCGCATATCGTCTAACTGTGTCGCCGGATGCGATGTTGAATAATCATCGTAGAGTTCGCCATAAGCATCACAATCAATAAACCACGTATTGAAGTCTGACGGCATCTGTTCAACAATACCGTTGACACGATTTTCGACATAAGGTTTTGCCGCGAGTGGGCTTAAGTGATACCCCTTCTTCTTAAAACCTCGACTTTTCGTGCCGTCTGCGTTGACAATCGCTCCGGTCTCATAAAGCGTCAGGTCAAACTGTGCAGTTTCCCATGTATCCTTTTCGTTCGGGTGGTGAATACTATGGTAGGAATCATAAGGTCCAATCAGATAACCGAGTTCTTTCGCCTTCGCGACAGCCGTCGGATGCCGAAACCCGTCCTGCCATGAATCCGCACCGAGCCAGAGTCTGTCCAACCCATTTTCAGCAAATTGTTCCAGCAGCTTCACAGACAAGCCGTCACCCCATTCGTCTGGGTGCCGCAGGACATCGGAAAACGCTGCGTGGAATAGAAGGCAGTTGCGGCGATACACTTCCGTGAGCGATAGCGTGGATACGTCTCGCGAGATTAACGCTTTTACTTCTGACGTAAGAGGAACCGCTGTCCAAACGGCTGGCTCGTAAAAATTTTGATTTTCAAGCTGTACACTGATCGCACGGCTTACAACCCGCCGGACATATTTAGACGCATGTGCCGATTGAGCGATTTCACGAATTGCTTCCCGCACCTCGGCATCCAACTGCGCCCAAACCTGTTTCGCAACCCCGCTCTCACCACTCAGTCTTGTCGCAAACGTTTGCCAATCCGTTACATCATATTGACTGAAGAGTTTTCCGCCCCACAAGTAAACATGTGCAGCACCGAGTAATTTCTCGGCAGCAGGTGTCTTCTCAATCTTTTCAGCAAAGGAGACGAATTCGGCGTTCTGTTTCAACCAGTGGCGGTATTGTTTCGCAGGTGCAACCGGCGATGCTGCGCCAAGAGAGATACGCAATCCGTATCTTTTCTCTTCCCAATTCGGCGTAAAGGTATGCGATACCTGCATGCCGAATCCAGAAGTTGTAGTGCTATTAAACAAAATTTGGTTATTGAACGGGTTAGTAAGAATATAGGTAAGTGTTCGCTCACTGAGATCCAATCCCCAAAACGGCATTGAGAGACCCGCGGTTGTGTCTACCGGTCCCTGATCGGATAAAAAATCTTGCCACTTAACATCATCTTTCGGAACGTAACTCCCCTCAAAGAAGGGAAAAATATAGCCGTGGAGCGACTCAAAATCTTCAATAACGGGCCATGTTAAACTTAATACGGCATTTGCCTGCTTATCCTGAATAAATTCAACGGAGAGTGAGTCGTCTATCAGTTCAAAGCGAACGGTAAGAAAACGCTCTGGCACCCGCCAACTGACAGTATTGGCTTTTTGAGAGAAGTCCTTTATAGTGCCGAAACCGGTTTGTCCCGATGAAATCGGCACGGAGACTGCTGAATCCGCCGGATATGCCTCCACAGCGAGGGACTGCGGATCAATGTCAACTGTCCAAACAGCATTGCGAAGACGGGCGGTTTCAGGCGCAGCACCGACACTGACGGAAGTTAGCAGCAATACGCCTATAGATAAGACGTAAAATCGTAATTTAGACAATAACACCTATTTTCCTTGCCGTGAGATGGCGCGTCAGGAAAACGCGCCCATGACCACAAATACTTATCTTGACAACTCTTCCCACAATGCCCGGTAAAAATTCATCACGCGCACGGGATCAGAGCTTCCAGCGATTTCCGCAAGCGTGTAACCTGTATATCCCGACGCTTTCAACGATGTAAAAAGCTCACGCCACGGATACTCACGCCGATGCAGTTCTGTGATATGCACCAAACCGATTCTGCCTTTCACGAGATCAAAATTCTTTTGAATAGAACCGTTTTCCACTTCACCGAAGTTAGAATTCCAGCAGACATAGACATTATCGTGATCAGCGACATCAATAATCGTGCGGATATGCCGGAGTTCGGAGGTGCCGCCGCCATGTACTTCCAACCGAATCTGGACACCGAGATCCGCAGCGAATTCGCCACACTCGCGCAATGCTAATCCAATTTGCTCAAGGGTCTTTTCAACAGGCACTTCATCGGGTAACCCATTCGGACGCACCTTTACACCCGGAGCACCGACATCTGCCGCCAGCTGGGAGTAAACTTTTGTCCCTTCTATGTTTTGCCGAACAACGGCTTGATCGACAGCATGATAGTCAAACGCTGAACCCAAGCCAGCAATCTCAATCGAGGAATCGTCGAATTGTTGCTTTACCGCTGCCCGTTCGCTTGCCGAGAGTTCAACTTCAACGCCGTGGGCATGCGTCGTCCGCAATTCCACGCCTTTGAATCCTGTCTCCACACACTGTTCAATGATTGTTGGGATATCCCAATCTTTCGCCATATTATATGTAACTAAACCAAGCTTCATAGAATCTCCTTATTCAAAAAGTTGTGCGACTTGACACGAAAACCCTTCAACGACATCTTCACCCGTGAGCGTGTCGTCAATTCCCAACACCCTGATAGGTGTTTCGGCTCGATACACGCGTACCGTTTGTGAAGTGGGTTCCACAATCCAAACCATCTGTGTACCAGCTTCAAGATAAGAGAACGCCTTTTCAATCACACGCCGAAAAACATCGGATGGTGAAACGACTTCCACTGCCAGGTCCGGCGGCACTGGGCATGCCCGGCTCGGATCATCAGGCAGATGCACTGTTGAAAGGAAGGCAACGTCCGGTTTCAGGACGCGCTCACCGACCTGGAAGCCAGTGTCCGGGGTAACCACCTTGCCGAGTTGATTATCTTCAACGTACGTCCCTAAACGCAAAAAGACCTTCGCGCTGATCAATCCATGTTCCCATGATGCAGCTGGCATCGGTATAAGTTCTCCGTTCACATATTCATAGCCCTCTAAGTCACTCTCAAGAAATTCTTCCAGCGTCATCTTCTTCGGAGGTGGTAGTATTTCTTGGGTGACACCATGACCGTCTTGTTGTCTCATTTTCATTCCTCCATAATCAGTTTGCCGTGTTTCAACGCCACCTATTCAAAAAGTTGGGTAACTTGACACGAAAAACCTTCAACGACATCCTCACCCGTCAGTGTGTCTTCATAAGTGAGGGTTTTGGTGTCTGCTTTAGACCGATACACCGTCACCGTTTGCCCCACAGGTTCAATCACCCAAACAAGACGCGTTCCCGCGTCCAGATAGGCAAAAACCTTTTCAAGCACACGATACTGAATATCCGATGGTGAGAGAACTTCAACCGCCAGATCCGGTGGCATAGGGAATACCTCGCGCCTGTTCTCAGGCAACCTCGCTGTAGAAACAAACGCGACATCTGGTTTAACCGATCGGTCCCCGAATTTAAAGTCTGTACCCGCCATATACAAACGTCCCAGCTGATTCTCCCGAACGTGCAAACCCAAAAGAACACTGAGATTCATACTGATTTCACCGTGCTCCATCGTCGTTGGTGCTATGGGTATTAATGCTCCATTAAAATATTCATAGCCTTCTAAGTCGGATTGGCAAAATTCATCTAACGTCATATCGGTTTCCAGCGGCGCGAGGGATATTGCCGCCTGTTCATATCCATTTTTCGGAATGTCCATCAGAACCTCTCTTTCCGCAACGCTGCCTATTTTCAATTGCATCACACTGCGTTTTTTGCTATAATGTTCCTTAAACCAACAAAGCAAGGAGAACACCACTATGGCATACACACTTGAAGATGAATTTGGTGATATTATCGGCAAAGCCCGACGCGGGCAAGACCTGTCTCAAAGCGAAATTGCAGCTGCTGCGGGGATCACAGAGGCAGAACTCGCGCGTATGGAACAGTATACCTTAAAACCGACAGAAACGCAAGTTTTTCGGCTCGCAGAAGTTCTGAATTTGGACGGTGCCAAACTGCTCGATATTGCGACAGAACAGTGGGCACCCGAATCGCCCTCGCAAGGTAGCGACGCAAATCTTGAGGTCATCACAATTAGCGCGCCCGTCGGCGGGTGGCCCGTCAACGCCTATCTCTTGATCTGCAAAGCGACCGACGATGCCGCAGTGATCGATACGGCTGCGCATCCTGACCTCATCTTAGAACAACTCGATGCGCGTCCTGTGAATCCGACTGCGATTCTGCTGACACACTCCCATGGCGATCATACCAACGGACTACCGAAACTTCAAACCGAAACCGGATGTGAGACCTACATCCACAAAAACGAACCGAAACCGCAGAGCCAGAACACATTGCGTGAAGTCATTCATGGCGATGTCCTCTCTGTCGGCGAACTGATGGTAACGGTTGTCAATACACCTGGACATACAACCGGTGGATGCAGTTTCCTCACACAGAATGTAGCATTCGTCGGCGACGCGATCTTCGCAGGGTCCGTCGGTGGACCTAATATCTCCTATCAGGATGAAATTGAGAGCGTTCGGGACAATCTGTTGTCGCTCCCAGACACAGTGAGGCTCTTTCCGGGACACGGTCCTTCCACCACTGTCGGTGAGGAAAAACTGCACAACCCATTTTTCTAATTTTTAAACCATGGGCCTCCACAGAGTGCTTTTCACGGAAGGTTGACTTTTGCTCTCTTATCTCCTCCAGCGTTTTCTTTCGATCGGTTTATCTCTGTTAGCGGTATCGCTCCTGGTTTTTCTCATGGTGCATCTCATCCCGGGTGATGCCGCTGTCGCTATTTTGGGAGAACGCGCCACTGAAAACGCACTTACCGAACTCCGAAAGGAGATGGGGCTTGATAAACCGCTATATCAGCAATACGCCAAATTCCTGTGGGATGCCGCACATCTCGACTTCGGGCGCTCCTTTAAAACCAAACAACCCGTAGTCGATGAAATCAGACGTTATTTCCCCGCAACGGCTGAATTGACCCTCGCAGCGATGGCGTTCTCAATGCTATTCGGTATTGCTGCGGGTGTTATTGCTGCAATCTCTCGCGGAAAATTCTTGGACTATTTTTCGATGTCGGTATCCCTCGCTGGCATCTCTATGCCAATTTTCTGGCTCGGACTGATGCTCATCCTGCTTTTTTCCTATTTTCTCCCAATATTACCAAGCAGTGGGCGATTGGATACTATCTTGGACTTAGACATTCAAACACGCACCGGTTTTTACCTTATTGATACACTTATTGCCGGAAATTTCACTGCTTTCCGAAGTGCCGTCGCTCACCTATTACTTCCCGCAATTACATTAGGCACCATCCCGTTGGCGATTATTGCTCGGATGACCCGCTCCAGCCTCCTTGAAGTGCTAAACCAGCCGTACATTACGACGGCTTATGCCAAAGGCTTGACTCGCTGGAAAGTTATTAGTAAACACGCAATGAAAAATAGCATGGTGCCTGTCTTGACAGTTATCGGCTTAGAATTCGGTTACCTACTGGGTGGCGCGATTTTAACCGAGCATATCTTCTCTTGGCCAGGACTCGGTTCATGGCTACGTGCCGCAGTTGAGGCGCGCGACATCCGAGCAGTCCAAGGCGGCGTAATCTTCGTCGCTACGGTCTTTATGTTCGTCAATCTTATCGTAGATATGTTGTATGCCTACTTCGACCCGCGCATCCGAGTGGGAGACGAAGCCAAATGAATACGCCAACAACCGCCAGCAGTCAACAACATATCTTTCGGAAACTTTTAAGACATCGTTCTGCTACTATCGGTGCATCCATTATCCTATTTTTTGTTGTTGTCGCTATTTTTGCACCACTCATTGCGACCCACGACCCGAGACACGCGAACATTATTGAACGCCTCCAAGGTGGCTCCGCTTCGCACTACCTCGGTACCGATAAGGTAGGACGCGATATATTCAGTAGGATTGTCTACGGCACGCGTATTTCTCTAAAGGTCGGGCTTATCGCAATGACCTTTTCTGTGGGGTTCGGTACACTCTTCGGCGCGATCGCTGGCTATTACGGTGGAAAATTGGACAACCTGATTATGCGTGTGATGGATATGATGCTTGCGATGCCGAGTATCCTTCTCGCGATGGTTATTGTGACAATTCTCGGTCAGAGTCTCACAAATGCGATTATCGCCGTGTCAATCGTCTATATTCCGCAATATGCCCGAATCCTGCGCGCCGCAGTCCTCAAGGTCCGTGAATTAGACTATGTCACCGCCGCAAGGGTGATCGGTGCGAGGAACAGTCGTATTCTTCTGACGACCGTTCTCCCGAATTGCATCGCGCCATTGATCGTCCAAGCAACCTTAGGAATCGGTGCAGCCATCTTAGACGCAGCAGGACTCAGTTTTTTGGGGCTCGGCGCAGAAATCGGTGAACCCGAATGGGGCGCGATGCTCAATGAAAACCGAGATCTCATCCGTCGCGCACCTTTAGCCGTCACTGCTCCGGGGGTCGCCATTTTCTTGATCGTCTTAGGCTTCAATCTCCTCGGCGATGCCCTCCGAGATGCGCTCGATCCACAGATAGACTGAATCCAAACTCAGGACAAAAACAAAAGTTTAATTCCAGAACGCATATTTTTTTGACACGCCCTGTTTTTCATAGTATAATTAAAGGCAAATTTAACCTATTGAGGTCTAATACTTTATGAGGTTTGCTTTACAGTCTCAGATTTTGAAAATGAGTCTCAATATCACTGATTTAAACTTAACAGAGGGCACTCGCAGGCTATTTTCCTTCCTTCATACAAGAAACTCACAATTTTTTTCATCACTCCTCTTTCTTACCTTCATCAGTGCGATACTGCATCTCCCTACGGGTTCCGTTGAAGCTGCAACGCGGGAATACTGGATCGCCGCCGAGAAAGTTGAATGGAACTACGCACCGAGTGGACAAAATCTCATCAGACCGAATATGGGATTGGATGTTTGGGGTAAAGCACTTGTGTATGAAAAATACCGATACATCCAATACGCCGATAGCACCTATACGACACGCGTCGAACAACCCGCGTGGATGGGTATCCTCGGACCACAACTGCACGCTGTTGAAGGCGATAGCGTGAAGGTGCATTTTCTCAATCGCGCCGACAAACCCCTCAGCATTCATGTCCATGGATTACAATACAATGAAGACAACGAAGGCGCGGATATGAAAGGTTCCGGTGCTGCCGTAAAACCCGGCAGTACTTTCACCTACCATTGGGAAGCAGATAGCGATGCCGCCCCCGGTCCGAACGATCCGTCGTCTATTGTCTGGCTTTATCACTCCCACGTCGATGCTGTCACCGAAGTCTACGACGGCTTAATCGGAAGCGTTGTCGTCACCAAAAAAGGGATGGAACGCGCACCGGATGATCCGCGCCCTAAAGACATTGATAAAACATTCACGACGCTGTTTCTAATCTTCAACGAGAATGACCGAAAAATCGTTGAAAGCGGACAACGTGAGGCTTATGAATCGCCTGAGGAAGCAGAAGAGGGAAATCTCAAGCATGCCATCAACGGATTTATCTTTGGCAATTTACAAGGGCTGGAAGTTCAACAGCACGACCGCGTACGCTGGTACCTTATCGGGTTAGGGACTGAAGTCGATATGCATACCGCACACTGGCACGGTCAGACGGTGCTAAATGCTGGGAAACGTACCGATGTTGTAGAGCTACTTCCGGGCAGTATGGTTACAGTTGATATGATAGCCAAAACACCCGGCAATTGGCTTTATCACTGCCATGTCGCAGACCATATCACGGCGGGTATGAATACACGCTGGCGAGTCGTCCCGAAGCAATAACTCCGAACTTTTTGCGGGTGTATCTGACAAATTTATATCGGCTTTGATCCAGAGGCACACATAATTTTTCACCAATTTAGCAAAGGAGCTATGATGTTTCGCAACCGATCCAACCTATTTAATTTCGTTTTGCCAATTCTGATTGTATTTACTTTCATTGGGACGATTCACGCTGAAACGCTGACTGTCTATTCGGGGCGCAGTAAGAGCCTCGTCGAACCAATTATCAAGCAGTTTGAAAAAGAGAGCGGAATCCAAGTGAAAGTGAGCTACGCCAACACAACACAGTTAGCCGCTACGCTCCTGACAGAGGGGGCTAAAAGTCCTGCCGCACTCTTTTGGGCACAAGATGCTGGCGCGCTCGGTGTTGTGAGTAAAAAGGGGATGTTTGACAAGTTACCGGAATCGGTATTATCTAAAATCCCTTCAATTTTTCGTGATGCCGACGGTTTCTGGGTGGCGACAAGTGGTAGAGCACGGGTCCTCGCGTATTCTCCTGAACGCGTCGACCCCGAAGAACTCCCCGAAAGCATATTCGATTTAACACAACCGATGTGGAAAGGCAGAGTCGGTTGGGCACCAACGAACGCTTCCTTTCAAGCATTTGTCACTGCCTTACGTGTACAAGTCGGTGAAGAAAAAACGGAAGAATGGCTACGCGGCATGAAAGCAAACGATGTGAAAAAATATGCCAAAAATACACCTATCATAGAGGCACTCGCTGCGGGTGAAATCGATCTCGGTTTGCCGAACCACTATTATCTGCTCCGTTTCAAAAAAGGGAACGCCAATTTCCCTGCCGCACAAACCTTTTTTAAGCCGAGTGACCCGGGCAATCTCGTTAACGTTGCGGGTATCGGACTGTTGAAGAGTAGCGAGAACAAAGCGGCTGCCCTGAAGTTTATAGATTTTCTACTATCTGCCAAAGCACAGCAATACTTTACCAGTGACGTTTTTGAATATCCTGTCATTGAAGGGGTCATCCCAAATGCAAATCTGGTGCCATTGTCTGAGCTGCTCCAACTCGCACCAACGTTCAACCTCAATGATATGGACGATCTTGACGGCACAGTTAATTTGCTGCGGAACGTCGAAATCCTATAGAAACGGTAAACTTCAATTGGGAAATTGAGATTACCTGAACCGGATGCTAAAGATAAATACAGCCAGCACACACCGTTATTTCTCTATCTCTGCTATTGTGGCAGTTATTCCGATTGTCATGGTCGGCATCGGCGGTCTCATCCCGTTGGTTTACCTACTTGCCAAAGCGTTTTCAGCGGAAGGGAGTGCCCTTGTGCAGATTGTCTTCCGCTGGCGAAACGCGAAGCTATTCTTGAATACGCTACTGTTGACGGCAGGGGTGCTGGCTCTTAATCTGCTGTTAGCAACGCCAGCAGCATGGTTAACAACCCGCGTGCACCTAAAGGGCAGACGTCTCTTCACGGTGCTATGCGCGTTACCACTTGCCATCCCAGGCTATGTAATGGCGTATGCCCTGTTAGCACTCGGTGGAAACACCGGTATTGTCGCACAGTTACTTGGCACAAGCATCCCGCGCCTCAGCGGTTATCCGGGCGCACTTCTCGCACTCACTGCTTATACCAGTCCTTATCTCTTTTTGAACCTGCGTATCGCTTTGTTAGGGCTTGATCCGAGCCTTGAAGAATCCGCCCGTAGTCTCGGCTACAAGCATTATGAGACCTTTTTTCATGTCGTCCTTCCGCAACTCCGTCCTGCCTTCTATGCCAGTGGACTCCTCATTAGTTTACACGTGCTTGGAGATTTTGGCGTCGTCTCATTGATGCGTTATGAGACTTTTAGTTACGCACTTTATACAGAATATATGCTTTCCTTTGAACACGTTTACGCCGCATGGCTCGCGCTCATGCTTCTCGTGTTTACGGCGTGTTTGCTCTATCTTGAAGCGAAGCTCCTAAATAATGCGATGTTTCATCGTGCGGGTCGAGGTCCCTCACGCCAATTGCCAAAAACGCAACTTGGCGCGTCCCGGTTCTCAGCTTACGCCTATCTCAGCCTACTCGCACTAATAACTGTAATTGTACCTGCCAGTGCTGTCGTTCTCTGGATGTTCCGAGGGATGGATATGTCCGCTTTGGAAGGACTTTTGGAAGCACTGATTGGTTCGTTATCGATTGCAGTTCCCGCAGGTGTTTTGTGCGCGTTGCTCGCTGTGCCATTCGCTTACATCGGTGTTCGGTATCCCTCACGCACCTCAAACGCGTTGGCGCGTGTTGCCTATATCGTCTATGCGATACCACCGCTTGCCTTCGCACTATCACTCATATTTTGCCTTCTAAACACTGCCGATTTCATCTATAAAACGTTACCTGTGCTAATTTACGCGTGTACGCTACATTTCCTCGCGGAAGCGATCGGACCCGTACGCAGTTCGCTCTACCAAGCATCCCCGAATTTAGAAGAAGCCGCCCGCTCGCTTGGCTATTCACGAATACAAGCGTTTTTCAAAACGCTCTTTCCAATCCTCATGCGCGGTATGCTTACTGCCACCGCACTGGTTTTCCTCGCAACAATGAAGGAACTCCCCCTTACTTTTCTTTTATCTCCTGCTGGATACGAAACGCTTGCACTCAATGTTTGGAGCTACACGACAGAAGCGATGTTCGCTGAAGCAGCACCGTATGCCCTTGCGATTCTCGTCTTTTCTGGGATATTCGTTGGCATCCTTACGCGTCATGAAACGCAAACATGAACATCGGCACGAAACCGCCAAAGCCCATAATTTTTCAACAATTTATACACAAATCTGTCTAATTGTGGTAGACTATCATACAAATCTCTGATTGACGAACTGGAACGAATATATTGTCCGATTTTTTGACCCTACCACCGCTTGTAGCACTCGGTACTGATGTGCTTCGGTTATTGCTTACATTCGCACTGAGTGTTTTTATCGTCAATATCTATCAGTGGACACATACCAAAGTCCCACAAAAGTCATTTACCGATACACTTATCATCCTCTGTATGTTAATTTCAGTCGTGATGGTGATTATAGGTGATAGTATCGCGCGAGCGTTCAGTTTAGTCGGTGCGTTGTCTATTATCCGGTTTCGCACGGCTATCCAAGACCCGCGCGACATTGGTTTCGTTTTCTATGCGTTGGCGGTCGGTATGGCAGTCGGGGCAGGTGATCCATCCGTTGCGATTTTGGCTACCTTTCTTATCGGTCTCATTATCCTGGGTATCTACCACTGGCATCAACGTTTCGGGAATAACAACGAATTTAGTTTAGAATTTTGCCTTCCACCTGATCCAAACGCCGAAACTGTTTATCAATCTGTTTTTGACAAGCACTTGGTTTATGAACGCTTAATTGAAAAGCGGATTAAGAAATCCCAGTTGGTTGAACTAACATTTCGAGTGAGATTGTCAAATCCAGAGGAATGGCTCGCTTTTTTTAACGAACTCTCAAGAATCGAAAACGTTACTGAAGTCAAAATGGATAAAGAATAAGACCTACGCAGCTTCACTGCAGGTGGGGTTTGAAACTCTGAAGAAATCCGCAGAAACACCCCAGCAAAAACCCTGCAGTGCGGCGGATGTCCGTTATTATGGAAAAATGTGTAAACTCTGAAAAGTAAGACACAAAAAGCGGAGAAAACGCGAACTTATCCCGGTGAGACAGGTCTAAAACGAAAAGGAGGATATAATGAAACAACTTAAATCAATGACATTTGTTGCACTCATAATTATGGGGTGGACACTGTTAATGTCCCTAAACGCCGAAGAAAACAAGGAATCTCCGAAACTCTCAGATGAACAAAAACGGTTTGACCTCAATGGCGACGGAAAACTTAGCGATGCAGAAGATGAACTCAGGCTTCGCGTTACAGGCTTAGAAGCATTCATTGGCGACAAATTCAGTCGTGAAGACATTGAGAAGATACAACGCAACAACCCGCCTGACGGAGGTTTTGGCGGACCGCCCGGTGGGATGCCTCCCTTTGGTGGCGGACGCGGCGGACGTGGCGGACCCCGACCGCCAGAAAAATTGGTACATCAGTTTGATCAGGATAAAGATGGAAAATTAACCGGTGCCGAACGAGACGCAGCCTTCCAGATGCGTGGGGGCAGCGGTAAATCTTCTCTAATATCAGAAGAAAACTTACGCGATGGTGTTCAGAGTGATGTGCAAGCGAGTCTCACTTCTATACCGGAAGGCTCACCTCCACTCTACGACGCGCATACCCTTCGGACAATACACCTCAGGTTCCATCACGACAACTGGTACGAACAGATGAATGCGTTTTATCGCACGGATATTGAGGTGCCAGCGGAACTTATTGTTGATGGAAAGGTTTACGCCGATATCGGTGCCCACTTCCGAGGCACTTCTTCATTCTTTACTGTTAGGTCAGAGAAAAAGTCGTTCAATATTGCTGTGGACTATGGTAAAGATGGACAACGCCTCTACGGCTACAAAACACTCAATTTGCTCAATGGACACGTCGATGCTTCTTTCATGCGTGAAGTCCTTTACAACCAGATTTCACGAGACTTTATTCCGGCGATGAAAACAAATCTTGTCAAACTTGTTATCAACGGCGAAAACTGGGGCGTATACATTAACCTACAACAATATAACAAAGATTTTCTCGCTGAGTGGTTCGGCACAAGGGGCGGGGTGCGTTGGAAAGTAGGTCCCGGCAGAGGTGGCGCACTAAATTATACGGGAGACGATCCGACAACATACCAAGAAACCTACCAGCTCAAAACCAACAACGTTGAAGACCCTTGGACAGACCTCATCGCCCTCTGCAAAATGCTTGACGAAACAACTGCGGATGCGGAACTCGCTAAAAACTTGCCACCCGTTCTTAATATCGACCAAGTGCTGTGGCAGCTCGCTGTTTCAAATGTCTTTATGGATGACGATGGCTACATCCACAAAGGCGGTGATTACGCCATTTATCAAGATGTCAAGGGTCGATTCCATCTCATACCCCATGATAACAATGAAAGTTTAAGATTTGGGCGAGAAGGGCGAGGCGGTCCTGGCGGTGGTGGCCCTGGCGGCTGGTCGTGGGGTGATTTAGAAAACGGAATGGTGTCTCCTGTCGCACACGAAGACAATGCTGCGCGTCCGCTTATTAAACGATTGCTTTCAAATCCAGAGTGGCGAGCACGCTATCTTGCGCATGTCCGAACTGTTGTCGATGAATGGCTCGATTGGGAAGTGTTGGAACCCATTATCAAAGAACACCAAGCACTCATTGATACAGAAGTCCAACAAGATGATAAAAAACTTTATGGATATGAAGAATTCGCAACCGGTGTTCCCGCGGACCTTGAGCGTTTTGTCAACGAACGCCGTGAATACCTGCGCAATCATCCAGAGATTAACAAACCTGTCCCCAAAATTATCGCCGTCGAAATCGGAGATGGGGCACCCCGAATAGCCAATCAACCTGTCTCGATTAAAGCGACACTCGATAAATCAGTTGCTGTTGACTCGGTTTTCTTGTATTATAGTGATGATCGACATGCTGTTTTTAATCAAGTTATGATGACAAGCGAGATGGGCAGTTTTGTTGGACAGATTCCGGCTTTTCCAGCGAGTACAACCGTCTACTATTACGTTGAGGCTAACGCTGTGAAAACACACGGCACGACTGCTTTTTTACCAGCACGTACAGAGCAGGTGCCATTGCATTACCGAGTCGGTGTCCCCGTTGCGAAAGAGAGTCCCGTCGTCATTAACGAACTAATGGCGTTCAATACCGAAAGCCTCACCGACCCACAAGGACAATACGAAGACTGGCTTGAACTTCATAACCTTACCAACGACGTAGTGAATCTCTCTGGAATGTATCTCACAGATAAAATGGACAATTTAAAAAAATGGGAATTTCCAGAGGACGCCACCATTCCTGCACACGGGTACCTCCTTGTATGGTTGGATGAAGATGGCAAAGCCAAAGAGGGACTCCATGCCAACTTCAAATTGTCGCGGAACGGTGAAACAGTCATGCTCGTTGATGCTGATAAACGTGGTAACCAAGTACTTGATACAGTGACATTTGAAAAACAGGAAAAGGACGTTGCTCTCGGCAGATGGCCAAATGGCAGTGGCACACTCAAACAGATCCAAACAACACCGGGTGAAGAAAACGCAGTAAAATAAACGAAACGAACCTTTTGTTTTACTGTATGTCTAATTGAACAATAGCACTTTCTTTAACCCTTGAGTTTGGAGAAAATATGTCCGTAGCAATCCTTGCAGCTACCATGGAAACCTATTCAGAGATGGGCAAAACAGAAGATTTGGATGTCGCCCAAGAGCGAGAGATCGTTTTGCGTTGCCAAAATGGTGATGCCGATGCGATGGGAACCCTCATAATTCAATACCAACATTGGGTCTACAATATTGCTTACGGTATACTCGGTCATCACCAAGACGCGCAAGATGTCGCGCAAGATGCTTTCCTCTCTGCATGGGAAAACATCGGCAAATTCCAATTCCGCTCCCGATTCTCTACATGGCTCTATCGCATCGTGAAAAATAAATGTCTGAACCACATCGATCAGTACCAACGTCGAAAGACTGATCCGACAGAGATCGATGATTCACAGCCGTGGGTGCCTTTGGATACAGAAACTCCTGAACAGGAAGCATTGCGTACAGAAGAAAAAGAAATCGTTCACGCCGCCCTCGCGAAACTTAAGCCCAGCCATAGAGAGATTCTGGTGTTGAGGGAATTACGGGATATGGCTTATGAAGAAATAGCAGAAATCCTCGGATGCACGCTCGGACGCGTCAAGTCCCGGTTACACGAAGCCCGAAAAGCGTTAAAAAAAGAACTGGAGCGAGTTGAGTGGTAAATATCTATTACCGCTCGCCTCGATTGAAAATATGAACCATCGACAAATCCAAGACGAATTATCTGCCTATTTAGATAACGAATTAACGCCGGCTGTGCGCAATCAGGTTGAAGCACATCTTCGTTCTTGCAATGAGTGTTCCGAAATGCTGTTGGCGTTCCAAGAGAACCGTCAAAGGGTCGTAAACATTGCACAGCCCGTGCCGACAACGTTTAAAGAGACAGTGATGGCAAAAATACACGCCCAATTTCAGGATGAATTGTCTGCCTACTTAGACAACGAATTAGCGCCGGCTGAGCACCTGCGGATTGAAGCACACCTCCACGTCTGCAATGAGTGTTCCGAAATGCTATCGGCATTCCAGAAGAACCGTCAAATAGTGGCTGACCTTGCACATCCGGTCCCATCAACACTCAAAGAGACAGTGATGGCAGAAATACACACGCAGTTTCAGAATGACTTGTCAGCCTATTTAGATGACGAATTAGTGCCGGCTATGCGCGAGCGAATTGATACGCACCTTCACGCTTGTAACGAATGTGCCGATGCGCTGTCTGCATTCCGAGAAAATCGTGAGCGGATCAAAATGCTCGAACATCCCGCCCCAGCGTCTATTCATGATGCAGTGATGACAAAAATACACCAACAGACAACGGATGCAGATGTAGCGGAATCCACACCTTTCAAATGGATACCGGATATTGGGCGCTGGTTACCCGATCTTGGACGCTGGTTTTTCCGCCCCGTTACGGCAGGCGCTACAGGGGTCTTGACACTCGCACTGATTTTAGGGGCACTCTACTTTTATCCCAATAGTGCCCAATATGAAGAGCCAATTGATTTCTACTTTGAACTGCATGCTGAACAGGTAGATAATCCATTAAAGTCAAACGTCGGTAGACCGATCCGTACAACATCAGCAGTGGAACTCTCATCTACAGAAACCCCTGACGATGCTGAAACGGTTCTCGACCTCTATTTTGAAGATATAGGGAATTGAACCTTCCAGCAGTAAACTGACAGGTGAATCCATGCGACTACACACCTATCTTATGCTTCATAAACACGGACGGCCCAAATATAATCTCATCAAGGTTACAGTTTTAGCACTTTTGCTGTGCGGACCCTTCACACTTTTTGCCGACATCGGTACGCTTAAACGCATTATAGAAGCCGAACGTAAAGTCGGTTACGTCGGAATTCGTCTAAGAACATTCAGTACGTCAAGAGGCGTGCGAACGTTTGAAGAGTACGTTATCCACAAACCCGAAGATGCCGCCTATCGGAAAGTCGTTTCTGTCATCGGTGAACGTAAAGCACTCGGTGGGCAACAAACCCTGGACGAAAATCAGAGAGATGACAGGCGGAGAAATCGAGACGAGAATAACAGGGACAATCGCAGGCGGGATCGTGAACGCGAGAATTGGCGACAGATTCGCAGCCTATTTTCCGAAAAAGAGATTAAACTGATCGCACAAAACTATAACCTTGAACGATGTCCTTCGGAGGAAAAAATTGCGGATCACGAAACCGATATTTTAATCATTAGCCCTAAATTCGACGGTAGACCCACAAAACATATATTCTTTGCTCGCGAAAACGGAGTGATTTTGCGAGTGGAAGACCTCGACGCTGAAGGCGTTCTACGAGAGATGTTTGTCTATACCCAAATTAGTTTTAATCCGCAGACCGTCAACAATAAATGGAGCACCTTTAAAAAAGAGATCAAACCCCAACCGCGGCGCAGTCGTTCAGTTCCAATTGCCGAAGCCGAAAAAATCCTTAAGACAAAACTCATTCAACCAGATCACTTGCCGCCTGGGTTCCAGTTGAAGGATATTCGTAGCGTAAAAAACAGGGGGCGCGACTTAATTTTTCTTGAATATACAGATGGATTGGTCAATTTCACACTGTTTGAAGAAGAAGCCAGACCCCGCCGCCAGGACGACAGAGAACGCGAAGGAACTCAAATCGAAATTGGTGGCACAACTGTGTCTCAACATAAATTCGGATCAACAGATGCCTTCAGATGGTCGGGTGCGAAAATCCGATTCTCGCTGGTTGGGGCAGTACCTACCACCGAAATGCAGAAGGTCGTGGCATCCATTATACAAAAAACAAAAAAGAAGTAAGGAGAAGATATGCAGATATATCATGCTATTATGTTAGGTGTCATTGTTACCGGTACATTATTCGTAATCAATGTGAGTGCTGACGACGCAAAGACTGAACTCGAGAAATCCCCTCGCCATGGCGAATGGGTGAAAATCACAGCCGCGGATGGACGTGTTATTAACGCATTCGTTGTTTACCCAGAGGTGAAAGAACCTGCAACATCTATCATCGTCATCCATGAAATTTTTGGACTCACCGACTGGATTCGCCTTGTAGCAGATAAACTCGCCGCTGAAGGATTCGTTGCTATTTGCCCAGACCTACTTTCTGGTATGGGACCCGATGGCGGTGGCACAGAAAGTTTCGATTCCGGCGACGATGTTCGACGCGCGATTCGAGAACTCCCTGCTGCACAAGTTATGTCGGATTTGGATGCCGTCCAAAAATACGTCCGAGAGCTACCTTCAACTAACGAAAAAGTCGGCGTTTCAGGATTTTGCTGGGGCGGTGGACAAACGTTTAGTTACGCTGTTCATTCCGATACAATCGCCGCGGGTTTTGTATTCTACGGTCGGGCTGTATCCGCAGAGGATGTCCCCAAAATATCGGCGCCCATATATGGCTTTTACGGTGAAAGCGACAACCGTATCAATGCCACAATCGATGCCACGAAAGCAGCAGCTGATGCCGTAAACGTTACCTACGAACCCGTTATCTACGATGGGGTCGGTCACGCTTTCCTAAGACGCGGCATGGCAGAAGACGCAAACGATGCACAGAAAGCCGCCACCAAAGCCGCATGGGATCGCTGGGTATCACTCCTGCAAGGACTATAGTCTGTTCTTCTTCCTTCCAGAATCCCTTCCAATTCGCGTAGATCCTGTGATGCTGGAAAAAGTATTGAAAAATCGCATCTGATTTGTTAGAATATATGCATGCAAGAGAAGGGGATGCGAGACATTTTTTGGATGGGAGATTCTAAAAAACGGCTTTTAGAATTTTCGACTGATGTACGGAGAAAAATTGGCTATGCTCTGGCAGAGGTACAGGCTGGCGAGACACCTGGTAAAACCAAGCCTTTACGAGGATTTTCGGGGGTGTATGAAATCACCACGGATCATGCTGGAGATACCTATCGTGCCGTCTACGTCATGAACTTGGACGAACTCATTTATGTTCTGCACTGCTTTCAGAAGAAGTCGACGCGAGGAATAAAGACTCCCCAAAAGGAGATTGATTTAATCCGTAGACGCTTGAACATGGCAAAAGAGCATGCTCAAACGGAGAGATAAAATGACTGAAGAAAAAATTGAAGTAGAAAAAAGCAGCGGCAATGTGTTCAAAGATCTGGAAATTCCTAACCCAGAGGAATACCTTGCGAAAGCGCGCCTTGCCCTAATCATCAATAGCATCATATCCAAAAGCGAACTCACTCAGCGCGAAGCAGCGAAAATGCTGGGCCTCAGTAAGTCCCAACTCTCTGCACTCTCAGATGGTTTGCTTGATGATTTTTCCATTCAGCATCTGTTCTCACTGATTAGAAAACTGGATTGTAAGGTAGAAATCGTTGTCAGCGGAAAACCCGCGCACAACACCGCCGCAGAGATTAGCATTTCAATGCCTTTCTGAGATTTCTTTGCAAATGGGACTAACCTCCATATAAGAAGGAACTACATGGCAAACCGACTCAAAGATAAGATTGCAGTTATCACGGGCGCAGCACGAGGTATTGGTGCGAAAAGTGCAGAACTTTTCGCGGGTGAAGGCGCAGCTGTCGCTATCTGGGATCTCAATGTTGTGCGCGGCGAACAAACCGCACAACACGTTCAAAACTCCGGTGGAACCGCTCTCTTCTGTGAGTGCGATATAACCGACGCTGCGCAGATTGAAAGTGCTGTCAATCAGGTCACGTCCGAACTTGGCAATCCAAATGTCCTGTTCAACAACGCCGGTATTGCTGTTGTCGGTGAATTAGAAGATATCTCCGAAGAAGACTGGGATCGGCAATACGCCGTCAATGTAAAGAGTATCTACCTCGTCTCCCGTGCGATAATTCCGTTGATGCGTGCAGCGGGTGGCGGTTCTATTATCAACATGGCAAGCGAATCCGCTTATGTCGGGTTCCCGATGCACCCCGCCTATACCTCCTCCAAAGCCGCCGTCGTACACCTCTCACGCAGCATGGCAGTCCGGTATGCCGAAGACAACATCCGTGTCAACAGCCTCTGTCCGGGTACAATTAACACCGAACTCTATCAAGAATTCCTCTCGAAGCAACCAGACCCGGAAGCCATAAACAAAGAAATCAAAGAGATGCATCCCTTAGGCATCGGCGAACCGGAAGACATCGCTTGGGCAGCGGTCTATTTAGCCTCCGATGAATCGAGATACATGACGGGTGCCCCGATGCTCGTCGAGGGCGGTATCCTGTCGCTCTAAGCGATCAGCAGATAGTTCTCCTACCGATTGGTATTCCCTAAGAACATTCCTACCTACAATCGTTACAGCACGGCTGAGCGTGCCTACTACCTTTTTAATTTTTCGCAGAATTAGGTAACCGTTTCGCCTCCAACTCGCGTCATTATATATTACGAAATGATTCGTCTGGTGTTGGAAAATAAAAGAAACGCAGCGGCGAGGGCATTGCACAAATTCGTGCATGCGTTATTGGTATTTGCCCCATTTTGTGCAGTATTTTCCAAGTATTTCTCCTAAAAATTATATTTAGCACACTATTTTGGATTGGCACATAAATTGCAAATCACTTTCAAAGAAGCAGAATTCCTTCCTTTTTTTTCATTTTGAACCTTTTCGATGCTAAGATTTCGTCTTAAAATAATAGAGCGTGTAAATCGTATGCACTCCTTAGTTTTGCGAGACTTTGCCTTTGATGAGGAGACCCCATGAAAAAGGAAGACGATGTTCAATTGATTTACAGAATATTATCGGGCGACGCAGCAGCGTTTCGCGTTTTAGTCGAAAAGCACCAAAAGGGTGTTCACGCGCTTGTGTGGCGGAAAATCGGGGACTTTCACTAACTTTAGTGTCGCCAGCGGTTTACCCAGTGGCTCAGTTCGATCGGTGTTTGAAACGAGTGATGGCAAACTTTGGTTTGCTACTGATAAAGGTGTTGGCGCAGGGGTCTATGTGCCTGTGCCAGACAAAGAAAATTAACTTGATGCCTCTAATGAACATATCCAACCAATTAGATTGCTTTCATATTTCCGATAGAAGGAGTTTTTCCAATGCGTAAACGATTTCATCTGATAGGGCTGGTTGTGTTTTTATTATCAAACTGGATAATATTTGTTGCTCACACAGCAGAACTCAAAATCGAAAAGACTTTCACCGAGGCAGACGGTTTGGCATCCAACACGGTACTCACCGTTTTCGAGGACAGCCACGGTAATGTGTGGTTCGGAACGACCGATGGACTCACCCGTTATGACGGAAAGAATTTCCAAACCTTCACGACAGAAGATGGGTTAGTACGGAACACGATAGGTCTCATCTTTGAAGATCAACGCGGCATGCTCTGGTTCGCGGATGGTGTGCTCTCAAGTTTTCTGGAAAGAGGAAAACCTATAGATATGTCATGGATGGAAACGCCGTTAAGCGAACTCGATCTCACACCGCATCTGGAGACAACTGAAGAAACAAGGAGAATTGTTCCGTTAAAAGGCGTGAGTCGCTACGATGGAAAAGCATTCAGAATATTTACGACAGCGGACGGGCTTGCAGACGATACCATCCAAGATATATTTCAGGACAAAGCAGGCACGCTTTGGTTCGCAACATGGTCGGGTCTGAGTCAATATAACGGTGAAGAATTTAACAATATCGTTATAAACGGACCGATGGGGATGGATGTCCTACCCAATTGGTGGGACGAAATCAAGGCAATCGCACAGGATACGACAGGAAACTTTTGGTTCGGAAGCACTGCCGGCGTTACTTACTACAACCTCCAAAAGGCCCGTTTCCGTCACTTTGCTATTGACGAGGACTTCACACCTTTCCAAGAGATGGGAAAATCGGGAACCGCACACATAACAGACCTACAGTTCGATGCGAAAGACAACCTCTGGATGAGCCGAAGTGGTGCAGGCAAGGAAAACAGCGGCATTCGTAGATACGACGGCAAAAAGTTGACGATCTTTCCGCAAAGTGAAGCACTTCCGATGAGTAGCGTTGACAAGATCATGCTCGATAGCAGCGGTAACCTCTGGTTTACCGGTATTAAGAACCTGCCTCAGAAACTCCACGAAACTGGCGACAGTGCTCGTATGATTTTTCCCAAAGACAAATCCGGTGTAAGTGTATACAATGGCGAAACGTTCCAAAACTTTAACACAGATGACGGTCTACCGAGTAACCGGGTCTGGTCCGTATTTGAAGGCAGTAGTGGCAAACTCTGGTTCGCTACGGACGCTGGTGCCGCAGTCGGGGTTTATCTACCCTCTGAAAAATAACTGTCGGCTGCCCGTAAAGAGAGAAAAGATCCTAATGTTGCGTCTTTGCTGATTGCTATTAAAGGAGGCAAAACAGATGAAAAAGATTCTTCAAAGCATTACTTGTTATTGGATGGTGATCCTTTTTGGAATTCCCGTCTTGTTAATCGGTTGCGTGGAAAAAGAGATTACTCGGATAGCAGACTGGCAAACCCATTTTACGGACATCCATTTTGCGGATGCCAAACACGGCTGGATTGTGGGGCATCACGGATGGATTCTCCATACCACCGATGGCGGTGAGAACTGGGAAAAACAGACAGTGAATACGAATGAGGATTTCAAAGCCGTCTACTTTACAAATCTCCGCAACGGTTGGGCGGTTGGCGATAAAGGATTGATTGCGACGACTGACGATGGTGGACGGCATTGGACCTTACAAAAAAGCGCGGTGCCTACACTGTTTTTAGATGTCTTTTTTCTCAACTCAAAAACCGGCTGGATCACAGGACAGGATGGACTGGTATACACAAAAAACGGTGGAAAAACATGGCATCATCAAGAAGCGAGCGAATTCGGACTCGGCGGCATCCACTTTGTAGACAAACAGCGTGGGTGGATCGTCGGAGATTACGACAGAATCTTTGTCACCAGAGACGGCAGCCAAACGTGGCATAGGCAGGATGCGCTTGTGAGAACAGAACAAGACACATCGGAGGTTTGCAACCTTCACTCGGTGTTTTTTGCGACCGATTATAAGGGATGGAGTGGTGGCACGGATGGCACCATTTTCCACACAACTAACGGCGGAACAGAATGGCAGACCCAATACAGTCGACTCCCGATGATTTACGGACATATTCGTCCAACGGTCTATGATTTCGATTTCATTAACGATGATTACGGCGTAGCGGTCGCACAAGGTGGGTTTATTATCCGTACCGAAGATGGTGGGGAAAACTGGAAATTAACAGAAAACCAGACCAAAAACGACCTGATGGGTGTTCATTTTGCGACACCTAAAGAAGCGTGGGCAGTCGGTTGGAACGGTACAATCCTACACTCGACCGACGGTGGGGTGACCTGGAACATGAGAAGTGGCACGACAGCTGATGACCTACAGAGTGTCGCGTTTGCAGATGCAGACCGGGCGGTTGCCGTTGGAGAGAAGGGCACAATTGCGACGAGTGACGACAGTGGTAAGACTTGGACTAACATTGAAATGGACACTTGGCACCGCATACGGAATCTATCTTTTGTCACTGACAGAGAAGGTTGGGCAGTAGGAGACGGTGGGCTCATCCTCCACACAACTGATGCCGGTCAAACATGGGAACGACAAACCAGCGGATGGTGGTACACGCTCAATGCCCTCCATTTCATCAATTCAAAAAAGGGCTGGATCGTTGGAGATTTGGGGACGGTACTTCATACAACAGACGGGGGTGAAACGTGGATACAACAAGCACCCCGCTACTTCCACGAGATGATTAAAGGAATTTTTTTCCTCAATGAGACTGAGGGATGGGTCGTTGGTTGGCCCGGGATCGTTTTTCATACAGAAGATGGTGGACTGACGTGGAAACGACAGAATAGCAACAGCTACAACGAACTCTACGCTGCCTACTTTATCGACCAACATACCGGTTGGATCGTCGGACAATTCGGTGAGATTCTACACACGCTTGATGGTGGAAAAACGTGGAAATTTCAACGGAGTGGAACACAGGCAAATCTAAATAAAGTCTACTTTGCCGATGCAAATCACGGGTTAATTGTCGGGGACGAGGGGTCATTTTGACGACCATTGACGGCGGCAGAACCTGGGAATCACAGAAAAGCGGCACGTCCAACGATCTCTACAGCTTCTCGCTCTCTCCTGATGGTATCCTCCTTGTCGGTGAAGGCGGCATTGCGATGCGTTACGCTGTGGATACGGAGCAGTTCATTGTTGAATTACCGCCGACTGCACAAGAAATGGAAACAGTTGAGGAACCAATTGAATCAATTGACTACCATTGGGAAATTGTCCGTCAAGGGAGTTGGCAGACTAAATTCACCGATACCTACTTTCTGTCTGCACAGGAAGGGTGGGCGGTAGGCGACGATGGCACTGTTTTACGGACCACAGATGGTGGCACTACATGGCAGCCACAACACAGCAGTGTGACTGAAGAGCTGCAGCGGGTTGTCTTTATTGATCAAAACCACGGATGGATTACCGGTCAAGGTGTCCTGCTGCGAACCGAAAACAGAGGTGAAACTTGGCAAGTCATCCGTGAAGGTTTGAAAAACTTCCATAATATCCGCGCGATTCACTTCATCAACCCGAAAGAGGGGTGGCTCGGTGTCGATAAAGGGCAAATCCTGCGGACAAACGATGGCGGTAACACCTGGACGCTTCAGCAAACAGGGACAACCCAGCAACCGATTACAGACTTACATTTTATCAACAGCCAAGAGGGATGGGCAGTCGCGCCACAACGACGGACTGGCGGATTTATTCTGCACACGATTGACGGGGGTGATTACTGGCAAATCCAAACCACAACCCATCAGCGGTGCAGTGGTGTCCATTTTCTAAATGCCAAGTCGGGTTGGGTGGTAATGGAAGACGGAACCTCACTTCTCACCACAGATGGTGGCGAGAACTGGAAACGAGACCTTGAAACAGAAGCAGACATCAGAGGAACGAATTTCAATATCCAGCTGCACACGGTGAAATTCCGTAATCACATTGAGGCTTGGGCAATTGATGACGGAAATGGTGCAATTCTTACGACCCAAAACCAAGGTAAGAGTTGGGAAGCAACGAATGACCTGTTTGAGAGGGAACCCGCAAACGGTGAGCCGGAAAGTTGGATAGATAGAATGGCAGGAATGGCTGCAGAACGTCCTTTCGGCTTCTCATTCCAAATTACCAACGCGCATTTCCTACCAAATGGGCACGGTTGGGTAGTCGCTGGAGAACAGATTTATGACCGGGACTGGGCGAGGGCTGATATTGGTGGTTCCGATGAAGCTGGCACATCTACCGGTCAGATCTACGCTACGACAGACGGCGGGCAGACATGGCAGCATCAACTCGGTGAACCGCTTGATAACTTCCGAGATGTGCAATTTCTTGATGCGCAAAACGGCTGGATTGCTGGCGATAACGGTGTCCTGCTTTCAACAGAAGATGGTGGAAAAAATTGGAAGCGGTTGCGGAGCGGCACCACCGACCGCATCGTCGATGTTCATTTCATCAGTCTTGATCCGAAATGGGGATGGGCGATGACACGGAACGGAACCCTGCTTTACACCACCGACGGCGATAACTGGTCGATAGACGACAAACAGGAACTTCCACAGCGCGAGCCACCGCCACTCTCCATAAATGCGGTTGCCTTCGGTAAGTTCTCTGAAGGATGGGCTGTCGGTGAGAATGGCGAAATTATCCACAATCTGGATGGCGGTCCGACTTGGACGCTACAGCGTACCTCAACCGGTAAAACCCTTACGAGCGTTGATATGCAATTTGCCCCGCTCGGTTGGGCGGTCGGGAGCAATGGTGTAATTCAGAGAACCGTCAACGGCGGCGAATATTGGAAGTTCCACGAGACACACGCCGGATACGACCTTTACGCCGTATCGTTTATTACCAAACGAAAAGGATGGGCGGTCGGACGTGCCGGGATTATCCTGTCTACTTCGGATGGTGGATTCACTTGGACATCGAGATTGAACAAAGTGCCAGAAACGCTTTACGATATTTTGGCACGCTCTGAACAAGAAATCTACGCCGTCGGTGCCTCTGGAACCATCATTCATTCAACGGATGGCGGTGAGACGTGGGAACAGGAGCATACCGGCGTTGACAATAATTTTTATACCATCACGCGGGTCAAAGACGGTGAGACGTTGTGGGTTGTTGGACAAGGCGGCGTTGTGCTGCGCCGTCCTAAACGTTGACGATTTAGCGAGTTTCCCCTGACTGTAAGGGTCTTTGAATACTAAAACTGGGCTAATGCACTCGGATGATTCGACGACCTGTGAAAGTTTGACCGAACATATCCGTTGTACGGACGTAGATAACGTGCGTTCCTTCGGGAACATCCGCCGGAAGTTTCGCTTGCCAGATATGCGTTGATTTTGTAATTCCAGTGAGCCTTTTTGTCTTTTGCGGCGGTTCGCTGTCTTCCTTCAACTCCGACTGCATTGCTTCTCGAAGGGCAGTCTGCACTTTCCACGCAAGGTGTGCCGCATCGTCCCGTTTCTTGAGAGCTTTATAGTATGGGTCTTGCTGAGGTGTATAGGTCATCGGTTGCCATGCCGCGTCTTCACCCAGACGGAATTCAACCGTTGAGCGTTTGGTGCCGCCAAAAACGTTAACAATCACATCTGTTTTACCGGTTTCTGTGGACGCAACTTCCCACGGTGCGAATATGTTCATCTGATAATCCGCGGGACGACGGGCGGCTTTAAACCGAATTGAATACTGATTTCCGCTGAATGTAAAGATGCCATATCCGTTCGGTGCACCATCTCGCATCGTTGTGTGCGGAATACCAACTTCATCAAGTGTACCCTGCCACCAAGAACCTGATGTCGTCGCGTGATTGTGGTGATGATGCGGGGCATCGCCGTGCCAACCGTGATCCGGGCCAACGAAGTCATCCCGTTGGATGTGTGTGTGCGCTGATAGCGATAACGTATGCGGACGATCACCGAGTAGATTCATCAATTCCTTCACATCGCGCATCTCGGTCAACGGAATATGAAAGGATACAACAATAAGCTGATCTTTCGGTACAAGCGCAAGATCGTTGCGAATAAACGCTAACTGTTGCTCTCCCACTTCACTGGCGTAGCGCGCGGTGTTCTCCGCATCGCGGTGAAAGTATACATTGTCGATGTTGATAAAATGGACAGGTCCCCAATCATAAGAATAGCACGTCGGACCATAAACCCGTTCAAACGTCTCATCGGCGTAGCGGTCCTCGGTTGCCAGACGGTTCATATCATGGTTACCGTAGACGTTGTACCACGGTATCCCAACGGTCGCCATCACTTCGTTAAGTGGATGGAATAAGTTTAAATCGTCACCCACCAAATCGCCAAGACTGATGCCGAACACCGCATCAGTGCCAATAATCTCTTCAATCACATCGTGCGCTAACCACTCAATCTCTTGCATACTGTAGGGTTGTGTATCCCCGAAAACGAGTGCCTTAAAAGTATCCGCTTCCGGCTGTTCAGTAAGCGGAAAATCAATCGATGCCGGTAATGGACCCGTCGGTGCGACACCGGCATATTTCAACCCTTCCGGTGAACCGTGCGGTTTGTGAATGTAATAAAACTTCGGGAGCCGATTTTCATCAACCGGTGTCATAAACCCACGCGGCTTAATCACAAAAAGAATGGTGTCATCACTAACTTCGAGCGAGTATTGACCGTTAGCATCGGTTTGGACAATATCCCGTCCATTAGAAACGCGAACCCCGGACAACCCCTTCTCATTGTCGTCCTTCATCTGGTTTCCGTTTGTATCCAGAAACACAGTACCAGTTGCGGTCGAATTTGCTGCTACACTGTTTCCAATCCCGCCAAAAATCAAGATGACAATTAAAACCACAAAATTCCATTGTTTGTAAATCATACGAATTCTCCTTGTAATGGTGTTATTCCAATTCCCACTCCTGTCGGAGTTTCGCGATCGGTTTATAACTCGCCCCTTTGTTGTAAAAATTACCGAGCCAACTGCCGTTTTCACGAAAAAAGAAGCGGTCGTCCTTCTCTTCGCAAGCGAGTTGGTATCGTGTATCAATGCTGATGCGATAGCGATCAGAACGATTCGGGGCACTGCTATGCATCATGTAAAGCCCAAAAATGATAACGTCACCCGGCTGGAAATGTGCTGTCGCGAGTGTGAATCCGAATTTTTCAACCATCTCGTGTGGATCCGTACTGAACACGGCTTCCGTCAAATCTCGATCCATATCCGTCGCCCCGTATGTAGACTTTAATCGATCGTGCCGATCGGAACCGAGGCAGATGACGAGCGGTCCATTTTCCAGACCGATGTCCGTCAACGCGCTCCACATTGTGTACCGGTTCTGTGTGCCGCGCCCAACATAAACGCTATCGTAGTGAAAATGGTTATGTCCACCGTTCGCCATGCAGCGCAGCCACCGTTTATCGAACGTAATGACCGGACCACCGAGAAATTCTTCGTAGAACTGCATCGTCTGCTGGCTATCGACAACATCAAGGATCGGTTTGGCATGCGCTACCTCAGTTTGCCGAAAGAAACTAAAAGTCTGATTCGCTTTGCCGATGATACCTTCTTTAATCGGTGTCCCCGACTTTACCCCACCGTTTTGCGCGATGGCTTGCAATGTCCAATGTGCGGCTTGCTCCGCACGCGCTCGCGGATGGAAACCTCGAATAAAGAGATAGCCATCTTCACGCATTTTTCTCTGCAACGCACCAAAATCATTGAGCAGTGGGGAGGAATCTTCTAATTCGATGATCTCCTCACCAAAATGAAAACGATGCTCACCGAATGCAAAGGATGTTCCCGTTGGGATTTTTTTCGGTCTGTTCAATGTCATCAAAATTCTTCGGCGTGGAAAAGCCGTCCTCTTAAAGTCCCCTTGATAAGGGGGATTTAGGGGGTTAAAAACGTTTGAATATCTGCTTCGGACGTGCAAGATATCCGTTTTCTGCTAAATTTGCGTAAGTCCTATACAAGTCAAACAATTTATGGCGACCCAAACGCCTCCAACACGGGTTTAGCGATCCAGCAGTCCGGTGCGGTCAATCCGAAGATATGCGCAACCGTCGCGGCTGTATCGTAGATGTTCACAAAAGAAGCCAGTTCTTTCGCTGGCACAACGCCGGGACCAGCAATAATCCATGGAATCTCGACCTCCGCCAGCGTCGCCCCGCCGTGACCTTTTCCAACGCCACCATGATCATCCGAAATCGCCGAGCGTTATCTGCCCGCAGCAGCCTTGATTTGACCCCAAGTGAGACTCAATTTTCCAGCAGGCTCTACTGCCAACCCTTCCGCTTCCAAATTGTTTGATACCTCTTTTTCGCTGAGTGCCCGATCATAGAGACGCACTTCGTCAAGCATCCCTTTGTGTACAAAGTCCTCGTTATCATCTTTATACGCACCGATGGAGAAGAAGATACGATCCGGATAGTTAATCGCCCCCGATTGGACACCGGAACTACCCTCAAGTTTCCCATTGACGTAGATTTTCATCTCCTTACCGTCATACGTTCCGACCACATGGTACCATTTATTCGTCTCGGACGTACTGGCGGCATTGAGGTAGGTTAAGAGACCGTCCCCATCATCAGCATCCTCCGAGGAGAGCGCGAAACTGAATGCTTTCCATCGGGTGCCGAGCAGCCAACCTTTTTCAAAAGCACCATTGTCTTGAACTGCTACAACGTAGCCGCCCCATTCGATGAACTGCTCATCCCACGCCCATAATTCTATAGTCATCTCCTCTGTCGGGAGCTCGGCTTTTTTGATGTCATCGGTTATTTGGACACGGGCACCCGCGCCACCGCCCAATTGCACTGCCTCTCCAAACTTACCCGGAACGATCTCAAGGTCTCCTATTATCGTCGCATCCTGGTCGCCCCAAATATCTTCTACCGTTTTGCCTTTTACAGTGTCTTTATCGAAACTCCAATAGCCGATTAACCCATCCTCGATGACGACTGTTCGGGCATCAACAGGAATCCCTATTCCCAATCCAGTGATTAAAACAGCAATTAAACCCAGAACTGCTTTTTTTCTCACGTTCATAACAGATAGAAACATTTTTTCCTCCTTTGGTTGACCCTTATCGCAAACTGCGTTTTGGATCCGCTTTGTATTTAGCATGTAATCTCCTTGGATATTGTATAATTGTATGTTTATAGAACAAGGCAGGATATATAGTATACGATACGTATTGAATTCTGTCAAATTTTTGACATGTTTTTGTAAAGAAAATGACACATTTTTTATCAGAAATAGCGTCCTCCATCGCCATGCCGCAGATTTTTGTTTTTTGCACCCATCTCATTCTCAAATCGGATCATTAATTATAAAAGCGTTAGGACTTACGCATTTGCTCTTAAAGTCCCCCTGATAAGGGGGATTTAGGGGGTTTAAAATACTGAAATTGCTGCTTTGTGCGTAAAAACGTTCCATATTTACGCAATGCGCGTAAATCCTAAAATTAAAGGGAGTTCAACATGTTAATGACCATGATTCAAAAAGAGATTATGCATCATCTTCTGAGCGTCCGTTTCGTCGCGCTCCTTGTGATGTGTCTCCTCCTTGTTCCGCTGACCCTTTCTACCAATTACCGAAATTATCGCCAGAACTTAGTAGATTACCAAGAAGCCGTTAAACTCGCAAACATTGAAGAGACCACAGTAAATCCGAAGATGCCACCGCAACCGGAGGTTGAAGTTTCCAAACTTTTTCTCAAACCGACACCGCTGAGTGTCTTCGCAAATGGATTGGAGGATTCACTCCCAAGCTACCTTGGCATGACGCGCAATGGAATCACACAGGGACCGCCCTCTACGTTTTCAGCACCGCTCACCCAACTTTTAGGACATCTCGACTTTCTATTTGTGGTCGGTACTGTCTTCAGTCTCCTCGCGCTACTGTTCACATTTGATGCAGTTGCCGGAGAAAGAGAAGCAGGCACATTGCGGATCACTTTAGCGAATTCCCTGCCGCGCGACCTATTTTTATGGAGCAAATTGATTGGCGGATACGTAGTGTTTGTCGTTCCGTTTTTGGTTTCGTTGCTGTTTGGCTTACTGATGCTTGTCTGGCAAGGTTTTCCCCTCGGTGAACCCGAAATTTTTCCACGAGTGCTTAGCATAACCCTTGCATCACTACTCTACATTGGGGTGTTTTTTGCGATAGGCGTGGTGATTTCTACCTACTTAGACAATTCCAAGACCGCGCTCATTATCGCCTTCACTGTCTGGGTATTCGCCGTGTTAATTACACCACGTCTCGGTTTTCTTGCC
Source organism: Candidatus Poribacteria bacterium (assembly GCA_022821495.1). Lineage (GTDB taxonomy): Bacteria > Poribacteria > WGA-4E > WGA-4E > WGA-3G > WGA-3G. The sequence continues at coordinate 152,432 of JAJEDN010000026.1, forward strand.
GCGAAAATTATCATGCCGACACGCACTTCACAGAGCGTCTATATGGAAAAGACAGCCATGCGAGATAATTTTGATACCGAACTCAAAGATCAAAAAATGAAATTCTTCATGGAAGTGCCCCCAAATAAGGATGGCGCACGCGTTATAGGTCCGGAAATTGCGGAAAAAATTGACGAACGCATGAAATCTATCGAAGAGGAATATCGACTGAAATTCCAGAACCGTGCGAACAAGTTAGATCGAGATTATAAACGTGAAACAGAACGACAAGAACGATTAGGTGAGACGTTTTCCCGAATTACCCCGACATCTTCCTTAATCTATCTTACCACGAACTTAACACAGACCGGAAAAGTAGAAAGAAGCAACTATTTTCAAACAGGTGATCGCTATTATGAGATGCTTCATACAGATTTCTTTACTAAAATTTCAGATCATATTTCTTATAGAGTGCACCGCCCAGAAGATAATGTCAAAATCACACAACCGCCATCTTTGGCGACAACAACCTTAGCGGAGATATTCAGTCAATCGGTGATAGATGTCTTGCTGCTCGGCTTCTTTGCTGTCATATTGACAACCGTGGCGTTTCTGAAATTCTTCCGTTCCGATGTTTGATATCAATGATAACCGAATTACCCGGAACATTTGAAACGCGTCTTGAGAATATAAAGATTAAACTTCAAACACGAGGCAACATAACGCCTCGGAATTAAAAAGGTGAATGACTTCCCGCATAATCGACAACACTGTTATCAGGAATAGCATGCGCCATCTTTATGCCCAGATTTTTCACTTTATGCACCCTTTCGATTCTCAAATCGGATCATTAATTATAAAAGCGTTAGGACTTACGCATTTGCTTTTAAAGTCCCCCTGATAAGGGGGATTTAGGGGGTTTAAAATACTTACGCACTTTCTCTTAAAGTCCCTTGATAAGGTGGATTTAGGGGATTTAAAATACTGAAATTGCTACTTTGTGCGTAAAACTGTTCCATATTTACGCAATGCGCGTAAATCCTAAAATCAAAGGGAGTTCAATATGTTAATGACGTTGATTCAAAAAGAGATTATGCATCACATTCTGAGCGTCCGTTTCGTCGCGCTTCTTTTGATGTGTCTCCTTCTCGTTCCGCTGACCCTTTCTACCAATTACCGAAATTATCGCCAAAACTTAGTAGATTATCAGGAAGCCGTTAAACGCGCAAACATTGAAGAAACTACGATGAACCCAGGGATGCCACTGGAACCAGAACTGGAAGTTTCCAAAATCTTCCTCAAACCGACACCTTTGAGCGTCTTTGCAAATGGATTAGCAGATGCATTGCCGAGTTATCTCGGTATGACACGCAATGGAATTACACAAGGGGCACCCGCCCTGGTGTCCTCTCTCTCCTATCTGTTAGGGCATCTCGATTTTCTATTTATAGTCGGTACCGTCTTCAGTCTACTCGCATTACTGTTTACATTCGATGCGGTTGCGGGGGAACGAGAAGCGGGCACCCTTCGGATCACTTTAGCGAATGCCCTGCCGCGCGACCTTTTTTTATGGAGCAAATTGATTGGCGGATACGTAGTGTTTGTCGTTCCCTTCTTGGTGTCGTTACTGTTCGGCTTAATGATGCTTGTCTGGCAAGGATTCCCTCTCGGCGAACCTGAAATTTTTCCGAGAGTCCTCGGTTTAATCCTCATCTCGTTGCTCTATATTGCTGTCTTTTTTGCGATCGGCACAGTGATTTCTACCTACTTAGACAATTCTAAAACGGCACTCATCGTTGCCTTTACCGTCTGGGTGTTTGCAGTATTGATTACACCACGCGTCGGGTTCCTTGCTGCCAAATTTATCGCACCAACACAAACTTCACAGAGCGTCTATATGGAAAAAACAGCCATACGAGACGATTTCAACGCAGCACTCGAAGAGGAAAAACAGAAAATGATCATGGCAGTACCATTGGATGAGAAGGGACACAGATCCATAGGTGGGGAGATTGCGACAAGCATTAATGAACGCATGAAACCTCTTGAAGAGGAATATAGATCGAGATTCCAGAACCATTCTAACAAATTGGATCGGAATCATAAACGTGAAACGGAACGGCAAGAACAGGTGGGGCAGATGCTTTCTCGACTCTCACCGACATCTTCCTTAATTTATCTCACTACAAACTTGACACAGACTGGAAAGGGAAAAAGAAGCACCTATTTTCAAACGGGCGATCGCTATTATGAGATGCTCTATACAGATTTGTTCAGCAAAATTATAGATCATACTTATAGCAGACACGACAGACGAGCCCAAATTACACAACCACCCTCTTTAGAAATAACGACTTTAGGAGAAACGCTCCAGCAATCGGCGGTGGATGTGCTGCTACTCTGTTTCTTTGTTGTGGTATTAACAACCGTAGCATTCCTGAAATTCTTCCGTTCCGATGTTTGATATCAATGATAACCGAATCATCAACAACAATGTTTAAAACGCGTCTTGAGAATATAGACGCATAGTGTCAAAGGTTAAACTTCAAACACGAGGCAACACAACGCCTCTAAAGGAGAAAAAAATGAAAAGGATTTTTCACGGCACTGATCTGCTATTAAGACTTGCATTCGTGGCGGCTTTGGGATTCGCTATTCTTTCGGGGGGGCTTATTTATACGCACAAGGCGTTAAAATAATTATATCGCCGCTTGAAATTATATCGCCAAGTATGCGGTTCCATGTGAAAATCGACTGGAAAACGCCTCTCGTCATTGAAAAATATACCGGTCCTCAAAATGCCAAGGAACTGATGAAAGCGTTAGATACGGATTACAATAAGGGACATGCAAAAACCGAAGTCAGCTTATCGCGCAAGGACAACGGTATAGAAACTGAAAACTATAGCAGTAACCTTACAATAAGTGAGATAGATGCAAGATATCCACGAGCGGAGTGGCTTCAACTACTTTTGGAGAGAGGCATCATCATAGGAACCCTCTACGAGTATGCGTCCAACCTGTCACAACGGCATGCTTTGGCATTGCTGGAAGACAATCCGAATCTGTGGCAGTCAGGAATATTCGATATTCCACCAACAGATGATTGGGAAACTTATAAAGCGGCTTACATCAATAACTTGGTAAACGATCACACCAAGATCCGGGAAACTGAAAAACAGATTGAACGCGGTAAGAAAATAGTTGAAGGAGCCAAAGCGCAGATTGAACAGAGTAAAGAACAAATAGAACGTTCTAAAGCGCAAATTGAACGTAGTAGAGCGCAAGTTAAACTTGCCCTTAAACACAGTAAGGAATCAATTGTGCACGCTATGACGCAACTTGAACCTAAAGCCTTGGATTCACAGCAGCTTGAGCATGTTAAGAAGCAACTCGAGGACGCAAGGAAACAGATTGCGCGCGCACAAGAGGCTTTAGAACACCTCAAAGAACCCACGCACCCTCCGAAGTCAACTGTTTTTTAGCCGTTTGGTCTAATTCACGAGGGCGGATTTTCCTCCCAAAGATTTATCTTTGGGAGGAAAATCCGTAAACTTAGGTGATAGACCTTTTTGAGCTATTCTGTTCCATTGATATTGCGGAGCTTACGCTCCGCATGTTTTTTCAAAAATTGTGTCTTTAATTAGAGAATAAAGCTTTTCACGAAATATAAGCATAACCCATCCGTTTTACGAAAAAATAGATCGGCAAACACACAATTAAATCATTATAATATTTATTATGCACCCTTTCCTTTTCAAAATAGTATCTTTAATTATAAAGGAACTCAAGTAACGTGAGTTTAAAAATAAAACGAAAATTATATTGGAAAGGCGCGACATTATGAAAGTATTGAGCATTGGAGTGGGTATATTTATCCTAACTTGTTCTGCATGGGCTGGGGAGTTTCTGGAAACTTTTGATGATAAAGATATTATAGAACAGTGGCAGGAACTGACAATATTAAACTTTGGAGAAGGACTTCCCGGTCCCCATTCTTGGAAAATTGTTGACGGTCAACTTCAGTTTTTAATAATGGGTGATGAGCGTGTGACGCATTTATTTTCCATCGGGGATGAAGAGTGGCAAGATTACGATATTGAGGTTGACGTTAAGCCGCTCCGAAAACATGGACCTGCCCATATTGTGATTGCCTCGCGGATTCATCAGACCAAAAAAGATCAGACATGGGGAGTCCTCTGTACAATTGGAGACATGCCGGTACCCGAACCTAAATCCATGGCTCTCTGTTTTGGTCGTCGCTTGCTGGATGGAGATGCTTTTCTGCACTTTGAAGGGAAACCTTATCGCTCCTTAAGCGTAGGACGTTGGTCTCACCTGAAGTTGAGCGTTCATGGAAAGCACTTGACGTTTTGGATTAATGGCGAACAAGTTCTCGGACCCGTCGCTTTGGAAGCGAATCAATTTTTAGTACAGGAGCGCGAGTTTCTGTTTCCTGACTATCCGAACGGTAAAGTCGGTTTCGGGGTCTCAAATTACTCCGCGCTTTTTGATAACCTAAGCATCACTACTGGTGACGATATCCCAAATCCGCGTGGGTTAGCCGTAACACCAAAAACAAAACTTGCGACCACTTGGGGAAACTTGAAGCAGTTTTAAGGTATATTAAAGGTTTCATTTTACTGTTGTGTTTGGTATACTCTCCAGTAGGAAAGTGACCTGATATTGAAAGAATTCGTCTACTTACCGCCGTGCCAGTCTAAAATCGGTGGAATATAATCATGGAGCATTCTGATGGAAAAAGAAAACGATGTTCAACTGATTCGTAGAATTTTGTCAGGCAACGATGAGGCATTTAGTGTTTTAGTCCGTAGGCACCAAAAGGGTATTCACGCCCTTGCGTGGCGGAAAGTTGGTGATTTTCACATCGCTGAAGAGATTACCCAAGACACTTTCCTTTCGGTATATAAGAACCTCGCGCAGCTAAAAAATCCGAACCAGTTTGCGGGTTGGGTTTATGTAATTGCCAATCGGTTCTGTCTAAAGTGGCTTCAAAAAAATAAATTCACGACGCAATCATTGGAAGACACACCTATCGAAGAAATCGAGAATTCCTCTTATACACATCACGTAGCAGACCAACGGCAGACAGAGGTCGCCGAGGATCGCCATGAACTCGTCAAAAAACTGCTATCAAAACTGCCAGAGAGCGAACGCACAGTGGTAACACTCCACTACCTCGGAGAAATGACAGCGAAGGAAATCGGAAAATTTTTAGGGGTGTCGGCGAACACAATTAAAAGTCGACTGCGTAGAGGACGTAAGCGTCTACAAGAACAGCAGGTAGAACCGTTGGTACGCGAAACACTCGGAGGGATCCCGTTCCCCGCCCAAGTAACTGAACGTATCATGCAGGAAATCGCCGATATGGAACCGATACCGCCTTCGGTTAGCAAACCTTTACTACCGTGGGCGGCTCTTGGAACTGCTGCTGTTTTGCTCATATTGCTGTTCGGTGCGATCGCGCAATATCTGGTGCGTTTTCAGAAGCCGTACAGTTTTGAAGCACAATCTGAACGGACAATTGAAATCATTGACACACCTATCATTCTTAATACCACGGCAAAACCCGCTGTGCGAAACCGAGTTGGGCAGGCTGCTACCGCCGGTAAAAACAGCGGCACCGGCACACAAGTCGCTACAACGACGACAGCATCTGTGGAGGACCCTGCCAAATTTTCTACCGGGCAGTGGACGCAGGGAGGCTCACCGCCAGGGGGATTCGTCCGCGATATCTTCGCTACACCTGAAGGGACCATCTATGCTGTTACCCCGACAGGCATATACAGATTAGGAACAGATGCGACCACGTGGACACGCATCAACGCGGATATTCCAATTGGTAAATCGCTAATGCCGATGGCAGAACATAGGGGTACGCTTTACATAGTATCCGCCGATGAAATATTTATGTCGGGTGATAGGGGTGAAACGTGGCGGACAATCGGTCCCAGACCAAAGGGAGATGCTGTCGGTCTCATCATTACGGATGAAGAAGTAGGGACGGGGTCACCTCGCGCCTACTCACAAGCACATCGGACGATGTATCTTGCCCTCAGAGATGAAGGGATTTTTCGATCTACAGACGGTGGCGTACATTGGGACGCATTTAACGATGGATTGGCAAGTAAAGAGATTTCTACAGTCGCTGCTGTTGAAAAAACAGTGTTCGCGGGTACAGCACGCGGTCTCTATCGCCTCAATTCAGACACTTGGAAAAAACTGCCCGTGGAGACATCAAGAGCCATCTACTCCTTGGCAACGTATGAAAATAATCTCTACATTGGGACAGGGCCGGAACTGTTGGGATTCACGCCAATAGGAAAAGAACAAAAAGTGCCAAAAATTGAGGCGTATGCGATCAAGATCTTCCATTCTGCTGACTTCGGAGCGTCGTGGTCTGAAATAACACCCAATTATAAAGCCGGTGATCGGGTGGTACCCGCTGGTATGATGATTTCCGCTGGCCGTGACATCCTCTTAGCTTCGACTGCCGAGCACCGATATCGGTCAACAGATAACGGACAAACTTGGACAGAAATGGCAGGAGATACGGATATGCTCATGGTGAATAGGCTGCCAGCCGTGGTGGTGAATGAGAATACATTTTACAAAGCTGGACCTTTCGGTATTTACCGCACAACTGATGGTGGGGTGTTGGGAAACCTACTTACAGACGGAATGGTGGGAACAAGGCTACAGGATTTGGTTGCCTTCAACAATAGATTATACGCCCATACTGGCTTCGCGCTCTATCAATCAACTGACGAAGGTGTGTCTTGGAAAAACCTCTCAATTGCCGAGATACCTTTTATGAAGGTTACTAAAACTGCCTCATCAAAGCCGGACAACGCTCACGTCTACACCGCTTTTTATTCAAAATTGGCAGTGGATAACAACAATCTTTATTTTGTCTCACCTAAAGATGACAACTTGCAAATTTTCCGCTTATCCACAGATGGCGATATACGCAGTCCCGTGCAAAGTATACCCACTTCTGATGATAAAGCACTGTTCCGTAAGTTAGAGACAAGTAGCGAGGTAGCGAAAGAGACGCACTTATCTGAGGGTTCTGAAGAAGCGCATCACGCAGTTGTCCCAATCATTCCACCGCCTATACGTGGAAAAGACGAGAAAGCCAGAATGGTCGCAGTCTGTAACGATGCGTTCTATGCGGAGCAGGGACGCAGACTTTTTAAGTGGAGACTTGGTGATCCGAAGTGGACAAACACAGGATTAACAGACAGGGACCAACGGTCTTATGAAGACCTCAGCATGGAACTCAAATTAGCGGTTTCGGGCGAAACCCTCTACGTCGGCAAACGCGATGGTAAGCTGTTTCAGTCGCTTGATGGCGGGAGCAGCTGGCGAGACGTTACACCCAGTCTACCGCTTTACTTTACCCGTTTCAACGAGATAACCTTTGCAGATTCAACAGTTTATGTTGCAACAGACGAAGGGGTCTTGAGTTCAGAAACTGGTGCCCATTGGTGCGTGTTAACGGATAGTTCGGGACGGTGTCCCATTATAGATGGATTTGCTGTGGATGGTCCCACAATCTATGGTGTTAGCGATATCGGGACCTACCGCTTGGATACGGGTAATCAATGGAAAAAAATTTCTTCAGAAGCACTCGGTGAAACTGTTGCACTCGCCGTCATTAACGATAAACTCTATAGTGCGATTGAAGATCGCGGGATATTTCACATCGCGCTTGCAGAAGAATAGATCGGAACTTGCGCAATTTCTAATGAAAACCTCTGACCCGTATGCCACAGACGAGGTTTAAAACCGGCCCATACACCGCAGGCGAGGTTTAAAACCTCGCCTGCAAAGTAATTTGCGTGAGTTCTACCGTTCACGATTTAATATCCGACAAAAAATTGTCCTACAAGGCATGGTCTTCAGGACGGACACCTTTCGTAAAAGTGCCGAAACCGAAGAACGTCGGTTCATAATCGCCGACATAATCGACAACACTCTTATCAGGAATTGCGTCCTCCATCCCCATACACCAATAGCAGCCGTTGACGAGAAGACGGCGAAGTCCTTCGCTCTCCAAATCCACAGAAGCACCCATTGTCGTATTTAAAACGCGCGAGGTGTTACCTTCATCACCTGTATAGGTCTTAATCCACACCATCGGCATTGTGATGGTATCCGGTTTCGGGGCATCTGTCGGATCCATACCGACCAACACTTGCCCGTGAATAAGCACTTCGGAGTCGCCTGTCAAATCGTTAATGCCGTAGACATCGGACGGCCCCCAAACATCGTCAACTCCCTTGAGAATCGGATGGTCTTGCATCGCCTCGTCAATAACACCGCGAGCACTCTCTTTGCCGTGATGTCCATGGTGGTTGACCCACGTTTCACCGAGTACCTGCCTACCGTAGCCGCCTTCAAACTCTTTACTATTGAAACTATATTTCGCGTACGGACTCTCAAGATCGCGGCTATAGCTGAAAGCGTGTGTCGCCGTCCGGAGTCCCATCACAGGTTTACCAGCATTCGTATAATCAACGACATATTTCATCTGTTCATCGGGCAGTTCACGGAAACGCGTGAACAGTACCATCATATCCGCCGATTCTAAATTGTGCAGTCCCGGAATATTGGTCTGCACTTCTGGATCAATCTCGCCTGTATCGGGATTAACAGCAAACAGCACCGTGCATTTAAACCCGTGATGTGTGGCTAACACCTTCCCCAACATCGGTAACGCCTCTTCAGAGCGATACTCTTCATCGCCACTGACAAGGACAATATGTTTACCTTGCCCGGGCCCTTCGTTCCCTTCGTAAACAACCCATTCGTTATTCATCAAAAATTTTACTCCATCCATAAAATAAGATTTTGCCTAAGTATAGCATACCTTCCTTTTCAAGTCACCTTAAATTGCCAACAATAACGTGAGCCTACAACCGCGGCATATTGCGTGTTCTATTTCTGAATCAGGATTTATAGGATTGCGTAAACGTGCCTGCTAATCCATCTCACCCGCGTCCTGTAGGGCATTATTGATGAGCCTATTGCTCAGGTGTATTCCGTTATCCCGCAACTGAATTAAAAGCGGCTTGATGGCATCAATCAAGCCTTCTTCCTTCGCCGCAATTAAAACGCCTACTGTGCCTCTAAAGGGTAATCCGATTCTTGCGGCGTGCTGTCTCGCCTTGAGTTCATCAATAATGACAAATTGTGCATCGTGTTTTTTGGCAAGCGCGAATACGGCGGCTTCATCAAGATCAAGTCCGCTTCTCACATAAGTTGATACGTCCTTTACATCTGTCAAATGAACGGTTTTAATCCACGGAGCATCGTTAAGTGCCTGCAGGCGGTGCATTCTTTCTACCCCAAGAAACTCCGCTTTGACCTCTTCAGGAATCCATACCTCAGTGTAAAGTTCGCGTAATAAAAAAAGGAGGTCAAGTCCGAAGAGTGCAACGAGCGAACTATTGTTACTGATAATTGGCTTTGGAGGCATGCTTGAGTTCCGCAAGTAGATCTTCAGTTAGCTCAAACAGAGAAAGCCCGTAATCCCCCATAAGATACCAGAACGCTTCGCGGGATATACCTACCAATTGGGCAGCAAGTCCCGTACTAATCGCGCCGTTTTTATAATATTTCAATGCCAACGCCAGCCGAGTTTCCTTTTCCAGTTCGGCAAGTCCTTTTTGTGGAGTCAACAGTTCCGCTATGTCTTCGGGTAAACAAACACCAGTTTTCTGTTCAAAATCTACAACGTTCCTGTGGTTGTCATGAAACGCCTGCATGATAGCCATCCCCATATCCTTGGCAGCAATTAGGTCAATTTTCGATTTTTCCCACTCTTTCACATATAACCACGCTATCCCGCGCTTGTAATACACCGCTGCGTAATCGGGATCAAGAGATAGCACTGTGTTATAGTCTTCAATCGCTGATTTCACTTCACCTTGACGGAGGGAAGCGGCACCTCGATGACTGTAAGCAATCGGGAGATCAGAGGCGAAGGATATGGTTATATTATAGTTTTCGAGTGCAGCGTCAGACTCGTTTCTGCTGTCGTAAGCCACACCAAGGTTAAGATACGCCTCGGCATAATCGGATTTCAAATCGATCGCTGTGACATAATCTTTGATGGCGGAATCACTCTCACCTTTTTTGAAGTGTGCTCTGCCAAGGTTGAGATACGCCTCGGCATAATCCGGTTTCAAAGCGATCGCTGTACTATAGTTTTCAATAGCAGCACAGAGTTCCGCTTCACTGTAGTATTCTTCTCCGTAAGATATAGAGACTTTAGGGACTCTCGCCTCCAGTCCTACTGCTACCTTATAGCGTGAAAGCACTGCCAAAATCTCGCTGTCCTTCTCGTAAGCGACACCGCGAGCATTATAAAACTGGGGAAACTTTGGCTGGAGTTCTATTGCCGTATCATAATCTCTAATCGCACTGTCATAAGAACCCTCTTTGAGAGCGTCGGTGCCTCTATTGTAATATGCCTCAGTCAGTTGTGGAGCCAACTTTATCGCTATACTATAATCTCCGAAGGTTTTATATGCGGCACCTTTTTTCTTATATGTGTTACGGCGGTTGTTATATGCCTCAGCTAATTTTGGATTGTGCTTGATCGCCGTGCAATAATCTTCAATTGCTTTTTCATAATCGCCTTTGCCATCATAAACGCGTCCGCGATTGTAATACGCCTCGGCAAAATACGGATCCAGTTTTACCGCCTTATTGAAGGCTGCAATTGCGCGTGCATGCTCACCGTTTTTACTGTAAGCGATACCTTGGGTGTTATGTTTTGCTGCGTCGTCTTCTCTTTTCACTTCGGCAAAATCGCTGTTGTAATAGGTATCCACAGCACCTTGAATCAGTTCTTGCATCACTTTTCTCCTCATGAATCATCTTAGCGCGGCTTAACTCTATGCTAAAGCCACTTCAAGTTCCGTCACCGCGTCAATGGCATCCTCAAGTTCTTTTCTGTAGATATTTACGAAGGTATCATGACTGAGTTCATTTAGGATAAATTTTCGTGCCAATTCAATTTTGTCAACAACTCTTAGATCTAAAAGGAGGTCTCCCGCTTCGTCCGTTTCCATTTTTATCGGTACCCAGAAATCTTCACTTTTCAAGTCTTTCGGATTTTCACGATACTTAACAGCAAGATTCCTTTTCTCACAGTATCGTTTAATTGCTGCTTCAAAAGCGGTGCGAACATAGATTGCACAGGCTTTGTAGTCATTGGTATCAAGATATTCCCTTGCCTTTTCAAGGTATGCTTTATCCTCTACATAGATAGGAAGCTCATACTCATCAGTTTTCCCAAAATAGAATTCAGCATATTTCCAATCCTTCTGATCTGTTCGCTGTTTAGCGATCTCATACCACGCCTTATCATAAGTCGTCAAAAAGATTTGGTAATCTGAGAAATACTCGTTCAGAATGTCAAGAACTGGCAGGCGATTTGACATGTCTAAACCTATCAAAACATCGTCAAGTGCCAGAATTTTCATGCCCCCTTTTGGTTCTGGCAAGCACAAGATTGATGAAAGATAGATCGCAATCGCAATCGCTGATAACTTTGCCTCGTTCAGGAAGCGATGATGTGAAGGTATATTTGTATCAAAAAATTCAACTTTTAAGAGAATCTCTCGGTTATCAAGCGTTTTTTCACCTTGGTTGTAGGTAACGCCTTGAAAATCAAAGTCAAGCGCGACTTTGTATCCAAATTTGTTGAGAATTTCGGACACCTTCGGACTTAATTCTGCTAACCTGTTTGTTAATTCTCTGTTGAAGTTAACTACCTGTCTTTCCAGATCCGCAATTTGGTGTTTTGCTCCTCTGCGCGGAAACGGAGGCTGAATGGCGTTCCAGTCCACTGTGAGGGGTCTATCTGTCCTGGGGTTGATGGTGTTTGCCAGCAGCACCTCAACCAACAGATCAAACAAATTCACAATATCGTTTTCTCGATGAAGATAGTGTGTCTCCAATAGCACCTTGTAGTCAAGAAAACCTTTCGCTTTTGACGTTTCACTAATCAGTTCGTCAGTTATCTCTTTAACATCTCTTGACCACTTGTAGGTGTTTTTCTCTTGTTGAGGTGCTGAAAGGAAACGAAGTTTGATATGACCAGGATCCTCGGTAAAGATATTCTGATGGGTTTCAAACGCCTGGTTCTTGTTATCCTCGCTATTTTCGGGCACACCGGATTCAAGAAAGAACTTTAGGGCGAGATACAGTGACGATTTTCCGCTCCCATTTTCTCCATAAACAAGTAAATTCTTCCCCGCATTATGAAGATCAATGTGATAGATTTGCGGAAAAGCTCTGAAGTTTTTAATTTCAATGTCGGTTATTTTCACAGTTTCCCCTGAATAACGCGGATAGGTTTTATAACATCCAGATAATAAAGGTGACGTCGGACAAGATGCATCCTGTCATACAGCCGCTCAAAGATGTCGCGGAAAGCAGACATTTTATCACCCTGAATCTCTTCAATTGATGGCAACCCTTCGTCCAATAACGGTTGCAAGAAAACTTTATCGCTCTTATGAAGTTCCACAGGGAGGTATGCCTCATAAATCAGTCCATCAATAACTCGCTCAAAGTATCCGAGCATCACATGGTCGCGAGCGTACTTCAAATCCTCGCTATTTATCTCCGGTTGCTGCTGTAGACAGATCAGGTAATCAACGATTTTAGCGATGGTTGCTTTGTGGACTGGCGTGATCTTGGGAATCGGAATCTGTTGGATATATCCGCTGCGCGCCCGAAGCGGATCAATCGTCAATTGGTTCGACACCTGCGAATAGAACCACTCTACAGTCCGGGAATTGAGAAGTCCGCAAAGCCATTTTTCTTCGGTTGGGATGAGGTAAGACGTATTCCCGTAATAAAAACCTTCAGTATCAACCGCAAAAGTGTGATGGTTATAGGTGTTTGGACAGACCAGTTTCGGTTGTGCAAAACGTTCCGCATGCTCAAGAGACGCAGGTAACTCGTACCATGCCTGTTTACCTTTTCTGTTCTGCAGGCTTTCCTTATGATTTTCCAAATACTTCAGAATTGCTGGGTAGTCATCTATCGCTATACCGCGGTGAGTAAAGATTAACCATTGCTGCGGTGTCTCAACGTGCCAACGTCTGATATCCTGTCCATGCAAAAACGGCTTCAAAATATCAGCAGATGCCGGATGCGTCCCAATGAGTTCATCTCGTGTTGTCTCGTTTACCACAAACACCTCAGTGGGTGTCGTATTAATACCGAAGGCGGACTTTGCATTGAGGTACTCGCTTAACGATGGCCCAGCATTGCGGAGCTGCTCGCGTAAATTCACCACATCCGGCGATTCAAGCGGATTGCCATCGGCATCCAATACTTTCTGCAGCTTCGGGTAGCGATCTCGTCTGCGTTGTGTCAATAGAAGCGCAAGATCCTCCGGCAATTTGACAAGCCGATTCTTCTGATACGTCTCAACATCTTTGTAGGAATTATGGAACATCGCAATGATATCCATCCCCAACTGTTTGGCAGTTGTGAAGTCGGCTTTGGCTTTATCCCACTCTTGCAGGTGTAACCAAGCCGCGCCCCGATTGTAATAGGCTATAGGGTCCTTTGGATTTAGTTCCATTGCCTTAGTATAGCCTTCAATAGCAAGGTTAACTTTGCCTTTAATAAAATAAACCACACCGCGATTGATATGGGCAGCAACTGTTTCTGGATCTAATTCTATTGCTTTGGTATAGGCAGCGATTGCCTCGTCGTATTCACCTTTGTTAGCATGGGCGGAACCCTGATTATTGTAAGTGCCAGCATGATTTGGATCAAGTTCTAAGGCTTTGTTAAAGTCTCGGATGGCAAGGTCAACTTCGCCTTTGTCACCATAGGCAGCTCCGCGATTATTGTATATCTCAGGAAAACATGGATCTCGTTTTATTACCTCATTATAGTTATCAAGTGCTCGATCGGGTTCACCGTTTAGGTTGTAAGCCAACCCACGATTGTTGTAACCTAAGGCATCATCTGGATTCAGTTCTATTGCTTTGTTATAGTTATCAATTGATCGCTCATACTGACCTTTGTGATGGTAAGCCACACCGCGATTAATATAGGCACTGGCATCATCTGGATTCAGTGCTATTGCTTTGTTATAATCCTTGATTGCCCGATCAAAATCAAGTTTGTTCGCATAAACAAGTCCGCGATTGTTGTAGGGACCAGCATAGTGTGGATTTAGTTCAATTGATGTTGTGAAATCTTTGATAGCTTTCGTATGTTCACCCTTACTGCCGTAGGTAGCACCACGATTGTTATATATACCAGCATAGTGTGGATTCAGAACAACTGCTTTATTATAATTTTCTATAGCTATTTCAAACTCATTTTGGAGATAGTATGCAGTACCACGGTTGCAATAGGCTTCAACATAAACCGGATGCAATTCTATCGCTTTGTTAAAATCTGCGATTGCAAGATTGTATTCTTTCATCTTGGCGTGAGTGATTCCACGATTATTATAAGCGACAGATGATTTAGGATCGTGTACTATCAGATTATCATAGTCTTCAATCGCTTTCTCAAAATCACCTTTCCTTTCGTGTGCAGTAGCACGATTGCTATAAGCAGAAACGAACTCTGAATCAAGTTCAATAGCACGTGAATAAGCCTCAATTGCTTGCTCTATTTGTTGTAGTGTTAACAGGAAATTTCCCTGTTTGAACGCGAGTTCTGCCTTAGTTTGCAACTGTATCTTGCGGATGCCTTCTCGGATGCCTTCTACCACACTTTGCCAACCTTTGCTCCTTGGATTCCATTCGTTAAGAGGTCTCCCTTCGGCAGGTAAAGCTTGAAAGTCGCTAAGTTTTTGAGATTCCCATTCACCAAGGAATGAACTTTCAGCAGACAAAGCTTGAACATTGCTTAATTTATAATTTTTCCAATCACAATCTTCAAGAATAATCAAGATAGGGGTTATGTTTTTTTCTAAGACTAATGCCAATTCTTCATTACAAGTTTTAGAGGCAAGGCTCTCAGAGGAAACGAGATAAAGCCATATATCTGAATCCGGTAGGTTAGTAGAAAAAATTTCTTCACGCCATTTGTCACCTGGAATGATCTCATTGTCGTGCCAGGGGTCTATTAAACCCTCGCGCTTCATTGGTTCAAGGCATGTGAGCAGTTTATTCTTTGCTTTCTTATTTTTATGTGAATATGTAATGAATCCTTTTAGAGGCTTGCTCACGACTTCTCTCTCCTCCGCAATGCGATTTACTTGACGGTAATGATAACATACAAAGTGGACAGATGTCAACCGAATTTGGATGTTTGAGACCCAATTAATTTCAAGCATTACATACGGCTCCGCTGGAGCGTAATCCGCGAAATCTGTGTAATCCGCGATTCAGACAATTTACTGCACCGCTTCTTGCACGATAGTAATCTCTTCTTGTGTTAAATTATACAACGCATACACGCGTTCATCAATCTCTTGCTCCAAATCAGCAGTATTTGCATCCGAATCCGCAGCCTTCACCTCAAGGATCTGATTGACAATCTTAATGATCCCAGTTTGTTGCTCATAAGCAACCACCGGTATAGGAAATTCTTTCACGTAATTGTTAATCCAACGACTTGTCCCCATACCACTTGTCTCCGCAACAAGATTCAAGTAAAAACGAATCGTGCTTGAATTTAGAATGCCAAGAAGAAATTTTGAGTCTATATCTGAAGGCGGTAATAAGAAATATGCAGAATTTAGGAGATAGACTTCGTCGTTACAAAGCGAAAATCGCCCTGAATCTGATAATTCAATCCATACAATTTTTTCCTTTTTGAAGTCATCATAGAAAGAGCAAGCTCTTAGATTTGTCCAGTGCTGCCCTTGCGCGCCACGATTTTTGAACTTATCCCCAAATGACTCCAAATGTTCATATATATCAGGATAATCTCTTTCTACATTGACTCCGTTTTTAGTCAATAAAACGTACTGTTTCGGTAAAGTGTAACTGTAGCCAGAAATATCCCGTCCACGCAAAATAGGTTTTATGATTTCAGTATTGATAGGATTTTTCTCACAAAACTCTCGTTTTTGATCCTCGTCTATAAGAAAAGCTTCATTGCTACCAGTTGCAATACCAAGTCTTATTTTAGTGTTCAACTCTTCGAGCGTTTTTCCTGACACCTCCAATTTCTTTTGAAGTTCAACAAGTTTTGGTTCTGCAAGATTCCACGACTTTGAATCAAAGTACACTTGCGGATAACTAAAGCCATTGACGCTTACAAAGTCCTCAAAACTATCGCCTGAAAAAAGGGAATTAACAACAATACAAAAATCATCAGAGGAATTTATCGGTTTACGAGACACAATTATCGAAACGTTAACAATCGCACTCTCGAAAACCTGCGAGTCCTCAATATTTAACATTCTGATCAGTGTATTTCTGTTGTACAGCAGACTCCGGATTGGTGCTCCATATTCCGCTCTCAAGTATGAATTCGAGGTAATGAAACTAAGGATACCCGCTTCGTTTTGTAGGTCTATTGCTTTCTCAATGAAATAGCAATAGATATCCGCAAAAGGTTGGTAAGATTGATAACTGTTCTTAATTTTGGTTTTGAGTTGCTTTGAAATTTTATCATGGCTAATGTAAGGCGGATTGCCAATTATGACATCAAATCCCTCCGTGATACCGAACATCCATTCCGGGCCAAAGAAATTTGCGGAGGCGTTCTGGTTGTATGGGTCCCAATGCGCAATCTTTTCAGTTGTCTCGTTTGGAAATCCGTCCCGTTTGAGCAACGCGCTGATTTCGGAGCGGAGCTCCGCGTCGCGTTGTCTGTAGCGATCTTTCGTGCGTGGCGTTCGGGCAGTGAAATGTCTACGGCGCACCTCCGCTAATGCCTTCTCTTTGCTGTCTATCTCTGGGTTTCGGAGCGTCATCTGT
Organism: Candidatus Poribacteria bacterium; assembly: GCA_022821495.1. Classification (GTDB taxonomy): domain Bacteria; phylum Poribacteria; class WGA-4E; order WGA-4E; family WGA-3G; genus WGA-3G. The sequence continues at coordinate 169,359 of JAJEDN010000026.1, forward strand.
TCGGGTTTCTCTACACTGAGGAGCGTATTCGCGGCGACAAACTTCGTCTCTAAATTCGGCAACGGACGCACGCCTCTATTTTCGCGTGTATCGTCAATTTTCTGCTCCACGATCAGCGAAATAAAGAACCGGAGTTTAGCGATCTGTGTGGCGATGGGTTGGATGTCCACACCGTAGATGCAGTTCTCTATGAGATAGAGTTTTCTGCCGTAATCAAGTGCGTTGCGTTCAAACGCTGCGTTGATGCTGTCTATCTCGCGTTCCAATTCGTCAATCGTGCTTTCTCGGATAACGCTATCGTCAATTTTCTCTGCTTCTGTGATGGTGTTTTGAACTCTGTCAATCTGGCGTTGTCGCCACTGTGCGTTGCGCGGGTCGAGTTTACCGAGCAGGAAGACGAGTTTGTGCAGGATGCCCATCGGGAATGCACCGGAACCACACGCCGGATCGAGTATCTTGAGCGTGTCTATGGCGGTGATGAGGTGTTCCACTTCGGTATCGGTGAATTGATGGGGTTCGTCGTTGTAGGTGAGGAGATGACGGAGTTTCGCAGTAACCCCCCTGCCCCCCTTATCAGGGGGGAAACCTTCCCCTGTAAACCCCTTGTCCTCCTTATCAGGGGGGAAACCTACTGTCTTAGTCCTAACCCCCCTGCCCCCTTATCAGGGGGGGTATGCTTCGGAGGTGTTCATCTCCTGATTCAACGTAGCGAAAAATAGGTTTTGGAGGATCGCTTTGTAATAGGTGCTTTCTTGGGCATCCAGACTTGTGAGCAATTTCGAGAGATTATCTTCTGCAAAAAGCGCGTCCGGCACAAGGTTTTTCTCCTTGAGAAACCAGACGAAGATCAGCCGCGTAATCAAACGGATGATGCACGTCGCGTTGCGGACGGTCTGGTCGTCGCTTGTATCCGCTGAACCGCCCTGGTCCCCCTTATCAAGGGGGAATGTCACCTGCTCAACTGCCCAGAAATACCAATCGGCGATTTCTTTGAAGAAACATCTATTGAGTTCGGAGGTGTCCAACGTCTTTTGCCACGCCTGATGGAGCTCCAAGAAGTTCGTGAATTCGTGCCGGTGATAGGGCGCATCAAGCGACAGGTCAGCCAATATCTCAAGGTGTGCGCGGTGCGGAGTGGCAACGTCAATATCCTTGATGAGCGTTACCTTTTCAAGCACATCGCGGTCCCCATCTCGCTGACTCGGTCTGCGATTGATAATCGCGAAGGTCAGGGTGTGTCCGTGCTGGAAGATTAGCATTGCCGGCATTGCATAACATTTGTTGATCTCGCGTGTGATAGTGGCAAGCACGGTGCGGGAGTAGAAGCCACCTTTGAGTTTGATGGCGAGAAAGAAATAGGAATAGTAGATCGTATTGTCAACGCCTTGGTCCTCCTGAAAGGTGATAGTTTCTTGGGTGTGCTGCTGAATCTCGTCAGCGGTGAGTTGGAAGAGGAAGTCGGCGGTTTGCCATTCGTGGAGGTGTGCTTTCTCACGGTTCATCCGTCCGTGATTGTCAAAGTCTTCAAGAAATGCTTCGACAGTGTTAGTGTCGCGGCTCAAAGTGCGCTGACTCTCGTAGCCCAACGTCTTGAGGAGATCGGTTGCCTTCTGAGAAAGATTCCCATCTGCGAAGTTGTTGAGGGCGCGTTGGATTTCGGCTCTGATGTGTGTCTCGTGCATCGTTAGTTTTCCTTTAGGGTTATATTTGTTGAGTTTACACCATTTTTCAGGAATAGGCAAGCGTTAATTGGTTTGCGGTCTGTTTACAAGAAACTAAGCCTTCCACACAGATACACAAAAAACTTTGACAAATATCCGAAATTACCATAAAATTAATAGAAAGGTTCAACAATACCCAAACCGGACTGGTAACCTGCAGGAGAACGCGTCCATGCCCTTAACGCCTCAACAACAAAACTACTACAAAGAACAAGGCTTCGTGGTTGTTCCAAATCTCTTTAGTACAGCCACAGTAACGTCAATGCGCGAGCATTACATGAAACGCCGTGCAGAAGGTCCGAAACCCGGCGACTCCGGCGGCACAACCGACCACGCCGACGATCCAAATCACCAATTCCCACGCATGATTAATATGCACAACTGGGACGAACTCACCCAAGAATGGGCAGCGGATACGAACCTGCTTGCCGTTACGGAACAACTGATTGACGATACGCCGGTGCTGTTACAAACAATGATCTATTTCAAACCGCCCGGTGCACGCGGTCAAGCACTACACCAAGATGAGCAGTACATCACCATAGACCCCCTCATCGGCGTTTGGGTCGCATTGGATACATCCGACGACGCTGTTGGACGCATGGTGCTTATCCCACGTTCCCATCAGCATGGACTGCTCCCCGTTGAAGCGGCGGATACCGCTATTTCGTTTACAAACGTACAAGCCGTCAAACCGGAGAACGCTGAAGAATTGGGGATTGACATGTCACCCGGTGACACGCTTTTCTTTGATGGTAAGGTTATTCACGGTTCCTATAAGAATAAAACACATGACCGCTGGCGGCGGAGTTTTATATGCCATTATAAGGGCGAAAATTCACAGCAGTTTGAGCCAGCCGAAGGCACACATGTTTCACATCTAAAAAAATAGTTTATTATAGAACTTACGCTTTTCCTCTTAAAGTCCCCCTGATAAGGGGCGGTGAATGCCCATAAGGCATTCATACCCGGGGAAGCCCATACGGGCTTCATACCGTTGATTCTGATTCTGATTCTTTAGGGGGTTAAAGATACGAAAATTAATGTTTTTGCGTAAGTCCTAAAAAAATAAAAGATTGGAGGATCCGGATTGTTAAAAGTATCAAAGTTTGGCGGGAGTTCCCTCGCATCAGCGGAACAAGTGCGCCAAGTTTGCGACATCATCACCGCTGACCCGGGACGCCGCCTCATCGTCGTCTCTGCACCGGGAAAACGGCACAGCCAAGACATCAAAGTGACCGATCTGCTCATTGCCGCAGCATCCCAACGCCTCGCTGGAAAACTGGGTGCCTCGGAATGCGCTGAAGTTATTGAACGTTACCGAAGTATCGCCGCTGAATTAGGGCTTCCTGCTGAGGTGGTTGAACCCATCGCCCGTGATCTAACAGAGCGGTTGGAGAACAGCACAACCGATGCCGATCTCTATATGGATACAATGAAAGCAGGCGGCGAAGACAACTGCGCGCGCCTCATCGCACAAGTGCTGCAAGCACGAGATGTAGATGCGCATTATGTGAACCCGAAGGACGCAGGTTTATTGCTCTCTGACGAACCCGGTAATGCCCAGGTCTTACCGGAAGCGTATAACCGTCTGCGCGATCTGCACGAACGTCCCGGAATTACGATCTTCCCTGGGTTCTTCGGCTATTCAAAACAAGGGAACGTCGTCACTTTTTCGCGCGGCGGTTCAGATATTACGGGGGCTATTCTTGCCAGTGCTGTTCGCGCGGAGGTATATGAGAACTTCACCGATGTCGATTCTGTGTTCGCAGCGAATCCATCTATCGTTAAAGATCCTGCACCGATTACTGCGTTAACCTATCGTGAGATGCGCGAACTCTCTTACGCCGGATTTTCTGTGTTTCACGACGAGGCGCTCGAACCCGTCTATCGCGCACACGTGCCTGTTAACATCCGAAATACCAATAATCCAAAAGCAGACGGCACGCTGATCCTGCCAAACCGAAAATCGACGGACATGCCGATTGCCGGGATTGCCGCGATGGAAGGTGTCTGCTGCATATACCTCAGTAAATACCTTATGAATCGAGAGATCGGGTTTGGGCGCCGGTTACTGCAGATCTTGGAAGCTGAAGAAATCTCTTTTGAGCATGTTCCCTCTGGTATCGACAACATGTCAGTCATTATCCGCGAAGAAAACTTCTCGGCACAAAAAGAAAAAAGAGTTATTGAACAGATCCGACAAATACTTGCCCCTGAAGACATCTCCGTAGAAAAGGGGTTGGCTTTAGTCATGGTTGTCGGCGAAGGGATGCGCCATACCGTCGGCATCGCCTCCCGCGCCTCAGGGGCATTAGCTGGTGCCAATGTGAACATCGAAATGATTAATCAAGGCTCCAACGAAGTCAGTATGATGTTCGGTATAAAATCCGGAGATATGGAACTCGCCGTCCAAGCGCTCTATGCCGAATTTTTTCAATAAAGGAAAACATTATGGAGATAACCGTTCAACCGAAAGAATTAGAAGCTGGAAAACTGACAGATGCCCATGTAGAACAAGCCATCCAGGCGATCCGCATTGATGGCTACGTGATCTTAGAAAATGTTGTTAGCCACGAACACTTGGATATTCTTCGCGAACGGATGGATGCTGATGCCCAGATCCTGATTGATGCCGAGAAATGGGGCGGCGCGGGCAGACTTAAGGGGCATCTCCAACAAGGACCACCCCCGTACGCGCCCTACATTTTTAAAGACATCGTCGCGAATCCTTATGTCGTACAGGTGACCAAAGAACTGCTCGGTTCCGGGCTCTATAATAACTTTTACAACGGCAACACGAACTCCCCCGGTAGCACCACCCAACCGCTTCACAGAGACGGTGCTCACCTGTGGCCAGATCAAGAGGTGGCACACCCGACAACAGAAGTCGTCGTTAATATTTCACCTCAAGAGACAACAGAGGAAAACGGTAGTGTTGAACTCTGGCCAGGCTCGCATCTGGTGGTCAGTGGACGTGGGATAGAGGCAGAAGAGGAGGAAGCACGCCGTAAAATCGCGCCACCTATCCGTGGAAATGCGAAGAAGGGCAGCATTCTTATTCGAGACATGCGACTCTGGCACCGGGGTGTCCCTAACCCATCTGACGAGCCTCGTCACATGATAGCAATGATTCACCGCGTCTTTTGGCTCGGATCCAACCGTAAGCTGAAGTATAAAACTGGATGCGAAACCGCCTTTGAAAACAGTGATCTTGACCATAATGCCGAGTTCCTTGACTTCGCTAAAGAAAAAATAGACGATTACGATTATCTATTCAACCCGCGCTTCTAAAGGTATGCGTGCGATGCCAGTAAAGGCGAGGTTACCTCGCCACTACGGAGTTCATGACGGAGGTTCCTATGAGCACCCAAAGCAATTGGCTCCCAGCGGAGCCTGATCTTGAAACGGTTTGCCAAACCTATAGTGATCCGATTTATGCACTTTCCCAAGCCGAAGTGCCAGCCATCATTCTCCGAAACGCCTACTCTCCCACCCAGTGCCATGGACTTATTGATCGGTTCACAAATATGGGCTTGATGCGCGATGAAGCCGATGTGAACTCAATTGACAGACGCACCCGTATTGACATCGGCACCAGCCTCGGTAACCGTGGCAGTGATAAGGCAAAATTCTTGGCACACGCCGAGGCGACAGCGCACCTCTTTAGTTTCCTATTTGACGGATTTGATAACCCTGTTGACCTCATCTACGACTCGCTTGCTGCACTTTCACCGGGAAAAGCAGTAAAAACTGCGTGTGAACCCGATGGCGCACGCTACGGGCCCGCCATCTTCAGAGTCCATTACGAGACGCATAGTTACAAGCCACACATCGATCACGTCAAGTACCGCGAGCAGCGCACTAATTATGAAGTGTATCGCTTTGAGCACCAGTTCGCAGGTGTGTTATGCGTCCAGAACGCCGACGAAAATGGAAAAGGCACGCAAGCCATTCTACATCGGTGTCTCTGGTCCGAGGAAATTCAACCCCATATCGCTGAGGAAACCTTTGACAGGTATGCCGCTGAAAATGGGATAGAAAACTATCAGGTCGATCTGCAGCAAGGTGATCTCTATTTCTTCAACACGCGGTGTATCCATGAAGTGCCGCCCGTACAAGGCACGCGCGCCCGAATCGTCTTGGCGGTTTTTATTGGGTATTCTCCCGACGATGACGAAGTATTCGTCTGGTCCTGAATCTACCGCAAACACTAAATAGTTATAAGTTATAAGTTAAGAGTGCCTCGCAGTGAGAGTTGTTACGAAGTGCTCTTAACTTATAACCTAAAGCGAAGCGTACTAAAAACTAACAACTATTTTCGTGGCATACTTAGAAAAAGAGTCTATCATCTGTATGTCAACACACCACGGCAGCCAAATATAGGAGCACCTGTACCCGACAATGAAAAAAATACTATTTACGTTTTTTTTAACGTTATTTATCTTTTTATCCACATACCCACTGAACAGTTTCGCCCAAGTGGCTTCAACGTTCAATTTACCGCAAGGTGCCGAAGCACGCCTCGGTAAAGGGTGGATCAGCGAACTAAAGTATTCGCCAGATGGTACGCGTTTGGCAGTCGCAACCTCTATCGGTATTTGGCTCTATAATACACAGACTTATGAGGAAGTCGCGCTGCTCACGCGGCATACAGAGGGTGCCAGCAGCATTGCATTCAGCCCTGATAACACCATGATCGCAAGTGGTAGTTGGGATGGCACCGTCCATCTGTGGAATGCCGCTACAGGTGAACATCAACGGACATTCTCAGGACACACGGATACTGTTTATAGCGTCGCTTTTGGCACGGATAATCTCACCCTTGCCAGTGGCAGTGCTGATGGCACTATCCGCTTATGGAATACGACCACAGGTGAACAACAACAGATATTCTCAGAACACACGGATGCTGTTTACAGTATCGCTTTCAATGCAACTGGCGGAACCCTTGCCAGTGGTGGTGCTGACGGCACTATCCGTTTGTGGAACGTCACCTCCGGGGAACAACAAAGGGTATTAACAGGGCATACGGACGCTGTCTATAGTGTCGCTTTTAATGCAGCTGGCGGGAACCTCGCAAGCGGGAGCAGAGATGGCACTATTCGCTTATGGCACGCTACTTTTGGCGTGCTTCAACGGGCATTGACTGGACATACGGGGGCTGTCTTAGGTATAGCCTTCAGCCCTGATGGGAATACACTCGCCAGTGGCAGTACTGATACCACTATCCGTTTGTGGAATACGACGTCCGGACAGCATCAGCAGACACTCACCGGACATACGAGGACTGTGCTGAGCGTCGCATTTAACTCGAGCGGCGGAACACTCGCGAGTGCTGGTGCAGATGGGACAATCCTCCTACGGGATGCTGTCTTTGGCGGCATCAGACAAACACTAACAGGATATACAGATTATATCAATAGCATTGCATTTAGTACCGATGGAGAAACGCTTGCAAGTGGAAGCGCGGACAGCACAGTACATCTATGGGATGCTACCTCCGGTGTATCTCAGCAGATCCTGACCGGACATACAGATAGGGTCAGGAGCGTTGCCTTCAGCCCTGATGGGAATACACTCGCCAGTGCAGGGGACGACGGCACCATCCGCCTATGGAATATTACCGCCGCGCAGTACCTACAAACACTCACCGGACATACAGATGCCGTCAGAGATATTGCGTTCAGTCCTGATGGGCGGACGCTCGCAAGTGGGAGTTTAGATGGCACTATCCGCTTATGGAATGCTGCCACAGGCGCACATCAGCAGACACTCATTAGGGATATAAATGCTATCTTAGGCATCGCCTTCAGTCCTGATGGAAATACACTCGCGAGTGGCAACGCTGATGGCACCATTCATCTATGGAATGTTGGCTCTGGGCAGCACCAGCAGACACTCACTGGACACACGGATTATGTCAGGAGCGTTGCGTTCAGCCCTGATGGGAATACGCTCGCAAGTGCAAGTGACGATGGCACCATCCGCCTATGGGATGCCGCCTTCGGTGAACACAAACAGACGCTTACGGGACATGCGGATTATGTCCTTAACCTCGCCTTCAGCCCTGATGGGAATACGCTCGCAAGTGCCAGCTTGGATGATACCATCGGGCTGTGGGATACGATCTCTGGTGAACAGGTTCAAACACTCATTGGACACACAAGTGGGGTCTTAGGCATCGCCTTCAGTCCTGATGGAAACACGCTCGCAAGTGGGAGCTTAGATGGCACAATGCTCCTGTGGAACTTTACGCCGCCAACCAATATGTACGCAACCGTGAGTTTTTCGCCATCGCTAGTACAATCACCCGCTATCGGCGAACAATTAACATTTTCTCTCAGTATTGCAGACGGGAGTGCTGTGGCAGGTTATCAATTAACCATCCGGTTTGATCCCGCTGCCATCCGTTATCTTGAAAGCACGAATGGCGACTATCTGTTATCGGACGCGTTCGCGATACCTGTTCTTGCGACAGAGAATAGAGTGACACTTGCAGCAACATCTCTAGCTGATGAAGCCGGCGGTTCTGGGACACTCGCCACCGTTACGTTTGAGGTCATCGCGCCTAAAGCCTCTATGCTAACGTTATCTGATGTGCTTCTCACTGATAGTGCAGGTCGGGTTTCGTACGCGCGCGTTAAAACCGGACAAATAACAACACCCACGCTTTTAATCGGGGATGTGGATGGCAATGGTGTCGTAAACGTCCAAGACTTGGTACGCGTCGCCTCAAACTTTTCGCAGACAGGTGAAAATTTAGCGGATGTCAATGGAGATGGAATTGTCAATATCGTTGACCTTACTTTGGTCGCTGGTGCGATAACAAGTGAGACAACCGCACCCGCTGCGTGGAGAAACGACCCAACAATTGCGCTCACAAGCGCAGATGTTCAACAGTGGATCCGTGAAGCACAACAAGTCGGACTCGCAGACCCAACCTTCCAACGCGGCATTTTTATGCTTCAACAACTCCTCGCCGCACTAACGCCGCAAGAGACCGCACTGCTCCTCAACTATCCAAATCCATTCAACCCAGAGACATGGATACCCTATCAGTTGGCAGCACCCGCGGATGTCACGCTTACTATCCATACAGCAGATGGAAAAAGCGTGCGAACTTTGGAACTGGGACATCAACCGTTAGGTCTCTATCACGATCGGACACGTGCTGCGTATTGGGATGGCAAAAACGCACTCGGTGAGCCCGTTGCAAGCGGTGTATATTTCTATACATTAACGGCAGGAGATTTCACAGCAACGCAGAAAATGGTGATTATGAAGTAGGAAACAACGCACTGCTTCTTAAAGTCCACCTGATAAGGGGAACAACGGTAAAATATTGGAGATACCGCTTACGTAGATTCTGAAGAAAAAGAAATACTGTCTACAATAGGGCATCCGCTAATGTCGTAAAGTCCCTTACCGTTACATCAGGTTGATACGGCGTATCCTCGTATGGCAATTCATAACGGTTGACAAATGCCCCTTTATAGCCACACGCCCGCGCACCCATGATGTCAAACGAATTCGCAGAGACCATGAGGCACTCGTTGACCTCAAGTCCTAACTTGCCCGCAGCACCACGATAGACCGCTGGATGCGGTTTGAACGCACCTACCGATGTAACTGAGATTACATCGTCAAAATCCCACGCTACCCGTTCTTTAACGAGATACTCTAAAAACGATGGATCCCCATTAGACAACACCACTAACTGATACCGAGACTGTAGCCGCGAAAGCGCAGTCAAAACCTCTGGGAAGGGAGAAAGCTGCTGCCAACCACGCATAAACGCTTGCACTGTTTCGGATGAGGCATCAATACCGTTGTGTCTCAGGGTGTAGTGCAAAGCGCGCCGCACCGTTTCCAAATAGCCGCTATGTCCGAGCATCGTAATCGTGTCCTGATACTGCTCAATTCGCTGCCTGTAACGCCACTGCTCCCAAAAATTATCCGCCGATATATCAGAAGAGCGAGCATCCAGCGATTCAGCGATGAACGGCGTAAGACTGCCACCTAAATCCAAGATTGTACCGAACAGGTCAAAGGTAAGTACTTTTGTCGTCGCGAAATTCGTCATAAATTATCAATTTTCCGTAAGAAAACGGGCAGAAACCGCGGAGGGAAGTATGGAAGTGAGGAAGGATGGTATCCAACCTTCCATGCTTCCAGCTAAGTTCTTCCAGTCTTCCGATTTTCCATCTGCTATCCTAATTCGACCGTCCGTCCCGTCGCCATCGCTTCAAAGGCTGCATCAATGACGCGCATCTGATTCACGCAACTTTCCGGTGAGATTCGGTGCGGTTTACCAGTTGTTAAAACTTCGCACATGTGCTCCAATTGTAAGGCAAACTGGAAACACGGTTCAAAATCGATGACTTGATGACCATCGCGGTTTTGTAAAACAATATTCACAGGAGAATTTTCATTGTTCCACGCCGTCTCAATTCTAAGCAGACCCGCCAACCCAGCCATTTCGGCGTACTGTCCACCCGCACAATTAAAACCGGTAGAAATCTGGGCAACCCGTTCGCCGGGAAATACTAACAGTAGGTAGGAACCATCGTCCACTTCTAACCCGGCTTGAGACATTCCGGATACCCGAACCGGTTCGGCACCAAACATAAATCGCGCATGGTGGATATTGTAGCACGCCAGATCATAAATACTCCCGCCTCCTTTTGCCTTGTTAAATCGCCAATTCGCCTCAGGTTTGCGAGCTTCAGGACCGCCGCCACCACCACCCGTGCAGAAGGTGCTTCGGAGTGCCTTAAATTCGCCGATCGCCCCCGAATCAATGAGTTCTTTCGCCTTGAGATGCATCGGATGGTGCCGAAATTTAAACGCTTCCGCTACCAGAACACCGTTCTCTTGTGCCGCACCAACGAACGCTTCCGCCTCTGCTGCTGTTGACGTGAACGGCTTTTCGCACAAAATCGCTTTGACTTGCCGCGATTCTGAAAGCTGGATACCGACCTCCGCGTGGAACGCACCCCACGTACAAATAACAGCGATGTCCAAGTTCTCAGCGGCTAACATCTCTTCTAACGAGAGATACCGGTTCTCAGGTGCTACATCAAACCGTTCACCGAAATTGGCTAACGCATCTTCTGACACATCACAGATCGCCGCCAATTCAGCACTCGGTGCTTGTTGACACGCGTTGCCGTGGGCATTGGCAATTCCACCTGTCCCGACAAGTCCTACACGGTAAGTAGTTGACATAATACTTCCTTTCTCTGCTACGTTGCTGTTAAGGCGTAACCGTTTTCAACGATTGCTTTTTTTAGAAACTCAAACTCGTAGTGCGGTAACGACGCACCTTGCTCCAATTCTGCGAGGTCTTTTTTCCAGCGATCCACTGCGTCAGGACGCACGATAATCCTACCTAACGGGATACCTAAAAATGCCTCAAGCGCCTTAAGGATCCGCTCTTGATCCAAAACAAAATCCTCAAAACGGATCTGGATAACATGCTTAGGCATCGGTGTCGCTTGCATGAGTTTATATTGATAGATCCAAGAGATGGCGCGTCGCTCATAGAGGTCATCCGTTTCAGGATACGGGACCCCGAAATCCCGAAGGTCATCCGTTTTGTGGCTGCCCCGGATACAATCTCTCGGATCCCGAATCCAGTGGATATATTTCATCTCAGGAAACATCCGAATTATCCACGGGTAGACAAGCGTCGTCTCTGGAATTTTCCAACCTTTGTGAGGTGCCGGATTTTGTAACACATCCGCCAAATAGGTATTGATAAGCCGCTCAAATTCTGGGTCAATCGGCATCGTGAAAAGCGGTTCAAAATCCCACGAGAGTCCGCCCTCCCATTTGACATATTGTGCCATCACTCGGCACGCATCATACATCGCGTGCGGTGGTATCTTATCGCCGGAAGGGTTCAACTGACTCCCCATAAAAACACCACTGGCGTATAACGTATGCGAAATAGCACGCGTCCCAGAGTGTCCACGCCCAATCACTGTAATCAAATTTTCCATAATAGATGGCAATCGGCTATCAGTTCTTACCTCCAACCGATAACCGCTGCGTCTCATCTCAAATTGACTTGTTTATTTTCTACATTTAACATTATATTATATACAAGACTTACGGATTTCCTCTTGAAGTCCCCCTGATAAGGGGCGGTGAATGCCATACGGAAACCTTCATACCCTTGATTCTGATTCTTTAGGGGGTTAAATCACTTGAAAACATCGTACCAAATATCATAAACAAAAAAAATCATTTTTACAAGGAATTTATCATCATGTATAAATTTTTAGCACTCATCAGCTTTAGCGTCCTACTTGCAATATCAATCGGGTGTGATAAGGTGCAGCAAATTGTTACACCTCAACAACAGGAAGAAACCCTCAAAATCGGTTTCGTCGTCGCTGGTGAACGCGTTACCTATCCAAACGGTGCAGAGATGGCTGTCACAGAAATTAATCAACGCGGCGGACTGCTTGGCACACCTGTCGAATTGATTGGACATATTAACAAAGAAGCAGGAGCAGAAGTCTCCAGCCAAATCGCGGAGCAACTCATTGTTGAAAAGAAAATTATCGCACTCATCGGCCCCAACCGATCTTCTCACGCCGTTGTTGTAGGACCGATAGCACAGCAGTACGGAATCCCGATGATTACGACAACAGCAACCAACCCAAACGTAACCAACGCCGGTAATTTCGTCTTCATGGCATCTTTCACAGATAGTTTTCAAGGTGCGGTCATGGCACAGTTTGCTAAATCGGACCTCGGCACTTCCACAGCTGCTATCATCACACGAAGCGGTGATCTTTACACTGAAGGTATTTCCGAATTCTTCGCACGCAATTTCAGCAAATTCGGTGGCGAAATCGTCGCCCACGAATTTTACGAAGAAGATACCTCAGACTTTACAGCACAACTCACGAACATCGCAGCCGTAAAGCCCGATGTCCTTTTTACATCCGGCTTCGTTCAAGACGTCGCGCTAATAACACAACAGGCACGGGCACTTCCATTGCAAAACACTGATGGAGCCCCAACGATCTTCCTCGGCGCAGATTCATGGGATAGTGAACTCCTATTTGATAACGAAAACGCCGAAATAGAAGGCAGTTTTTTCAGTGGACATTTCTCGCCAGACACAGATGAACCGAACGCGCAAGCATTCGTCAACACTTACGAATCCATCTATGAATCCACACCCACCGGCGGTGTTGCTGTCAGTTACGATGCCGTCAAACTGCTCTTTGAAGCCGTTGAACGTGCCGGTAGCCTTGACCCAGAAAAGATACGAGAGCAACTCGCTGCTACTGAGAACTACATCGGCGCAACGCGTGTCGCCAGTTATGACGAAAACCGACATCCTACCAAAAGCGCGGTAATCTTCACCATCAAAGACGGCCAAAAGCAGTTCTTTAAACAAATTGACCCATAAAAGCAGTAGACATAATAGGAAGTTTTTATATGTGCTGAGTCTCCAATGTTTAGCAAACTTGATTTTTCTGAAAGAAGCCGAAACATATTACAACAAAAGGAACGTTAGGAAGCGAACCAACGGGCTTTTTGAAAAATGAACTGTTTGCGATTGCAAAAAGGAGACATCACACCATGAAAACTTCCTTTTCTTTGATATTCACGATAATCATCGCTTTCGTCTGCTGTGCTCCATTAACCGCACAAGATCATTCACAAATCGGCTTACCCGAAGGGACCATAGCACGCATTGGCAAAGGCGACCTAGGTGAAGTCCACTTCTCTCCAGATGGTAGTCAACTGGCGATTTCAACTTCTATCGGCATCTGGCTCCACGATCCGGAAACCGGAAAACCGTTGGAATTATTAAGCCGCTCACACATTACGCGTCCTTATACTTTCGCGTATGCCCCTGACGGCAAAACAATTGCGAGTATAAGTTGGGATAAACCTGCACGGATAAGAGGACGTAGTATACCAGCAGTGGAGGTGTGGGATGTCGCTACTGGAGAGGATAAAGCAATACTCATAGGGCACACAACGCGTGTTAATTCAATCGCGTATTCTCCAGATGGAAAGACCATCGCTACTACTGGATGGCATCGTGACAACACAGTCCGATTATGGAACACGCAGACAGGACAAAATATTTTCACAAGTAGAATGCAGATGCCATGGGATACTTTTGTTATATTCTCTCCGGATGGGACAACTTACGCTGCCACTGCAGCGGATAACACGGTACACTTGTGGAATGGAAAAACTGGCAAGCACAAAATCACGCTGACTGGCCATACAAAACAAGTTTCTTGCGCAGCATATTCTCCAGATAGTAAGACCATCGCGACAGGCAGCTACGATAGGACAATTCGGTTGTGGGATATTACTACGGGAACCCACAAAACCACACTTGCTTCTGAGGCAGGAAAAGTGAGATCCTTGATATATTCCCCTGATGGCAACACCATCGCCTGCGGTAGCGGAAACGGAAATGTGCAATTATGGGACACACAAACACTGAAACTTAAATCTACGCTCACTGGACACACAGCAAAGGTCAAATCTATCGCATACGCGCCAAACGGAAACACGATCGCTACCGCCAGTTCAGATGAAACAGTGCAATTGTGGGATGCCGCCACAGGTAAATCCAAAGCGATACTTACGGGATACACGCGCATCAACGCCGCCGCGTATGCTCCTGACAGCAAGACAATTGTTACTGGGAATCGAGATGGAATGGTCCACTTTTGGGATGTGTCCACAGCAGCACTCCAAAACACTTTTACTGGAGACAAAAATGGTATTATTTTTAACATCACATACTCTCCCGATGGCAAGACGATCGCTGTGGTGAGTTCGTACAATGACCGAGTGCTGTTACGGGATGCGAAAACCGGTAAACATAAAGCAACACTTGCGCATTTCGGGTTGATGGACACCATTTTTTTGATACTTCAAAATCGTGAGTATGATATAAATTCTATCGCTTATTCTCCAGATGGGAAGACGATCGTTACAGGTGGCGATTATTATACCGTCGAAAAAGGAACGGTGTATTTGTGGGATGCAAGAACAGGAACACGCAAAAAAGTCGTATTTAAAGGACCCGGTGCTGTTTATACTGTGGTATTTTCAAAGGATGGAAAAAGAATAATCGCTACCGGAGATTGGAAAAATAAAATACGGGTGTGGGATGCCAAGACAGGGAGAAAACTTACTCCAACGCCTGCTGATATGCTAAATGGTCCCAAAGGGTTGTTGCATGCTCCCGATGGTACAACTACTGCAGAGGTGCATCAAAATGGCACTGTACTTATCAGGAAAGGGGAAACAACTTTTCAAAAAAAATAGTCCAAAACCCCTATTTGTAGCGTAAACTTTTAGTTTGCGTCCCTTTTTTATCCAATTCACGTTTCTGCTACTTTTCACAAAAAACGTGACACCCAACAAGTTTTGTGATATAGTTATTAAAATCTATCGCCTAAACACAATCTTGTTGGGCAGGGTCCCGTGAATCAGGCTAACAAATCCAGTGATAACACGAACACCTGTCAGATTTCGCCGCGAAGGAGAAACACATGAATCGACCGCCAGAAGATTTCGTCCTTGTTGACGAGGAACGGCTTCTTAACTTCTCTACCGCCTGCTTTGAGAAAGCCGGTATTACACACGAACACGCCGCACTCATCAGCCGACTCCTCGTTAATTCTGACCTACGCGGTGTCCGCAGCCACGGCACCCGGACCGTCAACGGATATTGCGGCGGCTTTGAAAACGGGAGTTTCAACCCGAATCCGGATATCCGAATCATCCACGAAACACCGACCGCCGTCGTACTTGACGGTAACGGCACACTCGGCTACCTCCCGACAGTCCGTGCCACCGAACACGCGATTGCTAAAGCAAAAGAGGTCGGTATCGGGATGGGACTCGTCCGCTATATCGGACACTACGGTTCCGCAGGGCATTATGCGCGCATCTGTAACGAAAACGGTTGCATCGGTTTTTCAGTGCAAGGATACCAGAACCAAGGCAACGCTGGAAACCAAGACCCCAAACCGCAGCTCGGCTACTACGGCAACCCTCCCATCTGCTTTGCCATCCCTTCCGGTGATGAACCGCCGGTCATACTCGACGCAGCAACCTGTATTATGGCAGACTATCAGCGCGGTCCTGATTTTGATGCGCTGCTTTCAATTATACCCGCAGCTTTCTTCAAGAGCATCGGCTATACCGCCGTGGCAAGTCTACTCGGCGGCGCATTAACCGGCTTCACCGAACCACCCCCTGAAGACACCGCAAAATGGAGCGGCAGTAGAATGGGAGGGATGGTCCTTGCAATAGACATTGAATCCGTTGTACCAACCGCTGTTTTCAACGCTGAGGTTGATCGCATGGTACACGATGTCCGCGAAACCTACGAACCGTTGCCCGGAACTGATAGCGCGCTACTACCCGGGGCAATTGAGACAGAACGCACAGAACAACATCGCAACGAAGGCATCCAGTACGGTGAGATGGAACAGGAATCCGCACGCGGGGTCAGTGAACGATTAGGCGTGCCACTCCCATGGGACGAATAGCCGCCACATTATTAAAGGAGTAGGATTTACGCACTGTTTCTTAAAGTCCCCCTGATAAGGGGGATTTAGGGGGTTAGACCTACCGCAATTGGTGTTTTCTGCATAAGTCCTAAGAAAAAAACATGAACAGACCACCAGAAGATTTCGTCTTAGTCGATGAAGAGCGACTACTCAACTTCTCTATCGCTTGCTTCGAGAAAGCAGGACTCACACACGAACACGCCGCACTCATCAGCCGATTACTCGTCAACTCCGACTTACGCGGAGTTCGGAGCCACGGCACGCAGACTGTTAACCGATATTGCAGAGGCTTTGAAAACGGGGGGCTCAACCCAAACCCGAATATCCGAGTCATCCATGAGACACCAACGGCTGTCGTGCTTGACGGCAACGGCACGCTCGGCTACCTTCCAATGGTGCGTGCCACTGAACACGCCATCGCCAAGGCAAAAGAAGTAGGTATCGGGATGGGACTCGTCCGCTACATCGCACACTACGGATCTGCTGGACACTATGCCCGTATGTGTAACGAAGCCGGATGTATCGGTTTCTCGGTACAGGGATCCCGGAACCACGGCAACGCTGGAAACCAGGACCCGAAACCCCAGCTCGGTTATTTCGGCAATCCACCGATATGTTTCGCGATCCCCGCCGGCGATGAACCACCCGTTGTGCTCGACGCTGCGACCTGCATCATGGCGGATTACCAACGCGGTCCTGATTTCGATGCACTGCTTTCGATGATCCCTGCGGCTTTCTTCAAGAGCATCGGCTATACCGCCATAGCACATCTACTTGGCGGTGGACTCACCGGCTTTACCGAACCATCACCCGAAGACACCGCAAAATGGCAACCGCCACAGGGTGGTATGGTACTCGCTATAAATATCGAATCCGTCGTGCCACCTGATGTTTTCCACACCGAAGTCGATCGTATGGTGCATGATGTCCGTGAAACTTACGAACCGATGCCGGGCACCGACAGGGCACTGCTACCGGGCGCAATTGAAACAGAACGCACAGAACTGCATCGCCGTGAAGGCATCCGCTATGGTGAAGCAGAACAGAAATCTGCACGCGAGGTCAGTGAACGATTAGGCATCCCGCTCCCTTGGGACGAATAACTTTTATAGGATTTACACAACGAAAGGATTTCGTTATGCACGCTCAGATTAAAAATAGTTTTTTGTTTTACACATTTACGGTGTTTTTATGTCTCAATTCTTTTTTCATAAAGAACACCGCTGCACAAGCCAGCGATGAACCCGTTGGCATATCTGCCAACTATACTTTTGAAACGATTGATGTTCCGGGTGTAGACTTCTTAGCGGTGACAGCAAGTAGCGACTTTGAGGACTACGCTGGCAACACCCCGAGTGCCGATGGTGAAAAAATGATAGGCTTTACGCTCATTGATGGAGTCTTTACAACCTACGACTTCCCGGGCTCACAGAACACCTATTTCTATGCACTCGGTAATAATGGGTTAGCTGCCGGACATTACCAAGATAGCGACGGGCTGTATCATGGCGTTATCTTGGAAAACGGCGAAATGCGGCAATACGATTTTCCAGGTGCCGTCCAAACAGAGATATACGGGTATAGCGATTCGACGGGTATACTGACGGGTAATTTTATCGATGCTTCCGGCGTGCGCCGTGGATTCTCAGGGGATGCAGTAATTGAGTTTCCGGGGGCAATAGAAACTTATGCCGATTTTGTGAGCGGATTAGGCAACGTCGTAGGTAGCTACGTAGACGTTGAAGGGATATATCATGCATACCTGCGTGGCCCTGGGGGGAGTTTTGCAACGCTGGGTCTTCCAGAAGTATCAAATCTCGAATACTTTTTTCTCCACGGGATCAACAACGCCCTGATTGCCGTCGGTCGCGCCAAAGCGGTCGGTGATGTCCCACGCACCTATGCTGGCAACCCCGTCGGGCTACAAGAATTAAAGTTTCCGGGCAGCGTCAGCACGGAAGGCTGGAATGTTAATCAGGATAACTCTATCGTCGGACACTATGACACAGCAGATGGACGTAGACACGGGTTTATCGCCAGACCGAAAGAGGGTACGCCACAATCACGACCCGGTGTTGTGCCGCCTGATCTCAACTATACTTTTGAGAGTATTGATGTGCCCGGTGTAGATTTTTTAGCGGTAACTGCCAGTAGCGACTTTGGAGATTACGCCGGCAACATGCGGAGTGCGGATGATCAAAAAGATGTCGCCTTTACACTCATCAATGGCGTTTTTAAAACCTATGATTTCCCTGACTCGCAGGGCACCTATTTCTATGCCCTCGGTAATGATGGTCAAGCTGCCGGACATTACCAAGATAGTGATGGTATGTACCACGGTGTTATCTTAGAGAATGGCGAATTGCGGCAATACGATTTCCCGGATGCTATTCAAACGGAGATATACGGCCTTAGTGATGCAACAGGGGCACTGACGGGGAGTTATATAGATGCCTCCGGTGTGCGCCGAGGGTTCTCTGGGGAAACAATCGTCGAGGTGCCCGGGGCATCGGAAACTTATGCCGATTTTGTGAGCTGGACAGGCCATATCGTGGGCAGCTACGTGGATGCTGAAGGGGTATATCATGCATACATGCGTAGCTCGGTGGGCAGATTTCTATCGATTGACCTGCCAAACGCAACAAATCTCGAATACTTTTTTCTTCACGGTCTCAACAATGCAAGGGCGGTCGTTGGTCGAGCTAAAGCGGTGGGCGATGTCCCACGCACCTATGTCGGCAGCCCCCTCAACTTACAGGAATTGCAATTTCCGGGCAGCGTTAGCACGGAAGGCTGGAACATCAATCAGGACGGCTCCATCGTCGGACACTATGACTCACCAGATGGGCGTAGACACGGGTTTATTGCCAGACTCGTTCCTAAGTCAGAAAGCACGCATTTTGGCAACATCTACAATGTTACGCTGGATAAAGGGTTAAACATGATTTCTGTGCCGTTGGCACCAATAACACCAATGACCGCAAAATCACTTGTCGCTCTGACAGGCGCGACAACCGTCATTACGCTTGATGCGGCAAGTCAGCGGTTCGTCGCATGGACACCCAGTGCACCCGATGACGGTTTCCCGATTGAAGGTGCGAACGGCTATATCGTCAATGTCCCAGAAGCCCGCAACTTCGCATTCATCGGTGCCCCTTGGACAGATCCAACCGAAGAAGCACCTGCAGCACCGACTGCTATTACCCCCTTGATAAGGGGGGATAGGGGGGTTGTCCAAGCAGCGTGGGCGTTCGTTGTTAGCGGACACGTAGAAGGCAAACCCACGTTGGACGGCTACAAAGTCATTGTTCGTAACTTGAGAACGAACACGACAATAACCGCACCCGTGCGCGGGGATTATTTCGCTGCTGCAACTGCTGACTTAACGCGCCGCAGCGTCGTCCAAGTTGGAGATGTGATTGAAGTGCGCGTCCTCGGTCCCGATGGCAATATTGAATCCCAAACCGCCAATTTTACAGTGACACCTGAACATCTTGCAAACGCTGTTCTGTCTGTCAGTTTTGATGGCATCGGTAAACCGAGTCAGAACCTGTTGCTGCAGAACTACCCGAACCCGTTCAACCCGGAGACGTGGATCCCCTATCAACTCTCCGAAGACAGTGCTGTATCCGTATCCATTTACGATACAACGGGTAAACTGGTTCGCACATTGTCCCTCGGTTTCCAACCTGCGGGTTTCTATAATAGCCGAGGACATGCTGCTTACTGGGATGGTCGTAACGCCTTAGGCGAACGCGTTGCGAGTGGTATCTATTTCTACCAGTTGACGACACCCACCTTCCAACAAACACGCCGACTCGTCATTGTAAAATAGCGTCCATCCCTATAGAACTGATAAGTGAAGTGTCCCAGTTATGCTGTTGCGTAACTGGGACATTCTTTTAAGCCTAACGCAAGTTGGGACGCAAAGGTTAGAGGTGTTCACATCCTCTTTCAGCAGAAACCTGCTGTTAACTTTCTCCGATTTTGACCTTACACACAATCTAATTTGACAGACGCGTCGAGTTTGTGCTATTATTAGTTGTATTAGGACAAAGTATTAGTAGAGGTCTAATAATTCCAAAACACTTCCTAATATCCTTTCTTACAGTAAATGGTAATCTGCTGATTGCGAACAGCAGCCATCAGCCCGAAGTATCTGGCATATTGTTTTTATTTCTGGAGGAATATTTGTTATGTCTACTCATATTAAAACCAATTTTTTGTTTTACACATTTACGTTGTTGATGTGCCTCAATTCGTTTTTTCTGACGGACACTACAGCACAAGACAATACCGAACCCGTTGTCGCACCTGCCAATGCTAACTATACTTTTGAGACCATCGAAGTACCCGGTGTAGACTTCTTGGCAGTGACGGCGAGTAGCGACTTTGAGGGTTACGCCGGCTACACGAAAAGTGCTGATGGCGAAAAAATCGTGGGCTTTACCCTCATTAATGGCGTTTTTACGACGTATGATTTCCCGGGCTCACAGGAGACTCGTTTCTATGCGCTGGGTAATAATGGAAACGCTGCCGGACACTACCAAGATAGCGAAGGTCTCTACCATGGGGTCATCTTGGAAAAGGGTGAACTCCACCAATACGACTTTCCGGGTGCCGTTGAAACGGAGATATACGGTATCAGTGATACAACGGGGGCACTGACGGGTGATTTTATAGATGCTGCTGGCATTCGCCGCGGGTTCTCAGGCGACACAATCGTTGAAGTCCCTGGCGCGTTAGCAACTTATGCTGCTTTTGCAACCGCATCAGGAGCCGTCTTGGGTAGCTATATAGACGCTGACGGTCTATATCACTCATACGTGCACGCACCGGATGGCAGGTTTATATTTGGCGACGTTTTAACAGTATCAAACTTGGAGTACGC
This sequence comes from Candidatus Poribacteria bacterium, assembly GCA_022821495.1. Taxonomy (GTDB): domain Bacteria; phylum Poribacteria; class WGA-4E; order WGA-4E; family WGA-3G; genus WGA-3G. The sequence continues at coordinate 190,550 of JAJEDN010000026.1, forward strand.
CTTTACGCACGGGGTCAACGATGTAGGGGTTACCGTTTCCCGAGTTAAACTCGTGGATGATGTTCCGCGCACTTATGTGGGTAGACTCGGACAACTTCAGGAATTGCAGTTTCCAGGCAGCGTTAGCACGGAGGGTTGGAATATTAATCGGGACGGTTCTGTCGTTGGCCACTATGACGCTCCCGATGGACATAGACACGGGTTTATCGCAAGACCTATAACGGACACCGCTGCACCGGCTGAGGATCAACCTGTTGCCACACCTGCTGATCTCCACTATACTTTTGAGAGTATCGATGTTCCGGGGGTAGATTTCTTAGAACTAACGGCAAGTAGCGACTTTGAAGATTACGCGGGGAATACCCGGAGCGCTGATGGTGAAAAGATCGTCGGCTTTACACTTATTGATGGTGTTTTTACGACATACAATTTCCCCGACTCACAGAATACCTTTTTCTATGCCCTTGGTAATGATGGGCGAGCTGCCGGACACTACCAGGATAGCGAGGGGCTGTTCCATGGGATCATCTTAGAAAATGGCGAATTGCGGCAATACGATTTCCCGGGTGCCGTCGAAACGCAGGTGTATGGTATCAGTGATGCGACGGGAGCACTGACAGGTAATTTTATAGATGCTTCCGGCGTGCGCCGCGGGTTCTCAGGCGACACAATCGTTGAAGTCCCTGGCGCGTTAGCAACTTATGCCGATTTTGTGAGCGGGTCAGGGAGCATCGTGGGGAGTTACATAGATAGCGACGGGCTATATCATGCATACGGGCGCACACCGGACGGCAGGTTTATATTTGCCGACGTTTTAACAGCACCAAACCTGGAGTACATTTTTACGCATGGGGTCAACGATGTAGGGGTTATCGTTTCCCGAGTCAAACTCGTGGATGATGTTCCGCGCACTTATGTGGGCAGATTCGGGCAACCACAGGAATTACAGTTCCCAGATAGCGTTAGCACGGAGGGTTGGAATATTAATCAGGACGGCTCTGTCGTTGGGAATTATGTATCAGCAGATGGACGCAGACACGGGTTTATCGCAAGACCTGCACAGGATACCGCTGCACAAGTCGACGATCAACTGCCTGTCGCACCCGCCAATGCCGACTATACTTTTGAGAGTATCGACGTTCCGGGGGTAGATTTCTTACAATTGAGTGCCAGTAGCGACTTTGGGGATTACGCCGGCAGCACCCGGAGTGCGGATGGTGAAAAAATCGTCGGCTTTACGCTGATTGACGGTGTTTTTACGACCTATGATTTTCCGGGTTCACAGAACACTTATTTCTTCGCACTCGGTAATAACGGTGATGCTGCTGGCTACTACGAAGATAGCGACGGACTCAGACACGGGGTCGTCTTGAAAGGTGGCGAGCTGCAGCAATTCGATTTCCCAGGGGCTGTCGAGACGGAGCTATGGGGTATTAGCGATGCGACCGGCGCACTCACGGGTAATTTTATTGATGCTTCCGGCATTCGCCGCGGATTCTCAGGAGATACAATCGTTGAATTCCCTGGAGCAGTGGAAACTTACGCCGATTTTGTGAACTCGGAAGGGGGTATGGTCGGTAGTTACGTAGATGCTGATGGCATATACAATGCTTATGTGAGTGTCGCGGAGGGTGATTTTGTATCTCTTAATCTTGAAACGTCAGTAAAACTGGAATACTTTTTTGTGCACGGCATCAACGATGCAAGGGTTGTCGTTGCGCGAGCCAAACCGGTAGATGCCCCTCCAATCACTTATGTCGGTCTATTCCCAGAGGGACTACAGGAACTTAAATTCCCGGGCAGCGTTAGCACAGAAGGCTATAATATCAATCAGGACGGTTCTGTCGTCGGACACTATGACACAGCAGATGGACGCAGACACGGGTTTATCGCAAGACCTGTAGCTGACACCGATGCACCCGTCGAGGGACCACCAGCTGCTACACCTACTTTTCTTAACTATACTTTTGAAACCATTGATGTTCCGGGGGTCGATTTCTTGGCAGTGACCGCAAGTAGCGACTTTGAGGATTACGCTGGGAACACCCGGAGTGCGGATGGGGAAAAAAGCGTCGGTTTTACGCTCATTGATGGTGTTTTTACAACGTATGATTTCCCGGGTTCAAAAAACATGTATTTCTACGCACTCGGGAACAATGGGACAGCTGCGGGACACTACGAGGATAGCGACGGTCTTTATCACGGGATCATCTTAGAAAATGGCGAGTTGCGGGAATACAATTTCCCGGATGCCATCGAAACAGAGATATACGGTATCAGTGATGCGACAGGGGTAATGACGGGCAGCTTTATAGATGCGTCTGGTATCCGCCGTGGTTTCTCAGGCGATACAATCGTTGAGTACCCCGAGGCATCAGCAACTTATGCCGATTTTGCGAGCGGGAACGGCAGTGTCGTTGGCAGCTTCATTGATACCCAAGGTGTATATAAGCCATACGTCCGTAACCCAGATGGAAAATTTCTATCTCTTGACCTTCCACAGGCAGCACTGTTTGAATACTTTTTTATACATGGAGCCAACGACGCAGGGCTTGTTGTTGTGCGAGCCAGACTGATCGGTGATATTCCGCGCACCGCTGTCGGAACACTCCAGCACGGATTACAAAGCTTAGAAGTCCCGGGCAGCGTGAGCACGGACGGTTGGAACATCAATCAGGACGGCTCTGTTGTCGGGCATTACGACTCACCCGATGGACGCACACACGGGTTCATCGCCAGACCCACCACCGAGGCTGAAAGCACGCGTTTTGGCAACTTCTATACTGCCACGCTGATGAAAGGGTTGAACATGCTGTCTGTACCATTGGCAACACCCACGCCGATGACTGCTAAGACGCTTGCAGCTGTGACGGGCGCGACAACCATCATCACGTTCGATAGGGCAAGCCAGCGGTTCATCGCATGGACACCGAGCGCACCCGATGACGGTTTCCCGATTGAAGGTGCGAACGGCTATATCGTCAATGTCCCAGAAGCCCGCAACTTCGCATTCATCGGCGCACCCTGGACAGATCCAACCGAGACGGCAGCTGCGGCAGCACCGACTGCTATTACCGATAGGGGGGTTATCCAAGAAGCGTGGGCGTTCGTTGTTAGCGGACACGTAGAAGGCAAACCGACATTGGACGGCTACAAAGTTATCGTCCGTAACCTGAGAACGAACACCACGATTACCGCACCCGTGCGCGGGGATTATTTCGCTGCTGCAACTGCTGACTTAACGCGCCGCAGCGTCGTCCAAGTTGGAGACGTAATTGAAGTGCGCGTCCTCGGTCCCGATGGCAATGTTGAATCCCAAACCGTTAGTTTTACAGTGACACCTGAACACTTGGCAAACGCGGTTCTATCTGTCAGTCTTGATGGCATCGGTAAACCGAGTCAGAACCTGTTGCTGCAGAACTACCCGAACCCGTTTAACCCGGAGACATGGATTCCGTATCAACTCTCGGAGGACAGTGCTGTATCCGTATCCATTTACGATACAACGGGTAAGTTGGTTCGGACGCTTTCGCTGGGTTTCCAACCCGCAGGCTTCTATAACAGTCGGGAACGTGCTGCGTATTGGGATGGACGTAACGCCTTAGGCGAACGCGTTGCGAGTGGTATCTATTT
>JAJEDN010000019.1 GCA_022821495.1 Candidatus Poribacteria bacterium
TTCACAAAAAGTGTCAAAAAGTGTTATAATATCCCTGTAGTGTAAGGTTGCAAGTTAGGCTGCTGTTCGCTATCCCCGTGTGCGACTTGTGTAAAGCTACAGCACGATACGGACAAGAAACAGACGCTTGAGGGAGACACATTTGAATGTAATGAACGCCACATGTAAAAACGTGGGTTCGTAAAAGCATTCTCAAAAATAGATAGTCAACTTTTGTTGAGAGGGCTGCTTGGGTCCCTTTGTGGAGCAGATGTAAGACGTTTCTTCGGAAACGCTAACTGCTACGAAGCACAAGCCCTAACCTTCAGGTTTGGGTGCCTTGACCAATGGTTGTCTCCTATGGTCAGTTGGCACTCCTAATTGCGAAACTAAAGGGTATTTTAACCTGGGTGCTGATAGGTTTACCGCCCTTCATCGCAGGGTGAAAAGTGCTTTTCTTCAACGCCTCAATCGCTGCCTCTTCAAGTCCAAATCCGAGTTTCGTCAGTGCGACAATGTCTTGAGGGGTCCCGTTTTCATCAATGGTTACCTGTAAAGTAACCTCGCCGCCTTTTTCTGCCGCTTTGGCACCCTTCGGATATTTTGCGTCTACTTTAGTCTTGTACTTGGGGGCAACCCATTCGTCCGCGCGCCGCGCAACAAGGTCTTTGAGCTCAAGATGTTTCTTCGGTGATGCAGTATCAGGTTTATTAATCTCTGATGGCGTTTTATGCTGTAGCCCGGTCGGTGCCTTCGTTTCTGGTTCCACTGTTACAGTAATACTGTTCGATACAAGCGATGCCTTTCCACGCAGCGATTTGACAGGCAGATAAATATCCTTCACCACATCTTTTTGTCTGTCTTGAATAAACTTAATTTGTTCTTGGTAATAACTGAGGGCATCCTGCTTTGCGCCACCTTGAAGGTTCGGGTCCTTCTGGATGCGCGCCATATCTTGTTTGAGTTCGCGGATTTCAGGGTGTTCCTCGGTTATAGATTCTTTGTAGACCTCCAATTCAATTGCGAGGGTCACGGTATATGTTCCTGGCTGTAGTTGGTAGTATTTCTGAATATCTTTCAGTGCCAGTTCCTGATTTGTGGATGCTTTGAGTTCAAATCCCTGAATGCATCGGGTCGATTTTCCATCGTTCCCTGTAACATATTTCTGTGGGTTCTCTTGCGTAATCAGATGTTTCGGTTTAACGGTCTGTCCATTCGCGTCTGTCACAGTTATTTGCGTAAATGCGCCCCTCGTTGCAAGGCTGAAAAAGGGCACGAGGAGATCAAATTTCCCGTTCTGAATGTTAAGTTTAAGCGGGATGGCTTCATTCGCGGCATAGTTCGTTTTAGGCGTTGAAATCTGAAGTTCAGCGAGGGCTGTAGGGGTTTCTGCTTCTGCCTTTGATGTGGTGGCTTCGCCGGTCTCTGTTTGCGTTTGGGATGTGGTTGTCTGTAGGTTTCCGAGGCATCCAGCAAGGTGAACAACACTGAGAAAAAGACAGATGGCGATAAATTTGGGTGTAATTTTCAGGTTTCCAATGTTGAGAAATATCATCGTTATCCCTCCTGATATGTTATGGTTTTTGTGGATAGTGAACAAGGTTGACGGCATTAGAAACTCGCCAGCAGTGCTGGTCCCTTCTATAGCGTAATACCTAACCCCGCTCGGTCAGGGACTTCGATAGCCCCGTTGACAATTTTTTCTGGTGGTTCAGTAAGAGACGCACGCCATTCTACTTCTCCCCATGCGTATTCAAGAATTGCGAAATTAGGCACACTCGCCATGCATTGTACGCTTGCAGCGGTTGCGACGGGACCGCTCGGATTGTGCGGTGTTACCATAACATTTCGCGCAGCAGCGAGCGTAGCGATTTTTTTCAGTCCCGATATTCCGCCGACATGTTTGACATCTGGTAAAATGTAATCGACGTGTGTTTCGGTTATTAGCCTATCAAAATCTGTGAGGGTCCGTAGGCGTTCGCCGGTTGCAATCGGGATACCGATGGAGCGACTCATGTGTGCGAAAGCGTCCAAATTGTCTAATGATACTGCGTCCTCAATCCAGAAGAGATGTAAATCTTCTAACTCTTTTGCGACTTGGATAATGATCCCCGGATTAAAACGGCTGTGGCAATCAACCATCAGATCAATGTCACCGCCAATCGCGGCACGTATTGTGCGGATACGATCGATACCTAAACAGATAGCAGGTGTCAGGCTGCCACGCGAGATATTCGCGACAGAAACATCGTCAAAGGGTGCACATTTTATGGCAGTGAACCCTTCGGCGACGGCGCGTTCAGCATTGTTAGCGAACCCAGAAGGGCTGCGATCAACTGTTGCCCGATTTATATTTGCATAGAGACGAATGTTTTTTCGACACTTACCCCCTAACAATTGATAACTCGGTACCTCTAACGCTTTACCGATCATGTCCCACATTGCTTGTTCAATGCCACTGAGTGCGGTGTGATAGGTATGGCTTTCGGTGTCGCGATAGAACCGTTGCCGAAATGCTTCTAATTGGAACGGATTTGATCCAACGAGTGCGGATTTGAGGGTATCAATGATATGTCGAACGCTGGCATCATCTCTACCGTGGGAAGCCTCGCCGACACCGATTGTGCCATTGTCAGCATGCACCTTAACGAAGATCCAATTGCCGCGATGATTTACTTGAACGACTTCAGTCTCTATGTCTGTGATTTTTAGTGTCTGCATTTGCCTATACGGTAATGTAGCGTGGCGAGGCGTTTATGCCTCGCCTCACAGAATCCTGGTTATGATGCAGCTGCCCATTTTACGCCTTGGGTGAGGAATTTCTGCATCCCTTCGCGCTCGAAAGTCCCAGGTCCGTGTCCTAAAGTAGTGTAAAAGACGCGTCCTGAACCATAGGGTTTTACCCACGCCATAGGATGTGCTTTGCCGAACCATTCGGCGGATGCCAAGACATGGATGTGTGGATCGTGTGCGGAGATATAGATTTCATCTTCTACATCAAAATCTTCGATGCCTTGGGTTGTCGGGTGTTCGTCGTCCTCAATATGGACGGTAAAGGTTGAGCCGGGTGGATGCCAATTGGCAGCTCCACCGATAAGATCCATGGCGCGACCGCCGATCCACCACGCGGTGCCGTGAATACCGACTAACCCTTTGCCTTCGCTTACAAATCGGAATAAACCGTCCTCTTCAGTTTGGGTTAAATCGGATACACGTGCGACAGATCCGTCCTCTTGGCGTTCCGTGCGCGTGAAGCCGGTGCCAAAGACACACGCATCGTAGGCATTTAACTCCGATGATGCTAAGATCCCTTTATCATCGGTTAGCGTCGCTGAGATGTCAGCATCTTCGGAAAGAAAATCGTGAATGACGCTGGCACTTGCATTAAAACGGTGGTTTTCACCTGACAGTACAAGGATTTTCGACATGAGAATCTCCTTTAGGAACGGCACTAAAGCCGTCGCTCACGGTAAAAAATTGGATGTAGGAACTCCACTTTGTGGCAACAGTTTAATGGAAAATTGAAATCGTGTCAAATCAATTCTTAAGAAAGGATGTGGACAGTTTTGGAAACCCTGCATTAATTTTTTCGATAGGACAGGTTTGTTCACATAGCACTCCGCTGGCGTGCGCGAACCTGAAGAAAGATTGTTTTGACAATAATGTTGCAACGTGATACAATAAAGTTAATATATTTAGGAGAGGAAATCGGTCAGAAAGTATGAAAAAAGATACTATCACATTAACCCTTGGGCAAATTGCTGCAGGCGGTATTATCGGATTGGTGGGCGGTTGGATTTGTCTATTTGTATTTGAGAATTTAATTTGGCAGGTCCTGCTTGGGGACCGTGTCAATCACGGCTTCTGGGTAGGTTTGTTTCTGCTCATTTCGTTGAGTGTCACATACGGGATTGTAATTATAGGCGCGGGCATGGGGATGCGCTTTGTGAGTCAGCAATTCGGCGTTGATATTCCATTAAAATCGCTGTGTTCCGGGGCATTTTTGGGACCACCGGCTGTTGTTGGCTTGCTTGCTCTGCTTAACGTGCCGTGGGAGATATTTGGTAAACCGAATCTGATTCTGGCGTTGCTAATTCCTGTGCTTAAGACACTCGCGTATATTATTTCGTTACCGATGCGCGGCTGGGTGTCTCTCGGTTTGCCGGTCGAAATTTGGTATATCCTTGCTGTTCCTATCGGAGCGATATTGGGATATAGGTTAAAGTTATCCGTATCGGCGAGCGATGCTGCACTTATGGTTTAGCTGGCGCGGAAAAGACTGAGGCGAGCGCAGCGTAGGCGTAAATTTGTCAAGTACCCGCCGACTAAAGTCGAGGGCTTGTTAAGAGTCGCCCCGTCGTTCTCGGCAATTGTTTGTTCCGCAGTCTTGGCTCGTAACTTTACCTATCCGCCACTGCACGCCCCAAGCGGGCGTTTAGGAAGATTGCTCTACGCTTCCCGGATAGAACCTCAAAC
>JAJEDN010000042.1 GCA_022821495.1 Candidatus Poribacteria bacterium
GATGCCGTCTTTCAAGAAGACTCATCAAGCGTCAGAACAGTTGTTATCACTCAAGTCATGGCGGCTATGCGAAACTCAGCTATCTCTGTTTTGCGATGTACTGGACAGACAAAAATCACTGACGCACTCCAATATCTAGCAGCTCAACCTAAACTCGCAGTTAACTTCATAAAATGAAAAATCGTACAATTGAATGACCCTGACTTCGCTATTTTGGTATCTTGACATTATTTTTACATTCATGATACGATATTTTCATTCAGCGGTGCGGAGGTATTGCCTACGATGAACTCGGAATTGATTATCACTAAAATATGCAATGCTATTGATCTGATGATCGAAAGCAGTAAGCCATACAAAGGGCTATTCCCGTCCATTCTGAATGCAGAGACGGGTGAGATGCTAATGGAGAAACCGCCTAAGATTCCGGGGCAGAGGGATGGTGATCGCGCACATCTCGGCACGAACTTGATTCATGATGAACCCTTACTCGCGACAATGAACGCGCTCGCTGAAACCGAATCGAAACCGGAATACGTTGAAGCGGTGGATCGATATTTGGAGCACTTTGCTCGGAATTGTACGGATACGGTATCTGGATTGTTCCCTTGGGGTGAGCATTCGTTTTGGCAACTTATCGAAGAACGGGTCGGGTGTTCTCGGAATCCAGACGGTGGTACCGCAATCCACGATCATCTGCGTAAGGTGCCGCTCTGGCTCTGGCAAAAACTGAATACGTATAATCCGGCATGTGTGCAGAGTTTCGCTGATGGACTGGATTACCACTGGACAGAAGGGGACGGGCTTGAATACATCCGCCATGCGAATATCGACACAAAAGCACACCTTGTTCGCGGGGGGCGAGCGTGTGATTTTCCACGGCATTCAGGCTTTTATATTTTCGATTTGGTGTTTGCGTATACGCAAGACCAGCGTCCTGAAACCCTTCAACAGATCCAGAACTATACCGATTACTGGTGGGAGAAGAAGGATGCGCGTGGACTTTTGCGGATCGAGAGTCGTTCACCAAAGGAAGATGAGCGGTTCTTTGAGATGAACGCGCCGACGCAAACGTTCTCATTGGGGATGAGTCTACTTGAATCTGCAGCATTGATAGAATCACTTCTCCCTGAACTGGCAGCCCAGATGCGGCAATACGGCTTGGTCTACATCAACGGATTTCTCGCTGCGCCGCATAACCTTGACACGCGTGAATTTGTGAGTTTATGCCAGTGTGAAACGGATCAAATTCTTGAACGTATGTCCTCTTGGGGAAGCGTCTACGGTTCGGGAACTGTGTGCAGCACAGGCGTGCTATGTCTCGCAGGATGGCGATTGACGCAGAACGAGAAGTTGATGGAATACGCACGCGCCGTTGGTAATACCTATCTTGATGAGAAGTTTCCGGTGGATCAAGTTCACGTAGAAGGGTTTAAGATTCCGGCATCGGATGCGGGGCTTACACTTGAGTTGTTTGCGGAGCTTTATGACATCACCGGTGAATCGGTGTGGTTGGAGGGCGGTATTGAACTTGCGGAGACAGTGTTGGAAGTCTATTTCCCGGATACGCTTCCATACGGTGCATCTGCGATTGATTGGTATGAATCACAGATGGGCGCAGCGTTCCTAATTCACGGTTTGGCGCGAGTGTCATTGCTATCACTTCACCAAACATCTCCGCTTGCCCCCAATTATACAGCCCGATAGACGTTCTGAAGACAAAAAGACAAACAGAATATTTACACATCCCAATTAGGAAATTTGACAAACGCACCATAGGTGCCAATTTTACGAAAATCATAAGTGTCAATTTAAAAAAAACAACCGTCTCAGACCGAGGCCCGGTAGGTTCGGTTTCCTAACCGAACCAGATACTCCGCGGGAGCCTTGAAGACTGCAAAAACCTCCTGAATCCCGTAGGGATGGTATCTCTGTAGAGAAATGCAACCTCACAGACCTAAGCCCCGTAGGGGCGGCATCTATAGAGACGGTCCCCGAAATACCGTGAAAATCCCTAAATTGACACCTATGGGAAATTTGACAAACGCACCAATAATGCACATAAAATTATTGACATCATTGATGCCCATCAACAGATTTAGGAAGTTATCAAAACCGTCTTGCCATAGGTAAATTGGCATCAAACGAGAATTATCATGCAAGATATCCGCAAATCACCAGAGTATCAGCGATGGCGGAGAGAAGTCAAACATCGTGATAAAAATACATGTCGTATATGTGCTGTGCAGCGAAACCTCCATGTACACCATATAAAACCTTTAGAAAAGTACACTGAATTCGCCACCGACCTCGACAATGGTATAACGCTATGTGGAAACTGTCACGCTTTTTTGAGTGGGAAAGAAGAAAACACAAACCTCCAGACGATTACTGAAGCGTTTACAGGGCAACAGGATATGCGAACTGCTGAACAGTTAAAGCGGCTTAACAGTAAGTTTTCTGCCTATTTGGAGGACCTTTTAAAATCGGAAGATCGGGATGTTGTGAACAATGCTGTTCATAAAATGTTTGTTCACCTCCAAACCTACCCAGATTCACTTGACCAATTTCTACATCTTATTGAACATATCTTGGGTAGTGAGAAAGGATTTGAGAATCAGTTTGCCAGACAGATAGCGATTGAAACTCTTAAAAATCACCCAAATAAGACAGCATCAGAGATGCTTAGCAAATATGAAACTTCGTGGAATTATCAAGATGGAAAAAGGGCATATTTGCAAAGGGACTATGCCACAGCATTGAAAAAATTTGAGCCACTCGCCGAAAGCGGACATGCTGAATCTCAACACTACTTAGGTGTGATTTACAAGGAGGGTAGAGGCGTTGCCAAAGACGCTAAGGCAGCTATCAAATGGTATCTAAAAGCTGCTGAGCAGCAACATACAGAGGCTCAACTCGCTCTTGGGTATATGTATTTTTTCGGCAGTAAGCGGGATGATAAGAAAGCCATCAAGTGGTTTACAAAAGCCGCAGAGCAGGGAAATGTAATGGCCATATCGACACTTGTGGATAACTATGCCTTTGCGGATATGTATATTCGCGGCAGAGGTGTTACGCTGGATGATACGGAAGCCATCAAGTGGTGTACGAAACTCCTTGAGATGGGATATGGTAGCGAACGATTTTATATCTTGCTTGGGGATATATATGTTCGAGGCAGAGGTGTTGAACAAAACTCTATGGAAGCCATCAAGTGGTATAAAAAAGAGGGAACTACACAGGGCATAGTCCGCATTGGAAAAATGTATGAATTTGGTAGAAGCGTTGCTCGTGACTATGCGGAAGCCATCAAGTGGTATACGAAAGCTGCAGAGCAGGGAGATGAAGACGCACAGTGGCACCTTGGGTATATGTATGCTAAAGGTAGAGGTGTTGAAAAAAATGACACCGAAGCTGTCAGGTGGTATACAAAAGCCGCAGAGGGAGGATCTACGGATGCTATGAACAGCCTTGGGAATATGTATGCTAAAGGTAGAGGTGTTGCCAAAGACGCTAAAACATCAGTCAAGTGGTATACGAAAGCCGCAGAGCAGGGAGATATGGTTTCCCAAAGATACCTTGGGTGGCTTTATAATCGGAATACGATTTATAATCGGAATACGTTGTCCTCTTTCATCAAGCAGGACCATAAGGAAGCCATCAAGTGGTATACAAAAGCCGCAGAGCAGGGAGATTGCATCGCACAGTGGCACCTTGGAGGCATGTATGCCGAAGGTAGAGGTGTTAAAAAAAATGAAACAGAAGCTGCTAAATGGTATCTAAAAGCCGTGCAACAAGGAAATGAGGACGCACGTCTTGACTTTGAAAGGTTTTATGCAAATCGTAAAACTACTCGTCTGAAAATAGATAAAGATACTTTACAAGAACCGTACCGGCCGAAGTATGGCAATTCTACCCCGTTATCACAAGAACCATACTGGGCGCGTCTAAGTTTTTTTCATAGCCTTTCCGCAGAAGGCATAAGGTTATTCTTATCCGAACTTTCGGAACTTGGAGACTGGGGCAACTATGTGAAGATCGAAATTAAGAACAAGAGATTTACGTTAGAGATAAGCGGGGCAGAACATTTAAGTCAGTCAGGCTCTTTGAATTCCATCTTTGATGGAGGATTAGAATCGGAAAGCAGCCAACCAAACTCATCAGAAGCATATCCTCAACTGAACGGTGAGGTATTCTTAACCGAAAAAGATATTCCCACGCTCAGGATACTCCTTATTAACATTCTGACCCGATAGATGCGATGGGGATTAGGTGGTGTTCACATTTCATTATCATAAAAATGGCAAGGGTTGTCCTATCTTTTTTGTCACTTAACAAATTTTACCAGCAGAGCGCATTGCGCTTCTGCAAAAAACATGAAAGGAAAATCATGGCAAGAGTACCGATTGGTTTAGAATTGTTTTCTGTCCGAAACGAGTTGGCTGAGGATGCCCGCGGCACAATAAAAGCGGTCGCGGAGATGGGTTACGAAGGCGTTGAATTTGCCGGTCCGCCCCGACATCCCGCACAAGAGTTGAAAGGCTACCTCGACGAGTTCGGCTTGGTCTGCTGTGGTTGGCACACACCGTTCAACCTTGTCCAAGAAGACACGCTCGCCGAAACGATTGAATTCAACAAGGTTTTGGAGAACCGTTATATCATCGTCCCGGGTATACCGGGTGAACTGCGTCAGTCAAGAGCAGATTGGTTGAAGTTGGCTGATGTCTTCAATGGAATCGCTGATAAACTCGCAGCACACGATATGGTGACGGGGTATCATAACCATCACGTCGAATTTACGCCGCTGGATGGTGAGCAACCCTGGGATACTTTCTTCGGAAATACAAATGACGGTGTCGTGATGCAGCTGGATATGGGCAATGCGTTATCTGGTGGTGCTGATCTCGTCGGCATTCTGGAGAGATACCCGGGACGCGCTGGCACAGTGCATCTCAAGCCGTATGACGAATCAATAGGTGAGACGGACAGACACGCCGGTTTCCGTCCGATTATCGGTGAGGACAGTGTACCTTGGGATGAGATCTTCCGCATCTGCGAAACAACTGGCGGCACAGAGTGGTACATCGTTGAATATGAAAGTGATGCCTACCCCCCACTTGAGTCTGTCGAACGCTGTTTAACTGCACTCAAGGAAATGGGTAAATAATTCGGTTTTACCTTTGGAGCAAATTCATGAAGACCTATTGTGCAAGTACACTTCCATTTTCCGCTTTTCCTTTGACAGAGTTTGTGGGTAAGTTATCCGAAGGCGGCGTGTCCGCTATTGAACTCGCCCAACCCCATTTTTCGGACGTGGCAGCCGAAACCATTGATACACTTCGAGAAAAGACTGGACTCAATTTCAAATCCATGCTGAGCACGGTACGGGTTGACGCGCCAGATGGACTTGAAGCGTTAATCTCAATTCTTGACACTGCACAAAGGCTTTCCATTCCAATCGTCAGCATCGCGAGTGGTGGCAATGAAACCGCCACCGCTCGTGAGATTGACACGATTATTGATCGCCTCAAGACCGTCACAGCAGAAGCCCAAGCTCGGAATCTAACCCTTGTGCTCTATGCACATGAAGGGAGTCTCGCCTACAACCTTGAACGCACGCAGCAGATCCTCGATGCGATCCCTGCTGACAATTTCGGTTTTTACTACAGTCCGTTCCATTTCCACCGCGCCGGAGACGATCCCGTTGTTGCCTTACGAGCACTGTCAGAACGGCTGATGAGTGTCTATTTCAACTGCGGTGTCGATTCGCAAACAGGCAGCGAGCCGTTCTGGGCACCGGAGATGGATTTCCCCGCTATCTGTCACGAGATAGAAACTGTCGGCTATACTGAGGAGATTATGCTTATCTACTTAGGGTTGAATGCGGAAACCCCACAACCGATTGTTGAAGGGGTCTTAAGCGCGCGTGCGAAGTTAGAAACTTACTTTTAGGCAAAATATCTCATCTCCAATCCTCCCTATTGTCAAGTCTGACCCGAAATTTTCATTTTTTTTTCAGATTATGCACGTTTTCTGCCTCCAAATTACGTCTTTAGAAATCAAGCGATAAAACAATCGTTGTTTAACGATTTTTGTTCAATGTCTGAAGACGTAATATTTGGAGGTAAAGATGCTTAACAGAATTAAACACGCAGTCGTGGGATTATTCTTCCTTGGAAGCTTTTCCCTCGCTTTCGCTGCGCCACCTAAAGTGACACGTTTTACACTCAGTAATGGTATCCGTGTTGTCAGTCTCTACGTTGAGGCATCCACAGATGTCATTATCCTTAGTTATTTGCCCCTTGGACTTGTCAGTGATGGAAAAGCAAAGGCGCAATGGAGTCACCTGATTGAACACTTGACACTCCGAACGACAGGACCGATTGATTACCCCTCAAGTAGTGCGGAAACGATGGCTGATAACATGCGCTTGGAATCTATCGGTAACACCGATAACTGGACGCAGGGTTTGGAACGACACGCAAAATGGCTTTCCGGGTTACCGTTTTCAGAGGAAAGTTTAGCCGAGGAGTTACCGAAGGCCTTGTCCGAGATTGACGTAACTGAAACGAGATTGGGGACTCACAAATGGGCATCCGCTGCATGGAACCAAGTTTTTCGACACGGTGAAACCGATATATCCATCCGGGGTGATGTTCAATCCGCACAGTTGCATGAATTGCAAGCATACCGAGATCGGCATTTAGTCCAAGCAGATCGGATGCTTTTGTGTGTCATCGGTGGCGTTGACTCGGAAACACTGCAACCCGTAATGGAAAAACAACTCGGACCTATCAACCTAACAGCAAAGACGCTGCCACCAGCAACAGCAACATCGGAGGCGGTGAGAGACCAAACTGCCACTTGGGATATCAATGTAACCCACTACATGGAAACTTACGCGATACCGCATCCAGAAAATGAAGACTATCCGGCATTGTACATAACGAACGCGCTCTTGAACTTAGGACTCATGCAGGATACTGAACTGAAGGAATTAACGGGTTTTGTGCTCAGCAGTGTTGATCTCGTCACACCCGAACAGACCTATCTACAGGTCAGTGCTTCACTCAAGCCAGATGTCGATATAGAAGCCGTTAAACAGCGCATTAGACTGCTGATAAACCGATTAAAGCGACCCGAGAACAACGCGCAGGTCGTTATGGCTGCCCCGTCACTTTCCATGCAATTCAGTTCACCATTGGATATAGAGATGATAAAACAACAAAAACCGGCAGGTGTGTCAGAAGCCATGATGCTTGGTAACATCGGTGTATGGTGGGGGATGCTTGAATATCAATATGGTGAGACTTTACCGCAGCTTGCGGGTGCGTTTGCCAAGGTCTCCGCGGATGATGTTGCCGCTGTTGTGAATCGATATTTAACTGAAGATGATCGAATGACGTTAGTTCTTACACCCCGTGATGCGTTTTGACGTTGAAATCCGGTGAAAATGTATGTTTGTGTGTTCAGTTCCCCGTGCCTGAATGAGCGAATATATCTCACAACATTACCTATTTTGATTGTCAAATTGCATCAGCGAAATGGTATAAAGTATTAGCAGAAATCCAGTCGTTTGCGTTGACGCATTATGGAGAGTCCCGATGGATAAAGACGATGTTCAGTTGATTCATAGTACCTTGTCTGGTAATGATGCGGCGTTCGGTGCCTTGGTTCAAAGATACCAAAAGAGTGTTCACGCCTTGGCGTGGCGGAAGATTGGTGATTTTCACTATGCTGAGGAGATTACGCAAGACACTTTCCTTCAAGCATACCAGAAACTCTCGACACTCAAGAATCGCAATCAATTTGCGGGGTGGCTGTATGTTATCACAAATAATCTATGCACCGATTGGCTCCGACGGAAGAAACCTGCGATGCAATCGCTGGAGGATGCGTCTGTGAAAGCAATAGATAAGTTAACCTATGAGCGTTATGTATTGGAACAACGCGAGACAGAGGCAACTGAGCGTCGTCGTGAAATCGTCAAGCAACTCCTGGAAAAATTACCAGAGAGCGAACGCACTGTCGTAACGCTCTACTATCTCGGCGAGATGACCACCAAGGAAATTGGCAAATTCTTGGGGGTATCGGCGAACACAATTACGAGTC
Source organism: Candidatus Poribacteria bacterium (assembly GCA_022821495.1). Lineage (GTDB taxonomy): Bacteria > Poribacteria > WGA-4E > WGA-4E > WGA-3G > WGA-3G. The sequence goes on from JAJEDN010000042.1 coordinate 8,113, forward strand.
GGCTTCAGCGGGCACGGGAGCGTTTAAAAACGTCAGATGAGCATTTGATTAACGAAACGCTCGGCGGTTGGCAATTGTCTAACAACCTATACGAAAACATCATGCGAGAGGTTGCTGATATAAACCCGGTATCGCCGCCGACTGGAAAACCGTTGTTACCGTGGATGGCTCTTAGTACGGCTACGGTTCTGGTTGTCTTGCTGCTCGGTGTGAGTCATCAATATCTTGCCAGATTTCAGAAACCGTATAGTTTCGAGGCGCAGTCCGAACCGACTGTTGAAATTATTGAGGCGGCTGTTATTCTTGAGACTGACGCGAAACCGGCTATCCGCAATCAAATCGGACGGGCTGCCACCGAAAATAAAAACAACAGTGTCGGTTCACAGGTTTCTGGGGAGGTCGAGGCACCTAATGCTTCAGAGGACTTCGCCACGCTTTTTGCTGCGAATGCCACCCCTGAAGTGAGCCGTTTTACTTTAAGCAACGGTATCCGGGTTGTCAATCTCCATGTTGAGGATTCCACAGATGTCATTATCCTCAGTTATTTGCCCCTCGGCCTCGCCACTGACGGGAAAGCAAAAGCATATTGGAGCCACCTCATTAATCATCTAACATTCCAAACCATGGAACCGATTGACTATAAGACAGGTAGCGCGGAGACGTTGGCTGACAATATACGCTTGGAGTTTATCGGCAACACCGACAACTGGACGCAGGGTTTAGAACGCCATGCGAAATGGCTCTCTGAACTACCTTTTTCAGCAGAAGGTCTCGCTGAGGCACGCCCGAATGCCTTACGCCAGTTTGACTATATTGAAAAGAACTTGGCAACACATAAATTGGCTTACGCTGCGTGGAACCAAGTCTTTCGGCATGGTGAAACCGATATCCGCATGCGCAGCGGCGTTCAATCGGCGAAACTCAGTGAGCTCCAAGCGTATCGCGATCAGCATTTAGTTCAAGCGGATCGCGTCCTTTTGTGTGTCACTGGTGGTATTGATCCCAAAATATTGAAAGGGACTATGGAAAAACAACTCGGCGTTATCAATTTAACCGAAAAAACGCTTCCGCATCCAACAGCCACTCCAGAGATAGCGAAAGATCAAAACGCTACTTGGGATATCAACGTAACCCACTATATGGAAACCTACGCGGTACCGCACTCTAAAGATGAAGATTACCCTGCCTTGTATATAGCAGGTGCACTTCTGAGTTTAGCATTCACGCAGGATACGCAATTGAAAGCATTGACAGGTGGTGCTTTCTGTAACCTTGACCTAATCACTCCCGAAGGGACTTATTTACAGATCAATGTTTCGCTGAAGCCGGATGCAGATATAGAAAAGGTCAAGCAGCGGATTGGTCAGTTGATAAACCGGTTAAAGCAACCAGAAAACAACGCGCAAGTCGCTATGGCTGCTCCGTTTTTCGCCATGCAATTCAGGGCACCCTTGGATGTAAAGAAGGTAATGCAACAGCAGCCTGTCGATGTGTCAGAAACTATGGTACTTGGGAACATCGGGGTACAGTGGGGGATGCGGGAATACCAGCACGGCGACACCTTATCCCAACTTGCTGATGCATTTGTCAACGTCTCCGCGACAGATGTTGCCCGTGTGGTTAAACGATACCTAACTGAAGATCGTCGGATGACGTTAGTGCTCACGCCACGCGCCCCGGAATGATATGGAGTGCTGGTGGGAATCCAGTCCCAAAAATCGAAACGTGCTTTATGTTAGGATCGAAAACTGTGCCGTTTATGCGTTTATTACTTTCCTGAATAGATCCGTTATTTCTGCTCGGATCTGTTCTTCAACCGATGGCACCAATGCTAATCGATAGGGACCACTAAGCGCATGATTCCGCGGTCCGGCTTCATAGCCTGCTCGCAATCCCAATTCATAAGCTGCTTTTGTTGCGATATAGACTTCACTGCCGTTCGTGTATCCGAAAACAAATGTATGTGAGAACGGCGATGTTTCGTCTGCAAAGAGTTGGTACTCCGAGAAGAGTTCATGGGATACAGAGAGGAAGCAGAGCGCGTCGCCGACAGCGAATGCACTGATTGGGAAGGGTAAGGTGCGTTTTTCACCACTTTTAGCGACTGCTAACAAAGCGACGTAACGTTCATCGTCAGGGAATTCTTTTATTAACTGCTCGCACTCTGCAACCGATGGCGGATCTCGGAACGGCAAATTGACGAGTCTCGAACGCGCCTTAAGCGGTGCTGCAGGAATTTCTTCCGCAGTCTTTAAGGCTTGATGTGTCGCAAACGCAAGGGCAAATCCAGCCACATCGCACGCGCTGAAGCCACCCCGGAGTGGATACCCGTTGATATCTGCTGCACAGCCTTGCGCGAACATCAAGACGCTTTCCGGTTTCAGATCCAAGAAGTTACGTAAATGCTCGACGGCATAGCCCGGATAATCGGCACCCATCTCTTCACTTGACCAGTGGACAATTACCGGATGCGCGGCATGTGAAAATAATACCGCGATAATCTCTCCATTTTCGTCGTAAGCTCCTAACACGTCAACCCACGGCACAACAGATCCTTCTGGGTTCGGTGCCATTGTGATATAGCCCTCGTCATTCATTATGCGACGGTTATACCCGATTTGGACAGGAGCGCGACCGACCCGCAAAGTTGTAGGTTCAAGTGCGTCTACTGCATTTTTCACCAACCCCGCAAGACATCTGGCTAACCACGCTTCGGATTCTTCGGTTATCCATCGTCCATCAACACCCGGGGCGTTATGCGTATGACTGCAGTTGATGACGACATGCTCCGGCGGTATGCCCGTAGCATTCTCAATTGCATCAAGCAGTACTTTATTGTAATCGAGTGGAAACTGACCGTAGTCGGCTGTTACAATGGCAAGTTGTTTTTCGCCATCGGCAAGCACTAATGCGCGTGCATACAACTCGGCATAGACTTCGGGCTTGTCCTTTATGGCGGTAATCGGTGTTTCTGCAGCACCTGCCATGAGCATTTTTATATTTCCTCGTGGTTCGGTAAAGTGAGTACGAGATTTCAAGTGTAGTTCCGTATATCTGCAGTGCTCCGTTGTTGCCCTGCTATGTTCTTGCGCCAGAAACCCGATTTTGACAACGGAAAAATCGGAGCAAAAACCTAATATTTAAAAAAGTTTAAGTCAAATCTGCGAGTTGAGGCATTACCTCATTTTTCAGGAGTGTCATGGAGTTCAACCACTGCTCTTTAGGATCCCATTCATGTCCCATAGCGAGTAAAACGCCAAAACCGCCGACTTCATCGTAAAGTTCGCGCAAACGGTTTGCAACGTGATCCGGACTTCCGACGATCCACAAGGTGTCCAACAGATGTTCAAGCGTCATGTCTGCGTCATCCATATCTGGATCGGGTTTGAAGTGTCCCGGACTAAATAACTTGAACCAATAGTCCCTAAAATCGCGCCCGAGCGTGCCTTCGATAGCCTCTTTTCGTGCCTGTTCTGTGGTATCCGCAACGTAGACTTCACGCGCAATACGCCATATTGAGCGAGATGGCGATAAGCCAGTCTTTTCGGCACCTTCTTCAACCGCATCCCAGTGTGTTTTGATGGTCGGCACATGCGCTAAATTAATACTCATCGGAATCCAGCCGCGCTCACCCGCGAAGATTAGCGTGTCCGACCTTGCGGAAGACCCTGCCAACGCAATGGGTGGATGTGGTTTCTGATAAGGCTTCATGTGGACACTCACAATGTTCGGACGGTACTCAGGGATCTTAAATTCCCAGAAATCGGTCTTGTAGTGTCCCGGTTCCGGGTCTGTCCAAATCTTGAGTACGGCATCGATCCCCTCTCGTGTGGATCTACGCCTGTCTTCACCAGCCATGAACATCTCCGCATCGCTCGGTGTGGAACTGGAACCGACACCCCAATGGAAACGTCCGTGCGTTTGATGGTCCAGTTGTGCAATGCGATGCGCGACAACGGCAGGATTATGTATCGGCATACACGTAATCCCTGTGCCAAAAATAATGTTCTCTGTCATCGCAGCCGCTTTTGCAATAAAAAGATCGGGAGACGGGATATTCTCCCACGTAAACGTGAAATGTTCACCGACATAAGCCTCTTTGTAACCGAGTTCATCGAGGACTATCATCTGCTCGAGATCGTCGTCTAATGTCTTAGTCGTGTCACTACCGGGTGGATGCAAAGGCATTGTGAAAAAACCGAGTTCCATTTTTTTATTTTTCCTTGCGGAGCAGTAACGGCAATTTGGACTTTGACGGTTTTCGCGTTAGAGTCGCCTGCGCCGTTGTTGCAGGCTGCGCGCTTTTGTTTAAGCTTTCAAAACGAATCTTTTAATTTTTCCTGCAATAGATATGTTTCGGTATGTTTCTAAACTTGACAAAATCGGTTGGGTGTGTTATTTTTTATCATGCTTTAGAATACAAATAAGAACTTACCACAAACCCAAATATTTTTCAAGCATTTTCATCAAAGGAGAAATTTGCATTATGCATACAAGAATTCTTATCCTAATTTCGGTTATTCTACTCACTGCTCTGACAGGATGCGAACGCGTGAATCAGGTAGTTCAGCCCGATGCGACCCCTACCCCGACAGAAACAACATTGAAAATCGGTGTGATCCAACCCTCCAATACCTTTACGACCTTTAGCCAAGGGGCTGAAACCGCTCGCGTCCAAATTAATGAAAAGGGTGGATTGTTCGGTATGGAAGTAGAATTTATCAGTCGAAACAATCAACCCATCGCAAGCGAACCCCCAACACCGGAAGCCAGCGTCACTGCCGCAAAAGAACTCATTGAGATGGAAGACGTTTTCGCACTCTTAGGGCCTGTTTATTCCACGAGTGCCCTTGAAGTCGGTCCAATTGCACAACAGGCACAACGACTCATGCTTCCCGGTTCCAGCGGTTCAACCGTCCCTGAAACTGGTGATTATGTCTTTCTAATTACGGTGCCAAACCCATTTCAAGGGAAGGTGATGGCAAGTTTTGCAATGAACCCGAATGAGCTTGGCGCAAAAACGGCCGCGACAATTATCGAAGAGGGCAATGACTATACGACTGACCTCGTCCAAGCATTTGAAGCGGCTTTTCAGCAAAATGGCGGTGAAATCGTTCATAGCGGTGCCTATTCCGTAGGTGAGACCACTTTTACCACACTGCTCACAGAAATCCATAAGGTCCAACCTGACGTTATTTTCTGCCCCGGTTTTCAGCCAGAAGTGCCATCGCTAATAAAGGAAGCCAGACAAATCGGTATCACAGGGGCTTTTCTCGGTGGCAGCGCGTGGGATGATAGGGAACGCTTCCTCAGCATCTTAGAGGATAATAGCGTACTCGACGGAAGTTATTATCCGACTAATTTCTCGGTTGCGACACAAGACGCGGATGTACAGGAATTCGTGAGTGGTTACACCGCACTCTTTGAAAGTCCACCGGATGGTATTGCCGCGTCGGGCTACGATGCAATGCGGCTTTTAGCATTGGCGATAGAGACCGCCGGTTCGCTTGATCCGGTTGCAGTGCGTGATGCGTTCGCTGCAGTCAGTGGTTACAAAGGTGCCACAACTATTTCGCATTACGACGAAAACCGGCACCCTGTCAAAAGCCTCACAATCCAGAAAATTAGTGGCGGGCAGGTTGAACACTATAAAGTTGTGGAACCATAGCACACGAGGGGACAATGCAGGAAGTATCACCAACGCGCCCGAAGGCTTTTTTGATTGACATGGATGGAACCCTCTATTTTAAGGGTCAACCTTGCCCCGGTGCAATTGAAGTTGTTAACTACCTACGGCAGGAGAATTATCAACTCCGATTTTTGACCAACACGACGGCCAAAACGCCGAAGATGCTTCACACGCAGATGCAGGCACTCGGCTTCGACATCTACGAAGATGAAATCTTTAATGCAACTTACGCCTGTCTCCAATACTTACGTGCGCAGCCTGGCGCAAGTTGTCATTTTATGGTCGATAATGCCGTCAAAGCGTTTTTCAAGGAGATACCCGTAGATGACAATGCTCCCGATTTTGTCGTTGTTGGAGACTACGGCGAAGGGTTTGATTTTCGGACTTTAAATCACGCCTTTCGCTTGCTGATGAACGGTGCTGAACTGATAGCGTTGCAGAAGAATCTCTATTGGTTCTCTTCAGAAGGCATGTTCTTAGATTGTGGTGCCTTCGTGACGCTTCTGGAAGCAGCCGCGGGCAAAACCGCAACCGTGATGGGCAAGCCGAGCGAGACGTTCTTCAAAATCGCGCTTGAAAGCCTTCAACGCTCTCCAAGTGAAGCGATTGTGGTCGGTGACGACATCACTTCTGACATAATGGGTGCGGAAAACACGAAGATGCGGAGCATTCTTGTCAAGACTGGGAAGTTTAAACCCGGTCAATTGGAGAACCCTGTCGCGAAACCGACGTGGGTGCTTAATAGCATTGCAGAATTACCGAATATGTTTTAAATCGGACTTACGCACTGCTTCTTAAAGTCCCCCTGATAAGGGGGATTTAGGGGGTTTCTTCCATAAGACTTTCCTATTGGAGGCAAGATTTATGACGAATCAAACTACACAACTCGGTGTCGTCGGATGCGGATGGGCAGGTCGTCAAGCTATTCAAGCTGCCAACGCCACCTCTCGCCTAAACGTCATTGCGATCGCGGAGCGTGATCCTGCGCGTCGTGCGGAAGCAGGAGATGAGAGCGCAGTCCCGCATCGCTACGCCGACTATCACGAACTCCTTGAAAACCCTGATGTAGAAGCCGTCTATCTTGCGACTTCTCCAGAGGGTAGGCTGCAGCAAGTGCTGGATACGCTCAATGCGGGTAAACACGTCTTAGTGCAAAAACCGCACGCCATCCGCGCCCCTGAAATTTTAGAGATGGAGGCTGCCGCTCAGCAATCCGGCACGACCCTCCAATTTTGCTATTTCATGCGCCATTTCCCAAACAACCGAAAGATTCGGCGCGCCGTTCTAAACGGTACAATCGGCGACCTATATCACGCTCGCGTCTTCGGAAAATATAACTTTATCCCAGACTTCGACGATAACAGTCGCTGGTTGCATGTCTACGGACAGAAGGGCGGTTCGTTAGGGCAACACTACTCGCACGAACTCAATCTGACGTGGTGGTGGATGGGATGCCCGAAACCGGAGTGGGCGTTTGCTGCGAAGCACGTGCTTTACCCGCAGTATGACGGACCCGAAGGCGCAGCGGAGGATTATTTCACGGGGCTCCTCGGATGCGAAGGTGGGAAAACGATTCAGATCGACTGCTCCCGAATGAGCCATTCTGATTCTGGGAGTGTCGTGGAGCTTTACGGCACGACTGGCGCAATCACAAACGGCGGTATATCGCGTTTTAAAGATGGTGAGTTTGTCAGGGAAGCCGTTGATGAGCCACTTGAGATTGATCACGGTGAACTCCCGGAAGAGGTGCACGTCTTCTACTATGAACTCAACCACTTCGGTATGGCGATAGCAGGAGAGGTCGCACCGGATGTCGCTGCACCGGATGCGTATACTTTCATGCAGATCTTAGATGCGTTTTACGACAGCGCAAAGAGTGGCGAGAAAGTCCACATCCCCTCGTAACAGCGAACCGCTAAAATAACGTTTGACAAAAACTTGTCCTACTGCTAATCTGATGCAGTCTGTTCTTATTTTTAGTCTATGGTTTCGATTTCCTTTATCAAGGGCATTTAGGAGGCAGTTCCATGTACAAAACTGCGATGTTAGGGTGCGGGGGTCGTGCCCGTGGACACGCAGATGCGTATCGCTTCGTTAAACGCGGTGAACTCGCCGCGATCTGCGATATGGACGAAGAACGACTCAACACCTTTGGGGATGAGTTCGGTATCTCTTCACGCTACACTGATTTGGATGAGATGCTTGAAAAAGAGAAACCCGATGTTCTGCATATCGTCACAAGTCCTGTGGTTCCGAATAGCAACGAACGGATCCGCTATCCGTTGATGAAACAGGCGTCCGACCACGGTGTGCCTGCGGCAATCATCGAAAAGCCTGTTGCTATTGAAGGCGAAGATTGGAAGCAGATTGCGAGGTTAGCTGAAGAGACAGAAACGAAATTTGTCATTAACACACAACTCAACTTCCACCCGAAAAATTTGGAACTCAAAAACGATGTCGTAGAAGGACGGATTGGCGATATTAAGTTTATTGATGCGAGTGCGCGGAGTAGACCCGCCGAGCAGGGCGGACATGTACTGCAGTTGGTGTCCTCCTACATTGATGACGCACACCCGATCCGGGTGCTTGGACAAATCGCTGGCAGCGAGCATTTAAATTCTGCTCCCGGTGGGCATCCTTCGCCGACGCATGCTGCCGCACAAGTTTTGTATGAGAATGGTGTCCATGTCTCCATCGCATTTGGAACAGAGTTCGGACAAATGGCGTCCGATGATCCGGGTATCTACGGTCACAAACGGGTCTTTGTTGTCGGTACGAAGGGTTTCGTGCATTGGCGTTTCAGCAGTTGGGAACGTTTAACACTGGATGGCGGCTATGAGGGCGGTCCCCTGAACTATGGCGAGCAAGATGTCGTTGCACAGGCTAACTTCACCGAAGCCATCTTTGATTGGTTAGAAAATGAGAGCAAGGTACACCCGACGCATCTCAAGCAATCCCTCGTTGAGAATAACCTCATCTTGGGGATGTACTACAGCGGGATAACAAATGAGATTGTCGAACTCCCATTTGAACCACCCGATGGGTTAATGGACTTGCTCCGAGAAAGATTATAATTTAAAAGAAATCAATATTGCGGGTGAGGCGCTATGCCTTGCCCTATACTATGTTCTGGTGCGCTGCAGGCGTGCTACTTTAACATTAAGGAGACATTTTCATGTACAAAACTGCGTTCTTAGGATGTGGGGGGCGTGCCCGTGCGCATGCGGATGCCTATCGCTTCGTCAAACGCGGCAAAATCGCCGCAATCTGCGATATGAACGAGGAGTTGCTCAACAGTTTTGGAGACGACTTTGGGGTTTCATCCCGCTACACCGATTTGGATGAGATGCTTGAAAAGGAAAAACCCGATGTTCTGCACATTGTCACGGCGCCGGTGCTACGAGGGACCAACCAACGGATTCGGTATTCGCTAATGAAGCAGGCTTCAGATGCCGGTGTGCCTGCGGCGATTGTCGAAAAACCGATTGCTGTCGAAAGTGAGGACTGGAAGCAACTTGCAGGGTTAGCGGAAGAGACGCAAACGAGGTTCGTTGTCAACACACAACTCAATTTCCACCCCAAAAACTTAGAATTGAAGCGGGATGTCGCAGAAGGTAGAATCGGTGAAATCAAGTTTATTGATGCCAGCGCACGCAGCACACCTGTTGACCAAGCACCGCATGTGTTGCAACTCGTCTCCTCTTACATCGACAACTCGCGTCCAGTACGGGTTCTCGGACAGGTTTCTGGCGGTCAAGATTTGGACTCCACGCAGCCCTCCCCGATGCATGCCGCCGCTCAGGCTTTATATGCAAACGGTCTTCACGTCTCGCTTGCATTCGGGACAGGCTTAGGGCAGAAAGTCCCCAAAGAACCGGATGCGGGTAATCACACCCATAAACGTGTCTTTGTCGTTGGCACGAAAGGTTTTGTGCATTGGCGGTTTAGCAGTTGGGAGCGTTCAACGCCGGAGGGTGGTTACGAAAGCGGTCCACTTGACTATGGCGAGCAGGATGTCGTTGCGCAGGGGAACCTCACCGAAGCCGTCTTCGATTGGCTTGATGACGAAAACAAGCAGCACCCGACGCATCTCAAGCAGTCCCTTGCGGAGTTCAACCTACTTTTGGGAATCTACTACAGCGGTGTAACAAATGAGATTATTGATCTACCCTTTGAACCGCCGGATGGGTTAATTGACGTACTCCGAGAAAGGTTGTAAGAAGTTAACCCGTATTTTCTGCTGTTAACATCTACCCTGTTTCGGCTTGATATTGGAAATAGTATTGAAGGAGATATTTTTATGTATAAAACAGCGTTCTTAGGATGCGGGGGTCGCGCCCGTGCCCACGCAAGTGCCTACCGTTTTGTTAAGCGCGGCAAAATCGCCGCAATCTGCGATATGAACGAGGAGTTGCTCAACAGTTTTGGAGACGACTTCGACGTTTCATCACGTTATACCGACTTGGATGAGATGCTTGAAAAAGAGAAACCGGATGTCCTCCACATCGTCACAGCACCGGTGCTGCGTGGAACGAGTGAACGGATTCGGTATCCGCTGATGAAACAGGCATCCGACCACGGTGTGCCAGCGGCGATTGTCGAAAAACCGATTGCCGTTGAGAGTGAAGACTGGAAGCAGCTCGCAGGATTGGCGGAAGAGACGCAAACGAAATTCGTCGTCAATACGCAACTTAACTTCCATCCCCAAAACCTTGAATTAAAACGGGATGTCGCGGAGGGCAAGATCGGTGAGATTAAGTTCATTGATGCCAGCGCGCGGAGTACACCGGTTGATCAAGCACCCCACGTGCTGCAGTTGGTGTCCTCCTATATTGATAACTCGCGTCCTGTCCGTGTCCTCGGTCAAATTGCTGGGAAAGAGCAATTAGATTCAGCACAACCGTCTCCGATGCATGCCGCTGGGCAAGCCATATATGAGAACGGTCTCCATGTCTCCCTCGCATTTGGGACAGGTATGGGAACGCTGGCATCTGATAGCGAAAGCACTGTGGCGCATAAACGGGTCTTTGTTGTCGGTACGAAGGGTTTTGTGCATTGGCGTTTCAGCAGTTGGGAACGTGCGACACCAGAGGGTGGCTACGAAGGCGGGCCCCTGAACTATGGAGAACAAGATATTGCTGCACAGGGCAACCTCACTGAGGCTGTCTTTGATTGGCTCGATGATGAGAACAACGTGCATCCGACACATCTTAAGCAGTCGCTTGCAGAGTTCAATCTGCTCTTAGGTCTTTACTACAGCGGAATCACAAACGAGATTATCGACCTCCCGTTTGAACCGCCCGATGGCTTGATGGATTCGCTCCGAGAGCAGTTATAAACCGACACACATAGCGGCAGGCGAGTGATCGCTTGCCGCAGACTATCCCGAAAATTGACATACCTCCCAAAACATGCTATAATTTGCAAAGAAAGCAGCACTAAAACCGCGAAAGGTATAAGATGGCAAGTTTTGATACTGCCTCTAAGAAACAGATCGAAACGAACCCTCAAGATTTCGTAGACCTCTGCTTCAAATTCGGCTTGACAAATATCACTGTACTGGAGGTTGTTACACCTGAACAACCTACTGTTGAGATGCACCAAGCAGATACGCTCATTAAAGCACTGCATGGTGATCGAGAGGTACTTGTGCATTTCGAGTTTCAAACTACCGATAGTTATGATCCTGAAATGCCGCTCCGGATGGCAGGCTATATGATTCGAGCGATTGAAGTCTATCGGTTACCGGTATATTCCAATGTTATCTATCTGCGTCCTGATGCCGGTAATAACGATCCGGGCAAATTTGCGCAAAATCTGGAAGGTCATAATATCTCAATTGAGTATCAGGTTTTCCGTCTCATTGAGATGGATGGTCAGGAAATCCTTGATTTGAAATCTGTAGGGTTGATACCGTTCACCCCGCTCATGAAGCCTCCAGCGCGTATGAATGAAGAAGAGTGGCTTCGCCGTTGTGTTCAAACTGCTGATAACATTGATGTTCCGAACAAGCCGGAGTATCTTGGAAGTCTCGCTGTTTTGGGGAATTTAATATACGATGCGCAAACGATTTTAGATATTATTTCGGAGGAAACCATGCAACAGTCTTCTATCGCTGAATACTTAGCACCAGAAGCACGTGAACAAGGAATTCAACAAGGAATTCAACAAGGTGCTCAAGAGGCTACTCGCAAGCACATTCTTGGAATCCTGACACGTCGATTCCAGTTTGACGCATCGCAGATCTTCAAATCAACGCTGGATACGATTGAGGATCTGCAACGCCTTGAACATCTGTTTGATGCCGCGATGCAAGTAGAAACTCCTGAAGATTTCACGCAAGCGTTGAGCGAAAATGGCGAATGAAACGTGCGGTCTTTTTTGGCAAATTATTTTGGTTTAACGTTACAGAATTTAAATATTAAAGGAGACATTTCTGTGTATAAAACCGCAATGTTAGGGTGTGGTGGCCGCGCCCGTGCACATGCAGACGCTTATCGCTTTGTCAAAGGTGGTAAACTCGCCGCAGTCTGCGATATGAACGAAGAATTACTTAATAAATTTGGAGACGACTTCGACATCCCTTCCCGCTACACCGATCTTGATGAGATGCTTGAAAAAGAGAAACCCGATGTCCTCCATATTGTCACCGCACCCGTGCTACGGGGTAGCAACGAACGGATCCGCTACCCATTGATGAAACAGGCATCCGATGCGGGGGTTCCTGCAGCGATTGTGGAAAAACCGATCGCTGTTGAAAGTGAGGATTGGAAACAGATCTCCGAGCTTTCCAAGGAGACTAAAACGAAGTTCGTCGTCAACACGCAGCTCAACTTCCATCCGCAAAATCTTGAATTAAAGGCGGATGTGGCGGCTGGACGTATCGGCGAAATTAAGTTCATTGATGCCAGCGCACGCAGCACACCCGTTGACCAGGGTCCGCATGTGCTGCAGCTGGTATCTTCTTATATTGACAACTCCCGTCCTGTCCGTGTTCTTGGACAGATTTCAGGCAGTGAACACTTAGATTCAGCGCAACCTTCACCACAGTACGCAAGCGCGCGTGTCCAGTACGAGAATGGACTGCATGTTTCTGTCGCATTCGGAACAGCCATCGCACCGACTGCTTCCGACGATCCCGTCGTCTTTTTCCACAAACGCGTTTTTGTCGTTGGTATGAAAGGTTTTGTGCATTGGCGTTTCAGCAGTTGGGAGCGTTCAACGCCGGAGGGTGGCTATGAAGGCGGCCCCCTGAGCTATGGCGAGCAGGATGTCATCGCACAAGGAAACCTTACCGAGGCTGTTTTTGATTGGCTGGACGATGAAAGTAAGGTGCATCCCACGCATCTTGAACAGTCCCTCGCCGAATTCAATCTGCTTCTGGGAATTTACTATAGCGGTATCACTAACGAAGTGATTGATCTTCCGTTTGAACCACCAGATGGACTGATGGATCAACTAAGAGCCAAGTTATAGTATAGAAAACCGTTATCCGCTTTTATCGTCCGGTGAGGTCGCAATGCCTCACTGGACACGTGTATAAATGGAGGTGTGGCCCCATGTCCCTCTCCTACCCGGTAGCCATAAGGCGGGTTTACAAACTTATCATCGCGTACCCGATGAAGCGTTCGCCGTTCCTGTGCTTCCTCCTACCGCATCCCATACCGAGATTGATACGTTAGAGATGCAAAAAGGCGATCTACTCGTTTTTAACAATCTGGTCTTCCATCGGTCACTCTTCAACCGCAGCGATATGATCCGTTGGTCAGTAGATTTTCGGTTCAGCAGGACAGGTACTTCGTTAGATGGACTCTGGCACGAAGCGATTGCGTGTCCTGCCCGTGTGTGCGAAACTCGACGATGTCCAACGTCGTGGCAAGATTGGTGTGCGCAATGGGAAGCCAGTCCGCATAAGGGAAGGTTTGTTTAGAGAATATGTATGACACCTCTGTTTTAAGCATGAATTATATTTTTCTGTCATAATTTTCTTTCAAATGCAACCTAAGTTGCCACCTTATAGAACAGAAAATAAAGAAGAATTATCGGGACAAATGCCGCAGAATACCAGAATTAGAGAAAATTCCTTATATTTTTTAATCAAAAATAGTGTATATCTGTCTAAAATCTTGTAGGTGGCAACTTGAGTTAGATATACGACAAGACAAGAATGTGTCGTTCGGGGGTCAGTGAATGGACGCAGTTCACCGGTTCTTCTAACAACACATAGGAGGTTACTTTGTTGAATGCAAGGATTATTACAATTACTCTCGGTGTGATGCTTATGTTGAGTATCAGTCTAACGGGCTCCGCTGAGATTAACGAGGATATGATTGCAGCGGCATGGCTGTTTGATGGCGATGCCGAAGACGTTTCTGGAAATGGGTTTGATGGTGAAGTGAAAGGCGGTAAATTCGTCGGTGGCAAAATCGGCGATGCGCTCGAACTCAACGGCTCAGACGAATGGGTCGAAATTCCGAAACGGATTGGTGAGTTTGAAGAAATTACCTTCGCACATTGGGTCAAATCCACGGGGCGGGAAGCGGCTTGGCGCGTTTTCTTCAACGTCAACGGCTGGAAAGCAGGCGACATCCACTATCAGATGCACCCGAATAATAAAGTTGAGTTCTCTATCCACAGTAACCCAGGTGGAAATGACACTTTTGCAAACTATATGTTGGCAGGCGATCAGATGGATAAGTGGGTCCACATCGCAACCGCCTATAGTGCAAAAGAGAAAAAGATTCGTTTCTACGTTAACGGCGAACTCGATATTGAAAACGATTGGGGTGGGAATCCGGGTGTCCTTGATCCTGCCCGAATTGGCGACTGGGGTCAATCAAGACAGTGGGAAGGGTTGATTGATGAGTTTATTATCTTCAACACTGTTCTCAGTGAAGACGACATTCAAGCCGTTATGAATGATGGTCTCGAGACAACGCTCGCTGTAGACGCGAAAGGGAAAGTGGCTCTTACGTGGGGAAGTCTAAAAAAGTAAGATAGGCGCGCCCACGAATCGCTATCACCCTAAACATACTGCCTATAGCGAATGAGTTATGATCGAAAATTTCTATCAGAGGTTTGAGATGTCTACCAATTCCTTCGGTGGACATCTCCGCTCGTGGTAGCAGGATAGGTGATATATGGACTTAGGACTCAACGGAAAACGTGCAATTGTTACCGGTGGCAGTCGAGGCATCGGTAAACAATGCGCGCTCGCACTCGCGCAAGAGGGAGTTCATGTCTGTATCGCTGCCCGAACCCAAGACACGCTAAACCAAGCGCTCACGGAAATTAATCAGATTGGACATAAAGGGCACGCTGTCGCTGGAGATCTAACCACACAAGCGAATTGTGAAAAGGTGGTGCAGGCAACAATCGCTCGCTTTGGGGGTGTTGATATTCTTGTCAACAATGTCGGTGCTGCTCGGAATGCTGATATTCTGGAACTACCACCGGAACTCATTAATGATGCGCTCGCATTGAAGACCTACAGTTATCTGCGAATGTCTCAATTAGTTATTCCGTATATGAAGGAGCATCGATGGGGCAGAATTATCAATATCGCAGGTTCAGCAGGCACAAGTCCGACCCGAGCGAACATACCTACCGGTGCTGCCAATATCACGATTCTGAACATAACCCGCGCACTCTCTGATGCGGTTTCGGCGGATGGTATCTTAGTGAATACCGTTTGTCCGGGGTTGACGAATACCGGTCGCGCGAGAACGCAGCAAGGGGCAAGAGCCGAGCGCGAAGGACGCGATGTTGAAGAACTGTTGCAAGCACTCGGACAAGAACTTCCGGCAGGTCGCATCGCGGAACCCGAAGAGATCGCCAACGTCGTGACATTCTTAGCCTCTGAAGCCTGCTCCTATATGTTTGGAACTGCGCTCTATATGGATGGTGGCAAACGACGAGCCACACCGTAAACTGAATGCGTTTCTATTCAACCAAAAGGCTGGAACCCGCACAAAGCGTCCCATCTCTAACAATGCGATGGGGTCTTACGAAAAGGAGCATCGCACTCTTATAAAACGCGCGATGCCGTAACACGTGGATTAACATTCACATCTACACTAACGTATGGGAAAAATTTTACTCGTCTTATTCGGGATCTTCATTCTTGTTGTATGTATCCTGATTCTCTTCCAAATTTTGCAAGTGATTTTTGCTTTAGTATTTACCGTCGCACTGTTTGTCATTGTTGTCGGCGGTGCGTTCCTAATCCTGAAAAAAATTTTTAATGGCTGAAGGTGCCACGCTATGGCATACAACTTGTGGATTTCTGTATGCTATGGAATCAATGGAGATTTAATTGTGCTACAAAAAGTTAATTTTGTGATATTAATCCTCGCTATTAGTTTAATTGCAACCAATCTTCCCGCCCAAATCGTTGAGGACGGATTGGTGAGTTATTGGAGTTTCGATGCAAACAAGGTCAGTGGAAAAACCGTCACGGATGGAACAGGCAATTACGACGGTACTATCGGTGGTAATCTCAAAAAGGTTGCTGGTAAAATCGGTGATGCGTTAGAGTTTGATGGAAACGAAGCCAACTTTGTCGAAATTGATAAACCCGAAGAATTTGATTTCAATGCCGATTTCACATGGTCAGCATGGATTAAGACGGATAGTTCGGGACCTGGTGTGATTTTCGCGAAAACAGGCGGTCCAGGTACCGACGACAAGGGTCCCAAAACCTTATGGGTTCGCAATGGCGTTCTTAATATAGATACGGGGTGGGTTGGCAATGTTGAAGACACCGAAAACATTGCTGATAATAAGTGGCACCACATCACTGTTGTGGGCATACCGGAGGATAGTGCCGTCCACTTCTTCGTTGATGGTAAAGCAACAGCCGAAACGGTGATTAACCTTGCCGAATTTCCTGAAGACGGCTTTGAAAATCACATTTTCATCGGGTTAGACGGTAGAGCTGACGGCGAATTCGGTGTTTTCACAGGGATTATCGACGAGTTCAGCATCTATGACAGAGCTCTTGAAGAAGCCGAAATTAATCAAAACTTCCAAGCAGAGACGGGACTCGCTGTTGATCCGAACGGCAAACTCGCCGCGACGTGGGGGGCTATCAAAGCGCGACAGTAGACCCAATATATTGCCCGTTTCATTATATGGAGGTGCGTTTCTGAAACGTGCCTACACCCAAGCATTATGGGAAATAGAATGAAGGTCGAGAATCGAACTATTTTTGAAAACGACAATCTTCATATACTTCGTGGGCTTGACACAGATTCTATTGACCTGATTTATCTGGATCCGCCCTTCAATTCCAATCGAACCTTTGAAGCAAAGGTAGGGAGCGCGGCTGCGGGGGCGACGTTCAAAGATTTTTGGACGTTGGACGATCTCGATGATACATCCCACGGTGAACTCGCGGAGAGAGAACCCGAACTCTATCACGCTATCAGTGCTGCCGAGTTCAGTCATGGGGAATCCATGAAGGCTTATCTCATCATGATGGGCATCCGGATGCTGGAGATGTTCCGAATCCTCAAACCGACTGGGACGCTCTACCTTCATTGTGATGATAACGCCAGCCATTATCTCAAAATGATGATGGATAGTGTTTTTGGGAAAGATAACTTTAGAAATGAGATTATATGGCAACGGGCGATAACCACCAAAGGCAACCTCAAAAAAGGACTCGCACGAGATTCCGATAGTATCTTCCGGTACTCAAAAAGTGATACGTACGTCTGGAACGTTGAGGCGGTCACGATCCCTTACGATATGGCGAATTTAGACGAGAAAACAAAACGTCAGTATTATTGTGTTGAACCAGAAACCGAACGCCGCTTTTCGCTCACCTCTATAACAGCGCAGAGCTACGATCCTGATTCTCATTTAACTTACGCAGTGATGGGGATCGTTAGAACATGGCGTTGGGCGAAAGATCGTATGCGCAAAGAGATTGAAGCGGGGCGCATCGTTCAAACGCGTCCCGGAAATGTACCACGATACAAGCGGTATCTTGATGAACAAAAGGGCAAAAGACTGAACAATATTTGGGTAGATATTCCAAACTTGACCGCCAGAAGTAAAGAACGTATTGGATACCCTACACAGAAACCGATCGCCTTGTTAGAACGCATTATTGGAGCGAGCAGTAACCCTGATGACATCGTGCTTGATCCGTTTTGCGGGTGTGCTACCACGTGTGTCGCTGCGGAGCGACTACAACGCCGATGGATCGGAATTGATTTAAGCCCTAAATCGTATGAACTCGCACAGTCGCGTCTCGAACAGTGCGGTATTTTTAAACCGGTTATCCACCGGAAAGGACAGTCCTAAGTTGACAGACAAAGGAGATCTAAAGTGAAAAAGTTTATGGCGTTTAAAATCGCCGTCACGATCATAACAACAGTTTCACTGTTATTCTATACGGCGAGTTTACCTGTTGATGCGAAACGTGATAAAGAATACGTCGCAAAACAGATTAGAAACCTTAAAGTAGATGGAAAACTTGATGAATGGGAACGCGCTGAAATCGTTGCGTTTGATGAATTGAAGGATGTCGGCAACGGTATCCCGAAAGCCAATGATTTTACCGGTCAAGGTAGAGTCGCGTGGAGTGCCCAAGATCCGACCCGTATCTATTTCGCCGTCGAAATCACTGATGACGAACTCCAAGACATCAATCCTCCTGATGCCAGATGGTGGGAAGATGATAGCGTCGAATTTATGTTTGATTTCAAAAATGGCATGGTGCGGGATACTCTCGTTCAGTGGACACTCGGCGCAAATGGCAAGGACTTATCCGCCGCCGCGTCGAAGGAGAACACCGAATGGGTGCTCATCAAGGATGGGAACGATTATATCTATGAAGTTGCTATTGACCCGACGAAGCCGCGCGGCAACCCTCAGTTCGCGAATCCTGGGGAAGGAAAGAACTTCAAAGCGAAAGTTGGGTTAACGATCGGACTCAGTTTTCACATGAACGATTGTGAGGACGGGAGTCGCCAGCATCAGATCGGGTGGATACCCGGCGGCGCATGGGATGGACTCGCCTACGGAGACCTCACTTTTGACGCTGAGATATTAGCCGTTGAACCTGCAGGCAAACTCGCGGTACTTTGGGGTTCCCTTAAACAGTAGAGGGGTTATCAGTTGTCAGTTGTCAGTTTACCTCGCAGTGAGAGTTAAAGAAGTTCGTGAAGTCCAGTAAAGCCTCGTAAAGTGTAGCTAAAGTGTTTTGCTTGGGTGTTTCCCCTAAGAAATCTGTAAAGTTGATAACTTCATAACTTTAGCACACTTTCTAACATTGATAACCAATAACTATTCCCTCTGATGACCGATAACTGACAACTATTCAACACATGCCAGAATCTCGTGCCTCCTTTACATCTGGGATTACGCTCCGCGCACTCCTAATTGGTACGCTCCTTACTATCGGGAACGCCTATTGGCTTGCCTACGCTGCGGAAATGATTCAGCCGCAGTTCCTTCTCAACTTCGTCTCGCTTTTCTTCAATGCTATTTTTACGCTTTTTGTTGTTATCGGTTTTAATCTTGCTTGGAAAAGACTTTCCCCCCGTAACGCACTAACCCCGCAGGAACTTCTTGTTATCTATATCATGGTTGTTATGGTATCCACTATGGGTGGACACTCGATGATGACCTTTTTGATCGGAACGCTGGCGCATCCGTTCCGATTCGCTACACCTGAAAATGAGTGGGCGTCTCTCTTCTGGCGTTACATCCCGACATGGTTCGTGCCTGAGGACTATGCACTGGATGCCTACTTTAAGGGCGGTTCGACCTTCTATCTCCCGAAGCATCTACGCGGTTGGCTGGTGCCAATCCTCGTCTGGACGGGGTTTGTTACGCTGCTCTGGTTCACGCTAATATGTCTGAACACCATTATCCGTGTGCAGTGGACGGAGCGTGAAAAATTGGCGTATCCGATCATCCAATTACCGCTCCAGATGGCACATGGACGCAAAAGTTTTTACAAAAACGGCACGATGTGGATAGGCTTTGCGGTTGCTGGGTTTATTGAACTTCTGGCAGGGTTGAGCCATTTATTTCCTCAGGTTCCCTCTATCCAGCTCAACTACTATTCGATCACACATCTGTTCACAGACAAACCGTGGAACGCTATCGGGTGGATTTCGTTATCTGCCTACCCGTTTATTATTGGGTTGACCTTCTTCGTGCCATTAGATATTTCGATGTCAGCGTGGTTTTTCTATCTATTTGGTAAAGCTGAGCGGATTGTTCGTATCGGGATGTTGGGTGAAGGTGAACTCTATTTTGCGGAACGCGCAGGCGGGGCGTGGCTCGCTGTTGGTGCGTTGGCGTTGTGGGGGACGCGCAGGCATCTCCGCGATGTCATCCAAAATTGTTTGACAACCCAAAAGGCGTTCGATGATTCAAATGAACCGATGCCCTACCGTTTTGCCATCGCTGGGTTAGTCTTCGGAGGTCTCGGGCTTACACTCTTTTCGGTGAAAGCGGGGATGTCCTTAGGCGGTGTGTTCGGTTTTATTGTTATTTTTATTGTGATGGCACTCGGTGTGACACGCGTTCGTGCCGAATTCGGACCGCCATCGCATGAGATTCTCGCACTTGATCCGGCACGATTGATGGCAGTCACTTTCGGACCGCGGTTTGTCGGTACGGGGAATCTCACAATTATTTCGTTTTACTACTGGCTCAATCGGCTTAACGTCTCGCATCCGATGCCGAATCAGCTGGAAGGGTTCAAGCTCGCGGAACGCTCAGGTATAAATAGTCGAAAACTGGTTTGGGTGATGATGTTCGCGATTGTTATCGGCACGCTCGCCTCGTTTTGGGCGTTTCTCTATCTACTCTATGACACGGGCGCGCTGGCGGTGCATGGGTATATTGTCGGTATCGGCAACGAAGTGTTCGGGAGACGTTTAGAACGGTGGATTAACAACCCTACCGGCCCGAATTGGGATGGGACGCAATCTATGGGGATCGGGGCAGCGATGACATGGCTCCTCTATTTCCTGCGCCATAAATTTATGTGGTGGCCCTTCCATCCGATCGGGTATGTGATGACCGCCGCTGCGTGGGGTGGACTTGCCGATTTCTGGTTCTCTGTTTTCCTCGGTTGGCTGGTAAAGTTCATCATCCTCGCGGTTTTCGGTTTACGGGCACATCAACGCGCAATCCCGTTCTTTTTGGGGTTGGTAATGGGCGATTATGTGTTTGTCGGAATGTGGGCACTGCTGGGGACACTGTTCAATATCCCGACGTATGTCCTCTGGTCACCTTAGTAACCAGCGGGGCAGGATGGCTAAGGGGTCGCAATACGTTGTTGTTTCAGTGCTTCTATCTCTTCCGACAGTTCTTTAATCTTTTTATCTTGTTCGCGTTCATTTTGCCCGCGCCACGCCAGGAGAATCTGTGGAATTCCGACAGTCACAACAATTAGGACTATTAGTGCCGATATGAAGCCTACGACTAAGGTAAGTTTCCCTTCAACGCCCTCAAATTTGACATCAACATACTCTTTTACCCGCTGCTCGGAAGCAACGATCTCCTCCTCAAGTTCCTTCCTCGCTATCGCAATCTCCTCTTTGACAATCACACGGACATCCTCTTTAACAATTAGACGAATTTGCTCCAGATCCCGTGCTGTCAATTCACCGAACGCAGGATAGCAAAACACAAAAAATGCAATACCGAAAAATAAGATAGAACGCATTAGAAACCTCCTTGAAAAAGTATTAAACCCTATTTTTCCCTTTTTGTCAAACAAATATAGCTCTACAATTCAGACAAACCTTTAACGATTTCCACTGTTTTTAGACTCACAGTGATAACACGCGCAATCAAATCCACAATATATCGCGGGTTACCCTCGCGGTTTGGGTCGTTTTTAATCCCGCTCCGTTTATCCACCTTGACACGATACTGGTCCACCACCCACTCCAAAGCAGAACGCGTACCTAACTTATAATCATAAACCGCTACGGGGATGCCATCCAACGTCAAGAAGTCATTATAGGTCAACTGCGTCTTGTCTTTAGAGAGTTTCATCTTCTCCACATCCCAATTGACTCGCATGCCGGGGGTTTCAACCTTTCGGAGTTTATCGTATTTCGGAACGGATTCGTAGTTGACGTGGAGGTCCGCTAACACCGCACCCGCCTCGGAAAAACCCCAGAAATCCGCTCCCAATACGCGAAGGGGAGCCCGTATTCGTCAAGGACTACACCGTCAATGACGATGCGGTTTCCCTTTCGGGTGTGCATCCCATACTGGGGGATAAGTGTGGCGTTGAGTTGTTTCGCACAGGTATCCAGTAAAAAGGCGAAGGGATTGCTAACCGCGCCTTCGTGTGTAGCGTTGTGGTGGTCGTATTGCTGGAGCGTAGTGTAGTAGTCCCGGATCGGTTTGTGGGTGGGTTTTAGGTTCAGTTTCGGCATAGAGGTATGATAGCATGTTTGGGATTAGAAGGCAAGCGGTGTGAAATTTTTGGCATTCGGTGTTCTTTTTCTCTTGTAGGGTGGCAACTCCGATAGAGAAGTGATGATTTGACAGTAGGATGTCTTAAAATCCGCGTGCTCCGTGAAATTCGCGACAATCCGCGATTCTGACAGAAAAAGGATAACCTATCTCAATCCTAATGCTCGACAAAATGTTTACACACTCTCCTGACTCGCCAATTTGACATCTCCGTGAAAATTTGCTATACTCTGCACCATTCAATTCATAGGAGTTATATCCCAATGTACAACTTAACTGGAAAAGTCGCTTTAGTGACGGGCGCGAGCGGTAAAAACGGCATCGGACGCGCGATTGCCACGCGCTTGGCAAAGGAAGGGGCGGATGTCGCTGTCAACGACATTACCGAGCATCCATACGCCGCGGATCAGGCGGACTGGCAAGGATTACCCGATGTCGTGCGTGAAATTGAGGCGATGGGACAACGCGCTATCAGCGTCGTCGCGGATGTTGGGGATGCTGAGCAGGTGAAAGAGATGGTTGACAAAACCGTCGCACATTTCGGGAAAATCGACATTCTCGTCAACAATGCTGGCACGATGGCTGGCAAGGATCGTGTGCCTGTCGTAGATCTGGCTGAAGAAGATTGGGATCGGGTGCAGCGGGTCAATGTGAAAGGCGTATTCCTCTGTTCACAAGCCGTGGCACGTCATCTTATCGCGCAAGGAACCGGCGGCAAAATCATCAATATGTCTTCTGTTACCGGGAAACGCGGATCGGCGCGCTTCGCTGCATACAGTGCCTCGAAATTCGCTGTAATCGGCTTCACGCAATCGCTCGCCTGTGAACTTGCACCCTATCAGGTCAATGTAAACGCGATTTGCCCTGGGCTTGTGGAGACAGAGCGATTTGGACATCTCGCATCTGTGCTAATGCCTGAGAATCTTTCCGCTGATGAAAAACTTTTGGAATACGAACGCCGCTCCGAGGCAGCCGTACCCATCGGGCGACTCGCCGAGGGAGCAGATGTCGCCAAGATGGCTGCGTTCCTCGCCTCAGACGAAGCCGCTTACCTATCAGGGGTCTCTATCACTGTTTCAGGCGGCACAGTGATGGACTAAAAAATTAACGCAAGATGCGTTGATCGCTGAGGTCTTTTCCGCCGACTGTCTTGACGATGGACGCGCCACGCCATTCCTTGACTTCCAGTTCATGGAAGGCGTTAACGATGTTGTATTGTGTCGGTAGGTCTTCCCAACGCGCTTTGTGGAATTGCACTGTGCCTTCACCACGCCAGTGTTCTTGAACGACCCGATTCGGCGTACTCGCTGGTGTTAGCACAGCATAGGCGACATCCGCAGTCCCCCATTCCCCGGTTCTCGGTATGTATTTATAGTGGAGTGTACCGGTAAGCGGTTGCTCATCGCTCGGCTGTTTCGGTGGCGAAGCTGCGGGTTGTATTGGAACCTGCTCCGTTGCGCTCACGTGCATATCCATAAACTTGAAACCCATCCAGCTGGCGGTGCAATGTGTTTCGCCGTTAAACGTTAGCGGATCTGGCAGTTCGCAATAGATTTTGGAGAACCCCAATTCCTCACGTCCTGTCAGAATCGGATCCGTAAGATTTTCCCATAACACCGTCAAAAGCGAGCCCGTCGCGCGGTCTACCTCACCGTTGAAAACCGCTGGAAAACTCACGCCGAGCGTATTGTAGCCGCGTCCTGCTAACCACTCAATTTCTTTCATATAACCCCCGGATACAGAGACCACAGGTTCACCGTTAAGCGCGAAACCCGGCGGTAAAAAAGCCTCAAGTTGTTCGCTATTTGTTAGGAAACTCACAGAAACTGATGTCGATTTCGGGTTATCTTTACACTCGAATTTTCTGCCGTCGGGTCCGTATCTCGGTCCTGTCCTCGGTCCAAAATGCGTCGGCATCCGATACATTGCATTCGGATCAAACTTATATGCCATCTCATTCCCTCCATATCTTGGGTAGTACACCCTTATTGTATCAATATAGAGTCGAATGTCAAGCCTTAAGTATAGGGTTTACTATAAATGGCTCTAAATGGCTCTTCAGGACTATTCAATTCTCTGGAAAACAGCTAAATTACCTTATGACTTTGACATCCCTAAACGCGAAAGTCCGCGTTCTCCGCGTTCTCCGCGTTCTCCGAGATTCAGACAATTTGAAAATTGAATGATCCTAAATGGCTCTGATGCGGATATGGACTTTGTGCCAGAAATGTGATACAATACCTTCCAATACAACTATGTCTCTAAAACAGAATAGGTCATTTCATGAAAACGCATAAAAACGGGGGCATGGTTCTCCTCATTCTTTTCCTCTGTGGGAACATCGCAAATGTATTTGCGAATGGAACCTACGCGCCATCGGAAAAAGAATTGACTGACCAGATAGCCTCCACTCGTCTTGATAACTATGCACCGCTCGGTGTTATGGGAGACCATGTCTACAGGGCAGGAGAGATGATGTTCTCATACCGTTCCATCGAGATGGCAATGGACGGACTTCAAGATGGAAACGCCATCCCAATCGAAGATGCACTCGACGACTACCTGATGGTGCCCATCAAGATGCGGATGCGAACGCACATGTTTGCCGCGATGTATGCCCCGCACGACAGGATTACGCTCATGGCAATGATGAGTCATCGGACCAACTTCGTACAAATGCAAGGGGCACACCTTCACAGTCCCGGAGGAGATGGACCCGTGGGACACCATCACATCATAGGAGACCCGTCAGGGACGATCGCCGGATTCGGGGATCTTAAATTTGCCGCGCTAATGCCACTGCGCAACACGTCAAACGCCGATCTCCGCCTCAACGCCGGTGTTTCTATACCGACAGGATCTATTATTTCCCGAAGAGGCGCGTACAACAGCAGCAGCGGAGTAACCGGTCTTCACTACCCGATGCAGGTGGGATCTGGCTCTTTTGAACTCAGACCGGGACTAACCTTTGCAGCAACACACGGTGCTTGGTCTTATGGTGCGCAAGCACGCGGGGTAATCCGGCTCAACAAAAACAAGCGAGATTACAGATTAGCACCCACTATCGGTTCCACGCTTTGGGGCGCGCGCAGGTTTAACGACTCTCTTAGCATTTCCCTCCGCGGCGCATTTGAAAATTGGGGTAACGTTACCACGTTCACCTCGGAAGAAGAGATGAAATCCGACGACAGGTACGCCGCACTCATCGGAACTACACGATCTGACTATATATCTCCGACGATGGATCCACATCTTCAAGGCGGGAGGCGCGGAAGTGTATCCGTAGGTGTGAACTTTATCTTCCCCGACAAACCCGGCGGAATTTTGGCAGGACAACGGTTCACTTTTGAATTTCAGATGCCTGTCTATCAAAATCTTGACGGACCGGAGATGGCACTCGACTCGACAACCCTTCCCGATTGGCGAAATTTCATGCTACTTCACTATATCGACTGGACAATCGTTGCCGGTTGGCAATATCCTTACGGACCGCAGATGAAACTTGACTGGACAATCGTTGTGGGTTCACGCAATTTCATGCCAGCTTACGACGTCGCGGTATCCGGAATCGACTGGATAATCGTTGCCGGTTGGCAATACGCTTTTGGATTATGATAAGCGTTTAATGTTTCTAAGAACTTACACAGCTCCCACTGCAGGGTTTTTGCTGGGGTATTTCTTCAGGGTTTGAAACCCCGCAGTGCATAGGACATCCGTTATCATGGAAAAATGCGTAAGTCCTGGTTTCTAAAAAAATGAGAGGAAAATATGACAGAAAGACCGATCGTATTTTACAATAAAGGGCAACAGATCAATGGGATATTACACGCCCCAACAACTTACGATGCCCCGTGTCCGGCGGTTGCTTTTTTCCACGGATTCACAGGGACGAAGGTTGAACCGCACAGAATATTCGTTAAAACAGCGCGAGCACTTGCCACTATCGGGTTTTACGCGCTCCGCTTCGACTTTCGAGGTTCTGGAGACAGTGAGGGTGATTTTTCGGAGATGACCATCGGTGGCGAGGTTTCGGACGCTATCAAGTCTATTGATGTCCTTACCGCTATGCAAGGCGTAGATACTGAGCGTATCGGTATTTTAGGATTGAGCATGGGGGGTTGTGTCGCAGCGTGTGTCTCAGGACAAGATGATCGTGTAAAGTCAACGGTGATGTGGGCACCACTCTCGGACGATCCGCCAGACCGACGAGAGGAAATTTTGGAGCGGTCCAAGCACACACTGACCCCAGAAGAGATTGCGCAATCAAACGCGAATGTTGTGGGGGCGGCATTCTATGAAGAACTCCCTAACATGTCTCCATCAAACACCATTCAGCAGTTTATGGGTCCGCTTCTCGTGATTCACGGCAGTGGTGACGACGTGGTACCGGTCTCCCACGGCAAACGTTATTACGAATTGATGCGCCAACGCGATGCTTTAACAGAACTCGAAATCATAGATGAAGCAGATCACACCTTCAATACTGTTGGATGGGAGCAAGCAGTTATTGCTAAATCGGTCGCCTGGTTCCAAAAAACATTAGCATAAATCATTCAGATGCAAGGCTGATACGGATTGCCTCAAGTGCTACTACGGCATCTTCTAAATTCGGCGGTTGATCGGCAGCATCTCGGATTTCAGAAATCCATAATTCCTGAAGCGTCGGCTGCGGTGAATCCGGGATTGATAGCGGTGTTACACCAGAAGGTGTCGTACAGTACCACTCGCCGCCTGCATCGCTGATCGTGCCCTCGGTGAGGACATAGCGTTCATGTTCCTCGGCAGCGTTAATCGCAATACCGCCTGCCCATGTCCACTGCCCGATACCACCCCGTTCAAATTCGACGGTAAGTGTGTTAACAAATCGGTCGTATTGCCCATTTTCCCTTAATCCTTCGTAGGCAGCACTCCTTTTAACGGAGGTAGCACCGCCGAAGAAATCGACAATCGGGTAGATATGGTAACCCAAGTTGCCACTAATCTTCAAATCGCATTTTTATATTTGTAGCGATGAGAAATAAAAAGAGTTTCAACTCAAAACCCGCAGCCGTCACCGAGTGGATAGACTTCGGTAAGAGTTGTTCAACAAGACTGTTTGTGACTTCAACACGTTTTCTGTAATGATGTTGTAAGTAAACCTCCCAAGGCGGATACTGACGCTTGGAGTTCTTCTTGCGCAACGGCTTGAACACAATACCCGCAGCACCGAGTGCATCTTCAATGCCATAATTGCAGTAAGCTTTATCGGCATAAACTGTGGAGCCTTCTGGTAAATCAAACGCATAACACCGCATACCTAAGACATCGTTGCATTCACCCGGGGTGAAGAACGCTTCAACGATTTCACCTGTCTCAGAGACCATCAGATGGACTTTGAGACCGTAAAAATGCCGACGTTTACTTGCGATCTTCCCACGCCAGATTTCGCCTTGATACCTATGACACCGAGAGATACGGATGTTATCGCAAACACTGACAGGGAAGGTATCCACCGAATAGATGTTATTTGTGTTCTGGGTCTTGGCAGTTTCAGCGAAATGATCAAAGAGCGTCTGAAACAGCGGTTTGAGCCGATGAAGTCTGCGATTGTATCGTGAATGTCGAAGCATATTTGGAATATATCCGAGCGTCTTCAAAGCGGCGCATGCGTTTTGCTGGTTGCCTGCGAAGTATCTCGCGGCAACAATCGCTGTGGTCATCACTTCAGCATCTGTCATCTGTGTTTGTGGATGCTCTTGATGTC
>JAJEDN010000043.1 GCA_022821495.1 Candidatus Poribacteria bacterium
AAAAGCAGGCGTTTCTAACACAATAGAGACCCAAAAACAGGTTTAGAAGGCAATCCTAACATCTGTTCGGGAGCTCTAACGGGAGAACACTGCCAACTTTTCATAACTTGTAATTTGATCAAACTGTCCAAACTATAGTAATTATTGTAACAGTCCTATTTTTATCTCCTTTATCCATTTCAGCAGGCACATTTTTGGAAACCTTTGATGGCAAAGAGTTGGAGGGATGGCAGCAAATTTGGGTGGATAAGGGATCCACTGTCTGGGAGATTGTTGATGATGAACTGCACGCAGAAAGCCGTGAAGATTTTATTCATTTCCTGACAACTGGGGATAGCACGTGGGAAGACTACACTATGGAACTCGATGTCAAGCCGTTGAAAAAGCACGGTATTGGCGGGATCTCCATCGCTGTGCGGGTTAAGGGAACTTGGTTAGTTTACTGCAGTATCTATGATCCCGTGATTATAAGGGGGGATGAGCCACCAGTCCAAGAAAGACGAGTAGGTTGTTACGCTACCGGTTTGCACCGACCACTGCCACCACTTGCCGTCCTTATCGATGAACAGCACCCACTTTTAAGATTAAACAGATGGGCACATCTGAAACTAAGCGTTGAAGGTGATATATTTGCCTTCTGGCTTAATGGTGAGCAGATTATGGCACCGACGCAACTTCAAATCTTCAGGCAGATTGAAGCCTTTGCTGATTTTCCTGACTTTCAGACCGGAGGGGGCGGTTTCGGGCTTTGGAACTATACGGCAATCTTTGATAACATTACTGTCACCGGGGATAGCGTTCCAAACAGCGGGGATTTTGCCGTAACGTCCCAAGAAAAACTCGCGACAACATGGGGACAGTTGAAGCAATTTTAGGCACATAATACAACTGCTATTGGCAAACTTGCTATTTCTCATACTGAATTACTTGGAGGGGAGAAAAATGAAAATGAGGTACACCTACACAGTGTTGGGAATCACAGCGTTATTCAATCTATTTCTGTTCAGTCTAAATGTTTCGGCGGATACGTATATTGCCTTTGGTTCCAACCGAACTGGAAACTTCGATATCTACGTCATGGATATATATGGACAGAATCTACGCAACTTGACGCATCACCGCGCTTATGACGGCGACGTAACATGGGCACCCGACGGAGAGTCTTTCGCTTTTGTGTCAAATCGAGATGGGCACAGCGATATATACATTATGGATGTTGATGGGACGCAAGTTCGACGCTTGACAAATCATCCAGAGGAGGCTACCCAACCTAACTGGTCCCCTGATGGACATTGGATCGTATTCACATCCGACAGAGAGAGCAGAGAAAACTATGATATCTACAAAATAAATGTTAACGGTAGAGATCTACGACGGCTCACGAACAATAGAGCATACGATTCAACACCGGCGTGGTCCCCTGACGGCAAACAGATTGCTTTCTATTCTAATCGCGATGAGGGGTGGGGTATCTACGTGATGAACGCCGAAGGAAAACATCTCCGGCATATTGTGAATCCAGGACGGGGCGCGCACTCTCCGAGTTGGTCCCCGGACGGCAAACGGATTGCCTATAGTTTGGGTCATGCGGGGAGTGGTATCTACACGATGGATGTGCTTGGTCAAGATTGGCGCCGCGTGACACCTATGAATATTTGGAGTCGGCATCCAGCATGGTCGCCCGACGGTATTTGGATCGCCTACGATATGGAACCTGAAAATCAGTGGGGCAACCTGAAGGAATTGGATCAAAACATTTATATCGTCCCCGCTGACGGCGGTAGACCTCGCCAAATTACATCACATGCGGCGAAAGACCGGGACCCTGCATGGGTGCCGGAGGAATTTTTCTCTGTATCCCCGAGTTCGGAAAAGCGGGCGACACTCTGGGGTAGACTTAAGCAATCGGAAAGCGAAGCACTGTCGTTTAAAAATGCTTCCAAGTAGGGACTGCATTATAGGAGAAATTTATGAGGATGAAACGCACGCGAACTTATGTGGTATTAGGGATGGCGTTGCTGCTAAGCATCAGTCTATTCGTCAACAGTGGCTGGGCGGAAACTGAGTGGGATGTTCTCTCCTTTGTTTCCAAAAAAGGCGGAGACAGTCCTATTATTCTTATGAATACCCGTGGCGCGACCCTCGAAAGGTTGGAAACACAGCCCGGAGTGCCATCCCAATTCACCTGGTCCCCGAATGGACGTTCAATTGTCTATGACTCCTGGCAAGGTGGAAACTTTGATATTTATGTGATGGATGTGGAAGCAAATACACACCGTCAGTTGACTTTTGACGGTAACAGGGATCAGTCGCCTGCGTGGTCTCCGAACGGGAAATGGATCGCATTCCTCTCGGACCGTGCTGGGGGCAGGACCATCTACAGAATGGATGTAAATGGAGAGAATGTGAAGCAACTCATAAACAAAAAAGATTGCCGCGGCCCCGCTTGGTCGCCAGACAGTCAGTGGATTGCCTTTACTGCAGAACACGCCCTTTTTGTGATGGATGCTGGGGGTAGAAGGTTGAGGGAACTCACATGGGCTAAGCGATTCTCCGAATGTTCATGGTCACCCGATGGCAAACAGATCGCTTTTACTTCAGATCCCCCTAATGGAGGCAGTGAAATTTTCAGCATTGATGTAAATGGAAAGAACCGCCACCAACTCACATGGTCGGACCAACCTGCAGTCATTTGGGGGCCTGTGTGGTCACCGAGTGGAACATGGATCGCCTATATCGTGGGTCAGATTCCAGCAGGCGGTGGACCGGTAGATCAAATTATGACTAACGGGGCCATCAGTGTTGTCAATACGATAAACGGTGCAGGTGGGAAACCGATTGAGGCAACAAGAGGATTACCAAAACAATCGCTCCAGTGGGTGCCAAAACAGTTGCTCTCCGTATCACCGAGTGCAGAGAAGCAGATAACGCTCTGGGGCAAACTTAAGCAAGCAGCAGATGCCTCCAAGTAACTCTCGTATTGTCAGAGAAATTTGTTCAACTCACACGTATCTCTTGTATTTTAGCCTGTAAGGAGCACACAATGAAATTTTCTATTTGGATTATTGGAGGTATCCTCCTGTGCCAGGCGTTACCTGTCTCCGCTGGAACGTTCTTAGAAACATTTGATAACTTTAACTTAAAGAATTGGGAAGAAGTTAATGAGCGGAATGCTCCTGCTGGCGAATGGCGGGGCATCAATGGTGTGCTGCAGGCAGAAAGCAAAGATGATGCGATCCGCATGCTTGTGATAAAAGATGCAGCGTGGCACGATTACGACGTAGAAATCGATGTCATGCCACTTGCCAAACATGGACGTGGACACATTGTGCTCGCTGCACGAGTTAATCAGACGCATGCAATTGTTTTTGCGATCGGAAATATCTTCTGGAATGCCCCTGCACCTATAGCATCAGGTTTCATCTTGAACTTGAACACCGGCACCAGAGTGGGACTCCCACTGATACTTATGAAAATAGAGGATTTGTTGAACGGACGCCCGCAAGGTGAAATTGTAGATGAGCTTTTGCGAGTCGGTGTGGCTACAAATATATGTACAACAGTTTCACCGCATCCGTTTCTTGAAAGCGGAAAGTGGACCCAGTTAAAGCTGGGTGTCGTCGATAAAATTTTTACGTTCTCGGTTAATGGAGAGGTGGTCTTATACCTCACCTGTCTCTTTGACAACTTCGCTTTCTTGGAGGAAGACCTTAATATTGGTAGTGTCGGTTTCGGTCTCGCAGGTTATACCGCTCGATTTGACAATCTCAAGATTACCGGCGAAGAAGTCCCGAATCACGGCGGTTTAGTGGTCCAACCCCAAAGCAAACTGGCAGTGACGTGGGCTCAACTGAAAAAATAGGTTAAGTAACCACAAAGCGACCAGCCAGAGAAAGAGGGTTTCTGATGTTTATTAACCATAAGTTCCTATTAAGTGTAGCGTTATTGTTCAGTTTAGTTGTACCTGTTTTTTCTTTCGAGCCTTCCGGAGGTGTTTTATCGTTGGATGGTGAAGATGACTATGCAATACTCCCTTTTGCGGAACATGGGCATATTTTCCCTGAAGGCACCCATGCGTTTACTGTTGAAGTATGGTTCTATCCAAAAACTGAACCCAAGGAAATAGATAAAGACCTTATTCTCACGCAGCAAGTTTCCATCGGACTAAAGGCAAGAGATCAGTGTCGACTCGCAAAGAATCAACTTTGCAGTTACCGTCATGCATATCTTTCAGGAGACAGAGGTCACGGACTTGCAGGGAGTGATAGTCCAATCGAGAAAGATCAATGGAACTATATAGCAATCATTTTCAAGAACAGCACACTTTGTCATGCGACCAACAACCAAATTGGTCAAGGGTGGAGACTTCCTATTGTGGACAGGGTATCTTTGCATATCAATAGACCTGAAAGGGTTCAAGGTTTCGTCGTAGGCGGATATGGTGAGGATAAGTTTGTGGCGCCTAACGGTGGGTTGTTATTCCAAGTGAGCAGCTTTCATGGCGAAATTGATGCAATCCGGTTTTCAAATACGGCTCGGTATGACTGCGCCGCACAGGGCCACAATCCGTTTGATCCACCGCCCCGTTTTGTGAATGATAAACACACGTTGGCACTCTGGGATTTCAATGACAAGGAAGGTGCTACACGCTTTGAAGACACGTCTGGGAATGGAAAGACGCTCATCGGCATGAACGGTGCCACTGTGGTTGGTGGTGAAGGTGTTGGTAATCTCGAAATTCGTCCCAACAACTCTTTAACGACAACATGGGGCCAAGTCAAGTCGGAATCGTTTTGAACTTGAAATTCATGAACCAAACAAAAAGGAATACGCCAAGATGAAACAAGCATTGCGTTATACAATATTATGGAGTCTATTCATCCTACTGGTTGGAAATGTCGAAGCCGATCAGATAGGGACACTCTCTTTTGCTTCCTACCCTCGGAGTCCTGACCTCTATCTCATAGATAGCACAGGCAAAAACTTCCAAAAACTCACAACCGATCACATAAATAAGGGGACACCCACTTGGTCGCCGGACGGACGCTTTTTTGCCTATCATTCTAATGATAATGGGGGTCCGAACATCTATGTGGTGGATGTCAGAAACAAGACCTCTCGTCAATTGACAAACCACCGCGATAGGGACTTGTCACCCGCGTGGTCTCCGAATGGCAAATGGATCGCTTTTGAATCTGACCGAACTGGGGATCTACATATCTACAGAATCGATGTAGACGGTTCAAATCTGATGCGATTGACAAACCGTGGAGACAACCAAAATCCTGCGTGGTCACCAGACAGTCAATGGATTGCCTATAATTCCTATCAAGAAGGAAATCGTGATGCTGGGATTCGTGGAAGGCAATTTCTCTCTGTAATGACTGCCGATGGCAAAAGGTCGAGGCAACTGACAGAAGGCCTAAATATGTCTGGCTGTACGTGGTCTCCAGATGGAAAACAGATCGCTTTTGCTGCGGGGAATATAGGAAAAGACGGCCTGAATATCATCGTCATTGATGTCAATGGGCATAACCGCCGTGCCTTAACCGAAGTGGGTCCAAACGCATGGGCAGGGAGTCCATCGTGGTCGCCGGATGGCAAGTGGATCGCCTATTTTTTCAAGGTTTTGCCAGTATTGGATTTGGATCTTGGACACGGAATCCGAGCCATTGACTTTTGGAGTGGTGACAATGTTATCTGCGTGATAAGTCCTGAAGGTCAGAACGACGCGCAACAGCTTAAAGCAACAAGGGGATTGTCGTCCAGTCCTGTGTGGGTACCAGAGAGTTTCTTCCGGGTTTCGCCGCAACCAGAGTTGCTAACAACACAATGGGGAGAAATCAAGAGGGAATAGACTTTTGTATCTTGCTTTTTAAGAAGCAGAGCGCAGTGGAATACTTCAAAGTGAAACATGTATTGAGTTATGCAGCATTATGGGGTCTATTCATTCTACTGTTTGGAAATGTCCAAGCAGATGGGATCGGAACGCTTTCTTTCCTTTCCAAGGATACCGGGGACTTTGAGATCTATCTCATAGATACCCAAGGCAAAATTCGCCACCATCTTTCAACTGGATTGGCCGATATGAGTGCTCTCACTTGGTCACCTGATGGACGTTTTATCACCTATGTATCCAATACGGGAGGAAATGCCGAGATTTATCTGATGAATGTAGGAAACCGGAAAACCCGTCGGTTGACCCATCATCTGAGCACAGATACATCACCGGCTTGGTCGCCTGATGGAAAATGGATTGTCTTCACCTCCAACCGTATGGGGAACAACAACATTTACAAGATGGAGGTAACCGGCGCAAAATTGGAACGATTGACCCATCAAGGCAACAACAAAAGCCCTGTTTGGTCTCCAGACGGTCAATGGATTGCCTTCGTTTCCTCTCGGAACCAAAAAGAGGGTCTCTATATAATGACTGCCAATGGAAATAGGTTAAAGCGGTTGGCAGATGCATCTTTCAAGTGGGGCGGATGCACTTGGTCACCTAATGGAACACAGATTGCGTTTTCTGCTTGGGATCCTGAAGTCGAAGGAACAAACATTTTTATCGTTGACTCGGATGGAAAAAACATACGCCATCTAACCCGAGAAGAGCCAAGAGATATTCGCTTTGATCCAAAAGTCCCACTCGCTTATCGACCTACGTGGTCCCCTGATGGTCGTTGCCTTGCCTATACTTTAGAATATCTGCGTGTTCCTAAACCTGAAGGTCTTCAAGAGGATAGGAAAGTCATCTTCCCTTTGGTGCCTCGCGACGGTGTTATCTGCATCACAAACGCCGTAGATGGAGGTAGCGGAAAACCGCTCCTGATAACAGAAGAGTTGTCATCCGATTTATCTCCGGCATGGGTGCCGGAGGGTTTCTTCCCGGTTTCGCCGCGACCACAGTTATTATCAACACAGTGGGGACAGCTAAAAAAATAGTTGTTTTTTACACTTAAAGAACACTTCTAAGCGATCCGATCCTGCATGGAATTTGCCAAAATTCTACGGGTATCGGATTTTTTTCAAGTTATGCACCTTTTTGCCCTCAAAATTGTATCATTAACAATTTGAATATAAACACAATCACATCTAAAGATGCGTCATAAGGAATTCTGATGGTAGAAAACGATGTTCAACTGATTCACAGAATTTTGTCGGGTGATGAACAAGCGTTCAGCACTTTAGTCCGAAAATACCAAAAGAGCGTTCACGCGCTTGCGTGGCGGAAGATTGGGGATTTTCACATCGCTGAAGAGATTGCCCAAGATGCCTTCCTGCAGGCATACAAAAATCTTGCGACACTGAGGAATCCCAACCAATTCGCTGGATGGTTGTATGTGATTGCAAACAATCTTTGCAAGCGATGGCACCAAAAGCAGAAACTTTCTACGCGATCGCTGGAGGGCACACCTATGACAGAGATAGAGAACTCTTCTTACAAACGTTATGAATTGGAACAACGAGAGGAGGAAGCCGCTGAACGTCGGCATGAAATCGTCAAGGCACTTCTCGAAACGCTGCCGGAAAGTGAACGCACAGTTGTGACACTCCACTACCTCGGTGAAATGACAGCACAAGAAATTAGCAAATTCTTAGGTGTTTCCGTGAATACGATCAAAAGCCGGATTCGCCGGGCACGGGAGCGTTTACAAGCGGAAGAGCACCTGATTAGCGAAACGCTGGGGAGCGTTCAGATGCCTACCAATTTCATTGAGCGTATTATGCAGCAAGTTGCTGACATCAAACCGACACCGCCTTCGGTTGGAAAACCTGTGTTACCTTGGCTCGCTTTCGGCACCGCTGCGATTCTTATAATGCTGATGATTGGTATCGGGTCCCAATACCTGACGCGTTTTCAGAGACCTTACAACTTGAACGCCCAATCGGAAACCACTGTTGAGATCATTGAGGCACCCGTTGTCCTTGACACACAAGCAGAACCAGATGTGCGAAACCAAGCCGGACGTTCTGACACCACGGGTAGGGACAGCGGTGCTGGTCTGCAAGTTTCGGAACCCGTTGTCCCGGTTCCCGCCACCCAGATAGAAAAGGAGCCACTCCCAACACCACAGCAGTGGAAACCAGTGAGCGTACCAGCGAGCGGTCCCGTAGGCGGCTTACTGGTAAGTTCAAATGGCGATATCTACGCCGCTTCGCGTCTTGGTATCTATAGATTAACGCCAGACACACGCACGTGGACGCTCCTCAGCCCTACAAATTTGAAGGTCCCCGGCACAATAATACCGATGACAGAGCAAAACGGGACCCTTTATCTTCTCTCTGATGATGAAGTGCTTATTTCAACCAATAGAGGCGAGACCTGGGAGCCGGTTGGCACCCGTCCGGAAGGTGTTGCAGTCGCATTGGCCGTAACGGATGAAGCGTTGTACCTCCTGCTGAGAGATAAAGGCGTTTTCCGATCTGAAGATATGGGACAGCAGTGGACACCACTCGGGCTTGAAGGAACGGCCAGACAAATCGTTGCTTTGGATAGTATTGAAAATACAGTGTTTGTCGGAACACCTGAGGGACTCTATCGTATCAATCCAAGACATAATTTGACCACGGATATATGGGAAAAATTGCCGCTAAATACCACTCAAGCAATCCACTCCTTAGCGATTGCCGAGAACACCCTCTATGTCGGAACAGGCTTCGACTTAGGCTCCTCTAAAGAGGAGGAAATACGGGCACGGGCAACCGCTGGACAACCCTCGTGGGAAGTTTTTCGGTCAACCGATTTTGGCGATTCGTGGACCAACATCACACCTACAACCGAGCCAACCTTGAGGTTGTTCCCGGGCATTAAGGTCATTACAGTTGGAAAAACGCTTTGGGCATTGGGATATACCGGGTTCCAGTGCCGATCCACTGATGGTGGGGAAACATGGACAAACCACGGATACAAAAAGTTAGATCCGCTTTCAATGATGAATTCGTTTATGCTGGGTGTATTCCCCGCAGTTGGCATGGACGAAAAGATCCTATTCAAAGCCAGTCCTTTTGGACTTATCCGTTCAACCGATGCTGGCGAATCGTGGCATCCGTTTATGACAGGCATGGTCGGAACTCGGATATCTAACTTAGTCGCATTCAAAAACGCACTCTACGCCTATACCGGTACAAATCTCGCGAAATCCACCGACGGTGGGATGTCATGGCAAGATCTACGCTTCACCCCTGATAGATTAACACCAGAATTAGGGGCGGAATTGGCTGTCGGTTTTCTATTCCGTTCTACGCAACTGGCAATTTCTGACGATAAACTCTACTGCATCGGCACCGCAATTTCCGCAGACATAGAAGGGTCCCAGCCCCAGCAGCGTATCTTCCATTTTTCTAAAAATCGCGGCGCGCTGGTACTTATGCCAGAAGCCCCTGTCTTTGGTGAAAATCTTTCTATAGAGCCGCCAAAAACTGCATCACAAGAGAGATTGGAAAAAAATATAGCAGACGATTCACCCAACACCCCTGAGAAAGTCAGTGAATCGACAGACACAACCCGCGAGCCTACAGAATCTCCCAGTGCGTTTGCAGTCAGTAGTGATACATTCTATGTGGAATATCAGCGGCGGCTCCTGCGGTGGAGACGCGGCGAACCTGAATGGTTCGACACTGGACTCGTAGATATTGATGCGTCTGCTAACGATGAGGGCACTGATCGTTTCATTCTTGCGGTTTCAGGTGAAACCGTCTACGTTGGCAAGAGCGATGGACGTCTGTTTCGATCGCTCAATAATGGGAACACATGGAAAGACCTAACCGCAACGCTGCCCCTTCGATTCAAACATTTCAAGGATATTGTTTTTGCGGGTTCAGCGCTTTATGTCGCCACAGACGCAGGGGTCTTAACATCGACGGACAATGAAAATTGGCGAACAATAACCGATACAGCCGGTACACACACCCTCATAGACCGAATTGCTGTAGATGATATAACGGTTTATGGTGTTGGCGATACCGGGGGCTATGAATTGAATAACCGAGGCAGATGGAAACAAATTTTCTCAACGGTGCCAAATAACGTCGTCTCTATCGCTATCAGTGGCGACAGGCTTTATATTGCCACCGAACGTAGCGGGATGTTTCATGCCTCGCTTGAAAAGGAAAACGATTGATGCTGACAGCGGCACTCATAAAAAGCCTGTAAAACCCGAAAATATAAGGAGAAAAAGCATGGGATACTTTCGATCAGGATATCAGGGTCTGTGCAATCTATTGACGTTTTGTGTCCTTCTCGGATTTGTAGTCGTTTGCGGCTGTTCGGAATCCGAAAATCGCAACGCGTTAGCCCCACCAGAAACAACAACGCACCCAATCTCTGAAGAAGTGGTGACCGAGGTGCTGGCGGCTGTAGAAAAAAATAGGCTCGCCGCAGAAATAGAATTCGCACCGCAATTGGAGGCAGTGCCAATGGCACCGATGCAAAGACCCCCTACAATTGCTGAGGTTATGGCACAGTTGCGCATGGAATTTCCAGGCAATGTTTTAGACGACGATTTCACAAGGATTCGAGAAATCATCGAGTCGGAAACCTATTTAGACTTCTTGAAACGTACCTATCCGCAGGAAAATCAGTTTCAGAATTTCGATGAGTTTTGGGCGTTAGCGTCCGTGGACACAGAAGGGTACATGGAGTTTTTGAGCAAATATTTTAAGTCACCCCTCCCTGAACCCACTGCGGAAGATGTTGATGTACTTCATTATATGGCTTTGTTTGAGCGCAATCTAAACGTCCGCACGTATCACGACGAGGCAGTCCAAGTGAATGAAGTTATGATAGAGATGATGATGAATGAGCCCGTGCACAGTTGGTTAGAGCAACGCTTCGTTGATGCTGATGCCGTAAATATTCTGCTTTTAATAAAACTTTTGGTCTATCATAGCATTCTCGTCGATGAACACCAAGAGGAAGATCGGGAAAAGATTCATGCCCTTTTTGTTGAACATGGTACGCAAAAAGGCTTTTTACGGGTCGCGCTCCAGGAACCGGTATGCCTCGGATATGTCCTCAAAGATTTTACAGACGTTCAAGTATTCCGAAAATGGGTTGATGGCGAATTCCGTGAAGTCGCCTGGTGGAAGCAACCCCAAGACAACGAAAAAAAGTGACACGGTCGCCTGCAGTCCTATGATATTGCGGGCAGCGTGTTACGGGTAGTGTCTTCTGATACATCCTAACCTTCGGAGGATATAACGAATATGCGATGCTTTGAATGTCAGAATCTTTTCAACCGGTTCGGAGTCTGTCTCTTTTTAGGAATCTCACTATTTTTCGCGTGTCAATCCAGTCCCGACCCAAGTGTTCTTGAACCTGAAAGGGAGAACATTGACATAGAGGACGGTATTGAGCCAATCGCGCGACCGCCAACGCCCGAGGAGACGTTTGAACAACTCAAACGTGAAAACCCTGGTAATATTTTAGATAAGAACTTCAAAACGCTCCGACGGCTTGTCACATCCAAGACCTGTTTAGACTTCCTCAGACGTAACCATCCGTTAGAAGATCAATATCAGACTTATGATAAATTCTGGGAACTCGCAGCCTCTCATTCATCGCGATACATGCCATTTTTGAAGCAGACGCTTGAGAAACCTGACGAAGAAGATGCCGCGAATACACATCTTCTCGCAGTACACTACAGACA
This sequence comes from Candidatus Poribacteria bacterium, assembly GCA_022821495.1. Classification (GTDB taxonomy): domain Bacteria; phylum Poribacteria; class WGA-4E; order WGA-4E; family WGA-3G; genus WGA-3G. The sequence goes on from JAJEDN010000043.1 coordinate 11,652, forward strand.
TGTTTTGATCCGTGGATACCATGGCAAAGATCCTGATACTTTTCAGGACGAATTGAAGAAGTTGATAGACGGTCCCGGAATGGATATAGCCTTTAAGCATTTTGTACATGCTGAGCGGAATGTTGTGAATGGGCTGGATCTCATTTTTTTTCTTGTGGAACTCACCCTTTACGTTGGAAAAACTGAGCGGGCGGATGCTGTGCTCGCTGGTGAACTCTTTGATAAACATGGCGAGCATGACGCGCTTATTTGGCTCGCGCTCAAGGATCCCGTACTAATCGGATATATTCTCAAGGATTTTACAGATACTGACGTGCTACGGAGATGGATGGCAGGAGAGTTTCATCAATAAAATGTTTCGCGCAACGCTTGAAAAAGAAAATAGTTGATGTTAACAGAAAATTTCTCATTTCGTCGCCCCTGGTTCAGTTTTTACAATTTTTTTTATCGCTATGCACCTTTTTGACCTCCAAATTGTATCATTAAAGGGTAAATAAAGATTTGGGAAATCCCAAATTAATAGTTTTACATCCAAAGGAGTATAGCATGAAAAAAATAACCCTTTTGATTTTAACCCTACTCTCCATTTTCGCTGTTAACTTACCCGCTACTTTTGCTCAAACCTACTTTCACACCCGGACACTCGCCGGACATAAAATTTCTGTCCAAGCAGTCGCATTCAAGGACGACAGCACGCTCATTAGTGTCGGGGGTGATAGCACACTTTACGCTTGGAATCTTGACACCGGTGCCCAACGTTGGCATGTCGAAGTGGGTCTCTTCTTAATCTCTGATATTGCCATCTCATCGCACGACTCGCGCTTCGTCGTTTATGCTGGAGGACTATTTTTCCGCCCTTATATTGGGATGTCTTATACAGATGACGGAGACATAAGAGGTTACCTCACAGGACATACAAACAGTGTCAATACGCTGTCCTTTAAGCCAGGGAGTTCCACCCTTGCCAGTGGGAGCGACGACGACACAATCCGTATCTGGGATTTAACATGGGATGCATGGAAGAACAAGCCAGTCCAGACGCTGCGCGGACATAGGAATAACGTTGAATCAGTTGCGTGGAGTCCTGATGGAACGCTGCTCGCAAGTGGAAGTAGAGACCGAACCGTCCGCTTGTGGAACCCAAACAACGCTGCCAATACGGCTATACTTCGCGGACATACGAATACTGTAAACTCAGTTGCGTGGAGTCCTGATGGAACGCTGCTCGCGAGTGCAAGCCGCGATGACACAATTCGGATTTGGGACCCAACGAACACGGATACCGCGCTGCACGTCTTGGAAGGGCATACCGGTAACGTCAATACGTTGGCATTCCATCCGACTGAGCCACTCCTTGCCAGTGGCAGTAGTGACGATACGATCCGCTTGTGGAACCTCACCACCGGGGAACACCAAGCCACCCTTACGGGGCATACAGGTAGCGTTAACACAATAGCCTGGAACTCTGATGGGATACTTCTCGTAAGTGGCAGTAGTGACGACACAATCCGCTTGTGGGAGCCACTCACAGCGGTTGATATAACAGGGGACGGTAGTGTTACATATCTTGACATTATTGAGGTGGCAGAGAACTACGGAAAAACTGTTGCAGACGGTGCAAACCCACGCGCAGATGTCAACAAAGATGGCATCGTTGACATTGAGGACCTTATTGTTATTGCTAAGGCAGTAGATGCCCAAGCACCAATAGATTCCCAAGCGGCACCTATGCTCGCGCAGCTGCCTCGCTCCTCTTCCTTCATCGTAGAAGAGGTACAGCAATGGATTCAAGACGCACGAGACATCGGCGCGGATGCACAGACAATTGCTGTCTTGGAACAATTCTTGACAGTATTGACACAGCAGACACAACCTGCTCCAGAGAAAACAGCACTCTTGGCGAACTATCCCAATCCATTCAATCCGGAGACGTGGATACCCTATCAGTTAGCGAAACCAACGGAAGTCACTATCTTCATTCATGCCATAGATGGTGCTTTGGTCCGGACGCTGCCATTAGGCGAAATGCCTGCAGGTGTCTATCAGAGTAGGTCCGATGCTGCCTATTGGGATGGTAAGAATGCTCACGGAGAGCAAGTCGCAAGTGGTGTCTATTTCTATACGCTCAAAGCAGGGCAGTTTAATGCGACGCGAAAAATGTTAATACGGAAGTGAAAACTTATTTTTTTCCTTCGCTATGAACCAAATTTCTGTTTTTGGAGGAATCAAAGTGAAATATGTTCTTGTTTTTGTAAGCATGGCCATCGCGATGCTCTGTCAACTCGGCTGCTCTCTTGATGAAGCGCAAACACAATCTGAGAATCCTATAACCAACGATGCAACATCCGTTCTTAACGCCCCACGCTTTGTCGGAAATGTTGTCTTGGAAAATATGTATGCGGATGAAACTGGGAAACTGGCAAACAAAACACCACTGGAAATCATTACCGTGCTTGAAGGCACTGGCAAAGTCAGTCTTCAGGCTCGCTTTCGGTCAGTTAAAGACGGACCTTATGGATCACCCGTCTACGAATGTGAACTGATTGATGAATCAGCAGAGATTGCCCGGGGAATGTCAGGCAGTCCAGTAGGCCCCCCGGGCCGTGTAATGGGTGCTCTCGCTTTCGGATACTGGTATAGTAAACCGCCGCACCGGTTCTTGGTCACACCCATTGATTATATGGAGACAGCCATACACCATCCAACGTTTGGTGAATTTTTGAATGGAGAGGCGGCACCCGCTGCCCCCGCACTGGCGATGAATGCTACGTACGCGCCAGTTAAAACACCTGTGATAATGACAGGGATCCAGCCCCACAGAATTCAAGAACTTTCTTCACATCTCTCTGACTCAAAATTCGATTTTGTTGAATTGGTCGGTGATATCGGCGGCGCGCCTGCAGCACCGCCTGCAGATGCCACAACAAAACTCTTTGCGGGGGATATGATTGGTGCTGCCGTCGCTACCGGAGATGTTACGAGCCTCATTGGCTATGGAACAGTGACACAGGTTTATGATGATAAATTTGTAGCCTTCGGTCACCCATTCTTTGCAGATGGGCAGTCTGCACTACCGGTATATAGAGCTGTAACCCATGGAATCAGGTCCAACTTGACAGCATCAACTAAATCTGTCTCAGCGTACGGAAATCCGATCGGGACAATAACTAAAGACCTACATCCTGGAATTGTAGGGGAGCTCGGTCCGGGCCCCGCAATGATTCCAGTAAAGGTCTCTTACCGTCCCGTTAATAATAACACACCTATAGAGAAACATCATGTTGTCGCTTACGGCCAAGAGTGGGCACTTTCGTACGTTGCCGCAGTAACAATGGACGCAATTCGGATGGAGCGGAACGTCGCAACAGTTGAAGGAACTGTAACGCTTCACTTTCAAGAAACCGAGACTGTGTATACAGAAAAGTTTCGGACAGCCTCTTCAAACCCGTTTTTCGATGTGTTCATAAAGACGGGGTCAATTATTGACGCGTTCACTAATACACTTACAAACAACGCGGGCAAAGCAACCTTGAAAGCTGTTTCGATTTCTATCGTGGACAAACCGCAAATTGCCACAGCCGAAATTGACGAAATTATTGTGCCTGCTGAAGTGATGCCCGGAGAAAGTCTCACGGTTTCGGTGGTGCTACTTCCACACTGGAGCACTGCTGGTGCTGAGAGGATAATTCAAAGGGAAGTTATACTTGACATCCCTGATGGCTTCCCGATGGGTGAAGCAAATCTCACAGTTTCCGCCGCCGATGAATCGACTGACGACACAGAATTCACACAACTCTTCGGCAATATTTTCGATGAACTCTTAGGCGAGGAAGAAGAAGAAGATGAAAAACCGTTGCCAAGAAACCTCGACGAACTCATCCGTCAGAAGGAAGAGGATCAAATGGATGCAGGGTTAATTACAATAACGCTGACACCATCAGCTTTTGGTGGTGGATTCGCATTACCGGAAGATTTACCGCTGCCAGAAGGCTTCCCACTCCCAGATGATTCGGAGGAACAGCCTATAGAAATTGAACTCATTATTGAAGGCTTTATCGTAACCGGGTCTAAAGAGGCACAAATTGTGATTAAAGTGGGAAACATGGAAGCCGGTGTACTGCGAATAGAGGGCGCACAACAATAATTTCAGAACGCTATTGTATGGACAGGTATTCATACCTGTCCATACGGCATTATAAGTAAAGCGTCTTTTGCGCTCGTGTGCTTCGCCAAGGTGTTTTGTCCGCGTTGTAGTGTTATGGCAGCAATTTCCGCAACGTCTGAATCAGTGTGCTCTCCGAAAACCATTTCCCTGCTACGCGCCACACACTGCTCGAAAACGTCGGATACACATGGATCATCCCGCTCAACTTCCGCAACGGTATTCCGGACTGCATCGCCAGCACATATTCATGCACGACCTCACCCGCATTCGTCCCGACGAGATGGACCCCCAATATCTTTCCCGTCCACCGAGTCGCAATAACTTTACTGAACCCGTGCGTCTCGCCTTCCGCAACGGCTCTGTCAACATCGTTTTGGTCGAGTGTGAACACGTCAACGTCCCCATGTTTCTCGCGTGCTTCCGCCTCGGTGAGACCACACCGTGCAACCTCCGGGTCACAGAAGGTCGTCCACGGCACAACGGCATAGTTGATTGTGTTGGAAAGCGGGAAAAAGATATTCCGAAGGAGCAGCTGCGCTTGGAAAGCGGCGACGTGTGTGAATAGGTAGTGCCCGATCACATCGCCTGCGGCGTAGATGTTTTTGACGCTCGTCTGAAGTCTCTTGTTGACTTCAATCCCGCGGCTGCCGACCTGCACGCCGATTTTGTCGAGTCCTAACCCTTCCACATTCGGTGCGCGTCCGGCGGCAATCAGGATTTTGTCAAAGGTCTGTTCTACTGTTCCGTTTTCGCTACCATTGAAAGCGAAGTGCTGTCGTTTAAACTGGACGTTTATACCATCTTCGCTTTCGGAAACTTGCGCGATACCCGTATTGAGTCGGATCGCAATGCCCTCCCCTCGCAGGTAACGCAGCATCTGCTCGGAGACATCGGTATCCTCTTTTGTGAGGATACGTCCGCTCCGTTGTGCGATCATCACATCGGCACCGAGACGATGAAACGCCTGTCCGAGTTCAACACCGATCGGACCCGCACCGACAACAAGCAATCGTTCTGGGAATTCTTCTAACTCCCAAACAGTTTCACTGTCGAGATAGTCGCAAGATTCTAACCCGGGTATAGGCGGCGCGACGGGACGCGAACCGGTACTTATCACAAACTTTTTGCTTTTGAGCGTGCGCGTCTCTCCGTTTTCGGTATCTTCTACAACGAAAGTACCGCTTGATTCAAAATGCCCATCTCCGAAGATGACATCGACACCCATCTCACGGAACCGCTCCGGGTTGTCGTGCTCTTCTTCTATGACGTGTTGTGTTCCTCGGACATACGCCATCACGCGCTGCCAATCAGGTGTGGTTTCTGGGACAGTAATGCCGTATTTCTCTGCGTGCTGGATGGAATTCGCCACCTTCGCCGCTTTCAATAAGGCTTTGGAAGGCACGCATCCTGTCCAGAGGCAGTCGCCACCGATGCGATGCTTCTCCACAAGTGCGGTTTTTTTCCCTAATCTCGCCCCCGCCACAGCGAGCACGAGTCCAGCACTGCCGCCGCCGATAATTGTCAAATCGTACACAGCCACGATTCCACCTCCCTGTCGCACCGCCTACCGTTGTTGACGCAGGACCTCACCGGGTAATTGTCCCGTCACGGTGCCATCTTCAACAACTGAAACGCCGTTAACGAACACCCAGTTTACACCGACAGGGGATTGGACTGGATCGAACCATGTGGATTTATCCGCAACCGTATCAGGATCAAAAACAACGATGTCCGCGGCGAGTCCTTCACGGATTCTACCGCGATCGGAGAGTCGGAAACGTTCGGCAGGGAAACCGCTCATTTTGTATATCGCTTCTTTCAGCGAGACGAGTTGACGTTCCCGCACAAACTTGCCGAGATACTGCACGAAACATCCGTAACTCCGAGGATGCGGGTGCGGGATATTGTAGACCCCATCGCTCGCAATCATCATACGCGGGTGGCTTGCCGTCTGGTTCAAGATACGTTCATTTTCTTCGGGTGGTGTTGCCCACGGCATCACAAAGGTCTCAATCGCGGCTTCTTCGCAGATAAGATCGAAGGCGAATTCCTCGTTAGATTTACCTTCACTTTTCGCGGCTTCAGCGAGCGTCATACCGATGAACCTACCCGAACGGTTGTAACCCACAATCTGGCTACCGTCGCGTAATTCACCGCGTAGGTGTGCGATCGATTTTTCTCGGACTTCTGGATTCTCGAGATGTGCTAACATATCGTCGGGGGCACCGGTCTGATACTCCATCGGGAGCATCATGGCGAGATGCGTCATGCCTGCAGGGTAGAGGTAGGATTCAAAAGTCAAATCGATCTGTTCTTTCTCAACCTGCTCAAGTATATCAGCGACTTCATCGTCTACCCGTTCATGCGAGATATGCACAGGGATCCCGGCGCGTTTTGCAAGCTCAATCGTCTCCTCCCACGCCTGTTTTCTGCCGAGGATACGGTATCGGATATGTGCTGCGTAGATGGCATCGTAACTTGCCGCGATTTTTGAAAGATGCACCAGTTCGTGCAAATCGGCATTCGCGGATGGCTGATAATCCAATCCTAAACAGAGACAGCACGCCCCCACCTCTAACCATTCACGGGTTGTACGTTCCATCACCTTCAATTCATCGGGAGTTGCTGGACGCGGATCCCACCCCATTACACCGAGCCGGACAGCGCAGTGCGGCACTTGCGGATAGAGGTTCGCAGGGATTCGCCCATGGAACATATCGAGATATGCCTCTGGTGTCTGCCAGTTGAGCGGCAGTTCGGCATCGCCGTAGGCAAACTGCGTGTAATGCCACAGTTCCCTCGCCTGTTCCCGTGGTAACGGTGCCCATCCGAAGCCGTCTGGTGCGGCTAAGTGTGTTGTTACGCCTTGACTGACAGCAGCGAATTGGTCGCGCCCACCGAGCAGCGAGATCTCTGAATGTACATGTACATCGACGAAACCGGGGCAGACGACCCGACCATTTGCAGAAATTCGGTGCGGTGTTTCTGCGTCTCCGAGGTCGCCAATCGCTATGATCCGGTCATCCTGAATGCCGATGTCTGCAACAAACGGTTCACGTTCCCCTGTTCCATCAACGATACTTCCGCCTACGATAATTGTGTCAAATCTCATAAACCGCTCCTATTATAATACTCATCAGAGCACTCTTTTTGGTCAGAATTTGATGACTCCATTATACCAAAAGTGTCCTCTTTATACAAAAAATTCTTGAATTATTTAGCAAACTCACGTTATAATTAATACATGATATACACCGCATGATAGATATTGGGGCTGAACCCCTCAACCCTATTTTTCTATAGAAAAGGAGAAGCACGGATGAGCATCTATCAAAAGGGGCTCAAAATCCCTTACGCCCCCACAGAAGAAAAACGCCTTTACCCTGACACCGACGGAGAACCGATGGCAGCGAGTGACCTTCATAGACAACAACTGATGTGGACATTACAAACCCTTGAAACACATTTCACTGCACACCCAGAGGTCTATATCTCCGGCGATATTCTGATGTATTATGAGAAGGGTGAACCGCGTCGGGTCGTCTCCCCCGATGTTCTCGTGGTTTTTGGTATAGGTCGAGGCCCCCGGAGGACGTATAAGGTCTGGGAAGAGGGCAAAACGCCGGATTTTGTGATGGAGTTTTCGAGCGAAAGCACCTACGAAAATGACCTAACTCACAAGTTGGCTCTCTACGCTGAGTTGGAGATTGAAAATTACGTCTTGTACGATGCGGAGAGGCTATATCTGCCGTCACCATTGATGGGGTTTCAGTTAGTGAATGGGGAATACGTAGAGATTACGTTAGATGTAGATGGAGGGTTATATTCTTCGGTGCTGGGGTTAGCGTTTCATATCCGTGATGAAGGTTTAGGGATTTATGACCCCGTTGTGAGCGAGTGGCTTCAAACACCGGCAGAGGCAGCAGAGACTCGCGCAGCACAGGAAGCCAGCGCACGACAGAAGGCAGAGACTCGCGCAGCACAGGAAGCCAGCGCACGACAGAAGGCGGAAGCCGAAGTCATCGAACTCCAAGAACAACTTGCTCAGTTACAAGCACGCCACTGATATCCATTATCGTTAGGACTCACACAAAATTGAGTTGAACACGTCCCTTACCCGCAACAGGAGGAAAATCATGCATCAAACCCACACCTTCATCAAGACACCGTCGACAGGTCTATATTCCACATTAGGGATAGTTTTACTGTCATTAGCCATGGCGTTAAGCGGTTGTGGTGAAGATCCTTCTGGGGGAAGCGGGTTCACGGATGTAGGACGCGGTGAACCTATTATAGTTGATTCCGCCTTAGCAATCAGTGTCTTTGATGACAGACCAGATGGTATTACGAACACTTTCTCCGTCGGGACCAACGAACAGGTATACTTATGGATCTTATGGGCAAACATCACAGAAGAACATACAGCTGAAGTCTCATGGTACTCACCGGAGGAGGATATTGAGGACCCACCGTTTTGGAGCGAGAAACAGACCTTCACATCGACAACCGGCGATAAAATTACGTGGTTTTATATCGATCTACCCAAACCAGCGATTACTGGTGAATGGTTCGTTGAAGTCTACCTTGATGGGGATCTCTTTGAACGGAGCCATATTTTCTGGGTAGAATAATAAGGGTGAACAACCAGCAATGGAGAAAAATCATGGATAGACTCAGAATCGCACATATCGGTACAGGTAGACGCGGTGCGGGGACCTACCTTCCCCTTATCTCAAAATTGACCGATGATCTTGAGTTAGTCGCTGTTTGCGATCCACGCGAAGACAGCGTTAGCGAACAAGGTGAAAAATACAGCGTCCCCGCTTACACAGACACTGCGCAGATGCTGGATACAATAAAACCTGATATCTGCGCAATTGTGATTACACCCAGCAACAATCACATCCCCGGTTTGCTCTGTTCTGAACGCGGTATCAGTTATTGTACAGAAACACCGATTGATACCGACCTCGGATGGGCGGACAGGATGATCGCCTCCGCACAAGAGAACGGCATAAAACTTGAGGTCAACGAAAACTATTATCGTGTGCCTACAGAACGGATCAAACGGGAGATGATTCTCGCCGGGGTCTTCGGCAAAGTCAATGTCGCTTACAATGACTTTCGAGGTCACGGCTATCACGGGATTGGGCTTATCCGTAGCTACGTCGGTTTTGATAACGAACCTGTGCAAGTTTACGGTTTCCGAAAAGGGTATAGCGTCCAAGAACATGTCTGGCGGCAAGGGCAACCCAAGCGCGATACTGAGGATTGGCAACATGCGGTGATTGAATTTGAAGACGGTGCTGTCGGAATTTTCAATTTCAGTAGTCTCTCCTACGGTTCACCCTTGCGCGGCTTTAACGGTTCAAAATTCTATGCGGAGCGCGGGATGTGTTTCCGAAACGATGCTGTCATCTTGAACGACACCGCCGATGCACAACGCGAGATTACCATCTCACGCAGAACCGATAGCGTTGATGGTTACGAAACCTTAGCTGCCCTCGTTGCGGATACTGACCCTGAAGTGATTTGGGAAAACCCGTTGCGAAATTATCCGCTCAGCGATGGTGAAATCACTGTTGCTTCGGAACTGATGAGTCTTGTTAATGCCGTTCGCAATGATACGGAACCTGAATATGGTGCTTATAACGGTCGCAAAGATCGCGAGATTGATGTCGCAATGGCACGTTCATGGTCAAACAACGGGGCACCTGTTACCATTCCCTTTGAATACGAAAAACGTTAAACAACATATTCTCTACGACGCGGTACATTACATTTTGCTTGCCGTTTGCGCTGAGATTCTGTATACTTTAAAAATAAAAAGCAAAGTGAAAAAGGCAGAAAATGTAAGAGGAATTTTTTATGTTAAAAAAAAGTAGGTCGGTTTTCGTTCTTTTATTGATCTTCGGTTTCAGTGCGACATTGATGGGAAACGAGTGGGCAAATTACTATTTCCCGGATGCAGTCGGTAGTTACTGGACTTATGAAGACCAAGACGGTGAAGAATTAACGCGCTACGCCATAGCACCCGAAGAAATTGATGGCGAAACCTATCGTGCTTTTAGTTACGACCCAGTCTTGGAGGATTGGGCAGACTATCAGTATTATGTTCATCCGTATTTCTACCAAGTCAGCGACGACTGGGTGGCGTTCTTTATCGGTGAAGATATAGAAAATGCGACACGGGCAATCACAGAGCAGCAGTGGAACGAAGTTGTTACACTAATGAAGCAACAAATGAATAACCAGATGCCACCAGGCGTAACCATTGACCTTGATGTGACATACGAACTCGATGTCGAAGCCCAAGACTATTTCTACTTTCTACCAACGCCTGCTACCTTCAATGAGGAATGGGAGGCACTGCGTGTTAATACGAAAGTAGACCTGCAGATCAGTATCACAAGCAATTTGGAAAGTTTTCCGCCAACAAGCCAAGCTATCACAATGTTCCTGACCCTCGTTGAGACTGGAAACGTCACTGGCACGGAGACCCTCGAAACGGCTGCTGGCACGTTTGAAGATTGTCTAAAGATTGAGTATACAGTAGATGCCACAATAGAAACGAACCCAGAAATACCTGAAGCCAAAAGTATGTTCGCGGATGCATACAGTGGATCAGTGACAACCCTCTGGCTCGCTCCTAATGTCGGTATCGTTCAAATGCTACAGGAATCCGAAAATACCGATACCGTAAAAACCCTTGAATTAACGAATTATGAAATCAAGTCTACCGAGTCAGGAAGCACCGAAAGTCCGTAACTCCGCTTTTTGAATAGTCCGTTTCGGGAATCGCTGCGTTTTACCGTGCGTAGCAAAAGGAACCTCTCATGTTGAAAAAAATTAGATCGGTTTTCGTTCTTTTATTTGTTTTTAGCTTCAGTGCTGTGTCTATGGGAAACGAATGGGCGAATTACTATTTCCCAGATACAACCGGCAGCTACTGGACCTATGAAGACCAAGATGGTAACGAATTAACGCGCTACGCCATAGCACCAGAAAGCGTTGATGGTGATACTTATCGCGCCTTCAGTTATGACCCTGCTTTGGAAGACTGGGCGGACTTTGAACATTACGTCCTTCCGTATTATTATCAGGTCAATAACGACTGGGTGCAATTCTTTGTCGGTGCTGAAATTGAGAATGCAATTAAGGCTTCCACAGCTCGGGATTTGGAAGATGTTCTACCATTGATGCGTGAACAAATGATGCAAGATTTACCTCAGGAATTAAATACCTCGCTTGATTTGACTTACGATATTGAGGTGGGATCGCAAGATTTTTTCTATCTCCTACCGACACCCGCCACATACAATGAAGAATGGACAGCACTTGAGCTAAATGTCGAACTGACCCTGACAATAAATTTCGAGGGGATCCCTGAAGAATTAACCGGCGGCGCAGCACCGACCATCAAAACCCACGGTACTATCGTAGAGACTGGAGTCGTCACTGGTACCGAAACCGTCGAAACATCCGCTGGCACGTTTGAAGATTGCTTGGTAATTGAATACCAGACAGATGAAATGACCCAGATAACAATATCTGTGCCCGGACTCGGACAACCCGAACCTGAAGAGAAAAAAGGGACGACTGTGACAACACTCTGGTTGGCACCCAATGTCGGGATCGTCAAATTCAAGCACGAGCACCCAGATGCTGACGAGGCAAAAGAAGAACTCGGATTATCGCCGGATGGAGAGCGAACGCTTGAATTAACCAGTTATGAAATCAAAGGCTCGCCTTCGGAGGAGTAATGCGTATTTTCCCTACCTATCGTCCGAGGCGACTTCGCGGAAATCAAAACCTACGGCGATTGGTTCGCGAGACAGCACTCTCTATCGACGATCTCATCTACCCGATGTTCGTCGTTCACGGGGATAATACCGTGACCGAAATTTCTGCGATGCCGGGATGTTATCAGTACTCGGTTGATACCCTCATCACCGCCGCGAAAGAACTCGCTACGCTCGGAATCCCTGGGACAATCCTCTTCGGTATTCCAGCATCGAAAGACCCACTCGGTACCGAGGCGTACGCCGATGACGGTATTATTCAACAGGCAGTCCGCGCAATTAAAGACACCGTGCCAGATCTGCTTGTAATGACTGATGTTTGTCTCTGTGAATACACCGACCACGGGCATTGTGGGGTTATTGAAAATGGAGAGGTCCAAAACGATCCAACGCTGGAATTGCTCGCCAAAGAGAGTCTTTCGCACGCCCGCGCCGGTGCGGATGTCATCGCCCCGTCAGATATGATGGACGGTCGTGTGGGTGTGATTCGCGAAGCATTGGACGAAAACGGGTACGAGAATATACCGATTATGGCATATTCTGCGAAATATGCCTCCGCGTTTTACGGACCCTTTCGCGAAGCGGCAGAATCCGCGCCTCAGTTCGGGGACCGCCGATCCTATCAGATGGATCCCCCGAATGCAGAGGAGGCATTACAGGAAGTCGCACTCGATATTCAAGAGGGGGCGGACATTCTCATGGTGAAACCCGCGCTTTCCTATCTGGATGTAATCCATCGCGTCAAGACGGAATTTCAGGTACCTGTTGCCGCCTATAACGTCAGCGGTGAATATGCTATGGTGAAAGCAGCAGCGCAGAACGGTTGGATCGATGAGCAGCGGGTCGCATTGGAACTTTTAACCAGTATCAAGCGGGCGGGCGCGGATATGATTTTAACCTATTTCGCGAAGTCCGTTGTTGAATGGCTCAACGATTAGGAATTGTATCAGAAACCCGTTTTTTTGACCAACAACTCGACTCCGAATATAATAGAGTAAGGCACGAGTTGTTGGTCAAAACAGAAAAAACGGAGCGGAAACCTAATATTTAAAAGAATTGGAGGAAATGGTTTGGAGAGCAGTAAATCTTTAGCTGCATGGCAAAAATCACAGCAGTTTATTCCCGGCGGGGTTAACAGCCCTGTCCGAAATTTCAGTAAAGTCGGTGGACACCCACGTTTCATCGCACGTGGCGAAGGCGCGAAAATATACGACATTGATGGAAACGAGTATATTGATTATGTTGCGTCTTGGGGTCCCTTAGTCTTGGGACACGCACATCCAAGCGTTGTCGAGGCTATCAATGCAGCAGCGTTGAATGGCACGAGTTTTGGTGCACCGACACCATTAGAAGCAGAACTCGCTGAAACCATCGTTAACGCAGTGCCTTCGATTGAACAGGTACGCCTTGTTAACTCAGGAACCGAGGCAACAATGAGTGCGATCCGTGTCGCGCGCGGGTACACGGGTCGCGATAAAATCCTCAAAATCGATGGATGCTATCACGGTCATGTGGACTACCTGTTAGCGAAAGCAGGGTCCGGTGTAGCAACATTTGGTCTCTCTGATAGCGGCGGTGTCCCAGAGGATTTCGCACGCAATACACTCACAGTCCCCTTTAACAACCCCGACGCTGTACGTGAAACAGTAGAAGCCAACCCAAACGAAATCGCCTGTCTCATTCTCGAACCCATTATGGGTAATATGGGCATCATCCCACCCCGTGATGGATACCTCAATCAGCTCCGGGAAATTACTGAAGAACATGGGATCGTGCTTATCTTCGATGAAGTCATTACCGGTTTCCGAGTGGCGTATGGCGGCGCGCAGTCTTTTTATAACGTCACACCCGATATGACCTGTTTAGGGAAGATTATCGGTGGCGGATTGCCTGTTGGTGCGTACGGCGGAAAACAGGAGATCATGCGGTGTGTCGCGCCAGAAGGCGATGTCTATCAAGCAGGAACGCTATCCGGCAATCCGTTGGCAGTTACTGCTGGTATAACAACGCTCAAAAAACTATCTGAACCTGGGACTTACGAACAACTCGAAAACCGTGCGGCTCTCCTCGCAGAAGGTCTCGCCACAGCAACCGAAAAACACGGAATTGACGCTTGGCACAGTCGCGCCGGTTCAATGTTGATGCTCTACTTTACACCTGAAAGCGTCACGGATGCTGATGGTGCGCGCACAGCAGATACGGAACGTTTTCGGCAATATTTTTGGGGGCTCCTCGCGCAAGGTGTCTATGTCGCTCCGTCTCAATTTGAGGCAGGGTTCGTCTCCTTAGTCCACTCCGAAGACGATATTAGCAAAACCATTCAAGCCGCAACACAGGTATTAGCGAATCTCTCTTAGTAGTTATAAGTTATCAGTTCGGTTTTTCTGCGAAAAACCTTTCAGTTATAGGTTAAAGCGTCCCATTGTGGCAGGGACAACAAAAGGAATTACCACAAGAGATTAACTTATAAACTTATAACTTATAACTCTGACAACCATTATATTATGTCCAACTTTAATCAAATCGTTGAATTAATCGCTGATGACCTCAGTGCCGTTGAGGTAAAACTCACCGAGCAGACTGCCAGCGAGTATAGTTTCGTTGATATGGCTGTCCAACATGTCGTGGAGGGTGGGGGCAAACGGCTCCGCCCTATTCTCGTTGTGCTTTCTGCGAAGGTCTGTGGATATAAGGGTAGCGATGCACACACGCTTGCTGCTGTTGTGGAACTCATCCATGTTGCCTCACTCGTTCACGACGATGTGCTTGATGAAGCCGCTATCCGTCGCGGACGCGAGACGTTACAGACGAAATGGGGCAATAAGGTCGCAGTCCTCGTCGGGGATTACCTCCATGCGCGCGTCCTATCCATGCTTGTCTCTCGCCGTTCTGATGACCCAGCAATGGCGATCCTCGCAGATACCACACAAGCGATGTGCGAAGGTGAAGTTATACACGCATACAAAAGCGGCGATTTTGACATCTCCGAAGCCGAATACCTCAAAATTATCAGTTTCAAAACCGGTAAATTAATCGCGGCATCCTGTACCCTCGGCGCTCATCTCGGAAACCCAACAGATACAAAACAGATTGAAGCACTCACAGTCTACGGACAACAAATTGGAACCGCTTTCCAAATTGTAGATGACGTGCTCGATTTCACAGAGGATCCAGATAAGTTAGGAAAAAACACATTCGGCGACCTTCGTGAAGGGAAACTCACTTTCCCCATCATCTATGCTCGAAGCGTCTGCAATGACGATGAGAAACGGACACTTGAAAAGATGCTGAACCCTGACACCGATGAAACCGAGGCTATCACTTTCGTAGAAACTCTGTTCCAACGATATAGCGTCGAACCCCACTGTTTGGAGGTTGCCCAAGGCTACGCTAACCGTGCTAAAGCCGCGTTAGCAAGTCTACCTGAAACACCTGCCCGCGTCGCGCTGGAACAACTCGCAGACTACGTCGTCTCGCGCGAGTCATAAGGAATAATTTTCAGTACTCAGTTGTTAGTTTTCGGTTAAAGATAAGGTTTGATTAACCAGAACCCCTCTTAACTGATGGCTGATGGCTGACAACTGACAGCCATTAAAATGTTTTATCCCGCGTACGTAAACCTTCAAGACCGAAAGTGCCTCGTTGTCGGTGGTGGTACTGTTGCAGAACGGAAAGTCGTCGCTATGCTCATTAGTGGTGGTGATGTGACTGTGATTAGTCCGGATGCAACAGAATTAGTGGCATTTCTTGCACATATCGGCACCATCCGTTGGCACAAACGCCAGTTAAAGGCAGACGATACACGCGGCTATTTTCTCGTCTGTGCTGCTACGGATTTCAGGGATATTAACACTGCTGTTTTCACAGAAGCGCACGAGAAAAACAAAATCCGTTTAGTCAATGTCGTTGATGTTATCCCACAATGCACCTTTGCTGCCGCATCCGTTGTAACAAATGGCGAACTGATGCTCAGCATCTCAACAAGTGGTAAAAGCCCCGCGACGAGTCGCCGCATCCGTGAACATTTTGAGAAAACATTGAACGCCACTTCATTGTATACACTCGGATACGAAGATGGCGAACCGGTGCCAATTGCCAGTGAAGGCGAAGGACAGGGGCTGCCCTATCCTATCTATCTGCTATTGGAAAATCGCTCATGCCTTGTTGTGTATGAACAAAAGACAAAAGAAATTGAACGTCGTATTTCTCTATTAAACCGATGTGGTGCTTCTGTTGTCTGTATGATGCCTGACGAAGTGAAGCCAAAGCATCTTGAGAATGCTTTCCTTGTTATTGTTGATAAAGTTTCTCGGGTAGACATGCCTTGTGGAGATAAAGCCGCGTTTATTCGGGAATATCTTGATGAACCGGCGGCTGGCACTTACTTCACGCCTGATCTCATAATAGACGATAATTTCATAATTAGTGTGTCCGCTCGAAACAGTACAACGGTTCACAAAGCGAAACGGCTGCACGCAAAACTCGCAGACCAGTTTAAAAACAACGGCTACGGTGCATTTATTGAATTCCTTGGGGCGCGCCGGCCTGAAATTCTTGAAGCGCTTCCAACTTCTAAAAAACGCGCCGATTTTTTTGATGCCCTTATTGATTACATTGAAATGGATAGTCCACAACCGGAGACCTGTTGCCTCGCGCTTGAAAAACCCGAATGTTCCGCTGAATGCCTTTTCAATTGGGTTCGACACGGCAAGTTGGAACGTGCCGATACCTTTACAACAAACCTGTTGGAGTCGCAGAGCAGGAACTGAATGTGTGTCCACTGGACGCCATGTTGGTGAGATTATCAAAACTCCCAACAATATCCACAATAACTTCATCTAATCGGAAACCGGTTTGGTTCTCACTGCGAAGCAGGGCAAACCGAGCAAAACTACCATATTTAAAAACATGATAAATTTTTTGTTTCTTGTTACCCTTCTAATATACTTAGCCGCAAGCATTTTTCAGACCCTTTCGCTCGCAATCAGCAGCCGATCTGAAGCGGTGGTGATTCGCCCAACGATTGAGCGAATCGCTTTTTGGGGAACAGGCATCGGTTTTGCTTTCCTAAGCCTCTTTATTACACTGTGGTGGCTAACACAAGGGCATTTTCCGATGACGCACTGGACGGACTCCACCGCCTTCTTTGCGTGGGCAATCACACTGATCTACCTCATCATTGTACGTTTGACGCATCTCCGCGCGCTCGGCAGTTTTGTGATGCCAGTGGCGTTCATTGCGATACTCATCTCATATAGTTTCGCCACGCACACCGCTGCACTTCCAAAACCGTTGCAAAACTATTGGCTTCTGGCACACACGACGCTCATTTTTCTCGCCTATGCGGCCTTTATTGCAGCGTTTGGGTTCGGACTCATGTATCTGATGACAGAGCGGAAGATTCGCAGAAAGACGGACGCACTTCTTGACAATCTTCTGCCTTCCCTGGGGACTTCCGATGGTCTGGGGTACCGTTGCACAATCCTCGGCGTGATTCTGCTCACAATGGGAGTTATTGTTGGAAGCCTCTGGACTCAGTATATCCGAGATGTCCCGTGGCGGTGGCTTGATGCAAAAGTAATCTCCACACTCGTGACTTGGTTTATCTATGTCGCCCAGATCGGTCTCCGCCAATTTTGGGGTTGGCACGGACGCAGAGCAGCCTACACTGCAATCATCGGTTTTGTCGCTGTCCTCTGTACTTACGTCGGCGTGGACCTCTTTTTAGACAGCATGCATACATACCGCTAATTCCCAAAGATTATGGAACGAAAGAAAGATGGAGGTTGTTTCCAAATCTTGATCTCTAAATTTGACACAACCCTTGATATATGATATAATTTACGAAGTGTATAAATAACATTTCACCTTTTAGATCTTTTGGTTAAAGGAATGAACCAAATCGTCTCCATCGGAACCAGCCATCATGTCGCCCCTATTGAATTCAGGGAGAAATTGGCGTTTTCCGAAGCACAAATTGTAGAATCCCTTCAGCACTTTCGCGAATCTGATCAAGTGCAAGAGGCAGTGATTCTCTCTACCTGTAACCGGGTGGAGGTCTATGCGGTCGCGAATGCAGTACGGAACGCTGAGGCCGCCGCCAAAATTCTGGCTGAATTCCTGTCCCACTATCACCAGATCAGCGCAGAATCACTGAAGAAATGGACGTATCTTCATCATAATTTGGAGACAATCCGGCATCTCTTCAGAGTAACCACAAGTCTGGATTCTATGGTCGTCGGTGAATCCCAAATATTGGGTCAAGTCAAAGCCGCTTACGACGCATCGCGGGAAGCGAGCGGTGTGGGAACAATTCTCAATCGTCTTTTTACCAAGGCTTTCAGCGTTGGTAAACGCATCCGCTCCGAAACAACGATCGCTGCGGGTGCCGTTTCAATTAGCTACGCCGCCGTTGAACTCGCCAAAAAGATTTTCAACACACTTGAAGGTAAAACTGTTGCGATTGTTGGGGCAGGCGAGATGAGTGAACTCACTGCAAAACATCTCGTCGCAAATGGTGTCTCTAACGTAATTGTCGCAAACCGCACTTATGAACGTGCCGTCAAAATCGCCGAAAAGTTCAACGGAACACCTGTCGCTTATGATAGCGATCTCGGATTCCTCATTGATGCCGATATCGTTATTAGTTCTACTGATGCCCCCGATTACCTCATCAAACGACGCCCCCTCGCAGATATCATGCGGAAACGGAAACACCGATATATGTTTCTCATTGACATCGCTGTACCGCGGGACATTGAACCAGACGTAAGTAAGATAGATCACGCCTTTCTCTACAATATTGATGATCTCGAAGCCGTAGTCGCTTCCAACCTCAAGGATCGACAACAAGAAGCAACGCGCGCAGAACAGATTGTCACCGAAGAAGCGAAGCGGTTCTACGACCAATTGCAAATCTTTCAGGTTAACCCTACTATTAAGGCACTTCACCAGCAGTTTCGAGAGATCGCTGATACCGAGTTGCAAGCGTGCGTCTACAAAACAACACTCTCCGATCAGCAAGAGGCAGCCATAGCCTCTATGACGCAAGCAATCGTCAAAAAACTACTCCACCATCCCATGCAGAATCTTCGCTGTGCCGTCAACGATGGCGATGCCGACCACGGACAATACGTCCAAGCCTTACAGGAATTGTTCGCTTTAGATGTTACCGATGATAATTCAGATATGTAGGGTAAAATTTCATCAAAAGCAATACAATTTCACGCAAACCCTGTTTTTGACAGGGAGCCTGTCCGTTACTGGGAAAGCGGAAAAACGGAGTAGAACCGCGATATCTAAAAAGGAATTTTGATGCAGAATTCGCTCACAATCGGCACTCGTGGCAGTCAACTTGCGCTTTGGCAAGCACAATTCGTTAAAGATCAATTGGAACGCCTTTTTCCGAATCTTGAAATTCACGTCAAGATTATCAAAACTATCGGTGACACTATTCCTGAACGTTCATTGGCGGGTTTAGGTAAAGGCGTTTTTACCAGAGAAATCGAAAATGCGCTCTTAGCAGGCGACATCGATCTTGCGGTTCATAGTTTGAAAGATCTCCCGACGGAATTGCCCGAAGGACTTTGTATTACCGCTACTCCGACGCGAGAAGATCCGCGCGATGTACTTATTACCGCCTCGGAGCTGCCCTTAAATGAATTGCTGCATGGCGCGAAAATTGGGACTACAAGTCCACGTCGAAAATCACAACTCCTCCACATACGTTCAGATCTTCAAGTCGTCGATGTTCGAGGCAACGTAGATACACGCTTACGCAAACTTCAAGAAACCGACCTTGACGGGATTGTTCTTGCCGCAGCCGGCATCAAACGGCTCGGAAAATCGGAGGTTATTACACAGTTTTTTGATGTAGAACGGATGGTGCCCGCGGTTGGACAAGGCGCGCTCGCGATTGAAACACGGGAAGCAGATGATAGGGTCGAGAAACTGGTCGCTCCGTTGAACGATCAAGAAACAGCAGTAGAAACCACTGCTGAAAGAGCGGTCTTGGAAAACCTCGGCGGCGGATGCCAAGTGCCGATCGGCGCTTATGCCAAACATATTGAAGGTGAACTCTCCCTCATCAGCGTAGTTTGTCACCCAGAGGGTGCCTTACGCATTGTGGAAAGTGCAAAAGGTGAGCCAACTGCTGCCCAGCACTTAGGCGAAACTGTTGCCGAAAAACTCCGAGAGAGTGGGGCAACTGGACTGTTGATGGCACAAAGGAACTTGCAATGAACCCGCCTCCGAATAAACCAGACACAGGTATCGTTTACATTGTAGGCGCAGGTCCCGGCGATAAAAAACTCATCACGCTCAAAGGTATAGAATGCCTTCAGCAAGCTGATGTCGTTATCTATGACCTGTTGCTGAATGACGCGTTATTGAAACATTGCCCTCCGCACACCGAAAAAATCCAAGCACCCGATCCGAGAATCCGAGCAACTCGACAGGATGAACTTAATCGGTTATTGGTTGAGCATGCGAAAGCCGGTAAAGTCGTTGTCCGCCTCAAAGGCGGAGATCCCTATATCTTCGGACGTGGTGGTGAAGAAGCCGTCGCGCTCACCGAAGCAGGCATTCCGTTTGAGATTGTTCCCGGAATCACTTCTGCGATTGCTGCGTCTGCTTATGCTGGCATCCCAGTTACACATCGCGACTACGCCTCATCCGTCGCTTTTGTTACGGGACATTCCGCTGCATTGCGACCCGATTCAAACATCAATTGGGCACAACTCGCCACAGCAGTAGACACACTCGTCGTCTACATGGGAGTTGCACACCTTCGCCAGATTGTGGAACGCTTGACAACACATGGGCGAAACCCGCAAACACCCGTCAGTTTAGTCCGCGTCGGCACAACACCACAGCAACACGTCATCCAAGGCACCCTTGACACGATTGTTGAGAAGGTAGAGGCAGCCGAACTCAAAAGCCCCGCGCTCATCATTGTCGGAGAAGTAAATCGACTCCGTGAACGGCTCCGATGGTTCGACACCAAACCACTTTTTGGAAAACGTATCCTTGTCACACGTGCCCGCGCCCAGACAAGTGAATTCGCCGAACTCTTGGAGGCAAACGGTGCGGAGGTCATTCAATTCCCTACGATAGAGATTCACCCGCTTCGGATTGACCACGCGTATATTCACGCCATAAGCGAATACGATTGGGTTATCTTTACGAGCGTCAATGCTATTGAGATTTTCTATGAATACTTAGAAAAAAATGGGAAGGATGTCCGAGCTTTCGGGGCAAGTAAAATCTGTGCAGTCGGGCCAAAGACAGTTGATGCCCTCAACCGCATCGGTATTCAGCCCGACTTTGTGCCAACGCATTCCCGTGGAAGTGCTATTGCTGCTGATATAGAGGACGTAATCGGGAAGACAATCCTTCTACCGCGGGCAAAAATCGCTACTGCCGATCTCCCGGACGGTTTGCGCGAAAGAGGCGCGCACGTTGATGATGTTCCGATCTACGACACCGTCAAAGTGGCAAGCGGTAGTGATAAAGGGCGAGATGAAATTGAAGCGGATCTTTTAAACGGCAGGATTGATCTCGTCACATTCACCAGCTCTTCGACAGTCACCAATTTCTTAGAGATGTTCCCTGCACATACACCTGATGTTTTGTTGGCAGATGTGCAGGTTGCGGTCATCGGTCCGACAACAGAGAAAACAGCAGTGGCGCGTGGACTACGCGTTGACGTGGTTGCGAAAACAGCCTCAGTTGAGAGCCTTGCAGCAGCGATTCTCACGTTCACTTTGTAACCCCGAAATCCTATCTATCCAAAAATCGGGAAAATATAAGGCACAAGCACTTTTTGCCAGACAGTAACCGTCCCGAAAATCGAATAGAAACCGGCACACAACACTAACCCAATCTGCTTCCACATAGGGGGCTGTATCTCTGGTGGTAAGAATTTTCTGTTGACATAAAGTGTATGTAACGCTGTAATCACCAATAGATACCCACCGATCGTCGCCGATACCAGAATCATAAAGAACGGCTTGGCGAGATACATCGCGATAACACCCCACAGAATATACACACCGAGAATCGGATAGTAGATCCACTTTGCGTTATTCTCACCGAGGTTTCGTGCGCGTTTCAACCCTGTCCATATAATATCCGTATAGGTGCGAGGCACACCATCCACACCGCCGAGTTGGGTCGAGAAGAGCACCCAGAAACCACACAGCAGTGTGAGATACCACATCACCCTACCGCCTTTTGCTGCAAGCCCTTCCGCTTGGAATCCTGCTGCTGACCACTGGTCCATTTCCTGTCCAGCAGGTACAAACGCCAATGTCAGCATCGCGGGCAGCGCAATACCGACGAAACATCCAAGCATCCAGATACCGTATTGCTCGAAACGGACATATTTCCACCATTCTTTAAACCGTTTGAGGTTCTCCGGTGAGATACGAAATACTTTACCCCAGTGCGAAAGCGTCACATTTTGCCCACCAATCATTGATGGAATCGCACCGACAAGGCTACTCATGCCCCACCCTTTATCGCGCACATAATTAGTGATTGTGACATTGCCCAAACCGCCGCTTCCCGCATAAGCCGCAAAGGCTCCAAGCAACAACCAATCGACCTGTTGTCCACCCTGTCCTTGAGACTGAAGTGCCTCGAAACCGAGGAACCCCTTGATAGTCGTCCACCACACACTTGGTGGCACCATAAACAGATCAATGACAACAAGGTAACTGATAATCCAGATGACCATGAAGAGTTGGACTTTCTCAAGGGCGTTATAAATCTTTCCGCCGAACAACACAATTCCGAGGCAAGCGAAAAAGATGAGATACGCAAAGATTCTCACTGTCCCGCCATCTGCCTCTTGCGGCATATAACCGAGCCACGCTGCGGCGAGTGCAGTCGCAGCAGTCATCGCCCAACCGGGCCAAATCCCGAAAAAGTTAATCCCCGAATAGAAAGATGCCCAAAAAGGGGCACCAGGCTTGCAGCGCATGTAGCCACTCAACATCGGTTCGCCGGTGTAAAGTGTATAACGGATCGCTTCTGTATTGAGAATCGCCTGAAGCAGGATAGCGATCGTTGCTACCCAGAGCAACGTCCCGCCGTATTGGGCAGTAATTGCGGGACCGAGGAGCCACTCCCCACTGCCGATTGAGCCGCCCAATGCAATAATGCCAGGACCTAAGATGCTTCGGAACGCTTTCCCAAATTGATATTTCGGTGGTTCAGGGAGGTCGGTTACATCCCAATCGGGAAGCGCACCACCGGCTACACGTTCGTTATTAGTATCTGCCATATTTACCCCTTATTTCTTTTCTACTCTTGCCATTCCCAACAAATAGGGACATCCAGTTTCTCAGCAATACCTGCGAGTCCTCGTAAGTGATCTACATGGATCGGAATGCCGTTTCTAAGGTAATTGTCATAGTTGTTCCATTCAATTTCACCGGGAAGATAGGCTTTCTCTACGCCTTCTGCTGTTTTCGAGGCGTGAATTTTGTCGATACCTTGCTGAATTTCAGCCACATACCCCTCGTAATCGGTGAAACTTGCAATGTTCAGTGCGAAGAAGAAATGTTCAGATGGATCGTCGGATTTGTTGCACGCCAGCAGACCACCGCTCAGCGGCCCCGCGAGAATCCCCATGATGAGTGCCAAGCCGTAACCACGGGGTCCCGCTGCGGGTGCTAAGAACCGCCCTTTACCCGGATCGTTGGTCGGTTGTCCGGTGTCGTCAATGAGCCATCCTTCTGGTATCGGTTTACCGTACATCCGAAGCGTGCCGATTTTCCCCCACGCAGAAACACCACACGCCATATCCAGAACAATCGGATGTCCATCCCCAGTGGGTAAGGCGTAACTCATCGCATTGTTAGCAACCACAGCCTCCGCACCGCCGGGTGCAACAATAGAGGCACCGCCAGTGTTCGTTGTCGAGAACCCAATCATCTCGTTTGATGCCGCCATAATCGAGTAGCACGCTGCTGCACCGAAATGCCCCGCATTACGAACGCCTGCTGCTGAAATACCGGTTGTCTTCGCTTTCTCTATCGCCGTCTCCATTGCGAGTGTGCTTGCCAAATGTCCGATACCGTTGTCTCCGTCAACGACAACGAAACTTGGTCCCTCTGTCGCAATGTGGAGTTCGGGTTTTGGATTCATCTTACCGTCAAGAACAAGGTTGAGATAACCCGGTAAGGCACGTGTGCCGTGTGAATGCACACCGCGGAGATCAGTCTGCACCTGAAGTGTCGCCATCCGTTCAGCGTCTTCCAAGCGCAGCCCTGCCTTTTCACAGAGTGTCCGAGCGAAATCGTGTAACCGCTCTGAATCTACCACAATTTCCTGCATACCATTCTCTCCAAACATGAATTCACTGCGTATTGTAGCAGACGTAGGTTTCCATATCAAGTACAATCCAGATTTTTCAATTGATCTCAACATTTCTTTGGACAAACGCATTGGATTAAGGCTAAAATTTAGTTAAGAAATTAAGAAAAGAAGATGGAGGAAATACATATGCGTCAACACAACACTTTCCACACGAACAGAAAAACACATTTCCTGCCTTTTATTTTTATGTTCACCTGTCTGATGCTCTCTTCGTGCGCGGATAATCCGTTGCAACCTGTCAGTGACGAAGAGACACAACGGATAAAAGCGGAATTGGATGATCGTTCATTCCGCCAATTTGATCCTGCTAAAGATGCCGATAAGAGAAAAGGCGTTATCCTTGACTTCTTTAACGGTGTCAGTCTCTGGGCACAGTATGCTGAAGGTCCGTATGCGCTTAACGAGTGGGAAATATTATCGGACGATTATCATATTGAAAAGGCAGGCTCGGAATACAGGCTTTATTTTCAGGCACCACGTTCCCGACAAATACTCCCAACCGAGTGCGACAATTGCATCGAAACCACGGGCATCTCCATTTCGATCCAGAACCTTTTCGATAGCAAAAAGATAAGGTTCAAACTGAATATCGGTGATAGTGATTACCCACCGCCGTTCCCTATCTTTGAATCGTGGACAAAGTTTAATGAAGATGAGTATTTTGAGTAGTGACATTTAGTTCTATCGAGGTGCAGTGGCAAAGTGGCATGAAACAACTGATTAAATCCGTGCAGGTAAATCAGGTGCTATCTCTTGAGGAAGGGAAAAATGAATAACGTGGAAAATGCGATTGAACGTCATTATTGGAGAGCAGTCACTTTTCTCGTGATCCTGATTTTAGCGGGCGCAGGCTTCTGGGGGGTGCGGCGGTTCGCGCCCGCAGTGTTCCTCGGCAAACCGGACCTGATCGCTGTACCGAACGACGAAAACCCTAAAAGTCGAACAGCGAAACAGGCAGTCGCAAATAAACCTGAACTTCTTAATATCAACACCGCTTCCGCGGAGGAACTCCAAACGCTTCCGAACATCGGTGAATCAACAGCACAGCGGATTATCAATTACCGAACACAACACGGCAACTTCGCCAACGTAGATGCCCTCCAGAATGTCAGAGGCATCGGGGCAAAGACGCTGGAAAAACTAAAGCCCTTCGTTGATGCCAAGTGAATGAATATCTATCCTATCCGCCTCTGTAAAAATGTGTTTAACGGGTACATCCCATAATTGCGGTAATGTATCTTCTACGACTTGTATCTGATACGCCAATCCGATCGGGATAGCGTGTGGGCACTCCGTAAGGAATCTGTCGTAGAAACCTTTACCGTATCCGAGGCGATATCCTTTACAATCGAAGGCGATGCCGGGGACGATGATGAGTTGAAGTTGAGTAAGGGGGAAAATTGGGCATGTCGTTTTGGGTTCTAACATACCGTAACGGTGGCGGGTCAATTCGGTTTTCGATTCTTGAATCCGCCGCGGTATAAGTCGATTCCGGCGTGTATCGACGACCGGGGCGCAGACATATTTTCCGGCATGGAGTAACTCTTCAAGAAGCACCTGTGTTTCAACCTCGCTCCGCATACTCAGGTAGAGCATCACAGCATCGAAACCCTCGTTTTGTATCCAACGCACGACGGCATCAGCAATCTCTTGGCTGAATGTAGCACGGACTTCTGGTGTGAGTCCGTCTCGCTGGCGGAGCACTTCAGCGCGGAGGCGTTCCCGTTCCATTACCGTATTCCTTTATAGACGCGCCGGTCTGTTTCCTATTTCTGATATCTAACTTTTCCAGCGACTTCTACGGTATCAACAATCGCCATGATGACAGCATCGACCGGTTTGTTCCCTGTAACATGCGTCTGTCGAGCAGAACTCCCTGTTGCGACGAGGACGATCTCGCCGATACCCGCACCGACCGCATCCACAGCAACTGTATATTTTCGGTCGACTTCTCCATTCAGATCCACATCTTGGACAACCATCAACTTACTTCCAATGAGTTTTTCATCTTTCTGCGTCGCGACGACTGTCCCTGTAACTTTTCCAAGGATCATTTAATTAAGAACCTTTCATTTGGAATGAGATTTCTGTTCCTTGCCTCTTTTCCTGCACCGCTGATTTTGAAACGATTCGCTTTGTCCCGTTTGTATATGTAAAATTATACACGAAACTTGTTGAAATTTCAAGCGACAATCTATAAAGTGCATCCGAAAATGTGTATAAACAGCGTTACCACACAATACTGTGAACGAATTTGTGCAATCCGTAATTCAGATAACAGACAACTGCTAACTGAATGCCTCAACCCAAATTGACAAGCAATCGATAATGTGCTAAACTATTCATCACTTGTAGTTGTTGCGATTTCTGATACAACGGAGGAGCACTTGAACCGCGATCATGCAGAAGTCATTATTATCGGCGGGGGAATTATCGGATGTGCAATCGCTTACAATCTTACCAAACGCGGCGTGAAACCGCTGCTGATTGACACAGCACCTACCGTCGGCACAGAAGCCTCTTGGGCTGGGGCGGGGATTCTGACCTCACACGCCTCAACCCATGAACCGTATCCAACACTCTGTCGCGCGAGCCTTGCTCTTTATCCAACGTTAGCAGAAGAACTGCGGGCAGAGACTCAGATAGATATTGAATTCATCCAGTCCGGTACGCTGTCCGTGTTTTTCAACGAAGCTGAAGCTGCAGGGTTAATCGGACTCGCAGACCGACGCGTAAAACGCGGTTTTTCAGCGGAAGTCTTGACAGCTGAACAAGCGTGGCAGTTAGAACCTGCTCTCTCAAAATCTATTGCTGGGGCAGTGTTGTTTCCTGAGGACGCACAGGTGCGCAACCCGAAAATGGTGACCGCGCTGGCGAAGGGTGCTGCGAAACTCGGGGCAAAATTCCGATTAGGCAACCCTGTTACGAACTTCATCCGAGATAGTGCATCTGAGGACGCGCGCGTCACAGGTGCCGTCGTGAACGGCGAAACCTTGTACGCCGACACCTTCGTGATTGCCGCTGGGTGCTGGGCGGGTGCATTGACTGCCCAACTTGATGTGCCAATACAGATTGAACCTGCGAAAGGACAGATCGTGCTCGTTGAAGCGATGCCGCCGCCTTTTCAGCACATTGTTGATGGATTGGGTATCTACGTTGTACCGAGAGCGGACGGCAAAATTCTGCTCGGGGCAACTGTGGAATACGTCGGCTATGATAAAACCGCTACCATAGATGGCGCGAAGCAGATGATTGACGCGGGCATAGCCATCGCACCCCAACTTGCGCACAGTACTTTTGTCCAAACGTGGGCAGGTTTACGTCCTTACGCCAAAAAGGGGCCCCTGCTCGGTTATCTGCCCGGGTATGATAACGTCGTCTTGGCATCTGGACACTTCAAAAACGGCATTCTTCTCGCGCCAATCACAGGGCAGCTTGTTGCTGAACTGATTACGAGTGGGCAGCCTGCGTTGCCATTAGAACCGTTTCAGCCCCGAGTGATGTAAGGAAAATCACAGTTAAAACATCAAAATAGATTTTTTTTAATTTTAAATGAATTGTTTCAAAATGTATGGGTTTAACGCTTAAGAGTTTTTTTACAACCCGAAAAGGGCACCCAATATTGCCCTTATCTGATGACTAACCTAATAGGAGGGTTACAGTAATGTATCGAAGTGTTTTGTGTTTAACAACGACACCGTCCCACACTTGGGCGGATGGTAAGAGTGTATGGAATAGCGGTAGTAGAGGGAATAATAGGGATTGCGCTTTAGGAGAGCGCACCTCAAGAAAGGCACGGGCATCTAAAACAGCCGACGTGCACCGTTGTTGGACTACGACTCGATTATGGAGAAGGCACAGACCAAGGAGCGAACAAGCAGGCGTCTTTCTATACCCCGGAATGGAAGGAGGGTTACGCGCCTTCGCTTGAAACGCTCCTCGTTTGAGGAGACAAGCATGATACACACTGACGAGCAGTTGATGCTCTCTGTGAAGGATGGAAACAGAGACGCATTCCGAGTTTTGACCGAACGACATTATACAAACACTTTAAACTTTATCTATCGGTTTGTCAAAAATCGAACGCTTGCGGAAGACCTCTGTCAGGAAACGTTCTTACGGTTATGGCGATGCGTCCCGTCGTACCGCCCTATTGCTAAATTCAGAACATTTCTTTATCACATCGCCAAGAATGTCTGTTTGAAACAGTTAGCGAAAGAACAGAGGAACCCTCAGGTTGAATCATTGGATACACATTATGGAGACAATGATGAATACTCTCCACCAATTGCTGTTGCTATAGCGGATACACGTTATTCCCCGGAGGGACTGATCATTGCCAAAGAGACTTATGAAGCGATTCAGACTGCAATCGCTAAGTTATCGAAGGAACATCAAGTCGTGTTCCGATTGACAGAAGTTCAGGGTATGTCGTATCAGGAGGTCGCGACCCTCCTTGAATGCCCGATTGGAACGGTTGCCTCGCGAAAAAACGCCGCGATTCAACAACTCCGGAAATTTTTAGCACCCTATAGAGCAAACTTATAATATTGAAGTCTTTAGACTTCGGATAGCCAAGCCGTTTTGCACTCTGGCGCGTAACTCCGCGTCAGAGTGCTTTTTTAGGAGACAAAGACTTTCATGAAACCACATATCACCATTATTACACTTGGCGTTGAAGACCTACAACGTGCTATTGATTTTTACCAGAACGGATTAGGTTTGCCTCAAAAAGATGAATCAGAGAGTATCGCATTTTTTGACATGAGTGGAACGCTACTCGCTCTCTATCCGAGAGAAAAACTGGCTGAAGATATTACTATTCCACCCCAAGGTAACGGTTTCCCGGGTTTTACACTTGCCCATAATGTCAATTCTCCAGAGGAAGTAGATCGTACGCTCGCAGAAGCAGTTGCAGCAGGAGCTGAACTTGTTAAACCGGGACAAGATGCGTTCTGGGGGGTTATTCAGGCTATTTCAAGGATCCTGACGGTTTTTATTGCGAAGTTGCGCATAACCCATTCCTACAATTCAGTAGACAAACCGAAGTGTTTGATGTATAATGCAACTTAGATTAAGGAAATGATTCGCCTTTTTCTTTTCAGATTTTAAGCGAACGGAAGGAATTGAGGCAATGCAGACCTCACACACCAATGTCAAAGCACTCACTTTCGATGTCTTCGGCACAGTGGTAGATTGGTACAGTTCAATTGTCATCGAAGGCGAAAAATTTGGAAACACGCATAGCATTGATATTGATTGGGCGCAATTCGCCTTGAAATGGCGTGCCGGATATGGACCTGCGATGGATAAAGTCCGGCGAGGTGAGTTGCCGTGGCAGAATATTGATGCACTGCATCGGCTTATTTTAGATAATCTTCTTGCCGAATTTAAAATCGTCGGCTTAAGTGAAACTCATAAAGATCATCTGAATCGGGTTTGGCATCGACTTAAACCGTGGCCCGACGCTGTCAATGGTTTAGCACGGCTCCGTAAACGGTATATCGTCGCAACACTCTCTAATGGCAACATTGCTTTGTTGACGAACATGGCGAAATTTGCGGGGCTGCCCTGGGATTGCATCCTGTCTGCAGAATTAACACAGCATTACAAACCGGATCCCGAAGTATATCAGACTGCTGCCGCCCTGCTCGGTTTATCTCCGAATGAAGTTATGATGGTCGCCGCGCACCCGGGCGATCTTCGTGCCTCACAGGCTGTCGGTTTCCAGACAGCATTGGTGCCGCGTCCTCTGGAATATGGACCTGACAACGTCCGAGAAGTAACTGCACACGCTTCCGACCTTGTCGCCGGTGATTTTAATGAATTGGCGGATCTGTTGGGTGTAAAATAAAAAAAGACGTTTGAATCACAAAAAACAGGAGTTATAGAATACGTTATGGATAAAATCCGAATCGCTTTTATCGGTTGTGGACCTATGTCTACTCAATTGCAACAGTGCATCCCGATGGTGCCAGAATTTGAATTTGTTGCCACTTGCGATCTCGTTGAAGAGAAAGCAGCATCGAACGCTCGAAGGTTTGGCGCGCTTCGTCATTACACCGATTACAACGAGATGTTCAAAAATGAAAACCTCTACGCAGTGGCTATCGTGGGCAGACCGGAGGATAAACTGCATCGTGACATCGGTATCGAGTGTCTCAAACAAGGTTATCACATCTACACCGAAAAACCGCCCGCGACCACTGCTGAAGGCGCGAAGATGTTGGTCGATGCATCGGTTGAGACTGGCAAAACGGGCATGGTCGGCACCATGTGGCGACATGCTCCGGCACATCAGATCGCTAAGCAGTTGATGGACGAAGAGACGTTCGGTGAAGCTTGTCAATATCATACCCGATACCTCGCACCGGGACCGCGACTGCAGGAAGCAGGATCGCCTTTTGCGTGGCCCTTCATGCTCGATCAGGTGATTCATCCGACCGATTGTATGCGTTTCTTTATGGGGCAAGTCAGCGAAGTCTACGCGACAGGCGCAGTTGACGCAGCATCCAGTAGCGTCTCAATCTCTGTGAATCTGCGTTACGAGAACGGGGGCATGGGTACAATGACGCTCGGCACGGGTCCGGTTTTAGAAGCACTGGTTTTCGTCAAAGGCACCGGTAATCAAGCGATTCAAGTGTTGGAAACACGCCAATTGCGCCTTTATCGTAATCCGACATGGCTCGGCTTCGGTGGCGGCTATGCGGATACACCGACTGAAGAGTGGGATCTCAACACTGCATACCACGGTATTGGCAGACCGGGTTACCTCGAAGAGATGCAGCATTGGGCACAGTCCTTAAAAGCAGGGACACAGCCACACGCCAGCCTCGAAGACGCCTACCAGAACATGCGTGTTTTAGAAGCAATTAGCCGTAGCGTTGAGACAAGAGAAGTCGTTCAAATTCCTGTGTAACCTGTAGAATAGATAAAAATATAAGAAACCACAATGGACTGGTCACCGCGTGTAAAACCTATCAAAATCCGCCGACTTTACCGATACACTCGACTCGGCATCTATGACGATTTATTGTTACACGATGTCGGTTGGGAACTTTATGCGCGCTGTATGGATATTGCTACAGTTGCCGATGTTTATCGAGAAGGACGGGTGCCGTGTCCAAAGTGTAGCACGAAGATAACGCGACGGATTGACCCACTCTTTAGTACCGGTGAAGGCGGGACGCACGAGCATTGGTTTCGCTGTACACACTGCGACGAACGGTTGCTCTGGCAAGATTGTCGTCAAGCCCTTCGTAACACGCCGCGATGCTTTGAATGTCGTGAGGTTTTGCAAAAAGCAGACGCATTAGCGTGTACCTGTGGTAAAACTTGGTCTCAGGAATCCTATAATCAGTCTGTGAGAACCCGTGTCCGCCTACCCTGTCCACACTGTCTTAACCCCGTTCGTAGACCTGCGGTCCCTAAAATTCGGGCTACCAGAGGTCGAAAATCTAAGCCTGAATTGCAATGCCCCAAGTGCCAAGCGGTGGCACTCCACCAGCACGGCAATATCGAGTGTACAGTCTGCGGTTACAAACGTCGCTGGCGAGATTACCGCAAGCATCTAAAAAAGAAGGATGAAAAACTCGAATGTCCGGATTGCGGATATACTTTCAGATGGCAGGCGTGGCGTAAAAGTGTCCGTTCATTGAGAACTGGCAATCCGAGACCGGCGCGCGACTTCATTAAAAAATGGCTCAGGTGCTACACGCCGCAACAGCGTATGATACAGATTGATATGCTGCTTCAAACTTTACACGGCAGAGGCCCCTTAGCACCACTGTTTATTGATAGTGGTGAACACAATATCCGCCAGATGCTTGACGATCTGGCATCATGATTTGAACGAGCTCTAATTGCTAACCGAAAATTGACGATTCAGGAGGAAGACTATGAAAACTCTGTTTTTTATAACCTTCGCTATCGGTTTGGTAATACCTAACACACTTTGGGCGAAAAACTTGGCACTCGAATTGGATGGCAAAACGGCTATTGAAGTCCCAAACAGTGACAGCTTGAACCCCAAAACTGCTATAACGATAGAAGCGTGGATGAACATGAGCAAGCCTGTTGGCGAATGCCTTGCAAAGGATTGGGGTGGCCAACGGGATTACATCTTTCCAGAGATCGTCCAAAATGGAAACGGATTACGGTTTGTCCTCTGGCCCGGCACAAAAATCCTTGATGTCCCCGGATTGAAGCCGAACGAATGGCAGCATGTCGCTGGCGTCTGGGACGGTAAAGAGATGCGGACATATATTGATGGCGAAGAAAAGGGTGCCGCACCCTTTGAAGCTAAGGAATTAGCAGCGACTGCCGCTTCGCTGTATATCGGTGTCGGTGATAGCCAAAATTGGTTCTGTACGGGTGCCATTGATGAAGTCCGTATTTGGGAAGTCGCTCGAACCGAAGATGAACTCAATGAATTCATGATGAAAGTGCTCAACGGTGATGAGAAGGGCTTGAACGCACATTATACTTTTGATGCCGGTGATGCCAACGACAATACCAAAAACGGAAACGATGGCAAGGGTGGGTTCGGAAAACCGAATTATATTGATGTAACCAATGACCTGGATCTCGAACCACTTGCTGTTGATCCGGGAGATAAGTTGACCACAACGTGGGCGTGGGTGAAGCGGACCCGATAACCAGTTTCGGAATATATTGCGAGTCCCCTGATAAGGGGCGGTGAATGCCCATAAGGCATTCATACCGTTGATTCTGATTCTTTAGGGGATTTCTTGTCCGAATATATTATTGCAAGTCCCCCTGATAAGGGGGGTTTAGGGGGTTTCTTGATTGCATCAACTTTCAGATGAGATTCTTTCGTTCTATAGACAGACGCAAGAGTCGAAAAGACTGACAAAGGATGTTCGCGGACAGATAGAATTTATACGGACCCAAGAGATCATCACACGCTATCTACCCGAACCGCCAGCAGTGGTTTTGGACATCGGTGGTGGTTCAGGTCCCTACGCCTGTTGGTTGGCAAATGCGGGTTATGAAGCCCACCTCGTGGATCCTGTGGATTTACATATTCAACAGGCGAAAGCAGCCTCGGATCAACAACCAGAACATCCGATCGCCAGTATATCACTCGGCGACGCGCGGGCACTCCGTTTTTCGTCAGCCTCTGCGGACGCTGTTCTGCTATTGGGACCGCTCTATCATCTCATTGATAAAAGTGAACGATTGCTTGCACTCAGTGAGGCATATCGTGTATTACGAAACGGTGGTGTTATGGTTGCCGCCGGTATCTCACGCTTTGCGTCTATGTTCAACAGTTTTTTTGAGGGGCGATTTACGGATCCTGTTCATAGAGACATCGTTCAAAACGACCTTGAAACGGGTTACCATCGCAACCTGACCAAAGACCATAAGTTCTTCACAGATGCCTATCTTCACCGTCCTGAAGAACTTCGCTCTGAGTTAGTCGAAGCAGGTTTTCAGCATCAGGCGACGCTTGCTGTGCAAGGTCCAGTCTGGCTCTTTGAGTCGGTTAAAAATTATTGGTCAGATCCTGACCAGCGTGCCACTGCTTTGGATCTCATTCGGAAGGTTGAAGCAGAACCTTCGATACTCGGCGTGAGTGCGCATATCCTTGCGATAGGGACCAAATAAAGGGGACTGATAATGCCTGAAGGTCAAGTGGTTCAAAAGACGGAAACCCTCGCCACAGTAGAATCACTGCAGGCGGATTTTAAAGCACTCGGTATTGAAAAGGGGATGGTCTTACTCGTCCATTCGTCCTTGAGCGCGATGGGATGGGTCTGCGGTGGTGCCGTTGCTGTCATCATTGCGCTGCAGGAGGTCTTGGGAGAAACTGGCACCTTGGTGATGCCGACCCACTCAACCGATCTCAGCGATCCGAGCCAATGGCAGAACCCACCTGTGCCTGAATCCTGGTGGCAGACAATACGCGAGACGATGCCTGCCTATGAGCCTGACTTAACGCCTACCCGTTCGATGGGGAAAATTGCCGAAACCTTCCGAAAACAGAACGATGTTCTCCGTAGTGCTCATCCACTGCACTCATTTTGTGCAAAGGGACCTCAAGCATCATATATCATAGATAACCATTCTTTGGCTTATGGTATGGGCGAGAATTCGCCGCTCGCCAGAATCTACGATTTACACGGTTCTGTCCTGCTCCTCGGTGTTGGGCATTCAAGTAATACTTCCATACATCTCGCAGAATACCGATCAGATTTTCCGAGCAAACGCGTCGTCCAAGAAGGTGCCCCGATCTCACAAGCGGATTCAAGGTCATGGACCACCTTTGAAAATATTGACGTAAACGATTCAGATTTTGATCGCCTCGGCGAAGATTTTCTGCGTTCTGATGCGGGCAAGGTAGTTCAGCGTGGTAAGGTCGGTATAGCGGATTGTCAACGCATGCTACAGCCCGCTGTTGTTGACTTCGCTGTTGATTGGTTTGAGGAAAATAGGGAGAAATAAATTGGAGCGCATAGGTTTAAGGGACCGCTAATCGCCAATAGTTGTTAAAAAATTGAATTTTTCATTTCGTATGTGTTATATTATAAATATTCAAAGTTGCGACCCAAATAAGACGAAAAAGGCGATCTATGGAAGAAAAACGGGGATCCTTATTTACTGTCCGAGACGCGGAAAGTGCAATCGTTACCTATACAGTATTAGGACTTCTTTACATTATTGGGATATGTCTCCACGAACTTATCACCGGATGGAACGGTCTGCTGGAGATGTTAAGAAAGTTAGACACAATGTCCCCGGTGTTTAATCGAACAGCAATTGCGTTCATCGTCTTTAAAGAAGGAGCAGATATCATGTTAAGACGTTTTAACGAGTGGCGTGCTGAACATGCACAAAGCCTTGAAAAAGCTAAAGAGCAAGGTATTGAACAGGGGCGGACAGAAGCGTACCAAGCCATTGCCGCTTGGAATAAACGCAGACTCGCAGCCGAGGCGAAAGGCATCCCTTTTAATGAACCGCCCCCGTCACAGAACGGAGACCAGCACGGATAAATACAAGGAGAAAGTCAGATGCAGGCATTAAAAGAACTCCGCGTATCCAACGATGCGATGAATGATCCGGAAGAATTGCGTCACCGGATCTCAGAAGAGGGGTATCTCTTCTTCAAGAAGCTGCAAGATCCCGACAAACTCTGGGCATTGCGGCGAGAGATGCTAACAACAATGCAGGAAGGCGGTTGGCTCGTCGCGGGTACCGACCCAATCGACGGCATCGCCGATATTTCAACGCAGTGTACCGAAGGCGATTCTGAATACACGGATGTATACCACGAAGTCTATAAATTACAAGCGTTCCACCGTTCCGGACACTGGTCCGAAGTCGTTGACATGGTGGAGAAGATTATCGGTAGAGAGGTACTGCCACATCCACAGAAGATTGCGCGCCTCTGGTTCCCTAAGTACACCGCACATACTACACCGATACACCAAGATTTCGTTCATTTCCAAGGGAATTTTCAGACCTATACCTGTTGGGCACCTGTCGGAGATTGCCCAATAGAATTGGGCGGCTTAGCAGTCCTGCCCGGTTCGCATAAAGTCAATACGGTCATGGAGCACCATTTCTCGCTCGGTGCGGGCAGTCTCTGCGTGAATGAGGATGAGTTGTCCGGTGAATGGCATTCCACGAACTATGAAGTTGGCGATACGCTCATTTTCCCGGCTTTGACGATTCACAAAGCACTGCCGAATTTGACCGAGGATCGGCTGCGTGTCTCGCTCGACAACCGCTATCAGGCTGTTGATGACCCGATCGCTGAGCACATGCTGGAACCGCACCTGAATATCTTCAACTCTCTTCAGTGGGAAGATGTCTACCGCAATTGGGAATCTGACGAGCTGAAGTATTACTGGAAAAACCACGACCTAACGGTGTTGCCAAGAGATTTCAGTTACGGGAACAAAGGATTTGAGGAGGCGTTGGCGTTAGCGAAAGACGGAGATGAACGCGCCATCATACACTTGAACCGGGCGATCAAACGAGACGCGACCACCGAATTGGCACAGCGAGCCGCAGCAGTTTTGCAAGAAATCGGTGCCGGGGCTACGCAATAATGGATTTCCACTACAAAGATATCGTGCCGTGGGGTCGGTCGTTCGACGAATACTTGGATATGTTCAACCTCTCTGAGGACGACTTGGCACGGGACATTGTCGGTGTAGGCGACGGTCCCGCGTCGTTCAATACTCGGATGCACCAGCGCGGCACGCCGATCGTCTCCGTAGACCCGATTTATCGATATTCAGAATCAGAATTGCGTCAGCGAATTCAGGACACTTATGCGGATGTCATCGCGCAAGCCCGTCAAAATAAGGATAAATTCGTCTGGAAAAGATTCTCGTCTGTTGATGAATTAGCAGCAGTCAGGATGCAGGCAATGGACGAATTCTGCCGAGATTTCGAGAAGGGCAAGCAACAAGGACGTTACATAGACGCATCGCTCCCAGATTTACCCTTCCCCGATCAGCACTTTGACCTCGTGCTCTCTGCACATTTCCTCTTCTTTTACTCAGCAAACAGAGACTTCGCGTTTCATCTCAACGCTGTCCGAGAACTCCTCCGTATCGGATCTGAGGTGCGGATTTTTCCCATCGTTGATGTCAACAGCAACCCCTCCGCCTTCTTATCACCTGCTATAGATGTACTTAAAAAAGACGGAATTACTTGCTCGGTTGAACGCGTCCCGTATCATTTCCAAAAAACAGGGAATGAAATGTTAGTAGCAATGAATGCCTAATAACAATAGGAAACTATCTATAAAGGGCAACCGATGAAAATTAAAGCAGTGCTATTTACGATGACGTTTGGAATAGTAGTTGTACTCGTTGGCTGTGGTCCTAAAATAGATCCCCCAGATAATTCAAGTGGGACTGCTACTGTTAAGGTCGGCAGAACGGAGAACGGTTTGCTGTATGAATTTGGTGTGGTGGCAGTGCGGTACGACGAAACAACGCAACAAGAAACTGATCTTACGGATGGGGTTCCCTCGGCTGCCGTGAACGATTTTTTTCTTACAAGAGGGTATACACCAAAAGTTAAAGGGCTTATTATAGATTATGAAGTCATCTCTTTCAGCAGCGACGTTGATCCTTACCCGATGTTGGAACAGATAAGAAATATCCCAGGGGTCGTGGAGATAGATTTACACGTCTTTCATAAAACTTCTGAATTGTTGTTCGCATCTTCTTTAGATTACAGTGAAGAGGAACAGCACAGCGATGTACTATCGGTCGGTCAGGCAATAGTTGAAGTCGGCAGGATGAAAGACGGCGCGTTATATGAACTCGGCGTGGTCCTGATACAGTATGATGAGATGCGTGCAACAGAGGCTACCACTACAAAGGCTGTGAATAATTTTCTTGTGCGTAAAGGGTATGCACCGAAAACTATAAACTCATTTTCCGGTTTTGTGGTTATAGATGTCGGAAAGAGTATTGATACCGCACCAATGCTAAGAGGTATTGAAGCGATCCCTGGCGTTATCAGTGCGAGACTCAACCTGTTACACACCACCCTTGCAGTCATACGCGGCGAGATAGATGTTCCCGGCATGTCATTGTTTTGATGCTTATGGTATCGGAATCACAGATTACCATTTGTGTGTTGGTGTTTGGGAGAGGTTTTTGACGAATTCGTATGTCCAATCTACAGTCCGATAACCGCAGTTGCTGTAAAAGAGAAATGCGCGGTGGTTATCCCAGGCGGTACTAATCGCTGCATGCCGGTAGCCGACTTTGTGCATCTCTTGAAGTTCATATTGGAGTAGGTAGCGTCCTAAACCTTGCCCCTGAAATTCATCTTCAATTCCGAGCCAAGTTGTGTGAAGCCAATTTTGTGCATCAGGATGACTTGAAAACTCACCACCAGAGACAGACCAACACTCGCCAACCTCTTTATCATCTTGAAACGCCTTTACGGTGCAGTTCGGGAATTGTCCGCGTCCCTGTTTCCAATCTACAGATAGCGTCACAGGTAAACTTGCAGGTATTGGTGTAACGGTGTAGTTTTCCCAATCCAAAAAGACTTCGCCTGCAGAACGATGGTACCCATTATATCCGAGCAGTGCTTGCACTTGATCGAGCGCGTCCGATAGATAGGCGTGTCCAAAATGATAGAAACGGTATCGATAGTCTTGTGAAAAGGCAAAGATTTTGGAGATATTATGTGTTTTCAAATAGGCTTCCGCCTTTTCAAGCACAGCTTGTCCAATGCGCCGTGCCCCACGTTCATAACCGAAGAACCGAATAACGCCAACGTCCTCTACCTTTTCCTCTTGACCGATACCGACATGAATAAATGCCTGTACTGTCCCTTCTGTTATCGCGACGAAGGCAGTTTCGGAATCGATTCCCCCCTCCTTTTCATCGGCTTTACCGGTAGTAACACCATGTATCGCAACGGCAAATTCTTCCTCCGACACTGGGTAGCAGTGCGGAACGTCGGCGGTTAGATGGTTATAGAATCGTGTCACCGGCACTTGCATATCAGACGTATATTCAATTATTTCCATCTGTTCCTCCTAATTTTTCTTTGTAGTAGCGCAATTCTGCGGCGGCCTTGAAGAAACACTTTCTTCGCTGCGGAAGCAAAAAGTATGAAAATGCTTTGCATTTTCATTTTTTGTCCTGCTGGACGGATTTTAGCGTTTGCCAAAACCCCAAATGCGATCTGTATTACTGCGCTTCTGTCCTTTGTAACGGGCGATGAATCGCCCTACTACAAACTTAAAGACTTATCTTCAATGCCTTGCGTCCATTCTATTTATGATCCACTCTCGATTACTTACACAACAGAAAATTGGCGGGGTTGCTGGGGAAACACCCAAGCAAACACCCGCCAGCAGATGTATGGATTTTAGGGAAGTCCTAACGAAAATATAAGATTATTCAACGTTTCTGAACTTGGAAACTGGCATCTAACGCCTTCGCAACCCGGACTTGCGATTCTTCGAGGTGTGCCAAACTATAATCGTCGAGTCTCCCTTGCGCATTCTGAAGCACGCGCTGTATTTCAACATTGATCTGTCCGAGATGATGACGTGCCAGCGATCTTGCGTCCTCAGGCGTGCCACCGTCTGCCTCTAACACCAGTTTGATAAGCTGCTTCAGGTGTTCACGTTGCAAGGCACGACGGAAACTGGAGATGAAAGCATCCGTGTTCGACCACTGCTTTTCTCCGACATTCCGATCCAGTTCTGTCCAAACCGCATCTGTAATGCCTGAAAAAAGTTCTGGCAATGTGAACGCATCTTCACCCTTCGGAAACTTCAACTCTGTGTCCTGAACACGTGAGAGGACGTTCGGGTAGAGCAAGCGTCCCAAGATGCGGGTCTGGTTATTTAGAATCACATTATGTACCGGGTAATCCAAACGTGTAGAACTCCCGCTACTTGAACCCCAGTCGCTCCAGCGTGTAACAGCAAGGCTGTTAAGCAGGTCTGATGGGAAATCAAAGGCTTTATCCGAAAGTGCATGTTCTTTGAGGAATTCAAGGGCTTCACGCTGTTTCGCTGCAGGAACAGGCACGAATGGTAAACGCCCGTTTTCATCACCACGATGATCGCGGTGGTGGTACTGTCCACCGATATAACGGCTCGCGAGATACATTGAGTAACCGTATTCA
The DNA here is from genome assembly GCA_022821495.1 of Candidatus Poribacteria bacterium. Taxonomy (GTDB): domain Bacteria; phylum Poribacteria; class WGA-4E; order WGA-4E; family WGA-3G; genus WGA-3G. Next base: position 51,648 of record JAJEDN010000043.1, read on the forward strand.
CCGAGCAGCGACCCAAAGGCACGCCTGACCCGCTGATACCCCATCCCCTCCTTTGTAACCTTGTCAGCAACCTTGTCCCAGAGTTCGACGACAATCTCGCGTCGCTGTTTGGCAAAATCGAGCGGATCCGAACCGAGATCCCACCGATTGACCAACGGATCTAAATCCCTGTACTGATATGCGGATGCATCACCATCTGTGCCGTACGTCAGTCCTGGCGTTGCGACACGGGACGCGATTGCCCCTAACGCCTTTAATTCACCTTCAGGGTTGCCCGCATCAATCGATTTATAGGCATACTCAACCACCCAATAGTCCCAGGGTCCAATGGTCGTTGTATAGTAATCTCCCTGTTTTTTGCCTTCAGGTGCGATGTTTACAGCGTCGTATTCCATCACAGAACCGAGGAGTGCTTCGTCGCTTTTCTTATTCAGATCATCCAGCGAATGTATTGTACTCGCTTTAAAGTTATGCCGCAGTCCTAACGTATGTCCGACTTCGTGCATCGTCAGTGATTTAAGTGCCTGACCGATAAATTCTTCCGGTAATTCACCGTCTTCGCCGACCACGCCACGTGCTTGTAGGACGCTCGCCATGAACCCCATCTGGCGTGCCAACCCGGATGCCATCTGACAATGGAACCGTGAATCGTGATCCATCGGGTGATCGCGTTCATGATCGAGTTCATCAAAGTAGGTTGTATATTCTCGCTGCCACGATCTGATGAAACTGTCACTGATAAGAATATCCGCGTCCAATATCTGACCTGTTAACGGATTCACGCGGGACGGACCAATAGCGAAGCCTGCGTCAACGACCCATCGGATCGTATTATACCGTGCGTCCTCTGGGTCCCAATCCTCGTAATCTTGTTGAATCCGCGCCTCAATCGCGTCGACAAAACCTGCCTTTTCAAACGCCTTGTTCCATTCCAGGATCCCTTGGCGAATGTAAGGACGGAAACGATGTGGCACTGTTTTTTCGATGTAGAAGATAATCGGGTCCATCGGCGGTGAAAGCTTCGCCTTCTTGTCCGCTTTTTCCAAATGCCACCGGTTGACGTAGCGGACATACGGCGCATCGCTGGTTTGGAGCGAATAATCTTTGACCGTTGTCATGAAATGCCCCATACGGTCGTCAGCCAACCGAGGACGATAGTTGTTAGATGGAAGTTTTGCGAGACTGTAGTGCAGCGTCAACTGGATGCCACGGCTGTCAGGAACTGTTTCTCTGCTACCACTCGCTGTATACACTGCTTGAACCCGCAGCTCAACGTTCTTCGGGAAACCTTTGATTGCTCCCCAAGTACTACGCGTTTTGTCAAATCGAGCACCGCCGCCGATCCTACCTGCCATCGGTGGTAGATCAGACATAAAGACAGGTGAAACATTCACCAAGAGGCTCCGCCGTTGCGGATGTATACTCTCAATCTTAAGAGAAAATAGGACAGAGTCGCTATAACTGTAATCAACCGCCTGCGCGGTCGGTGTCCCTTTATCAGCACGGAAACGCACATTTTTTCGCACGAGATGCACACGATCACCAACGCGCTGCCAGACAAGCAGCCACTCATCCAACGTCATGCCTGAAATGAGGAACCCTCTTCCGAGACCGCGTGAAAGACTCATCATGCATAGGAAGGGCTGGTCTAATTGTGAGGGTTGAATTTCGCAATAGAGGTTTTCTTTTTTCTCGTATAGCCTAAAGAAACCTTGATAACTTTTACTGTCTTCAGTGACTTTAGAAAAATCTTCAAACTCTTTTTTCTTTTTCGCTGGTGCTTCTTGTGCCTCGGGTTTTGCGGGCTGTGCTGCTTCCTGCGCAGCTACCGAGAAGCAATAACCGCTTATTAAAATTAAACAGATCCAAAAAGTCAATAAGTATCGCACTGTATTTCCTCCCTTAGTGTAGTTTCCAAAACTTGCTGTTAAAAGTAGGCGATCAATGTGACATCCCTCGCCGCGAACCGCTGTGTTTTGAGTTATATATATTGTTCTAACCTAAACAAGTATATCATTTTTCTCTCTTCCCTGCTACATGAGTTTCTCACCTATCGGTCCCGTTTGCAGGATTCTCACTGCGAAGTACTCCGGATTACGGCACTCACTGACATCTGATAACTGGCAACTGAATGCTTCTGCAGCTTAATGATAGTGAATCCGACGACTGCCATCAAACGAAATGCGAGGCCAATCGCGCTCCCAATTTTCGGAGTGATACGGGATATAGTGGCACGCCAACGCATGCCTACGGGTGCCGGGTTTCAAAATTTTCGCGCCGCCGTGAATCAACTTCCCATCAAAGAGGATGACATCTCCTTGATTCACCATAACTTGAATTATATCCGTGCCATTTTCGCGAACGAGTTGTTTAACAGCTGGAAAATATCGATTGTGCTGTTGCAGCTCGTATGTCTCTCCCGGTAGCAGGGTCATAGGCACATCACTTTTCGTAATTAACCGCCGCCTGCTTGAACCGGGTTGCACGACGAGCGGTCCGTTGTTCTCATCTACCTTGACCATCGCAATCCATGCCGACATACAGTCAGGTAAGTAGTATTGATCTTGGTGAAATGGATGCTCCGACCCTTCATAAAAATGCATCGTCTGGACACCCTCCGGTTCGTCTCCAAAACAGTCCGCAAGGGGTTTATGTAAGCGAGAATCGATAAGTAAATCCAATACGCGCGGGTCGTAGAGGTGCTGATTAAAGGTCCGAGATCCGTACTTATCCTGCTGAAAAAACCCGTCAAGCTGCTTACGTCCTGCATGGAGGTCTTCAAGGTGTTCAACGAAGCTGCGGCATTCATCCGCTGCAAAGACGCTTTCAAGGATGAGATACCCGTTCTCTTGATAGAATTTCTTTTCTGAAGGTGTTAATCCTGTCTGTTCAGATGTCATCTTTTCCCTTCTAAACTTCCTTTTTCAATTAGGTAGCAGCTTGGGTTTTGTTAGCATAATACCATATTGCGTGGAATTTGTCAAAAAAGCCAGCGTGGATTGTATTAATTTTGCGTTGATGATTTTGATTGTATATGCTATGGTATTAACACATTTTTCAAGGAGGTAAGTCCATTCTCTTCGCGGCGAAATCCTGTTTTATCAGGTATCCGGGGTTTGGGCAAAATATATATGAAAGTAGCAGCAATGTTTGGTGATCAAAAAGGGGGCGTCGTTGAGAAACCGGATCCGCAGGCGGGTGGAGATGTCGTTGTCGTCAAAATTCACGCTGTCCCGATGTGTACAGAGTATAAAGGGTTCATACATGGAGGCACCGGTGATAGTTTCGGTCACGAAGCCGCTGGCGAAGTCGTTGAAGTTGCACAACCGGGACGCGTCAAGGTAGGGGACCGCGTAGTGGTGCAACCACAGAACGCTTGTGGTAAATGCCAGATGTGTGCCATCGGTGAGCATATTCACTGTACCAGCGGACGGAACATTCGTGAACTCATCGAAACGGATCCCGCTTCATCAACTTATGCGCAGTATATGCACAAAATGGAAGATCTGTTATCGCCGATTCCAGAAGGTGTCAGTTATGAACACGCGGGGATGGCATGCTGTGGATTGGGACCGACGTTCGGCGCAATGGAGCAGATGCAAGTCAATTCATTGGATACAGTCATGGTTACCGGGTTAGGTCCCGTCGGGTTAGGTGGCATTATCAACGCACACTATCGTGGTGCGCGTGTCATCGGTGTAGAGAGCCATCCATATCGTGCTGAACTTGCCAAGAAGTTAGGCGCAGATCTTGTCTTGAACCCAAACGATGAGGATATCCTTGATCAGATCAGAGATTTTACGGACGGAATCGGTGTTGACAAAGCGGTGGACTGCTCTGGCGCATCTGCGGCGCATCGGTTAATGGTTGATGCCGCCCGGAGAAAAGGGCAGGTTACCTTCGTTGGCGAAGGTGGAGAATTTCCGCTTGCTGCGAGTCGAGACATGATTCGGAAAGGCTTAGTCTTACGCGGAAATTGGCACTACAACCTCGGTGTTTATCCAAAATTAATGCAAATGATCCAAGATTCATCCGAACAGATAGACACGTTTATCACGCATACTTTCCCGATGCGTGATGTCCAGAAAGCATGGGAACTTCAGGCGACCGGAGAATGCGGTAAAGTCGTGCTGCATCCGTGGGAGTAATCTTCTCTTAGACGGTTTCGTTTTGAAGACGGCAAAGTTCCAGGACAAAGGAATCTTCGCCTAATTCTCCTATATCCTAAGAGATCGCTTCCCCTTGGGAAACATCGCATTTCAATTTGATGCCATCCGATAAACCGAGGGGAAGTAGATTCTCAACCCATGCAATCTCCACTATCTCAATTATAGTAAATCCCATAATTATTTGCACACACGGTCGGATCGTAGGGGAAACCGGGTTACCCAGCCCCTACGACGGGACGAACTGTAAACTTATTTTCGGATTTTACTATAAACCGTTGATTTAGAGCACTATTCAAATCTCACTTTAGATAAATTCGCTCATATTCTGATCGTGTGATTTCATAATCCAATATCTCTCCATCGTCCACTTCTCGTGTGATCGTTAATCCGAGCGATTGCCACAACGCTCTTGAACGGATATTGTCCACAGGAACATCCACTGGACAGAACCTGTCAATTTCCAGCTTCTCAAACGCGTGTGCCATCAAGCATCGCACGACCTCTTTTCCATAACCTTTACCCCACAGGGTTTTGTCCCAAATCCCGATAGGTAAGCGCATTATCTTTTCGCCCTCAATTTTTGCCCGGTCCAAGTTCATCCACTGCAAACAGACTTCGCCAATTGTGCGTCCACTTGCTTTTTCCACGATTGCAAACAGAAATCCGCTATCCCTCATGAATTTACCGGCCTTTTTGAGATATTCCTTTGTTATCGGTTTATCAGGTGGGGATTCCTCAATCGCACTTAGAAATTCAGGATCTCTGTAGAACGGAATAGCAATATCAAAGTCGGCATCTTTGAAGGGTCGAAGCTTCAGACGTTCAGTCTCCAAGTGAATATTGTGGCATGCAAAGTTATTTGTTTGTATCATATTATGAGTTCCCTTTGAATTTTGGAAGTGTGCTTTTGACCCCCGCAGTTATAGATAAATTGAGTGCAAGTACCGAGACAGCATGCGCGGTTGAAATGTCTACTACGGGTGTCCTTAACGCGCCTCAAATCCAATATGCCGCCATATCAATCTAAGAAAGGCGTAAAACCCAATCTCATAATACGACATAAGTGGGGTGTTCGGTTTCATTTGGTATTTCTTTAATCTATAAATACTATAGACTAAATAGATAGGTAAATTTGCTCAAGACTGTCCAGTCGTGCGCGTGGAAACCGTCCGATGTATCCCACGCTTGATCGTATACGAGGTAAAAATCGCTTCCGGGACGGTAGATGTAATTGAGCAAGAAATTCGCGCTTGCCCGTTCCGCACTATCGTTCCATTGTGTGTATAATTTAGTAAAGAAACGGGTATTTAGTGCATAACTAATACGTGCGCCAACAACGTTTGTTGTGAACAGATCCGTTTCGGGCAAATTAATCCAGTTGCGTTGATAACGGGTTTCGATCGCGAGTTGATACGTCATCCGCCACTGACTATCAATGCTGACCCCCACGCGGTTGCCGTGAAAATAGTCTCCATAATCCAGGCGGCCGAATACAGCAAACGGACGACTACTCTCGGTGAACCCTCTTAGCGAAACCTGATTCATCTCATAATCACCAGCAGGAATCTCCACATCACCGATACTAAAGGATTCATCAACGCGGTCAAAAAATCGTCGGAAATCAAGATTAAGCCCGTCGTCTGAATACCGAATCACATCCGCGTCGATCCCGATGTCCCAACCGATGCGTGTGTTATCGTGATTGAGTAGGTAACCACCGGAGAAGCCTGCGCCGACATCCCGTATACCGTACCGACTGATTTGGACTTCGTAGTTGGTATTCAACATGAGCGACCGGATGTCCCTTCGATGCATGAACCCCATTTCGCTCGTAAATTGGGGACCGATGTCAAGATAAGAAGCATTAACGCGGAAATGCTTGTTTCGCCAATCATTTGAGAGGTACCATGCCATATCGCGTTCTTCTGGATCTGGCGACCAACTCCCAGCCGTCATAGCACGCATCCGCCACTGATCGTGTGGTCTGAGAAACAGGTCTATCCCTCCATTGCGATGGTAATCGCTACCGAAATCGCTTTGTCGGTTAGTGAGAATGAAGCCGACGGTTGAATCGCTAAGAATATCACGTTGCATTCTTAGCACAGAGAAGTTCGTCATAGGAATTTCCCCTGAAGCATCGGTTGTCATGTTGAGCGCACCTATACTGTAAGCACCGACCTTTCCCGTTAGTTTACCGCCACCGAGCAGCCGGACCTCCTTTTCATCTTCAATCCCAATGCTGCGACTATAGAAAATCGACAACGGCGGTGGACCGAAACCTCCGATCCCTGCGCCAAAGGCAAATAGTCCGCTACCCTCAAGGAAGAAATCGCGCCGCTCAGGAAAATAAAGACTAAATCGTGTGAGGTTAACCTCTTCCTGGTCCGCTTCTACTTGTGCGAAATCGGTATTCAGCGTCAAATCTAAAGTCAGGTTAGAGGTTACACCGTATTTCATGTCCAATCCGAGGTCGCGTTCAGTGGTACGCTGCCAGTCTCCATCTTCGAGATTCCTTGCCAAACCACCGAGGAGATACGGTTTAACATCAAAATAGGATGGCGACACAATACCTTGTAGCCCTGTGAGTTTACCTTGATATATCGGATGATATGTCCCGGGCCAACTCTGACTCCGAGGCACCTGAATCCACTGCGTCGTTTGATTAAGCCTTGCAATGTTGCGTCCAAAATTCACACCCCATACCATCGAATCTTTTTTCTTAAACCGGAGTTGATTAAACGGAATCGCAATTTCGACTGTCCACCCTTTTTCGTGTTGTCGTCCCGCAGCTTCCCAGATACAGTCCCAACTTCCGTTGAGGTTTTCGCCGCCATCAGTGACAGCAGTGTCTGACAGCGCGCCGAGGGCATTCGTCCGAAAGAAGAAACACTGCCGCTTATCGCCATAAGTGTCAAGCATAATGTAAACATTATCATTTTGCCAGAGTTGCCCGTCGCGCCGCATTTCGTTGGCAACAACCCTATCAGGTTCGGAATCGTAGCACTCAAATCCGATGTAAAGTTTTTCTGTGTCATACAACATACGAACTTCTGTGCGCTCGGTAGCTGGTTGACCTTCATTAGGGAATTGTTGGGTAAAGTCGTCAATCATTTGGGTCTGAGACCAGGCTTCTTCGTTGAGGTGCCCATCAATTTCGATCGCCTCATGCGTCAACAGCGGTTTGATTTCTTTGTTGGCTTCAACATTCAAGGTCACTGCAGCGATCACCGCGAATATCAGAAGAACGATTCTGTGGTGCATCTTTTCTCCTTTTTTAGATTTTCCTGCCTGCAAACGTCATATTTTATTATCCTTTAAAAAAGAAAGACCCTCACCGAAATCTCATTTTGTGGTGTTCAGTGATGGGCGTTATATTGTGTAATTCGGAAAGTGTTTTATGCTTCACTTACTCGCCACCACTGCGCGACATGAAATACCAATCAGCACGACACCAAGACCGATGAACGTGCAGCGGCAATTTTTATGCGTCAGTGTGATAGACGATAAATAAAACATCCGAGAGTCCTATTTAGAATTCATATATGTTAAGTATTGTAACATATTTTAGGCGTAAATGTCAAATTTTTTATATTCCTATTGACACTAAAACCTTTAACCTTCGGGTTTCTGAAAAATTCATATTTCTTTAAAAAAAGTAAAGTGGTTCACAACGAAAGATGAAAATGAATAGTTGTATCTCAGTTTTACAACTTCGGAAAACTTGACGAGACAGCGGATGTGGGTTATAATAGGTCGCAAGACGCGTGTTGAAACCGAAACGTAAAAATAAAGAGGATATTTTCATGTACTCCGCATGAGCCGCCTCAAAGGGTATATTGCTCCCTTTCTCAAACTACACAACTTGGTCTTGTGATAAAAATTCAAACGGGACAAGTAGACCCGCAAACTGCAAGCCTTCTAATATTATACCCAGAGTAGGACATATCTATAGCAGCGTCCTTTCCTTTATTCCTTAAGGTATCCATTGCATGAAAACCTACAGAATATCTTTACTCAGTTTGCTAACTTTAGGGGTTCTGTTTTCATGCGCGCGAACACCCCAAGAGATTTTTGAAGGTCCTGTGGTCGGCCCAATGCCTGAAGGCAAAAACCGTTTTACTGTTGTCCGTGTAGAGGGCAGACATGGGGCTGCGAGCGGCTTTTTCGTGGAACCTGACAAAGTCGCAACCAACATTCACGTCGTCGCACGCCCCGGACCCGTTTTCATAAAATCGCCTGATAAGCAGAAAGTCTGGAGTGTTGAGGGTGTAATGGCATTTGATGTTAAAAACGATCTCGTTGTTTTAAAGGTTATAGGTGAAGGCATACCGTTTCTACTTGCCAACAGCGATGCTGTTAGCGTAGGCGACGTAATAGTTGCCACAGGCTACCCCGGTGGGAAGTACAGAGGCACACAAGGAATCGTCAATCGTGTGCGCACTAACGACAGGTGGATCCAGATGAAAATCAGTCTTTCTGGTGGCAGCAGTGGTAGTCCAGTTCGGAACAGTAAAGGACAAGTCATCGGAATCGTTTCTGCCGTAGAAAATCCTTACAGCTACGCCATTCCCTCAAACGCGCTAAGGACTTTGATTGATCGCTCAAGGCTTGCAGAGCCTTTGACGCAGTGGCGTAAACGAAAACATATCCGTGCCTATATCTATTCCGTTCAAGGACAACATAAATACAATGCGAATCGCTATGACGAAGCTGTTGCTGATTTTGATAAAGCCATCAAACTAAATCATCAGAAGGTGGGTGCTTACTACAATCGCGGGCTCGCAAAATTCACGCTTGGGGATCTTGAATTCGCTCAAGGAAATCTGGAGAAGGCTCGGCAATTATATGAAGCTGGAATTGAGGACAGCACGCAAGCCATCAAACTTAACCCTGAAGATGCTTATGCCTACCACAATCGCGCGGGGGGCAAATTCCGCCTCGGTCAGTTTGAAGCGAATCAGGGGAATATAGTGAAAGGGCAAGCATACTATCAAGGTGCGATTCACGATTGGACGCAAGTTATTGCGCTGGATTCAGAACTTGCTGATCCATATAACAATCGCGGTATAGCGAAGGCGACCCTTGGTGAATCAAAAATAAAGCAGGGAGCCATAACGGATGCACAAACACTATATGTAGAGGCGATCCAAGACTGTACGCAAGCGATACGGCTAAATCCAGGGTATGCTGAACCATACATCAATCGTGGATATGCACGGTTCCGACTCGGTAAGACGAAAGTGGATCACGGGGACATAGCGAGTGCGAGGGAATTATATGCAGCCGCCATTCAAGACTTCACCGAAGCGATACGATTCGCCCCAGAAAGTGCTTATGCTTACGGCAATCGAGGTGTTGCCAAGGCTGCGCTTGGTGATGCTGAAGGCGCGATAAAGGACTTTGATACGGCGCTTCAAATTAACCCAGAATACGCTGAAATCTACTACGATCGCGGACGTGCGAAAGAGACACTTGGGCAACACGACGCAGCGCAGGCAGATTTTGAGAAGGCTAAGGAACTGGATCCAGATGTCGGACAGTAACGCTGAATAATAAAATTAGAGGTATCCATTCATGAAACGAAACATCAAATCTTTATTGGTTTTACTAACATTAGGTCTTTTTATCTCTTGTGCGCGGGCACCGCAGCTGATTTCTGAGAAACCCATCGCGCCAACTGTCGACTTAACGTCAGAAAAAGTAAAAGATGCCATCGTCCTGATTGAGAGCGAGAACACATCTGGTACAGGGTTCTTCGTCGCACCAGACAAGATCGCAACGAGCATTCATGTCGTCGCACCCACGGGTCCCATTTCTATAAAATCTCTTGACGAGGAGAAAAGTTGGACAATAGAAGGTGTTGTTGCGTATGATACCGAAAACAAACTCGTCATCCTAAAACTCACGAGTGAAGGCACACCACTGCCTTTAGGAAATAGCAATACGCTTGAAATTGGTGAGTCTATCTCTATTCTGGACTACCCCGATGGAGAATACAAGGTCACGGACACCAGTATACAAAGCATCCGAAAGAATAATAAATGGCTTAGGATAAAAACAACGACTTCTAAAGAGACCAACGGCAGTCCAGTGCTTAACAATAAGGGTCGAGTCATTGGGGTTATCGTGCCGTATGGTGTCGGCTCTTACAGTTACGCGATGCCTTCAAGCGCGCTTGAGGCATTGCTTGACAGGTCCATGCCAGTAGAACCTTTAGCAGCGTGGCAAAAGCGAGAACAAATCCGCACTGAGGCACATTACAGTTTAGGTGTAGAAAAATTCAGTGTTAAAGATTATGCGGGCGCGATCGTTGACTTTGATAAAGCCATCGAACTCAATCCTAAGTATGTCCGCGCCTGCTACGAGCGCGGAAGAGCACAGACTCGCCTCGGTAACTATGCTAACGGGATTGCTTCCTTGACGCAGGTTATCAAAATGGCTCCAGAGGACGCTGATGCTTACCATGGTCGTGGAACTATAGAGGCTATACTCGGTAACTATGCCGATGCGATTCTCGACCTTGATAAAGCCATTGAACTTGATGCTGTGCATCCGATTGCTTATAGTAATCGCGGTGCTGTGAAGCGCAAGCTTGGCAAATCTGAGGCTGCCCATGGCAACGCTAAGGAAGCACAGCGTTTATATGAAGAAGCAATAGCCGATTGTGATAAAGCCCTCCAAATTGATCCAGAGTATGCCAATGCCTACAACAATCGAGGCGGTGCCAAGTTGGCTCTCGATGATTTTGAAGGCGCAATACCTGATTTCGGTAGAGCCATTGAGATTGATCCAGAGAATGCGGATGTTTATAACAATCGGGGATGGGCAAAATTCAAGTTCGGCGAATCCGAGAATATACGCGGGAATGCTAAAGAAGCGCAGCGTTTGTATGAAGCAGCGATTGAAGACTATACACGGACCATCGAGATTGATTCAGAGCATACGCATGCCTATAATAATCGAGGACTTGTAAGGTCCAAACTTGGCGAATCCGAGGACGACCGTGGGAATGTAGAGAAGGCACAGGGGCTATATAAGGAAGCAATTAAAGATCATACGCGAGCCATTGATATTAATCCAAAAGATGCTGATGCCTATAGTAATAGGGGGCGTGTAAGGTTCAAGCTTGGCGAATCCGAAGTCACACGCGCCAATGCTAAGGAAGCGCAGAATTTGTATAAATCAGTGATAGCCGATTGTGGTAAAGCCATTGAGATTGATCCGGAGAATACTGATGCTTACAACAATCGGGGATCTGCGCAGTTTCGTCTTGGAACATTCGCCTTTGACCGTGGAGATGTACGGAAAGCACAAGAGCTATATAAGGGGGCAATTGAAGATTGTACGCGAGCCATTGATATTAATCCAGAGAATGCCGATACCTACCACAAACGGGGAATTGTGAAGTGTAAACTTGGAGATATTAAATCCGAGATGGGGAACGCGGAAATAATACAGCAGTTGTATCACGAGGGTATCACTGATTTTGATAGATACACTCGTCTGAAGTATCCTGAGAATGTTAATGAGCCTGTAGCAAATATGGCATCCGAAAAGGTTATAAATTCCGTAGTCCGTGTATTGAGTTGGGATGATAAATTTTCCGTTAGTAGCGGTTTTTTTGTAGAGAAAGACAAGATCGCAACGAACATCCACAGCGTTGCCAAAACTGGTCCCGCTTATGTAACACTCAGGAATGAAGAAGCAATCTGGAAGGTTGAGGAAGTCACCGCGTTTGATGTAGAAAATGATCTTGTCATCCTAAAAATTGCAGGTGAAGGTATCCCGCTACCCCTTGGGGACAGTAACGTACTCCAAAGCGGTGAACTTGTTGTTGCTGTGGGGTACCCCGGCGGGGGATATAAAGTCACGACAGGCGTTATAGATAGCATCCGGAACGGTGGTAAATCGATCTGGATGAAAGTTGTAATTTCGGGTGGAAATAGTGGGGGTCCTGCGTTAAACAGTAAGGGACAAGTCATAGGTATTAATACTGCTGTAGGTGAACATTATGCCTATGCTATGCCTTCAAATGCGCTCAAAGCATTGATTGCTCAGCCGGGATCAACCGAACCATTGGGAAAGTGGCGTAAACGAGACCATATTCGTGCCCACGCTTACTGCATTCAGGGACAACAGAAATACCAATCCGATCGCTATCCTGAAGCATTATCTCACTTTGATATATCCATACAACTCAATCCTGCATTCATTAGTGCCTACAAAGGGCGCGGAAGTATTAACGCCAACCTTGGTAATCACGAAAAGGCTGTAGCCGATTATAATACAGTCATTCGACTTAACCCAGACGATGCTGCAGCCTATCACAATCGAGGATATGCTCATTTCCAACTTGGTAAATCCAAATCTTCCCGCGGGAAGGCAGAGGAAGCACGAAAGTTATATCAGGCAGCTGTTGAAGACTGGACACAAGCCATTAAGTTAGTACCGGAGTATACCGATGTTTATAATGATCGCGGTGTTGCAAGACTTATGCTCGGTGACTATGAAAAAGCAATAATTGACTTTGATAAAGTTATTCAGATTAACCCTAAAAGTGCTAAATCCTACTACAATCGCGGGCGTGCAAAAGAGGCACTTGGGCAGAAGGAAGCCGCACAGATGGATTTTCAAAAGGCTAAGGAACTGGATCCAGATGTCAGACAGTAACTCTGGAGAATAAAATTAGAGGTATCTATTGAGGATTATCTGCCTCAAATACACGCTGTGCCGCAGCGGATAGTTTTCCTTGGGCCGCGGCCTGTTCCACCCAATGGGTCGGAATGCCATTTGTCCATTTGGATGGATCTGCTTCTGAGTCGGGCGTTCGATACGCCATAAGCAGTCCCCATCGGGTCGGCATCCCTGGCTTCCGATAGCCAACATAATGTGGCATGTGATGGACAAACGAAACCATGCTTCCGGGCGGTAGTGAGAGGTGTACGATTTCCAACGGCTGCCCTGTGAAAGCGTGAATTTTGCCTTTCAGCCAGCCCGCCTTCATGGCAGCGTCATCATCGGGTCGTTCCGTGCTCCATTTGTACGGAATCCGATAGAGATGTGCACCGGGGATAATCGCAAGTTCGCCGCCATCCTCGATAGTTGCCCCTTCTGGATAGCACAAGGTCCGAATACACTGCTGTTGTAGAAAATCAGTGGTAAGCGCGTGTCCAGTCCCAATCGGGTCATCAACTTCGTATTGTCCCTCCCGATATTGGTGTGCATGCCACCGGCGCCCTTTTGAACCCGGTGCCCGGTTGAGCATGAAGCAGTGATCGAGTATAAATCGGTCTCCGAAAAGTTTCCTGAAGAGTGCCATCATCTGTGGATGAGCAGATGTCACGTCCATTATAAAGTCGTCGTATCCTGCAGGAAAGTATTCCGGCATGACACCTTGTGACTTGAACCCATGTGTGACCAACGCGTTGCCCGGTCCGAACAGCCCCTGAGTATGCATATATTGACGCAACTCAGCGGTTCTGAGGAAACTGGGCATTTGCTCTGAACCACCACAGCACGCCGCCAAAAACGCCGGCGCAATTTGTTCTGGCAAAGGCTGCGGAAACCCCCGCGCCTCAAAGTCGATAGCATTCCACTCCGTATCCATGAGGATCGCATCGTTCATCTGTTGTAACTTCTGTAAGCTGGCTGTCCACTGCTGACGGGCAGCATCCGTTAGTATCCCTTCCCATACCCAATATCCATCGTGCTCAAACGCAGTCCGGTCAAACGCTTCAAGTACTTCCAGTTTCAACAGGTTGTCCACACGATTTTCCGGGGAATCTCTGTGTGTCGATAACGTATCCATTCACTTCTCCTTTGGCGAGGAAATTCAAGCTGTTTAATTATAACACAAGTGTCATTATTAGGCGTTTACCCCTACTCGGAACGCGTATAGTTTTGCACGATTCAACACAAATCGGAGTCGCAGTGGCTGCGTAGCGTTCGCTAACGTCGTCGATTTCCATTGCACCGAGTGTCGGACATTATCTCCTGTCAACGGCATACAATCATCAATCGAAAATCCTTGTTGAACCTGTCCATCAGCGGTTAGCACTTCAACGCCGATTTGACCTTCACTCGCATCTGCGTTAATTTCAAATCCTCCGTCCGGAAGCTGCAAGGGGACAGTTTCAACGATACCTTTTTCCGCTTCCGCATCAAGCGAGACGAAGCCGTCCAATCGCCACTTCGCAAGCCCAATCTCCTTGTGTCTATCCTTCATTTGGGCACCGTGGGTGTGGACGGTTCCCGTATAGTACCAACGAATCTCATCGTCAGTGATAATCGGTTCTATAGCGGTTCCCATAATCATACCGGTGTCGAATGTGCCACTTTCACCGCGTGGAATAATCGGCGTTCGGTCAGCGTCGGGATACTCCCAATTGAATCCATCTCGGCTACTAACGAATTGGGCATCAATCGGGCCATCAATCGGAATCTCATGTTCCGCTGCGCCCGGTCCCGTCACATACAACACGCCAGGAATACCGATATAGATGTTATGATAGCGGAAACCCGACATGTTGTGGATTTCAGCACGATCCGCGCCATATCTTTGCACGCCAACTGCATCGTCTGCATCCGTTGCGCCGAACATTGGTTCGAGCGGTTTCCAGGGGCCTTCAAGGCTTGGGCTTTCGGTGTATGCAATCATACGTCTTGCGTCTTTATCGTCCCCACGTATCAGGGCATAAGCTCGGAACAGGTCTGTTTTTTTATCATAGATAACATTAAACGCGCCTTCGTTGTCCCGATCAGCAACCGGTTCGAGGAAATCTGAATCGTCCCATCGGATGCCATCCGGTGACGTGAGCAGAAAGACGTTCCGATACCGCCGACAGAAACCGATCATCTTATACCGTCTCTGTGGGTCCGGTTCATCGTCATCGCGGAAGACGCAGGCACCGTGGAGGTCCCACACGATGTTGTTGTTTGGGTTTCCGTTGAATTCAAAGAGACCGAGGTTCGGTTTCGTCCAGGTCAATCCATCATCGCTCTCCGCATAGCAGGTGAGGTCGCCACGGTCATTCTCAACGAATTTTCGTCCGTAAGCGTCGTGTGTCTTTCCTCTATATGTTGACGGATTCCGATCTGGACGTGGGACATAGAGTCCCGGAATTTCATTCGCTTCAAACCGCCAATGCGGTCCCATGCGACACATGTACCACATGCGATATTTTCCGTACGCTGCGTCGTATAGTGTGGTACCGTAGAGATGGACACGTCGGGACTGATCGGGTCCACCGTGCTCCCACGGATTATCAGGGTCGGGTTTAAGGACAGAAACATCATGCTTTATGCATTGATGTAAGGTGCGCGTCACACCGTACTTGGAAGCAATCAGCATGTCGTCAACGAATAGTTCTGTGCCGGGGTTAAGTGTGTGAACGGTGTTTGAATTCACAGTGTTTTCCTCGATTCATCGGTAGATTTTTCGGAGAAATGTGTTTAGACGGATCAAAAGTGAAACATATTTTAGCCTTGCCGTTTGTCTTTTTCCAATTGTGCTTTCAAGGATTCTGAACTTTCATACTATCCTTCCGAATCCTTTACTTTCGTATCAGCATCTTCCGCGTAATGGTAAATTCGCCTGCAGTCAGCGTAAGGTGTAGGGTTAGTCTGCCCGGGCGAGTGTCCACAAGAGTATCGTGCCATCGCTACTCCCACTCGAGAGGGTATCACTATCCGGACTAAACGACACGCTCCAGACCGCATCTGTATGCCCTGTGAGTGTGCGTAGGGGATTACCTGTGGACACATCCCATAAACGGATGGTATTATCCCCACTTCCACTTGCAAGTGTCCGTCCATCTGGGCTAAACTCCACGCTATAGACTGCATCCGTATGCCCTGTGAGTGTGCGTAGGGCAGTGCCAGTGCTGATATCCCATAAACGGATTTCCTTGTAACTCCCGCTTGCGAGCGTCTGTCCATCTGGGCTAAACGATACGCTTCTGACATCCCACGTATGCCCTGTGAGTGTACGTAGGACGGTGCCAGTATTCATATTCCATAAACGGATAGTATGGTCTCCACTCCCGCTTGCGAGCGTCTGTCTATCTGGGCTAAACTCCACGCTCCAGACCACATCCCCATGCCCTGTGAGTGTGCCTATAGGGGTGCCAGTGCTGACATCCCATAAACGGATTTTCTGATAAGTCCCACTTGCGAGTGTCTGCCCATCCGAACTAAACGATACACTCTGGATCCCTGCGGCCAAGAGGCTGTGCAGAAGATTGCCAGTGCTGACATCCCATAAACGGATACCATGATTGCCAAAGCCTCCACTTGCGAGCGTCTGTCCATCTGGACTAAACGATACGCTTTTGACACCCAACGTATGCCCTGTGAGCGTGCTTAGGGCAGTGCCAGTGTTTACATCCCATAAAAAAATTTGCTGATAAATCCCGCTTGCGAGTGTCCGTCCATCTGGACTGACCGATACACTTGTGACAGCTTGCGTATGTCCTGTAAGTGTGCGTATAGAATTGCCAGTATTCACATCCCATAAACGGATAGTCTTGTCCCCGCTCCCGCTTGCGAGTGTCCGTCCATCTGCACTAAACGATACGCTATAAACTGCATCCGTATGCCCTGTGAGTGTGCGTATGGGATTTCCAGTATTCACATCCCATAAACGGATAGTCTTGTCATCACTCCCACTTGCGAGTGTCCGTCCATCTGGACTAAACGACATGCTATAGATATGGACATGACTCTGCCCTATGAGGAGCGTGCGTATAGGATTGCCAGTGTTGACATCCCAGAGACGGATAGTCTTGTCCCTACTCCCGCTTGCGAGTGTCTGTCCATCTGGACTAAACGACATGCTCCAAACCACATCCGAATGCCCTGTGAGTGTGCGTATGAGATTTCCAGTATTCACATCCCATAAACGGATAGTCTTGTCATCACTCCCACTTGCGAGTGTCCGTCCATCTGAGCTAAACGATACGCTATAGATATAGACAGGACTCGTCGTATGCCTTATGCGGAGTGTATGTATAGGATTGCCAGTGCTGACATCCCAGAGACGGACAGTCTTGTCCCTACTTCCACTTGCGAGCGTCTGTCCATCTGGACTAAACTCCACTCTCCTGACCGGACCCAGATGCCCTTTGAGTGTGCGTATAGGATTGCCAGTGCTGACATCCCAGAGACGGACAGTCGTGTCCCTACTTCCACTTGCGAGTGTCCGTCCATCTGGACTAAACTCCACACTGCTGATCGGCTCCAGATGTCCGGTGAGCAAATTGCGTTCTTCGCCGGTTTGTGCATCATAGATCCAAATACCGATGCTGCCCGCTACTGCAAGAAGCGTGCTGTCCGGGGAATACGCAATTTCACGTACCCATCCCTTATTGAGGCGCGTTTTAGCACCTTCGGGTAAACTGAGTCGCGTATAAGGTTCATATTCAGCAGTTATGTCGGACACATACAGAAACATTGAAAAAATCAAAAATATCAGTCCCAAAAACACCTTGATTTTCATAAGAGCCTTTTTTTATTTTATAGTAGATTCAGGACTTACGCATTTTTCCATGATAACGGACGTATGACACCCTGCAGGGTTTTTGCTTGGGTATTTCTTCAGGGTTTGAAACCCCGCTTGCAAAGGGGCTGCGTAAGTCCTAAGATTTTGGAATTACTTGGACACTACTTAAAGCAAAACCTTCCAAAGTTTTATGCTCGACACAACTTCAGTCGCTTGCCCATAACTTGCGCATCTCCTCGGAAGAAGCGAGCAGTTCGTCCAGTGTTCCGACTGCCTCAATGCGCCCTTCTTTCAAAACAATAATTTGGTCTGCCCGGCGTAGCGCAGGTCGTCGATGCGAAACGACGAGACAGGTGGCACGTCTTGTTTCAAAGAGACGTTCCCACAAGGTCTGTTCCGTCTCCACATCAAGTCCAGACGAGAGATCGTCGAAAACGAGTAATTCCGAATCCCGGATAAACATGCGTGCTGCTGCGGTGCGCTGCATTTGACCCCCCGACAACTTGACGCCACGCGGTCCAACGACAGTTTCAAGACCATCTTCAAGCGTTGGCAAGTCTGTCTCCATGACACCGAGACGAATCGAACGGTTTAGCGCGTCCCAATCCCACGGCAAGCCCATGAGAATGTTATCGCTCAGTTTTTCACTGAAGAGTTTCGGGGTCTGCGGGGTGTACGCACAACGCGGCGGAACGAAAAACGACTTCGGATCCTCAACGATCTTTCCGTTCCAGCGGATCTCGCCAGCCTGTTTCGGTAGAACCCCCAAGAGTGTTTGCACCAGTGTCGATTTGCCAGAACCGATCTGTCCGGTAATAACAGTGAACGAGCCCGCTGGGATTTTCAAGTCAACGTCAGCGATTCCAGATGCGTCCCCGTCGTAGCGGTATGTAAGCCCCTCAACAGTAAGTTCATCCAACTGATCCGCCTCGCGTTTTTGAGGGATAGTAAGCGGTGGTTGATTTTCCCGCAGATATACCGGTGTGTGTTCGACTAATTTCGCCACCGGCATCTCATCAACAGTCTGCTCCATACGGGAAAACGAGACCTTTGCCCGAGTGTGCTGTGCCATTATACCTCCGACAAGCGATCCACTTCTTGCAACGTCACCGATATACGTCGTGAAAAGCGCGAAATCGCCGACTGAAAATTCTCCTAAGTGCATCGGTTCTGCAATGAGAATCAAAATCACGCCGGTGGCAAGTTCGTTAATATTGACACTGATAGACCGAAGGAGTTGATTGAACACGTTATCCACCACAGTTGCCTTGCGGCGGGCATCGTTGAGCTTCTGAAAATGGGCAATCACATTCGACTCCGTTCGCGCAACCTTCACTGCTAAAATGGACTGGAATAATTCGTTAGCGAAATTTGTTGACTGTTCTGTAGTGATACGCTGTTCTGTACGATACCGCTGAATGAATGGCTTTAACACGTTGACGATTGTAATAATCAGAATAAACGGGGTAACCGTGATAACTGTCACTGCTACATTAATCCGAGCCATCCAAATGATCGCTAGGATCGCGAAGATAAGGTTGCCCCATAGGTGGATATACTGTTCCAGATAACTCAAAATCGCCTGAACGTCGTCCCGCAACCGGTTTGTCACTTCGCCAGAGGCGGTTGAGACCTTCTGCGGTGCCGACATGTTCATGATGGCTGTCATCAAGTTTTTTCGGAGCAGCGTTGAAATAGCATAACGCCAACGCGCCCATACGAATGCTGACGATATGAGAGCACCGTGATCCCCAAGGTAGGCGATAACGAAGAGCGCAACGAAGGTCCAAGGGTTCGCTCCTGCTCCTGATTCGCCAGTGAGGGCATCAAAAAATGCCTTCCGAATAATTCCATCGAAGAACGGTATGAGGTCGTCTAATCCACGGAAAAAGATCGTACTGAGAAAAAGGAATGGACGGTAACGAATGAGGCGAAATGACGCTTGCCCAGTCGTCATGTGATCACCTCCTCCAACCCTGTTTTCAGCAATTGCGAGAAGACGGAATCAGGGTCTTGAACAAGCCGAGTTCGTTCACCGTGTTCCCGAATTTCACCGTCGGCAAGTACCATAATATCGTCTACCTGTTGAACCGTGCCAAGTCGATGCGCAATGATGATACTTGTCCGTCCTTTTAATAACTGCTGCACTGCGCTATCAATCCGTTGTTCCGTTGCGGGGTCAAGCCTTGAAGAGGGTTCATCAAGGATAACAATTTTCGGGTCTTTGAGGAAAACCCTTGCAAACGCCAGCAGCTGCGCCTCCCCGGCAGACAGACCCGTGCCTTCAAGAAGAGTATCAAGCCCATTCGGCAGCGATTGATACCATTCGGATAAATCCAGTTCTTCAATAACCGACAGGATCCGGTTATCGGTGATTTCGGCGTCAAAAAGTGTTAAATTCTCGCGTACTGTTGCATTGAAGAGTTGCACATCCTGTGTAACCATACCGATCCGGTTCCGCAAATCGTCTAACCGAATTCGATCAATTGGCTTCCCCCCAACGCGAATCTGTCCATTGTTAATTTCATACAACCGAAATAGGAGGCGAGTGATCGTTGTTTTACCGCTACCTGTCCGTCCCAGTAATCCCAATGACTTCCCCTGCTGCAATTGGAATGAAACATCTTTTAGCACGGACTCATCTTCAGTGTAACCAAATGTGACATGGTCGAACTCGATACCGAGTGCACCTGATGCTGGAAGTGTCTCCGTTCCATCCGCAATACTTGAAGTGATGCGATAGAGTTCTTCAATCCGTTTGAACCCCGCGGTGGCTCGTTGCAGTTCGTTAATCTGGCGGCTAATCATAATCAACGGGTGTCGGAGCATCGCCGTATAATGGATGACAAGGTAGACAGTCCCAATCGTGAACACATCTATCTGATACAGGTAGATACCCATTCCCATCGTCAGCGCAATCCCCAATGCAAAAAGCACACCGCTGATTGTTTGGAGGACTTGTCCGATCACGTGTGCTTTTACGGCTCGACCGTATACATCCCGATTCACATCGTAAAACCGATCTGTGGTATAGCCGATGCCGCCGTTTGTGCGAAGATCTTCGATACCTGTTAACCGTTCTTCAAAAAATCCGAACAGCCTGGAATAGCCTTCGCGCTCAGCAGTGTAGATAGGGACAGCGATGTTCCGAGTGAGATTGTAGATGAAGATGGAAATGGCTACAAACGCGGTCAAGGCAATACCGATACGCCAGTCTTCAAGGGTAATCACAATCAGGATGCCGCCGAGCAGCAATAGGCTACCTACTACCTGAATTATAAACTCGGAAAAAAAATTTGATAGTGCTGCCGTATCGCCGTCAACACGCTCGACCATCTCGCCGGGTGTATGTTCATGGTGGAAGGACATATCAAGTTGTAGACAGTGGTATGCAAGATCGCCGCGCATCCAGTTTGTTGCTCGCCAGCCAATATCCTGTGCTAAATAAGTGTTGACCAACGTCAGTATTTGCCCGAGGAACCCGATTGCGAAAAACGCACAGCCAGCGATAATTACCCTTCGCGTCCCGTCTTCCTCTGTCGCTGTGTCGAGGGCATCACGGAGAAATTGGGGTTTAAAGAGTGCTAAACCTATTCCAGTGAACATCAAGATGGCGAGCAGGGTCACGCGCATCCACTGCGGTTTGAGATACTGTGAAAGGAGTGCGGCGTATTGCCTAAAAGGGACTTTTTCCAAATTGGAGGGTATCCTTTAAGGTGTCAGTTGTCAGTCTTCGGCATTCGGTTAAGAGGTTTTCTGGTAATAATTCACTTCACATCGGCTTGCCCCAAAGTGGCGATGATTGTTACAAAAACTCTTCTTCACTCTCACTGCGAGGCAAACTGATAACCGATAACTAATCTTGTTTGAGTGCTGCCCAAGTGATTGCGAGTTTCCCTTTACTCTCGACAGGCAGCCCAACAGTTGCCAATCTTTTAAGGTCATCGGCGTTCAACGTCCGGTCATAGATCATTACTTCGTCAATCAGCCCTTTGAAGTATCTGGCACCGCAGCATTCATCCCACCCGAACTTTAAATTCCGAACCGTCTGCTCGATATGGGGAATGTCGTTTACCTCAGCATCAAGTTTGTCACTGTCTCTGTGATAAATGTAACTCGTTGCTTTAGCAGGTTCAATTGCGATCGCGACCAACGCCCATTTATTTTCTGGGATCTCTGGCGCGCCTTGCCAGTTCCAGGTCAGTGCGGAGTTGTTGTTCCATACGTATGTTAGCGTGTTGTTCGCGGCGACACCCATCCACCACGATGCTGGATCACTTCGGCCGACGACAATTCCCGACCAATCTATCGTTTTCCAGCCGTTGATCCGGGCGATCACCGTGATTGCGGTCGTTGTCAATTCAAACGTATCATCGACAACGACGTGTCCACCACCGCCATCAAAATCAACGGCACCGTTCACCCAGCCATCGTCAGACCATTTCGCGCCTTTCTCCAATTTGGCATCCTTTCCATTACCTGATTCGTCGTTTCCATTGCCATCAAGGGGCCAGTAACCGACGAGTCCTTCCGTAAGATCCGCTGCGAACGCGCTTGTAGACCAGAGACTCACGGCAACGGCTAAAACTATAATAACTTTCACGCTGTGTTTCACTTCTTACCTCCGTATGTTATTACATCCACCCTTCAGTGGTGGAAATTAGAAACGCTGTTTTTGTTAGAGAAAAACAACGAAAGATGCTATACTTTAAATAAGCACAGTCGGAAAAGATAACAGCGTCTTCATAAGCCTTTATCACACGATAACTCAAGTTGTTACTTACAAGGTTTTAGACAGACGTACACCGTTTTTTGATTAAAAAAATATAAGAAATTTCCTTTGTTTATAAGAGAATCTAAAAGATATACCGTGCATATAGACATTGTTCAAGCCCAAGACCACATGCCTGACCATTATGGCGATTACCTTCACGGTTATCGTGCGGTTCGTTTATTGGAAGAAGACGAAACAATTCTTGGTGAACTCGTTTGGCGTGTGGCATCAGGTCACAATATTGAGATTACGGAATTCGGTATATTTGAAGAGGATAATAGACGGCAGGGCTGGGGAACTCGGTTATTAGAGGCTGCGTTTGAAGATATGCGTGAGTATTTTGTGAAAATTAATCATCCTTTGTGGAAAGTATACCTTTTCTGCGAGGAAAGGAACGAAGAAGGTCGAGGTTTCTATGAATCACGAGGATTTCGATTAGAGACTGTTTGAAGAATTTCTATCCAGATGGTGATGCGGTCATGTATAGCAAGATTTTGAAGATTTGAAAGAGGTTTCCTTACGTTTTCGATAGGACATTGGATGAAGGAGTTGTGAATGTCGCGTGCCCAGTGCATCGTTCATAGGGAGAAAAAGATCCTGATGGTCAAACATCACCATGAAGGAGAAGAGTGGTGGTGCCTTCCAGGTGGGCGTATTGAAGCAGATGAAACGCCGGAACAAGCCGCACTGAGAGAACTTCGGGAGGAGTGCCGTGTGCAAGGCACGGTGATCCGCCCAACATCTATCGTTACCTTTGCACCTAATGATCAATATTACACCTATTTGATAGAAATAGGCACACAAGAGGTGTCTTTAGGAAGTGACCCTGAACTGAAAGGGAATCAGATTCTGGTGGACATCGCGTGGATATACCTAAACGAGCTCACAGAACGAGATAGAGTCTTTCTATGGACTGCTGGCTTGTTGACAATACCTGAATTTTCTGAGGAGATTTGTTGCTAACCGACAAAGACATCGTATTCAGATATCCTATCACTTACGGAAAGGAAACTGTATGAAAATTAAAGAAATTCGCGTCGTAGAAATCGAACTCAACCCAAAACCGACAACGCCACCACGCACACCGAGTCGAGCCAGAACATTTCCGATGAATCGTCCCGACTCCCGCTATCCGGCGCCCGACAGAAAAGAGAAACATATCTCCAGCTCGGATTGGAAACGCCCCGCGTGTATTGTAACAGCAGAAGATGGCACCTGGGGATTCGGTATCTCGCTTTATGCGGGCCCGGTGACCCGAATCATTAATGATCACTTTGCCCCGCACCTTGTTGGCGAAAATTGCATGGCGACTGAGAAATTGTGGGATATGATGGTGCGGCGGTCAACTGCCTTTGGCGCGACCGGCTTGACGAGTTACGCCATCAGTGCGGTTGATTGTGCGCTTTGGGACCTGAAAGGAAAAATTCTGAAGAGACCTGTCTATGAGCTCCTCGGTGGACCGCAAAAGGAAAAGATTTTCTGCTACGCCTCCGGTTTCGATCAGGAATGGTATATGGAACTTGGATTCAAAGCCACGAAACTTTTCACACCATGGGGACCCGAACACGGGTTGGAAGGTTTACGAAAACTTGAAGAATTAGTCGCAAGCACACGAGAGGTCATCGGCGACAAGGTTGATTTGAGTTTGGATGCTTGGACGGGTTTTG
Organism: Candidatus Poribacteria bacterium; assembly: GCA_022821495.1. Classification (GTDB taxonomy): domain Bacteria; phylum Poribacteria; class WGA-4E; order WGA-4E; family WGA-3G; genus WGA-3G. The sequence goes on from JAJEDN010000043.1 coordinate 75,756, forward strand.
ATGTTGAACATACGGTGCGTGTCTGCGAAACCATGAAACCCTACGGTTTGAAATGGATGGAAGATTACATTCGCGCTGATGATTTTGTCGGTTATGAAACAGTACGTCAACGTATCCCATGGCAAACCCTCGCAACCGGAGAACACTGGTATCTACCAACTGTCTTTGCGGCAGCAGCAGGACGACGACTCGTTGACATCTTCCAGCCGGATATTTTGTGGTGCGGTGGTATTACATCGGCAGCAAAAATCTGCCACATTGCGGAGGCAAGTGGGATTAATGTGATTACGCACGGCGGCATGAACTATCCCTACGGTCAGCATCTTGCATTTGCGATGCCTGCCATCACATGGGGTGAACGCTCTGAAGGCGTTTCTTCCCCCGGTGTACCCCTCGAAGAGATGGTCAAATTGCCCGGTACTTCCGTCATCAAAGACGGCTATGTCGCTCCGTCGGATGCCCCCGGTTTCGGTCTCGAAATTGATGAAGCGTGGATAGAAAGTGTGATGGTATAAACAATGAATGACGAAATCACTATTGCCAATCGATCGCATTGGGAAGCCGAAGTCGTAAAAAAGAACGGTTTTACCGTGCCGTGGCTCGACCTTGATAAAGACAATATTCTAAAGTATGCTGAAGGTAAACTTGACCCCATCCCGTATCACCTTTATCAAATCTACCCCGCATATCTACTCAGAGATGTTGCCGACAAGGACATCCTGTGTCTCGCAGCGGGTGGCGGACAGCAGTCAGCGGTGTTCGGTTTGCTTGGTGCACGTGTAACCGTGATTGACTTTACGCAGGGTCAGCTTGACGGAGATATTACTGCTGCGAAGCATTATGGCTATTCAGTCGAGACAATTTGCGCCAACATCCGCGATTTGTCCGCTATTGAAGACACATCTTTTGACCTCGTCTATCAAGGACCTTCGATGAGTTGGGTGCCGTCCGTTCATGAAATCTATAAAGGTGTGTCGAAGATCATACGCTCCGGTGGTCAATATCGGGTAGATTTTGGGAATCCTGCCAATCATTTTTGGGAGTGGGATGGTGAATACTATCGCGTCACCGAACCTTATTCTGAACGTGTTTTCAGGTATTCAGATGGAGCGTTTGATTTTCGACACTATTTGAGTGATATATTCAATGGACTTGTGGACAACGGGTTTCGGATTGAGCGGGTTGAGGAACGTGCTTGGACGCAGCCAGATATCGAGGCTACACCGGGAAGTTGGACACATGAAATGGCTTACAATGTAAGTTTTGCCGTTGTTGCGAAGAAAGAGGTATAAGGACAGAAAGTGGAGGTTTACTGTGGAGACGTTGAATATTCGCAAGGCACACGCAAACGACAGTGAATTCGTTTTTACCGTAAAGAAGGCAGCATACCGAGAATATATAGAACAGGTATGAGGTTGGGACGATGACTATCAACGGGAACGACACAATAGAGAGTTCGCTTCGCACGATTTTCACATTATCCAGTTTCGTGAAACCGATGTTGGTTTCTTCATAACATCTTCTACTTCCGACACGCTCAAGATTAATCAGATCTATATCCTTCCTGAGTATCAAGGGAAAGGTATTGGTTCCGCGTGCCTGACACGTATTATTGATGATGCCAATCTTGAGCAGAGATCTGTGGTGCTTCAAGTCCTAAAGGTCAATACTCGTGGTATTGATCTCTATCAGCGGTTGGGATTCACAATCGTCGGTGAGGATTCTATATACTTTCAGATGGAAAAGTTGCCTGAATTGAGTGAGTAGATGAGTGATTTCAAGAATCGTCCCATTCCGAGAGAAGTTGCAGTAGAGGATTTATCGCCAGAGGAGATCGAGCGTATCACGCAAATCGTGTTTGTCGCGCCTGAGTCTCAACCCGTTGATCTCCTTTTTATCTTTGGGACTTCCACTATTGATAATGAGATTCTGGAATCTGTGGCACGTGACTATCAAAAAGGTCGCTTTCCAAAAGTCATGGTCACCGGTTTGAGTGGACGGCTCTATTCTGAAACAGGCAAACCTGTAGCGCATATAATGCGTGATGAGCTCATAGCACGCGGTGTTCCATCAGAGGTAATCCTCGTTCAGGATAGATCAACGAACACGCTTGAGGATGTTACCTTCAGTCTTGATGTCTTAGAAAAGCATGACGTTTCTCCTGAGCGTATCGCATTTCTGTGCAAGGCGCACCATAGCGGTCGCTGCTTGCGAACCTTACGGAAATTCTTCCTGTCTCAAATACTTTCACCTATCACATATCTTGCTGAATATGAAGGTGTCAAAATATCCAAAGAAGATTGGTATCAGCACGAGGTATCGAGAGGTCGCGTGTATGGTGAATACTTGCGTATCATCGAATATACAAGGCGGGGCGACATTGCTGACCTCTAATTTCGGTTTTCCCATCGTGGATTCTTTCTTGTAGGATTCTCACTGCGAAGCACTCCGGGTCGCGATACTCACTGACAACTAATAACTGAATACTTCTAAATCTAATATTATGTCTATTAATTTCGTTGAAGCACTTTCCACAGATAACTTAACCGCTATAAAGGCAGCCCCTAAGACGGACGTTCACTGTCATGCTTTTTTCAGTGCACGACGGGAAAGCGTAGAACGTTGGGTGGGGCATCCCCTAACCAAACCGCCTCTTAAAATGAAAGGCGTTGAGGGGATGATGGCATACGCCGACGCGGTTTTAGCACCTCACATAAAACATCGCGAAGGTTTCGAGTTCGTTGCTGCGTCAGCGATGAACGATGCGATTCAAGATGGCGTTGTTATGCTTGAAATGAGTTTCGACATCCGGTTGGCAGAGTTCTATTCCGGTGGCATAACGGAACTATGCGCGTTTATTGAGGCATTGGTTGAGCGGTATAGAGCACAAGCGGACCTGCGTCCAGAACTCGGCTTCTCACGTGGAAATGCTGACGACCCAAAGTTGACAGCGTTAGCACACGAAGCGGTGGAATTAGGTTTTTTCCAGTCGATTGATTTGTATAGCCGTCAAGAGGTGTGTCCGCCAGAGGTTATGAAACCATTGTTTGAAAAGGCGCGCGATGCTGGAATGAAACTCAAGGCACACGTTGGAGAATTTGAGGACGCGGAGGAAATTCGGCGGACGGTCGAAGTCCTTGACTTGGACGAAGTCCAACACGGTATCGCCGCTGCAGAATCGGTTGAAATCATGCGGTGGCTTTCGGAGCATCAAATTCAGTTGAATGTATGTCCAACGAGCAACCTGATGCTGGATGGTGTGTCCGACCTTGCCTCACATCCCATTCGCGTCCTGTTTGATAACGGTGTACCTGTAACAATTAACACAGACGACCTGATGATATTCGGTCAGAGCGTTTCTGAAGAATATCGGAATCTCTATCAAGCGGGTGTTTTCAGTGCTGAAGAATTAGACGATATACGGCGGGCATCCCTCGCGACTGTAGTCCCTACATAAAGGAGAAATGCACTGTGTCTAACACACAGAAATTGCAAATTCGACAAGCTTTACCGAGTGAAGTTGAGCACTTGAGTGGACTTGCATTCCGTTCTAAGTCGTATTGGGGTTATTCTGACCAATTTATGCAGGCATGCCTTGAGGAACTCACTATTGACGAGCCCTATATTGAGAACAATCCTACTTTTGTGATTGAAGCGGCAAGAAACGCAGTAGGGTTCTATTCCTTAGAACACATCTCTGCTGCCGAAGTAGAGTTGAGTCTTCTATTTGTTGAGCCGGATTTTATTGGAAAAGGTTATGGTCGAAAGTTAATGATGCACGCACAAAAAGAAGCGCGGCACCTCGGATATAATAAAATGATTATTCAAGGGGATCCGAACGCTGAACGATTTTATCGCTCAGCGGGTGGCTTGCTGGTCGGTACAAGGAAGTCTGAAAGTATTCCCAACCGTGAACTTCCCATATTCTGTATCAATCTGAGAGCATCAGACGAAAATCTCCTCAGATAAGTATATTGAAATGGTTACTCAACCTGGGGTTGTCTCGCAGATGGGTTTCTTTGTAAACGGACTTTTGAGTCTTTCAACGGTAGCTCAATACGTGCGCCGTTCTGTAAATGCGATTCAATGATGCCAAAAATCAGTTCAGTGCTGGCATACGCACACCGGACGCCGCCTCGGGTCGGTTCTCCTGTATCTAATGCGTGAACAAGGTCTTTAATCAAGTTTGCTGTGCTGCTGGTGCGTTCAAAATCAGGGAAGGTTTCAGGGACTTGGCATGTCCTCCACCCCGGTATATCTTGCTTTTTACGGAGATGCCACTGCCAACCGTTGTTCCAGCATGTAACGGTTCCGCCATCACAAATCGCTTCCCATTCACTACCACGTGGCGTTAGCAGTGCATGTGCCGTCACACCATTTTCAAACTGAATTGTTCCGCCTCCGGAGGGATCGGCTCGCAGTTCATTCCCATCAAACACCGAATCGCCTTGTGGAAGATAGCCTGTGACCCAACTTGCGGGTGCATCGCTATTCAGACGTAAAATCAGGTCGAGGTGATGGCTGGCTGAGTTGAAAAGTGTACCGTTTGAATAGATAATCAAGGTTCGGAGTTTACCAATCTCACCGCTGTCAATGATCTCTTTCATCTTGTCAAAACCTGTATGCCACCGGCGATTTGTACCAAGATTAAAAGCAACATTGTTTTCTTCTACCGCGGATACCATTGCTGCGGCTTCGTCCATAGAAGCTGCCATCGCCTTCTCTGCATAGATGGCTTTCACACCGTGCGTTGCTGCGTAAACAACGATTTCTGCGCGGTGCTCCGGTTGTGTGGCAACACTGACGATATCCGGCTGTTCTTTTTCAAGCATCTCACGATAATCAGTGTATTGGTTCGCTTTTGGGACATTGTATCGGTTTCCAAAATGTTCCATGACATCTGGACGCAGATCAGCACACGCGATAAGATCAGTTCGTTCTTCAGCAAAAAAGCCTGCAGCATGGGAATAAGGTAACTTAATCGCTGCGTAATCGGGGACTTCGTTATCAATAAATGCACCCATCCGGCTACAACCGATAACAGCGGCACGATACGTTTTCATCTGTATTCTCCTTGTCCTCAATATAATGATTCGATGGATATTTCCATCGCACTCGAGCAATTGTTCACTTGGTAAAGGATAACCAATTTTGTAAAACACGTCAAGAAAAATCAGTCTAATTTCTTCTTGACGCACAGAGACGAATCGTGTATCCTTTGACGCTTTACAAAGGTCAGGTTGATTGCAGCGAAAGAACCTTGAATCGTTTACGCGATGCCGCCTAAAGTGCATCCAAAATTATATGTAGGTGAAAGATTATCACGTTTTATCATTGTCTTAACGAACGTCCCCTTGAATCCTTCTCGAAAATTCGCGGTGATTTGGGGTAGGCAAAACAAAGGTAATTGAAACATAATGGCAATGTCTGTTTATGCGGGCACAACTTTAAGTGAAGCACAAAAAATTGTTGAAGGTGATTACGCAGCCTTTGACTGGCGGGAGCGCGCCACCTATAGCAGGGTGTATCTCGGTATGAATCCAGCGATTCGGGATGCGGAGAATGCACTTGACAACGACGAAGACAAACCTGCCGTTGTCGCATTACTACTCAAATCAGAGAAAATGCTTGTCAAAAATAGGGTCAGGTGTCTCAGTGCCATCAAAACCGCACGAATTATACCGGACGAGGAACTTCTCAAACGGACAGGGTATCTCTTTGATAACGAAAAATTGGTTGGGATTCCCGAAGGTGTCGTGATGCGTGCGAGCAATGGCGTTTACCTTGTGCAATGTGATGTGAATCAATATCAATGTTCGCTACGCGGAAAACGAGATACGTTTAGCAGAAATCAGCAGGTCTATGTCGGGGACCGCGTCAAAATTCAGGTGATTGATGAAAGGCATGGTGTCATTGCAGCCGTTATGCGTCGCAAGCGTCAATATAAACGCAAGGGAACACAATCTAAAGGGGTTATTCTCATTCCGAATCTTGATGGACTTGTCATTGTTTCTTCCGTAAAAGAGCCACCGATCTGGCAGCGAATGCTGGATAAATTCCTCGTTATCGCCGAAGCATCAGGGATTGAACCACTTGTCTGTTTTAATAAAATTGATATGCTTGAAAACCGTTCAGAGGTAGACGCGATGGTCACACTTTACGAGAAAATCGGTTATCCAGCAATCGTCACGAGTGCGACAACCGGTGAGGGAATCGAGGATTTGAAAGCGTGGATGAAGGGGAGGACTTCTGCACTCTCTGGGTTATCGGGCGTTGGAAAATCCTCGCTCCTGAATGCCATACAGCCCGGTTTGAAATTGAAGACGAACGCAGTGAATCCGAAACGAGGTGGCAGGCACACGACGGCTGCAACCCAACTTTACAAATTGGATTTCGGCGGTTTTATTGCCGATACGCCGGGGCTTCGCGAGTTGCACTTTTACGACATTGAGCGTCGCTTAATGGACCGCTATTTTCCAGAGATGAATTCGCTCCGAGAGCACTGTACAAGAGGTTCCTGCACGCATACTTATGAAGAAGGTTGCGCAGTGGAGATAGCGTTGAGAAAAGGCGACATCTCGGAGTTTAGGTATCGGAGTTATTGTGAATTTCAAAAATCAAACGATTAGTTAGTTAAAATCATGATGTTGCGGTAGACCTTAGAACTGGAAACCTCCTTTGATATCCTGACGTGATTCAATTTATAAATCTTTTCGGATTGACACGCTCTGGATTTATGATACAATTGTTTCCACAAGTTGCTATCTGTTTTCAAGCCGTTAGGAGGAGTAGACTATGCGACAATATAACACTATCACGAGAAAAGGAGTTAGCAGCCAATTTCGTCTCCTGCTTGTCGGCTGCATATTGTTCCTTACCTTTGCTTCCGTAGGTTTCACCGATGAACTGCCTCCGGTTGCTGAAGTCGAATTTCAGCCCTTGGCATCAGCAACCGAACGACTCATTGAGGCGTTGGATTATCTCGGCTCACCCCTATCTGAAGACGACCTTTCAGCAATCAAGACAGCGTTGGCATCCGAAGACCATAAACAAGCAATTGTTGATATTCAAAAAATTCTTGACGTGCACTGTGTGGCTGGTGTCAATATCAATCCTGAGAGCCGTGTGAAGGTTAAAGAAGGTCCCGTAAAGAAGGAATTGATGCAACAGGGTTGGCGCACCTTCTTGGTAAAGGTTCACAACGAGGCTGGTGTGACAGCACCCTTAGCCGCAGAAAGCGAGAATGCCGCACCGCTTTATAAACGTTCCACTGGAAGCCCTGACCCCGAAATGACTGTACCCAAAAGCGATATTCCACACCGTTTTCTGGATATTGATGTCTATGCGAACTCTCCCTTGAAAGCAGATTTGTCGGGATTGGAGTTAGAATATCGTATCATCCAACTCTACAGCCGCGATGCGGGGAAACGGGAGGCGATGCTCGGTTTCAACGTCGGTCAAGGAACGCAAGACATCGGATTCCGCAGTGAAGTGCCTATTTTATTCGATTGTGTGCCAGCGGTAAAGGTAATCTTGGAAGTGTTAGATTTCGATGGAGATCCAACAACCGCATCCTTCATCATTCGCGACGCATTGAACCGAGTGTATCCGTCGCGTGGACGTAGACTCGCACCCGATTTCTTCTTTCATAACCAAATCTATCGGCACAGTGGCGAATCTGTGCTCCTGCCGCCCGGTGAGTATACTGTTGAATACACACGCGGACCAGAATATAAAATAAAAACACAAACCGTTACCGTCCCAAATGCTGAGACGCATCAAGAGACCTTTCATCTCGAAAGATGGATTCATCTCGCAGCGGAAGGTTGGCGTTCTGGCGATCATCATGTACACGCCGCCGGGTGTGCACACTACGAAAGTCCTACCGAAGGTGTTACACCTGAAGACATGATGCGCCATATTCTCGGCGAGGATCTTAACGTCGGTTGCGTACTCTCGTGGGGCCCCTGCTGGTATTTCCAGAAACAGTTTTTTGATGGCAAAGTTCACGAACTCTCGACCGATGATTACGTGATGCGGTATGACGTGGAGGTTTCGGGGTTCCCGTCCTCGCATGCTGGACACCTCTCAATATTAGGGCTTACAGAGGACGACTACAGAGGAACTGAGCGGATTGAAGAGTGGCCGAGCTGGGATCTACCCGTGCTTCAGTGGGCAAAGGAACAGGGCGCGGTAACGGGTTTCAGCCACAGCGGTTGGGGCTTGAAAGTGGACGGCGACGAACTCCCCAATTACAACATGCCACCTTTCGATGGCATCGGTGCAAACGAATATATCGTTGATGTCGTTCACGATGCCGTTGATTTCATCTCTACGGTAGATACACCCGCTGTTTGGGAACTGAATATCTGGTATCACACGCTGAATTGCGGTTTCCGCACGCGGATTAGTGGCGAGACGGATTTTCCTTGTATTTACGGTGAGCGCGTCGGGCTGGGTCGCATCTATGTGAAAATGCCGCCCGGTGCTCTTGACTTTGACGCGTGGGCAGCAGGATTGAAAGACGGTCGCTCTTATGTCGGAGATGGTAAAAGCCATCTGTTAGACTTTACCGTCGGTGGTGTACCGGTTGGAGAAAAGACAGCAACCGGAGAACTCAGCCAGTTGGATTTGGAAGCACCCAGCACGGTAACGATCACGGCTCGTGTCGCTGCACGACTTGGCGAAACGCCGAACCTTGAGATAAAGAACCGATCTCTGGATCAGCAGCCGTATTGGGATATTGAGCGGGCGCGTATTGCGGAAAGCCAGAAGGTACCAGTTGAGCTCATCGTCAACGGTCAGGCAGTTGAGACGCAAAAAGTGGTCGCTGACGGTAAAGTCGTCCCTATTCAATTTGAGACATCTATTGACAGATCGAGTTGGGTTGCGTTACGCATCTTCCCGTCGTCTCATACGAATCCTGTTTTTGTCATTGTAGACGACAAACCGATCCGAGCAAGTCGTAGAAGTGCGCAGTGGTGTTTGGATGCCGTGGAAGTCTGTTGGAACAAAAAAGTGAACCGCATTCGAGAAGAAGAACGCGATGCCGCTCGCAAAGCATACAACGTCGCATCACAGACATATCAAAAAATTCTCGAAGAATCTGATATAGATTGAAACTGAAGTTAGAAAAGTGGCTGAGAAGAGCAGCCGTTTGACGTGGAGATAAACCCGATGCAATACGACAAAAACAGATTCAAAATATGGGCACTACCGCACCCGTTTGTTTTACTTTGGGTGTTGTTCCCAGGAACAATGTTCTTCGAGTTAATATCGGGACTCCGACTCCCAAAAGTGGTGTTGGTTGATAAAGAGAGCGATAAACCTCAGATGGAACGCTCTTATGTTCCTTGTCCACACTGTGAAACGCTGAATGACAGGCGTTTGTGGGCAGCTTTTGGACATTGGTTCGGCCTTGTGTGTCCAAGTTGCCATCAAATCATTCCGTGTCTATGGAACATTTTTAGTCTCGCCATATTAACGATTACTTTCCCGCTGTGGTATTTCCCTGCCCGGTTCTTCCGCCAAAGATGGCTTGAGAAAGAAAAAGAAAGATTGGCGAATGTTTCTGAACGTCCTTTGAGCCAAGCAAAGTCCATGCATTGGCTTTTGATATTTCCCAGCGTTTTCGCTTCGGCTGTATCTATGTGGGTGATGTGGGTGATTTTCGAGGTGCTGTGGAACGGAAAAGAATGGGATTTGAAAACGACGCTCGAAAGTTTGCCAATGTGGATAGTAGTTGGCTTTGCGACCGGTTTATTCATGAGCTGGATAGAGAAAGACAAAGAGAAAGCGAAAGAAAGATTGGCGAATGTTCCTGAACGTCCTTTGATTCGGGCAATTCGGGCAAAGTCCATAAATTGGTTTGAGTTCAGGTGGTTTGTTAGAGGCACCTTTTATTTTGGTGGATTCATGTGGGTAGCTCTCGGGGTGTGGGACGTTTGGACGAGAGGAAAATGGGGTTTGATGTTTGATATGTTGCCAGTTTGTTTGTTATTAGGCTTTATATGGGGAGCATTCATGCAGGTTTCGGGGAATCTATTGAATCTATTGGATGAACCTAAAAGGAAGAAAGGCAGAAAGACATGAATCTGACTGAAATGTATGAGGTTTCTTAAGAAAAGCAATCATTTGACATGGAGATAAATCCGATGCAATACGACAAAAACAGATTCAAAATATGGGCACTCCCTCACCCCCTTATTTTATTTTTGATATTGTTTCCAACATTCATATTCAACGAACTAATTTTAGGGCAACGACAACCCAAAGTCTCGTTGGTTGAGAAAAAAAGTGATAAACCTCTGATGGAACGCACTTACGTTCCTTGTCCGCACTGTGAAACGCTGAATGATCAACGTTTGTGGGCAAAATGGAATGCTTTCGGGCATTGGTTTGGTTTGGTTTGTCCGAGTTGCCATCAAGTCATTCCGTGTCTATGGAACATTTTTAGTCTCGCGATATTGGCGATTACTTTCCCGCTGTGGTATTTCCCCGCACGGTTCTTCCGCCGAAGATGGCTTGAGATAGAAAAAAAGAGATTGGCAAAAGTCCTTGAACGCCCTTTGATCCAAATAAAGTTCATACATTGGCTTTTGATAGGCACCTTCGGTTGGGGTGTACTTACGTGGATGCTTTTTGAGGGATGGCAGGTTTTGGATGGAAGAGAATGGGATTTGATGAAGATGATTGGTAATTTACCAACTGATATTTCTCAAAAGATTGTTTGAGTCAATAGTTACAGGTGTTGTTGTGTATTTAGTTGATGAAAATGCGCGCTGATGATAGACAACATCTGCCTATCACCGGAAAGTTGGAGTTTTATCTGATGAAAAGTGAGGCGT